>DAOMFL010000058.1:0-22441 GCA_035429805.1 Burkholderiaceae bacterium
CAGACCCAGGGCGCGCTGGTGTGGGGACTGATCGCGAGCATGTACATCGGCAACATCCTGCTGCTGATCCTCAACCTGCCGCTGATCGGCCTGTGGGTCAAAGTGCTGATGATTCCGCGACCGCTGCTGTACGCCGGCATCCTGGTGTTCGCCACGCTCGGCGCCTACAGCCTGCACCAGTCGGTCGTGGATCTCGCAACGCTGTACGTCTTCGGCCTGCTGGGCTTCGTGATGCGGCGCTGGGGCTTCCCGGTCGCACCGGCCGTCATCGGGCTGATTCTGGGCCCCCTGGCCGAGTCGCAGTTCCGCCGCGCGCTGGCGATCAGCCAGGGCGATCCCTCGGTATTTTTCACGCATCCGATCTCCGCGACCCTGCTGGCGATCACCGCGGCGCTGGTGCTGGTCCCCTGGGTGGTGCGCATCGTGCGTGAGCGGCGGCGCGCCGCCGCGTGAACGCTGCAGACCCGGATACAACAGAGCTGCCGGGCGCCGACCTCGCCTCGAAGGCCGCACGCGTGCTCGTCACGCTGGCGATCGCGCTGGTCGGCGCACTCGCCTTCGTTGCGCTGCACGCGCCGCTGCCGTGGCTGATCGGGCCACTAATTGCGGTTGCGCTCGTCAGCATGCTTCGCGGTGGTCTTGCCGCACCCCCTGCCGCACGCCAGCTGGGGCAGTGGGCGATCGGCGTCGCGCTCGGCCTGTACTTCTCCCCGGACGTGATGCGCGAGGTGATGCGGCTCGCTCCGTGGCTCGCCCTGGCGGTGCTGTTTGCAATCGTGCTCGGAGCCGGCGGCGCCTGGCTGCTGCGGCGGACGACGGATTCCGATCCCACGACGTCCTTCTTCGCGATGGCGATCGGCGGCGCGAGCGAGATGGCGATGCAGGCTCATCGGCATGGTGGCCGGGTCGAGCGCGTCGCCGCCGCGCACAGCCTGCGCATCATGCTGGTGGTGCTGGTTGTTCCACTGACCTTCAACGGGCTCGGCCTGCATGGCGTCGATCCGTATCAGCCCCTTGCCCGCGCCTTCGAGCCCGTGGGCTTCGTGGTGCTGGTCGCGGTGACGCTGGGCGCCGCCGCGGCGATGCAGCGCCTCGGCTCGCCCAACAGCTGGATGATCGGCCCGCTGCTGGCCGCGGCGCTGATCACCGCAACCGGGCACACCTTCTCGTCGCTGCCGACGGTCGTCGTCAACGCCGGACAGCTGCTGATCGGCATTTCTCTCGGCGCGCACTTCACGCGCGAATTCTTCCGCGCGGCGCCGCGCTTCCTGCTGTCGGTCGCCGCGATCACGGGCGTGTATCTGCTGTGCGCCGCGGCTTTCGGCGTGCTGCTTGCATGGGGCTCGGAATTGCCCTGGCCCACGGCCGTGATGGCCACGACGCCCGGCGGCATCGGCGAAATGGCGCTGACGGCCAAGGCCCTGCAGCTCGGCGTTCCGATCGTCACCGCGTTTCACGCGATCCGCATGGCGGCGGTGGTGATGACGGCAGGGCTCGCCTATGCGGTGTGGAACCGCGACCAGAGGGTGCGACAGCCGGATGGCCATTGAACTGAGACCCCTGATGCGCGCGACCGCCCCGGCCGCGTCGGACTTCCTTGCGGCCGCACAGGAATCGGCAGAGTCGCTGGCGCGCTGGATGCCGTGGTACCACCCGGGCTACGGCCTGTCGGACGTCGAGCGCTGGTTTGATCAGGCCGACCGGATGTGGCGCGAGCGCTCGGCTTTTCCAATGCTGGTGTTCGACGCCGACGCTGCGCGACTGCTCGGCGGTGTCGCGCTGCACGACGTGCAGCTGTTTGGCAAGCGCGAAGCGGAGGTCGGCTACTGGGTGCGTCGAACGGCGCGCAGCCACGGAGTGGCGGCCACCGCGATACGTTCGATGGCAGCCTTTGGTGTCAATGAACTGGGCCTGATCCGCGTGGCCATGCGCATTCGTCTCGACAACCGTTCGAGCCGTCGGGCGGCCGAGCGGGCGGGCGCCCGCTTTGAAGGCGTACTGCGTCACGGCCTGCTGGCGGGCGAGGTGCGCTGCGACGCCGCGCTGTATTCGCTGCTGCCCTCCGATCTGGCACGTCCCTGGTCGCCGTAGGTCGAGCGGCGGTGGCGTCTTCTGCTCACTCAAGGGCCCGCTGTGATCGCGGGTTTTGGCGTCTGGATTTTTCGGCATCGCTGGTGTAGCGTGAAATCGCAGCCGATCATCGCTGTGGATTCGGAATGTGGATTTGAAGCGAGAGTGTCAAGACTCAGTGCCAGCGGCCTTCCGGCCGCCCCTGCCGCATAACGCCCCCCTCCCGGCTAATCCCTACAGCACCATCGTTTGCGCGCCGCGGGCGCATCCCGTGTTCATCGGAGTGACAACCAATGCCGACAGGCACTGTGAAGTGGTTCAACGAGACCAAGGGTTTCGGCTTCATCAAGCCGGATGACGGCGGGGCCGATCTCTTCGCTCATTACAGCGGCATCAAGTCGAAGGGTTTCCGCACGCTGAAGGAGAACCAGCGCGTCGAATACCAGGTGCAACAGGGACAGAAAGGCCCGCAGGCGGTCGAGATCAACGTTCTCGGCAGCTGAGGCTGCCGGATGTCATTCAGCGGGCCCGCAGCGCGGGCCCTTTTTCTTTCGCGAGGCAAGGGCGAGCCGCGCGACTGCGCACCACGATGTGGAGTGTGCAACGCAGCGAAGGCCGCGCGCATCCGGAGCGGACGGCCCCTCCTGCAGCGGCTAAAATGCGCGCCTTTCCCGTAGCCGGCATCCACTTCGGGGCCACCCGCCCGCACGCCGGTCACTCGCGGCCACGATCCGCGACGCGGCAGCAACAACGAACGGCGCGCCCGCGGGCGGCGTGCGGCAAAAGCAGACAGGAGACGCATTCATGAGCGCAGTGCTTGCGGGGCAGGCGATCAACGCACCCGTTTACGTGCGAAACCGGAAGCTCATCGCATGGGTGGGGGAAGTCGCCCGGCTCGCGAAGCCGGATCGCGTAGTCTGGTGTGACGGCTCCGCGGAGGAGTCGGAACGGCTGTACGCGGAGATGGTGGCCTCCGGAACGCTGAAGAAGCTGAACCCGGCAAAGCGCCCCAACAGCTATCTCGCGCTGTCGGATCCGAGCGACGTTGCGCGCGTCGAGGACCGCACGTTCATCTGCAGTGCAAGCAAGGAGGACGCTGGTCCAACCAACAACTGGATGGCGCCGGCCGAGATGCGCGCCACGCTCAACGGGCTGTTCGACGGCTGCATGCGCGGCCGCACGATGTACGTGATCCCGTTTTCGATGGGCCCGCTCGGATCGCACATCAGCCAGATCGGGGTCGAGCTCACCGACAGCCCGTACGTGGTCGTCAACATGCGCATCATGACGCGCATGGGACGCCCGGTCGCCGACCTGCTGGGCACCGACGGCGCGTTCGTGCCATGCGTGCACTCGGTGGGCAAGCCGCTTGCGGCGGGAGAGAAGGACGTGCCCTGGCCGTGCAGCACCACCAAGTACATCGTGCACTTCCCCGAAACGCGCGAGATCTGGTCGTACGGTTCGGGCTATGGCGGCAACGCGCTGCTGGGAAAGAAGTGCCTCGCGCTGCGCATCGCCTCGACGATGGGACGCGACGAAGGCTGGCTCGCGGAGCACATGCTGATCGTCGCGGTGACGTCGCCGGAGGGGAAGAAGTACCACATCGCCGCGGCTTTCCCGTCGGCCTGCGGCAAGACCAACTTCGCGATGCTGATTCCGCCGCCGGCCTTCTCGGGCTGGAAGGTCACGACGATCGGCGAGGACATCGCGTGGATCAAGCCGCACGCGGATGGACGGCTGTACGCGATCAACCCCGAGGCCGGCTGCTTCGGCGTCGCACCCGGCACGTCGGAGAAGACCAATCACAACGCGATGGCGATGCTGCACGAGAACGTCATCTTCACCAACGTCGCCCTGACCGACGACGGCGATGTCTGGTGGGAAGGCATGGGGCCGGCGCCTGCGCACCTGATCGACTGGCAGGGCCAGGACTGGACACCGGAAGACGGCAAGGCGGGCCGCAAGGCGGCACATCCGAACGCGCGCTTCACGGTCGCGGCGGCGCAATGCCCGTCGATCGATGTCGACTGGGAGGACCCGAACGGGGTTCCGATCGATGCATTCCTGTTCGGCGGCCGGCGCTCGACGACGGTGCCGCTGGTGACCGAGGCCCGTACCTGGGTCGAGGGCGTATACATGGCGGCAACGATGGGCTCCGAGACCACCGCCGCCGCCGCCGGCGCACAAGGTGTGCTGCGCCGCGATCCGTTCGCGATGCTGCCGTTCTGTGGCTACAACATGGGCGACCACTTCGGGCACTGGATCAAGCTGGGCCGCGGGCTCGAGGCGAGCGGCGCGCGACTGCCGAAGGTCTTCACGGTCAACTGGTTCCGCACCGATGCCGACGGCAAGTTCGTCTGGCCGGGCTTCGGCGAGAACATGCGCGTGCTGAAGTGGATTGTCGACCGCATCGAAGGCCGCGTCGGCGGTGAGGAGCACGTGTTCGGCATCACACCGCGCTATGACGACCTGCAGTGGACCGGGCTGGCGTTCCCGCGCGAGCGGTATGCGCAGATTGCCGCTGTCAATGCGGACGACTGTCGCAGGGAACTGAGCTCGCACTCGGAGCTGTTCAGCAAGCTTCATCCGCACCTGCCGAGCGAACTCGAGGCCACGCGCGTCGCCTACGAACAGCGCGTCGCGGCGCAGGCCTAGGCAGTCCGCGTCACTCATGACGGGCCGCTGCGGCGGCCCGTATTCATTGGCGCGTCCCGCAATTGCGTGGTCCGGGCCGAGCGAACATACTGCCAGTTTGCTCCGTACCCGAACGAGGCGCTGGAGGAACTGGCATGAGCCTCATCTACTACATCACGCAGGTTCAATTCGACTTCGGCGCGATAAAGCTGACGCGGGCGGAGTGCGAGCGCGTCGGCATCCGGCGGCCGCTGGTCTGCACGGACCGCGGCGTCGTCGCTGCCGGGCTGCTGGACCGGCTGCGTGACGCGCTCGGCGATCTGCCGGCAGCGGTGTTCGACGCGACTCCGTCCAATCCGACCGAGTCCGCGGTCATGGCGGCTGTTGGTGCATTTCGCGAGCACGGCGCCGACGGGCTGATCGCACTCGGCGGCGGCAGTGCGATCGACCTCGCCAAGGGTGTCGCGATCATGGCTGCACACCCGGGCACGCTCGCCGACTACGCGACGATTCTCGGCGGCAGTCCGAAGATCACGGACAGGGTGGCGCCGCTGATTGCGATTCCGACGACAGCGGGCACCGGCAGCGAAGTGGCGCGCGGCGCCATCATCGTTCTCGACGATGGCCGCAAGCTCGGCTTCCATTCGTGGCACCTGGTGCCGAAGACTGCAATCTGCGATCCCGAGCTGACTTACGGCCTGCCAGCGCGGCTGACCGCCGCCACCGGGATGGACGCGGTGGCGCACTGCGTGGAGACCTTCCTGTCGAAGGCCGTGAATCCTCCGGCCGACGCCATTGCTTTCGATGGCCTGGCACGGGGACTGCGGTTCATCGAGAAGGCGACGCGCGAGCCGCGCGACCCGGCGGCGCGCTGGAACATGATGAGTGCCTCGATGCAGGGCGCGATGGCCTTCCAGAAGGGCCTGGGCGCGGTCCATTCGCTCTCGCATGCGCTTGGCGGGCTCAAGCTCGGTGCGGAGAAGATCGGCCCGCATCACGGGACGCTGAACGCGGTGCTGCTGCCGGAGGTCGTCAAGTTCAACGAGAAGACGGTTCCGGAACGCGTGCAGGCCATTGCGACCGTCTTCGGAGTGACCGGGGGCGATGAACTGGCCCACGCGATCCGGTCGCTGAACCGCCGGCTCGAGCTGCCTTCGGGCCTGGGCGACATGGGGGTAACCCCGGACCTCTACGACGATATCGCCGATGCGGCCCTGAAGGATCACTGCCACGCGACCAATCCGCGTGTTGCCACGCACGCGGATTACGTTGCTATGCTCGCGGCCTCTGCATGAGGTCCATGGCGGTACCGAGTCCCGCCGGAGCGCACGTCCCCGCCTAGCGAGCCCCATGAGCAGCGACAACGACATCATCCTGGAGACGCGCGGCCTGACGAAGGAGTTCAAGGGCTTCGTCGCGGTCAACGACGTCAGTCTCAAGGTGCGGCGCGGCGCGATTCACGCGCTGATCGGCCCGAACGGCGCCGGCAAGACGACCTGCTTCAACCTGCTGACCAAGTTCCTGACGCCGACGCGTGGCGAGATCCTGTTCAACGGCATCGACATTACGCGCGAGACACCGGAGCACGTCGCGCGGCGCGGGGTGGTGCGCTCCTACCAGATCTCCTCGGTGTTCCCGCACCTGACGGTACGGGAGAACGTCCGCATCGCACTGCAGCGCGCGACCGGACTGTCGTTCCAGTTCTGGCGCAGCGAGAGCGTGCTGGACACGCTGAACGATCGGGCACTCGAGCTGCTCGATCAGGTCGACCTGCGGTCGTTTTCCGAGGTCGAGACGGTGTCGCTGCCCTACGGCCGCAAACGCGCGCTCGAGATTGCGACGACGCTCGCGACGGAGCCCGAGCTCATGCTGCTTGACGAGCCGACCCAGGGCATGGGGCACGAGGATGTCGCGCGCGTTACCGAGCTGATCAAGCGCGTGGCGGTGGGTCGTACCGTGCTGATGGTCGAGCACAACATGAACGTCGTGAGCAGCATCGCCGACATGATCACGGTGCTGGCCCGCGGTGCGGTGCTCGCCGAGGGGCCCTACCAGAAAGTGTCGCTCGATCCCGGCGTCAGGGAAGCCTACATGGGCACGACCGAGACCGAGCTCGAGGGCGTGGGACACTGATGGCGAACGCGCTCGACATCCGCGAGCTGCACGCCTGGTACGGCGAGTCGCACATCCTGCATGGCGTGGACCTGCATGTCGGACGGGGCGAAGTCGTCACGCTGCTGGGTCGCAACGGTGCCGGCCGTACGACGACTCTGCGCGCGATCATGGGACTCACGGGGACGCGCAAGGGGTCGATCCAGATCGATGGCACCGAGACGATCGGCATGGCCACGCACCGGGTGGCGCACCTCGGCATTGGCTACTGCCCGGAGGAGCGGGGCATCTTCGCGAGCCTTTCGTGCGAAGAGAACCTGATGCTGCCGCCGCGGGTCAGGGACTCCGGCGGCATGAGCGTTGATGAGATCTACGCGATGTTCCCCAATCTCAAGGAGCGGGCCCGCAGCCAGGGTACGCGCCTGTCGGGCGGCGAGCAGCAGATGCTGGCGGTGGCGCGCATCCTGCGCACCGGCGCCAATCTGCTGCTGCTCGATGAAATCTCGGAAGGCCTCGCGCCGGTGATCGTCAAGAAGCTTGCGGAGATGATCCGCATGCTGAAGAGCAAGGGGTACACCGTGGTCATGGTCGAACAGAATTTCCGCTTTGCCGCTCCGCTGGCGGATCGCTTTTACGTGATGGAGCACGGTCGCATCGTGGAGTCTTTTGCGGCAGCCCAGCTGAAGGCCAAGGAAGAGACACTGCACGCACTGCTTGGAGTTTAGAAGTCCAATCGAAGGAGACGAAGCATGAAGTTGAGGAATGTTGCCGCGGCGCTGGCTGCCTGCGGACTGGCGACGGGTGTGTCGACGGCCCAGGCGCAGAAGCTGTCCGGGGACAAGATCGTCATCGGGTTCATCACCGACATGTCGTCGCTGTATTCCGACATTGACGGGCCCGGGGGCGTCGAGGCCATCCGCATGGCCATCGCCGACATGGAAAAGCAGTTCCCCGGCAAGAAGATCGAGCTCGTGTACGCCGATCACCAGAACAAGGCCGACATCGCGTCCTCCAAGGTGCGCGAGTGGATCGACCAGGCAGGTGCTGACGTCATCATCGGCGGAACGAATTCCGCCACGGCGCTGGCCAGCGCGAAGGTCGCTGCCGAGAAGAAGCGGCCGTATATCGCCATTGGGGCCGCCAGTTCGCGCCTGACAAACGAGGACTGCACTCCCTATACCGTCCACTACGCCTACGACACGATTGCGCTGGCGAACGGCACCGGCGGCGCAGTCGTCAAGAGCGGCGGCAAGAGCTGGTTCTTCCTGACCGCCGACTACGCCTTCGGCCACTCGCTCGAGAAGGACACGGGCGACGTCGTCAAGGCGAACGGCGGCACGGTGGTGGGCGCGGTCCGTCACCCGCTGAACGCGTCGGATTTCTCCTCGTTCCTGCTGCAGGCACAGAACAGCAAGGCGCAGATTCTCGGACTGGCCAACGCGGGCGGCGACACGATCAACTCGATCAAGGCCGCCAACGAGTTCGGCGTCACCAAGACGATGAAGCTCGCGGGACTGCTGATGTTCATCAACGACATCCACGCGCTCGGTCTGAAGACGACCGAGGGCATGTACCTGACCGATGGCTGGTACTGGGACCTGAACAATGAGACGCGCGCCTGGGGCAAGCGCTTCTTCGAGAAGATGAAGCGCATGCCCTCGATGCTGCAGGCAGGCGATTACTCGGCCGCAAGCACATACCTGAGTGCCGTCAAGGCGGCCGGCACGGACGACCCTGACACGGTGATGGCGCAGATGAAGAAGACGCCGATCAACGACATGTTTGCCAAGGGCGGAAAGATCCTGCCCAATGGACGGATGGTGCACGACATGTATCTGATGCAGGTGAAGAGCCCGGCGGAGTCGAAGACGCCGTGGGACTACTTCAAGGTCGTACAGACCATTCCGGGCGACGTGGCGTTTGCCCCGCCGGGCGGCACCAAGTGCACTCTGAAGTGATCTGATGGAAGTCCGCCGGCGCGCGTTCCGTGCTCCACACGGGCCGCGCGCCGGCAGACGCCGCTCCGCTCCGCTATGACCGAACTGTTCGGAATTCCGCTGCCGGCACTGCTCAGCCAGCTGCTGCTCGGCCTTGTGAACGGTTCGTTCTACGCGATCCTGTCGTTGGGCCTGGCGGTGATCTTCGGCCTGCTGAATGTCATCAACTTCAACCACGGTGCGCTCTACATGATGGGAGCGATCTTCGCCTGGATGGGGCTGACCTACTTCAACGTGAACTACTGGGTCATGCTGGTCGTTGCGCCGATACTGGTCGGCATCTTCGGCATGATCACCGAGCGGCTTCTGCTCAAGCACCTGTACAAGCTCGACCACCTGTACGGACTGCTGCTCACTTTCGGCCTGACGCTGTTGATCGAAGGGTTCTTCCGTTCGTTCTACGGTGTGTCCGGCCTGCCGTATTCGGTGCCCGAGCAGCTCTCGGGCGCCACCAACCTCGGCTTCATGATCCTTCCGAACTACCGGGGTTGGGTCGTGGTCGCATCGCTGATTGTCTGCCTGGGTACGTGGTATGTCATCGAGCGGACCAAGCTCGGTGCACTGCTGCGCGCGGGAACCGAGAACGCCAAGCTTACGGAGGCGTTCGGCGTCAACGTGCCGCTGATGGTGACGCTGACCTACGGGTTCGGCACCGCGCTCGCGGGCTTCGCCGGAGTGCTCGCAGCCCCGATCCTGCAGGTGCAACCGCTGATGGGCAGCAACCTCATCATCGTCGTGTTCGCAGTCGTTGTGATCGGGGGCATGGGCTCGATCCTCGGCTCCATCGTCACCGGGCTCGGGCTCGGCGTGATCGAGGGTTTCACCAAGGTTTTCTATCCCGAGGCTTCTTCCACAGTCGTCTTCGTCATCATGGCGATCGTGCTGCTGCTGCGCCCGGCTGGACTGTTCGGCAAGGAGAAATAGTGAAACTGCCGCGCGAGTTCCTGCTTTATGCCGTGCTGGTCGCGGTGGCGATGCTGCTGCCGCTCGCGGGCGCGTATCCGGTCTTCGTGATGAAGATGCTGTGCTATGCGCTCTTTGCCTGCGCTTTCAATCTGCTCATCGGGTTCACCGGCCTGCTGTCATTCGGGCACGCGGCATTTCTCGGAGGCGCCGCCTACGCCGCGGGACATGCACTCAAGGTCTGGGGGCTGCCGACGGAGGCCGGGCTGCTCGTCGGTGTCGTCGCGGGTGCGCTGCTCGGACTCATCATGGGCACCATTGCGATCCGCCGCAGCGGAATCTATTTTTCGATGATTACGCTGGCGCTGGCGCAGATGCTGTTCTTCTTCTTCCTGCAGGCCCCGTTCACCGGGGGCGAGGATGGCCTTCAGAGCGTGCCGCGCGGGAAGTTTCTCGGGCTCTTCGATCTCGAGAGCGACATTGCGCTCTACTATGTCGTGCTCGGCATTTTCGTGCTGTCGTTCCTGCTGATCTACCGCACGGTGCATTCGCCGTTCGGGCAGGTGCTGAAGGCGATCCGGGAGAACGAGGCACGCGCAACCTCACTCGGCTACGACACGGCCCGATTCAAGCTGCTGGCCTTCGTGCTGTCGGCGGCCCTGGCAGGGCTGGCGGGAGCGACGAAGACTTTGGTGCTGGGGTTCGCAACGCTCACCGACGCGCACTGGAGCACGTCGGGCCTCGTCATCCTGATGGTGCTGGTCGGCGGCATGGGCACCATGCTCGGACCCATCATCGGCGCGTTCATCGTCGTGGCACTGGAGAACAAGGTCGGCGACATCGGAATGTTCCTCGGTCGCGTCACCGGCATCGAATGGTTCAACGGACTTGGCGAAGCCGTGACCGTAGTGATTGGTCTTATCTTCGTTGTCTGCGTCATGGCATTCCGCCGCGGCATCGTGGGCGAACTGCACGCCTGGTGGATGCGCCGACAGGCGGCACGCACTGCAGCCGCTGCGCACTGAGCACGCAGCAGCGGACGTCCTCAGCAGCGCTGTTCCGGCGCAGCGCTGAGCGGGGTTAGCCCCGCTTATCGACCGAACACGGGTGTGTGTTTTCCCGCACATGGTCGATACAATCGATCGGTCCCTGCCGATGTGCCTCCGGTGCGTATCCCGCGCGAACTCTGATGGCGCTGAACGTTTCCATGGTCTATCAGCGCACCGATCACGGTGTGCGCGAGGTCTATGAGAAGTCCCATCAGTTCACGCAGAGCGAGCGGCTGATCCTGATCCTGCTCGACGGCCGGCTCAACGTTGCCGGCCTGAAGACCCGTCTGCCCAGTCTCAATGACGAACGCATTGAGCGCGCACTGCGCAAGCTGCAGGACGCAGGCCTTGTGGAACCGATGGGTGGGGGCGACCTTTCCCGCGGCAACGGTTCGGCAGTGCGTGGTCTGGCGCCCGAGGCGGTCGCGCAGTTCCTCGAGCAGACTGACTTGGATCCCGTCACGATCGTTGGCGACACGGATGAGGCGGTCGCCAGCGAACTCGTGCGGGCGCGGGTCGAGCAGGCGGCAGCGCAGCTCGCCCGCGAGGTGGCCGCTGCCCCTTCCCGCGTGAACCCGGCACAGCGGCGTAGCGCAGCGCAGTTCGAAGATTCGTTAGTCAGTGTGCGCTCACATGCGCCGGCGCCGCAGCCAGCGCCAGATCGAACAACCCGCTCTCCGGACTGGGAAGCCGCGACTCATTTCGCCATTACAACGGTCAACGTGCCGGATCGCCTCGATCTTCAGGAAGAGCGTGACCGAGCAGAGTCCGATGAACTCGTGGATGAACGCAGGCGACGGGACCTCCGCGTCTGGATGAAGCGGCTGCTGATCGTGGCAGCCATTGGCGTGCTGATCACGGTCCTTTACACGACGTTGCAGCCGTTGCAGAGAGAAGTCAGCGCACCCAAGGTGGCTGAACGGCTGACCGAGGTGTTCCGCCAGCCCGTGACAGTCGCCGAGAGCGAGTTTCGCTTTACGCCGTCGCCGCGCATGGTCATCCGCGGGATCAGTGCAGGCGACATCAAGGTCGAGGAAGCCTCGCTGCTGATCAACTGGAAGGACCTCTGGGCCGCACTGCGTGGCGGGTACTGGGTCTGGGGTGAGACAACCGTGGCGCCGATGACGGTGACGACGGCCCAGGCCGGCCGGCTGGCGTCGGTGCTTCCGGCCGGCGCGAACTCGCTGCCATCGAAGATCTCGACGGTCCGGTTCGAGTCGGTTCGCGTCTCGGACTCCGAACTGCTGGCAGGGCGATACGAGGCGGTTCTGCGGCGTGGCGGTGATGGACGCTTTGGCCCTCTGATCGTCAGGCAACTCGATATCGACAGCACGATGCGACTGGCATTGCGGCCGGCGCAGACCTCGGACGGTCGCCCCGTCGTGGACTTCCGGCTGGATGCCGACCGTTGGACCTTGCCCTTTGGGCCGCGCGTGCACTGGACCGAGGTCAGGGCCAACGGCCGGATCGACGACAGGCTCATCGAGGTCACGAGCTTTTCGCTCGCGGGCTTCTACGGCGTTGTCACTGGAATGCTGTACGCGGCGACCGATGTCGAGTGGGTGATCACGGGTCGCACGGCGGCCCAGAATCTGGATATCGAGGCCATGGTTTCGCATCTGCGCAAGGCCCCGGCCGGGCAGGACGGGGTGGTGTCGCCGATGCAAGGCACGGTGTCGCTCGACCTGACCGTCGTTGGCCGTGGCCAGACGCTGGATGAGGCGGTCAAGCAGGCCGTAGTGGCCGGACCGTTCCAGGTCAGGTGGGCTGCGCTGAACGGCATCAACCTCGGGCTGGCCGCCACTCAAGGCGCGATGGCAGCGGGTACGACCCGATTCACCGAGTTCGATGGCCTGCTCGGTGCCTCGTCGGCGGGGATTCGGTTCGAGGAGGCCGGCGGACGGGCGGGAGCGTTGACGGCGCGTGGCGACTTCACGATCGCTTCCGATCAGGCAGTGGCCGGGACGGTCCGCGTCGAACTTGGCGGGACGCGCATCCAGACGATGACGCTCCGCGTCCGCGGTGATGCGCTGGCGCCTCGTTTTGGACCCTAGTTCCACGTGAAACATCCAGGCGGGGTTCCACGTGGAACCCGCCCGGGCTGCGCATCGCTGACGAGCGGAGCGAGGCTATCTATACTTTCGCGCTTGGTTTTGAGCGCGACGAATGGACTTCCCTGACAGTTTCGAGGTGATCGTGGTCGGCGGCGGACACGCCGGGACCGAGGCCGCGCTGGCAGCGGCGCGCATGGGTGCGCGCACGGTGCTTCTGACGCACAACATCGAAACCCTGGGCCAGATGTCCTGCAATCCGTCGATCGGCGGGATAGGCAAGGGCCATCTGGTCAAGGAGGTCGATGCACTTGGCGGTGCGATGGCCGCCGTCACCGACGAGGCCGGGGTCCAGTTCCGTATCCTGAATCGCTCCAAGGGGCCGGCGGTGCGGGCGACTCGTGCCCAGGCCGACCGTGTGCTGTACCGGAGGGCCGTCCGCACGCGACTCGAGAACCAGCCGAACCTCTGGCTCTTCCAGCAGGCGGTCGACGACTTGATCGTCGAGGGCGACTGCGTACGTGGTGCGGTGACGCAGTCCGGCATTCGATTCCGCGCGCCAGCGGTCGTGCTGACGACCGGCACTTTTCTGAACGGATTGGTGCACATCGGCCTGCAGAACTTTTCTGCCGGACGGGCGGGCGATCCACCCTCCATTTCGCTCGCAGCGCGGCTGAAGGAGTTGAAGCTGCCTCAGGGGCGGCTCAAGACCGGCACCCCGCCGCGTATCGACGGTCGGACCATCGATTTCTCAAGACTGCTGGAGCAGCCGGGTGACTCGGAGCCGGTGCCGGTGTTCTCGTTCCTCGGGTCGCCGGATCAGCATCCGCGGCAACTGCCATGCTGGATCACTCATACCAACGCCCGGACTCACGAGGTTATCCGCGCCAATCTCGACCGCAGCCCGATGTATTCCGGAGTCATCGAAGGGGTGGGGCCGCGTTATTGCCCGTCGATCGAAGACAAGATTCACCGGTTTGCCGACAAGACCTCGCACCAGATCTTCCTCGAGCCCGAAGGACTCGAAACGCACGAGATCTATCCGAACGGAATCTCGACCAGTCTGCCGTTCGATGTTCAGGTCGAGATCGTGCGCTCGATGGTCGGGCTGGAATCGGCCCATATCCTGCGGCCGGGCTACGCGATCGAGTACGACTACTACGACCCGCGCGGCCTGAAGCAGTCGCTGGAGACGAAAGTCATTCGCGGCCTGTACTTCGCGGGCCAGATCAACGGCACGACCGGTTACGAAGAGGCCGCCGCGCAGGGGCTGCTTGCGGGGCTCAATGCTGCGCTCGCGGCTCGCGGCGCGGAGTCGTGGCGACCGCGGCGCGACCAGGCCTACCTGGGGGTACTGGTCGATGATCTGACGACGCGCGGGGTGGCAGAGCCATACCGTATGTTCACCAGTCGCGCGGAATACCGGTTGAGCCTGCGCGAGGACAACGCAGACCTGCGCTTGACCGAAATCGGGCGGCAGCTGGGTTGCGTGGATGACCGTCGCTGGGACGCCTTCAACCGCAAGCGTGATGCCGTTGCTCGCGAGCTCGAGCGGCTCCGATCGACGTGGGTGAACGCTCGCCTACTCGAAGAAGGCGAGGCAGAGAGGGTTCTGCGCCAACCTATCGAACGTGAGTATACGCTTGCTGACCTTCTGAAGAGACCGGAAGTTCGCTACTCGGAACTGGTGACGCTCCGCGGCGTGGAAGGTCAGCGTATTGGCGAGCCCCTTGGCGCCGACACGGAGGACCCCGTCGTCGCCGAGCAGGTCGAGATCCAGGTGAAGTATGCGGGCTACATTGCGCGCCAGGAGGACGAAGTGGCGCGCCATGAGGCGCACGAGTCCACGCGGATTCCTGCGGACATCGACTACGCCGCCGTTCGCGGACTGTCGATCGAGGTGCGCCAGAAGCTGCAGTTGCATCTTCCCGAGACCGTGGGCCAGGCGGGGCGCATCTCGGGCATCACGCCGGCCGCCATTTCACTGCTGCTGGTGCATATCAGGCGCATGAACCGGAGCGGCGGTGACCGCCGGCAGATCGCAGCCTGAGGGTGGCGCCGCAGCGGCGGAACTTGCCGAGCTCGCAGGTCAACTCGGCGTCGCGCTCGATTCCGCACAGTGCGACCGACTGCTGTGCTTCGGCGAAGTGCTGCAACGCTGGAATCGCGTGCATAACCTGACCGCGATCGAGACGCCGGCCCGGATCCTCAGTCACCACCTGCTGGACTCCCTCGCAGTCGCGCCTGTGGTCGATGAGCAGTCGCGCGGCCGCTCGTTGCGCGTGCTCGACGTTGGCGCGGGCGGAGGCCTGCCCGGGATTCCGCTCGCGATAGCGATGCCACAACATCACTTCACGCTGATCGAAAAGGTCGGCAAGAAGGTCGCGTTCCTGCAGCAGGCCAGGGTCGAGCTGGAACTGACCAACATCGAGCCCGTGCACGCCCGCGTGGAGGATTTCGATGCGCCGCTGTTTGACGTCATCATCGCGCGTGCCTTCTCCTCACTCACGGACTTCGTCCGATCGACGCGCAGGCTCCTTGCCGCTGCGGGCACCTGGTGCGCGATGAAGGGAAGCGTGCCGGTCGCGGAGATCCGGCAACTGGAGCAGGCCGGTCTCGGAGTGCGACTCGCACGCACCGTTAAACTTCACGTTCCGCGCCTCCATGCCGAGCGCCACCTGCTGTTGATCGAATCGAACTGATGCTCGGCATCACTGACTACTGGGCTTTCATCGTGGCCGTGCTGGTGTTCCTGGCACTGCCGGGCCCGGGGACCCTCGCGCTGCTGACCGCCACCGGCAAGGGCGGCTTTCGCGCGGGCGCCGCGGCAACCCTCGGTCTCATCGCCGGCGATCAGGTGCTGATGTGGCTCGCCGCGCTCGGGGTCGCCGCCGTGCTGCAGGGACTCCCGGTTCTCTTCAAGGCCTTGCAGTACGCGGGCGCCGCCTACATCGTGTTCATCGGGCTGCGACTGATGTTCGCGCGCGGCGGCGGGGCGCAGCCGGTTCGGATGCACACAGGCCACTACCTGCGCCAGGCGTTGTGGATCACGCTGCTCAACCCCAAGGCCATCGTCTTCTACATGGCGTTCTTTCCGCTGTTCATCGACCCGCAGTCACAGCAGGGCGCGATCACGTTTGCCGCGATGGCAGTCACGATCGCGGCCTTGACACTCGCGTATTGCCTCACGCTCGTCGCCTGCGCTCACGTCGTGACAGCCCAGGTGAAGGCGCACCGCGGGCTTGCCCGCGCGCTGGAACGCCTCGCCGGCCTGGTGCTGGTCGCCTTCGGCATCAAGCTCGTGCAATGAGGGCGAATACCGCGCTCTTGCTGGCAGCACTGGCTGCAGCCGCCTGTGTAATCACGTCGGTCCGGGGGGCGCGCCGTGTTGTGCTCTCTAAGGGACTCCGCTGAATGGCGCGCATCTTCTGCATCGCGAACCAGAAGGGCGGCGTCGGCAAGACGACGACTGCAGTCAACCTTGCCGCCGGCATCGCCGCGCATGGGCAGCGCGTGCTGCTGGTCGATCTCGACCCGCAGGGCAATGCGACGATGGGCAGTGGCATCGACAAGCGCACGCTGCCGGCCTCCGTCTATCAGGTCCTGCTCGGGCTTGCGGACATTGCGGGGGCGCGTCAGCACGCCGAGCACGGCGGCTATGACGTGCTCGGCGCCAATCGCGAACTGGCCGGGGCCGAGGTCGAACTCGTCGATCTCGAAGACCGCGAGAGGCGGCTCAAGCGCGCGCTCGCGACGGTGGACGCGCAGTACGACTTCATCCTGATCGACTGCCCGCCGTCGCTGTCGCTGCTGACCCTCAACGGGCTGTGCGCGGCCCATGGCGTCATCATCCCGATGCAGTGCGAGTATTTCGCGCTTGAAGGTCTCGCGGACCTCGTCAACACGATCAAGCGCGTCGCGGCGAACCTGAATCCCGATCTCACGATCATCGGCCTGCTGCGCGTGATGTTCGATCCGCGCATGACGCTGCAGCAGCAGGTTTCGGAGCAGCTGGTCGCGAAGTTCGGCGACAAGGTGTTCGCGACGATCATCCCGCGCAACGTGCGTCTGGCCGAGGCGCCGAGCTACGGCATGCCCGGCGTGGCATACGACCGGTCGTCCAAGGGCGCACAGGCCTACGTTTCCTTCGGCGCTGAGATGATCCAGCGTATCCACTCGCTGTGAAGTTCGATCCGGCAGGCCTACCGGCGGACCTTCTGCGTGCCGACGACGCGCTCGGCGCGCAGCTCGAGGATGCGGGCCTCACGTCGTCGCAGCCGCCGCAGCAGACCCTCTACGACGGCTGGCTGCTGCGCTATTCGCCGGGCAAGGCCAAGCGTGCGCGTTCCGTCAATTCCATCGCCGCGGGCCGACGCTCTCTCGACGAGAAGCTGCCTCGGGTCGAGGCGTTCTATCGACGTGCCGCGCTGCCGTGCGTCTATCGCATCACGCCATTCACGCAGCCCGTCGGTCTCGATGCGGCGCTCGACGCGGCCGGCTACGAGGCCCGGGACGAGTCGCGCGTGATGTTCGTCGAGCTTGACGCCCGCGGGACGCCGGCCGTGCCGGGTGCAGCGTTCTGCGAAGTCGGTGCGCTCGACTTCGCGGATACTGTCGCGCGCCTGCGCGGCTCGCCGCCGCCGGAAGCTGCGGCCGAGCGTGAGCGCATCGCGCACCTGGCGCTGCCGTCCTACTGCCTCGTCGTGCGCGAGGCCGATGAACCCGTTGCCTGCGGATGCGCGGTCATCGACGGCGAGGTCGCGGGCATATTCAACATGGTGACGACACCGCAGCAGCGCGGGCGCGGCCAGGCAACGGCGATCGTCGCGCGCCTGCTGCAGCAGGCAGTGGTGACCGGGGTGCGAAGGGCGTACCTGCAGGTCGATGCTGCCAATGCCCCGGCGCGGCATGTCTATCTGAAGTTCGGCTTCCGTGACCGGTACGCGTACTGGTATCGAACGTTGCCGCCTCGAGGAGAACTGCAATGATCAAGCGCCCCAAGGGGCTCGGGCGCGGGCTCGACGCGCTGCTCGGCGGCGAATCACCGCCTGCGCCAGGGGCGCTGCCAACTGCGCTTCCGGTCGCGCGGCTGCGACTGGGCAAGTACCAGCCGCGTACGCGCATGGATCCGCAGGCGCTCGCGGAACTCGCCGACTCGATCAGGGCGCAGGGCGTGATGCAGCCGATCCTCGTACGGCCGGTCGATGCGGGCATGTACGAGATCATCGCCGGAGAGCGGCGCTATCGCGCGGCGCAGCTGGCGGGGCTCGACGAGGTGCCGGTGCTGGTGAAGCCGGTGCCTGACACGGCGGCACTGGCGATGGCGCTGATCGAAAACATCCAGCGCGAGGACCTCAACCCGCTCGAAGAAGCGCAGGGCGTGCAGCGTCTGATCCGCGAGTTCGACTTTACGCACGAGCAGGCCGCGCAGGCGATCGGGCGTTCGCGCAGCGCAACGTCGAACCTGCTGCGGCTGCTCAACCTTGCGGCGCCTGTGCAGGAAATGCTGCTCGCGGGCCAGATCGACATGGGCCACGCACGCGCGCTGCTTGCGGTCGACGCCGCCGGCCAGATCCAGCTCGCGCACCGGATCGCCGCCAGAGGGCTCTCGGTACGCGAAGCCGAAACGCTGGTGGCGCATCATGACAAGCCCAGGCAGCGTGGACCGAAGGCGAGTGGTGCGGCACGCAGTCGCGACGTGGTCCGGCTCGAGGAAGAACTGTCCGACGCCCTGGGAGCCACCGTGCGGCTGGCGACCAACGCAAAGGGGCGCGGGCGGGTCACCATCGAGTTTGCCAGCCTTGATCAGCTGGACGGGATCGTCGCCCGCCTGCGTTCCGCGTAGCCGTTTCGCCCTTTGGCGCGGCGCAACACAAATTTGACCCGGGGTCGCGGCCCCTCGTAGAATCTCGCGGTTCTGGCGAAAACGGACTCAAGATCCCGCCGTAGGGCGCTCGGAGCGGTTCCATGTTCCGCATCGTCCTGCTGCAGATACTCACAACCGCCGTCGTATCGCTGCTGAGCGCGCTGATCGGAGGGGCGCCGGCCGCCATATCTGCGCTGTTGGGGGGCGCGGCCTGCTTCATACCGAACGGGCTGTTTGCGCTGAAGCTGGCGGCCGCGAGCCGACGGCCGCAGGGCACGGACGCCGCGGTGTTCTTGGTGGGCGAGTTCGTCAAGGTGGTGTCGACCATCGCGCTGCTGGCGCTGGTCGTGGCGACCTACAAGAACCTGGTGTGGCTGGCGATGCTGGTATCCATCATCGCCGTGCTGAAGAGCTACGTACTGGCGCTGCTGATCAGATAAGGACGGGACAAGAATCATGGCTGCATCCGGCCACGCGCCCACCGCCACCGAATACATCGTCCATCACCTGACGCACCGATCGACGGGCAAGCAGACGTCGATTATCGACTTCACGGTGTTCAACATCGACACGATCGTGTTCTCGATCGCGATGATGTGCCTGACGCTGTTTCTGCTTTGGCTGGCTGCTCGCAAGGTCACCTCCGGCGTGCCGGGCAAGTTCCAGGCAGGGGTCGAGACGCTCGTCGAACTGGTCGAAGAGCAGAGCAAGTCGATCGTGCATGGCGACCGCACCTTCATCGCGCCGCTCGCGCTGACCGTGTTCCTGTGGATCATCCTGATGAACGCGATCGACCTGATCCCGGTGGAGCTGTTTCCGTGGATCGCGCACAACGTGTTCCATATCGAGTACCTGCGTCCGCTGCCGACGGCGGACCTGAATGGCACGCTCGGGATGTCGCTCAGCGTGCTGCTGCTGATGATCTACTACGGCATCAAGATCAAGGGCGCAGGCGGCTGGGTCCATGAACTCTTCACCGCGCCGTTTGGCGCGAATCCGCTGCTCTGGCCATTCAACTTCCTGCTCAACCTGATCGAATACGCCGCCAAGGCCGTGTCGCTCGGCATGCGGCTGTTCGGCAACATGTATGCGGGCGAACTGCTGTTCTTCCTGATCGCGCTGCTCGGGGGAACCTGGGGCGCCGAGAAAGGCTGGACCAGTGCACTGGCCTGGGCCGTCATCCTCGGCGCCTACCTGCTCGGGCTGCTTTGGCTCGCGACGAGCGGCCGCGGCAAGCAGGCGCTGGTGCTGCTCGTGGTGGGCGCCCTCGTC
Source organism: Burkholderiaceae bacterium (assembly GCA_035429805.1). Taxonomy (GTDB): domain Bacteria; phylum Pseudomonadota; class Gammaproteobacteria; order Burkholderiales; family Burkholderiaceae_F; genus JALORV01. The sequence goes on from DAOMFL010000058.1 coordinate 19,955, forward strand.
TTCTGGTTCGCCCAGCCGAGCTTCTTCCTCGCGATCGGCCATGCCCTCGCCGGCATTGCGTGGTTGCTGTTCCACATCCTGATCGTGTTGCTGCAGGCCTTCATCTTCATGATGCTGACGCTGGTCTACATCGGGCAGGCGCACGAAGGCCATTGATTACACCGTTTCCAGCCATCACCTTTCGTACTGAGGAGTTCTAGAAATGACGAACGTTGCATTCGTTGCCCTGGCCACCGGCCTGATCATCGGTCTGGGCGCTATCGGCGCCTGCATCGGCATCGGCATCATGGGCGGCAAGTACATCGAGGCCGCCGCGCGTCAGCCCGAGCTGATGAACACGCTGCAGACCAAGATGTTCCTGCTGGCCGGCCTGATCGACGCCGCGTTCCTGATCGGTGTCGGTATCGCGATGATGTTCGCGTTCGCCAACCCGTTCGCGGGTTGATCGCAGAACGCTCCGGACCAAGACTGAAGTGGCCGGCGCGCCGTCAGGCGCGGTCGGCATTTTCCGGGTTCATCACATATGAACATCAACGCCACGCTGTTCGTCCAGATGGTGGTGTTCTTCATCGGTGCGTGGGTCACGATGAAGTTCATCTGGCCGCCGCTGATCAAGGCGCTCGACGAGCGCCAGAAGAAGATCGCCGACGGCCTCGCCGCCGCTGACCGGGGCAATCGCAGCCTCGACGAGGCCCAGAAGAAGATCGCCCAGCTCGACGCCGAGGCGCGTGCGCGCGCGCAGGCTCTGATGGCCGAGACCGAGAAGCGCGCGCAGGCCATGATCGACGAGGCCAAGAACCAGGCCAAGGTCGAGGGTGATCGCGTGATCGCCGCCGCTAAGGCCGAGGCCGAGCAGGAGATGGTGCGCGCCAAGGACTCGCTGCGCGACCAGGTCGCGGTGCTGGCCGTTGCCGGTGCCGAGCAGATCCTCAAGCGCGAGGTCAATCCGCAGGTGCATGCCGAGCTGCTCGGCCAGCTGAAGGCGAAGCTCTAGCCATGGCCGAACTCTCGACCGTCGCCCGTCCGTACGCAGAGGCACTGTTTTCGGTCGCGAAGGCCTCGGGCCAGAGCCTCGACGCCTGGCAGTCGGCCGCCGACGAGCTGGCCGCGCTGATGGCGCACCCGCAGGTCGCCGAAGTCGTCGCCGACCCCAACCTCGACCACGCGCAGGTGTTCGGCCTGCTGAGCGGCATGATGAAGGCGCCACTGCCGGAGGCTGGCGGCAACTTCCTGAAGCTGCTGATCGAGAACCAGCGGCTCGCCGTACTGCCCGAGGTCGCCATGCAGTTCCGGCGCCTGAAGAACGACGCCGAGGGCGTGGCCGATTGCCTGATCGAGACGGCGTTTCCGCTGAACGATGCGCAGGTCGCGGACCTGCTGGGCGCGCTGGTGTCGAAGTTCGGCCGCAAGCTGAAGCCCGAGGTTCGCGTCAACAGCCAGCTGATCGGCGGCGTGCGCGCCACCGTCGGCGACCAGGTCCTCGACGGCTCGGTCCGCGCGCGGCTCACCGACATGCAGACGGCGCTCACCGCCTGAGCGGCCAGAATTTTCGGAGTTGAAAGATGCAGCTCAATCCCAGTGAAATCAGCGAACTGCTGAAAAGCAGGATCAAGAACCTCGGCGTCTCGACCGAACTGCGCACGCAGGGCACGGTCGTCACGGTGACCGATGGCATCTGCCGCATCCACGGCCTGTCGGACGTCATGCAGGGCGAGATGCTCGAGTTCCCCGACAACACGTTCGGCCTCGCGCTCAACCTCGAGCGCGACTCGGTCGGCTCGGTGGTGCTCGGCGACTACGAGCACGTGCGCGAAGGCGACACGGTCAAGGCGACCGGCCGCATCCTCGAAGTTCCAGTCGGCCCCGAATTGATTGGTCGCGTCGTCAATTCGCTTGGTCAGCCGATCGACGGCAAGGGCCCGATCAACGCCAAGATGACCGACGTCATCGAGAAGGTCGCGCCCGGCGTGATCGCGCGCCAGTCCGTGTCGCAGCCGGTGCAGACGGGTCTGAAGGCCATCGATTCGATGGTGCCGATCGGCCGCGGCCAGCGCGAGCTGATCATCGGTGACCGCCAGACCGGCAAGACGGCGGTGGCGGTCGATACGATCATCAACCAGAAGGGCAAGGACCTGATCTGCGTGTACGTCGCGATCGGTCAGAAGGCTTCGACCATCGCCAACGTCGTGCGCAAGCTCGAAGAGTTCGGCGCGATGGAGTACACGATCATCGTCGCCGCGGCGGCGTCGGAATCGGCGGCGATGCAGTACATCGCGCCGTACTCCGGCTGCACGATGGGCGAGTACTTCCGCGACCGCGGGCAGGATGCACTGATCATCTACGACGACCTGACCAAGCAGGCGTGGGCCTATCGCCAGGTCTCGCTGCTGCTGCGCCGCCCACCGGGCCGCGAGGCGTATCCGGGCGACGTGTTCTACCTGCACTCGCGCCTGCTCGAGCGCGCGGCGCGAGTGAACGCGGCGTATG
>DAOMFL010000059.1:0-22214 GCA_035429805.1 Burkholderiaceae bacterium
AGTTCTCGAAGATCTGCGAGGGCAGCTCGACGAAGTCGCGCAGCACCTGCGTGCCGGACAGGCTCTCGAACGTCACCTGCGACAGCAGCCCGTGCAGGCCGTGGCCGAATTCGTGGAACAGCGTCAGCGCATCGTCGAGCGACAGCAGCGTCGGCTCGCCCGGAGCTCCCTTCGCGAAGTTGTTGTTGTTGACGATGATCGGCAGCACGTCCCCGGCAATGCGCGACTGCAGCCGGTACGAGCTCATCCACGCGCCGCCGCGCTTGGTCGGGCGCGCGAAGTTGTCGTGCAGGAAGACGCCGATCACGCGGTCGTCGCGCCCGCGCACCTCGTAGACGCTGACGTCCGGATGGTAGGCACGGATCTCCGGCTGCGGAATGAATCGCAGGCCGAACAGCCGCTGCGCGCAATCGAACGCGGCCTCGATGACGCGCTCGAGCGCGAAGTACGGCTTCACGGCCGCGTCATCGACCGCATAGCGCACTTGCCGCACCTTCTCGGCGTAATAGCGCCAGTCCCACGGTTCGATCGCGGTCGGCTCGCCGCGCGACGCCGCCAGCGCGGCCAGCGCGTCACGTTCTTCGGCCGCCCGCTTCTTCGCCGGAGTCCAGACCTGTTCGAGCAGGCGCGCGACCGCCGCGGGCGTCCGCGCCATGCGGTCAACCAGCGCGTAATCCGCGTACGTGCCATACCCCATCAGCCGCGCCTGCTCGTGTCGCAGCTCGAGGATCTCGCGCGCGACGGGCCGGTTGTCGTGTTCGCCGTCATGTTCGCCGCGCGACATCCATGCCTTGAACGCCACTTCGCGCAGGTCGCGCCGGTCGGAGAATGTCAGGAACGGCGCGACCAGCGAACGGCTGAGCGTGACCGCCCAGTGGCCCGGGCGGCCGCGCTGCTGCGCGGCCTCGCTCGCGGCGGCACGCAGGAAAGGTGGCAGGCCGGCCAGATCGCGCTCGCCTTCCAGCCACAGCGTCCAGTTCGACTCGTCGTGCAGCACGTTCTGCGAGAACGCGGTCTGCAGCTCCGCCAGCCGTTCGACGATCGCCGCGAAGCGCTGGCGGTCCGCGCCGGACAATCGCGCTCCGGCCAGCACGAAATCGAGGTGCACACGCTCGAGCAGGCGCTGGGCCTCCGGGGCGAGCCCGAGCGACTCACGGCGCGCGTGCAGCGCGTCGATGCGCGCGAAGAGCGGTTCATTAAGGGAGATCGCGCTGTGATGCGCGGCCAGCCGCGGCGCCATCGCGCGCTCGACCGTCTGCAGCGCAGCCGACGTTTCGGAACTGCACAGGTTGTGAAACAGGTGGCCGATGCGGGCCAGCAGCCGTCCGCTCGCGTCGAATGCGGCGATGGTGTTGTCGAAGGTGGGGCTGGACTCCTGCGTTGCGATCGCCTGGATTTCCTCGTGATGCCGCTTCAGCGCGACCTCGAATGCAGGCGCGAATTGTTCGGGTCGGACCGCGTCGAACGGCGGCAAGCTGTACGACGTTTTCCACTCGGTAAGTAGGGGATTTTCTTCGGTCATCGTTGCATCTCCGGAGAGCGCGCAACGATACCGAATGGTCAGCTCCGGCGCGACGTCCCGCATCAGCGTGGCGGAATCAGGCAGCGCGCTATGCTGCGCGCCCCGGACCACCAACGCTCAAGCCCATGGCCGCCACACCGCCGACCTCGCCGCACGAATCACTGGTCACGACGACACATGTCGTCTATGCGCTGCACACGCTGGGGATCGTCATCGGCGCGTTCGGTGCGGCCTCGGTCCTCGGCAGCTTCCTCTTCGGCTGGCCTTCGATCATCGCGGTGATCATCAATTACGTGAAACGCAGCGAGGTGCGCGGCACGTGGCTCGACTCGCACTTCTCGTGGCAGATCCGCACGTTCTGGTGGGCCCTGCTGTGGGCGGTCATCGTCGGGATCGTGGGCCTGGTATTCACCGTTGTCATCGTCGGCTTCGCCATCTGGGCGATCGGCTTCTTCGCACTCGGCATCTGGGCGATCTACCGCATCGCGCGCGGCTGGCTGCGGCTGAAGGACCGGCAGCCGATGCCGACGCCGTAGCTCATCGCTGCGACGCAGTGCACCGCGCCGCGATCGCCCGACGTTTCAGCAGGAATCGGTCCGCCGCACTCTTTGGCGGCCGGACGCTGCCCGCGCGCGGGCAGCGCCGCCAAGCGGCCTTGCTTCGCGCGTTTCGGTCAGACCGCCGGCCTCGAGCGTCCGCAGCTACGAAGTCTCCGTCGCTTCCTCCTCTCCGACGGGGCAGCATCGATACTGCTGGGACTTCTCCAGCAATTCGATCTGCTTCTTGAGCAGTTCGTTTTCCAGCGCCTTGCGCTCGAGGTCGAGTTCGATCTCCCGATCGAGTGACGGCTCACAGATGTCGCAGTCGTCGAGGCAGCCCTTGACCAGCAGCCCCGGCGTCGGCAGGGAACTGACCCGCTCGAAAGACAGCTCGGTCACGACGTCTTCCGTGACCTGGCCCTTCTTGTCGATCAGCCCCTGCTTCTGCAGGGCAGCGTCGACCTGCGCGAGCGCACGGGCTTTGGCGGCTGCCGGGATCGGCGCGACTTCGGGGGCCGCAGTCCGGATAGCGGCGGCCGCAACGGTCGCTCCGATCACACTGCCCGCCACCGTCGCGCTCGCACGCAGCCGGGCCAGTTCGCTGGCACGCCCGATCTCCTCGACCTGCAGGCGATTGACATCAGTCGCAAGGACGGCGTTCGGGATCGCCGAGACGTCACCGTCCGCCACGAACGGGTTGTTGGTGACACGCGTGTCGGCGGCCGGGTCAATGACGCGACGCTGGATCGCGACAATCTTGAATCGCACGGTCTGCGTCTGGTTGATCTGGTAGAAGAAGAACGTCACCGCATGGCACTTGTTGGGATTGGAAAACTCCCGCGAGGCCGACTCGAAGTGATCCGACGACTCACTTTCCGTGTGGGTGCGGCTCGAGACTTCCCCGACTGACACCGAGCTGGCCGCCCTCGTGCCGATTTCGGCGCGGCGGTCGCTGCTGGACGCATGCTGGGAAAGTTCGCGCAGGAAGTCGCTGGTCGACGACGCCTCGTAGGATCCACTCACATCCACGCTGGCGCCGCCGAAGAAGCTCTGGATCGCGCCGCTGGTTCCCGCATGACCCTTCGCCGATCCGCGATTGGAGGAGGACGCGGAACCGGAATCGCGCACCGAGACGTCCGACATGAAGTCGTGCAGGCTCGCGCTGTAGTAGCGCTCCTCACTGGTCTGTTCGTTGCGGTAGCTCACCTTGGTGCTGCTGTCGAAAGTGAAGCGGCTGCGCCGGTCCGACGTGAAGAGCCTGACCTTTTCACCGGGCAGCAGCGTGGTGCTGTAGGCGAGATCGCCCAGCGTCATCGGGCCAGGGCAGCGCTCGAACCGGACGTGAATCAGGACTTCCACCTGCACCCGCCGATTGCCCGCCACGACTGTCGTCGGGTGCGTGAGGCGGTAGTGGAAGTCGAGCACGTCACAGACCTTGTCCCTGGACAGTGGCGGACAACACGGGACCTCCATCTGATTCGTTTCTGCCATTTCGATGCCTCGCTTTCGATTTGAACAGGACTCGAGACAGGAGCCGGGCGGGCGGGTTGCCGCCGGACTTGCGGTGAAGCACGCCGTCGCGTCAAGGCCGCTTCAGAGGTGAGTGATGCTCCGGTTCCAGATCACCGGATCGCTGAGACGCACCCCGCAATGATTCTGCGCCGCAGGTGCACGCGGGACGTACCACGAATCTGCCGTGCCCGTCACCTCAAGCCGGGATCGGCACCGGTCGCAGCAGTCCGGACGCGCCGCGCTACCTGGCGCCCGGGCCGCCCCCATGCCGCGGCAGCACACGTTCGATGCGTCGGTCCGGAATCAGCCAGATCAGCGCAACGGCCACATAGATGGCCTGCGCAAGCCACGGCGCGAACCGGGCCGAAATGATCGCAACGATGTAGAGCAGCGGCGACAGCTTGCCCTTCCAGTCCGCACCGACGGCGGTCCGGAGGATCGACGCCGGACCCTCGGTGGCGATGATCGCCTGCTGCAGCATCCAGTAGGCGCAGGCCGCCATCAGCAGGACCACTCCGTAGAGCGCCGACGGTGTCGCGGCGAAGTGGTTCTCGCCCATCCAGCCGGTGGCAAAGGGGAACAGCGACAGCCAGAACAGCAGATGAAGGTTCGCCCAGAGGACGCGGCCGGAGACCCGGTTGCTGGCGTGAAGCATATGGTGGTGATTGTTCCAGTAGATGCCGACGTACACGAAACTCAGCACGTAGCTCAGGAACACCGGCAGCAGCGGCAGCAGCGCATCGACCGTCTCACCGTGCGGGACCTTCATCTCCAGCACCATGATGGTGATGATGATGGCGATCACCCCGTCGCTGAATGCTTCGAGCCGAGTCTTGCCCACGCGCGCTACCCCCTTTACGCCGATCGCGCGGCGGTGTGGCCCGCTGCGCAGCGACTGGCCGTCGTCCGCAGCCGCGCATTCTGGTCCCATGAAACGGGCGCGGCAATCGGCAGCAAGGCCATGCCCGCGACGTGGTGAGCAAGGACGCGATTGAAAGCCCGCTGCCTGCACCTATATCGCGACAATGACGCTCGACGTGAATGTTCGTGATCTCGCGCTGGGCGACCCGGCGAGCGAGTCGCCGGCCTCCATCTCCGGACCGGCTGGTGAGGGGCCGCTGCTGGATGCGTATTCCGCTGCGATCGTCCATGCGGTCGAACGGGTGGGCCCCGCCGTGGCGCTCGTGTCCGTCCGCAAACGTCGCGGCATGCGGGGTCAGGCCGGCGGAACGGGGTCCGGTTTTGCCTTCACGCCGGACGGCTATCTGCTCACCAACAGCCACGTCGTTCACGAGGCGAGCAACCTGCGCGTGGCCTTTGCCAGCGGCAGGGAATTCGACGCCGATCTGATCGGTGAGGATCCGGAGACCGATGTCGCGGTGCTGCGCGTGGGCGCGGATCGTCTCCCTGTGGCCGAACTGGGGCGCTCGGCCTCACTGCGCGTCGGGCAGATCGCGATCGCGATCGGCAATCCGCTCGGCTTCCAGAACACCGTCACGGCCGGAGTGATCTCGGCGCTTGGGCGTTCGCTGCGGGCGGCCAGCGGGCGGCTGATGGACGACATCATCCAGACCGACGCGGCGCTGAATCCCGGCAACTCCGGCGGGCCGCTCGTCAATTCCGCGGGCCACGTCATCGGGCTCAATACCGCGATGATCGCCGGTGCGCAGGCGATCTGCTTCGCCACCGGCGTCGATACCGTGCGCTGGGTGCTTGCGCAGCTGCTCGCCCACGGCCGCGTGCGCCGTGCCTACCTCGGCGTCAGCGGGGCCACGGTGCCGGTCGACCGGCGGCTGCAACGCGCGCACGGTCTGGTCCAGGCCTCCGCCGTGCGCGTGATCGAAGTGCAGAAGGATTCCCCGGCGGCACGTGCGGGCATCGAAGACGGCGATCTGCTGATCGCCGCGGCCGATGTGCCGGTGAGCGGCATCGACGTGCTGCAGCGCCTGCTCGACGCCGGACGCATCGATCGCACCACGAGTGTGCGCGTGATCCGGCGTGGCCGGCTGCTGGATTTCACCGTCATGCCGAGCGAGTCGCACTGAAGACCACCCTCGCGATCGGCCGCGTCACCGCCCGCCGCCGTCGAGCCTGACCCGGCGTCTGGTTCACCAGATCGTGATCTGTTCGACCGGGGGTCGCATCATCGGTGCGTCGACCGGACAGCCGAAGGCCTTCGCGAAGGCGGGGAAATTCGCGAGCGGCCCGAGCACGCGATAGCGGCTGGGAGAATGCTGCCCGGTGCGCAGCTGGTCCAGCAGGGCCTGGGTGCGGTATTGCGCGCGCCAGATCGTTGCATAGGAGATGAAGAAGCGCTGGTCCTGCGACAGCCCGTCGATGGGGCCGACCGGCTGACGCGCCAGCGCGATCTGCAGTCCGTCATAGGCGATCTTCACGCCGCCCAGGTCGGAGATGTTCTCCCCGAGCGTCTGCTGGCCATCGATCGACTGCCCCGGGGCCGGCGTGTAGCCGGAATACTGCCGCGCCAGCCGCGTGGCACGCGCCACATAGTGGGCCGCGTCTTCGGGCGACCACCAGTCGGCGAGGTTGCCGAAACGGTCGAACTGTCGCCCACGATCGTCGAAGTGGTGCGTGATCTCGTGCCCGATGACCGAGCCGATCGCACCGTAGTTTGCGGCCGGATCGCCCTCGACGTAGAAGAACGGCGGCTGCAGGATCGCGGCCGGAAAGACGATGTCATTGAGCCCACCGGCGTACGCATTGACCAGATGAGGGCTCATGCCCCAGCGCCCGCGGTCGACCGGTTTGTCGAGGTCGGCGAGCCGGTCGTCGAATGCCCAGGCGCGCGCGCGCAGCCAGTTTCCGGAAAAATCGTCGCGCTCGATGACGAGACCGTCGTAGGACTTCCAACGGTCGGGGTAGCCGATCTTCAGGGCCATCGCGTCCAGCTTCGCGAGTGCGTTCCGTCGGGTGCCCGGACTCATCCAGTCGAGCCTCTCGATGCGCTCCCGCATCGCCGCCTTGATGTCGCCGACCATTTGCACCGCGCGCGCTTTCGCTTCCGGCGAGAACGCGTGCGCCACGTACAGCTGGCCCAGGCCTTCGGCCAGCGGCTCGGATCCGAATTGACCGGTGATCAGGTTGATCACCTGGTCGGCGCGCGGCACGTCCCTCTCGACACCCCGTATCGCCATGCCGCGGTAGTCGAAGCGCGCTTCGACAAACGCCGTGGGCAGCGTCGGCGCCAGTTCGTCGAGCACACGCTCGCGCAGGTACGCGCGCCAGGCCGCGAGCGGCGCTTCGGCCGCCGCCTTCGCGAACACGGTGACGAACTTCGGGGAAACGAGGTTGATGTCGCCGGGATCGGCACGACCGAATGCCTTGAAGAATGCCGCCCAGTCGAATCCGGGCGCACGCTGGGTCAGTGTCTGCAACGTATTGAGCTGGTACACCGTGTTGGGGTCGCGGCGTTCGACCCGTGTCTGCGATGCGGCCGCGAACTCCTTCTGCAGGTCGAAGCTCGATGCCGCGGCCGCCGCGGGATCGGCCGCTCCGACCAGCCGCGCCAGGCGCAGCCGGTATGCCTCATAGGCTCGGCGCAGGTCGAGCGTGCGCGTGTCCTCGTGGAAATAGTCTTCGCGGTCGGGCAGTCCGAGGCCGCCCTGATCGACGCCGACGATGTAGCGCCGTCGATCCTTCGCGTCCGGCGCGACGCCCGCGCGCAGCGGTGCATCGATGCCGTACCGTGCCAGTGCGCCCAGCAGCGCCGGCAACTGGGCGCGATCGTCCAGCCTGTCGATGCGGCTGAGCAGTGGCCGAACAGAGGCGAGGCCGCGCCGTTCGACGGCAGCGACGTCCATGCCGCTCGCATAGAACGCCTCGGCCAGGCGCTTGCCGGGCGTGTCGAGCAGCGCGGGATCGCGTGCAGCGCCCGCCAAAGCCCGGATGACCGTGAGTCGGCTCTCGTCGCGCAGGGTGTCGAAGCTGCCGATGCGTGCACGATCGGCCGGGATCGGCGTCGCCTGCTTCCACGCGCCGTTGACGTAGTCGTCGAAATCCGTGCAGGCGGCGGCGACCGCGCCCAGCCCGGAGAGGTCGAGGACCTGCGCCGCGCCGACGACCGGCGTGGCCAGTGCCATGATCAGCAATGCTCGCCGCATGGTGAATTTCCCCGGGAGCGCGCAGCTCAGGATACCTGTCCGGACGATGAACCGGCTGTATGGCGGGAGTCACCGCGTCAGACGATTGAGAGCGTGCGGGCGCGGTGTTACGCTCGCGCCCACTCTGAATTCCGCTCGACGCGGACACCCGCCGAAGGCTCCCACAAGGCGCCTTCCGGCCGCGCGGCTGAGGGGCACCCTTCCCGACTGTCGCGCTCCCAAGAACACGATTTTTGGCTGGAGTCTCGATGAACGCGCCCCTTCCCGACGCCGTCCGCCGCGCACTGGCGGAGGTCACCCTCGACGACAAATGGACGCTCGACCGCGGCCGCGCCTATATGAGCGGTACGCAGGCACTGGTCCGGCTCGCGATGCTGCAGCGGCAGCGCGACGCGCTTGCCGGTCTCAACACCGCGGGCTTCATCACCGGCTACCGCGGTTCACCGCTCGGCGGCGTCGACCAGACGGCGTGGAAAGCGAAGAAGCACCTCGAGCACCATCACGTGCGCTTCCAGCCGGGGCTCAATGAGGACCTCGCCGCCACCAGCGTCTGGGGCACGCAGCAGGTCGGGATGTTCGAAGGCGCGAAGTACGACGGCGTGTTCGCGATGTGGTACGGCAAGGGGCCGGGAGTGGACCGGTGCGGCGACGTGTTCAAGCACGCGAACGCGGCCGGCACCAGCCGCCACGGCGGCGTGCTCGCGCTGGCCGGCGACGACCACGGCGCCAAGTCGTCGACGCTGCCGCACCAGTCGGATCACGTCTTCAAGGCCTGCATGATTCCGGTGCTGTATCCGGCCACGGTGCAGGAGTATCTCGACCTCGGCCTGCACGGCTTCGCGATGAGCCGCCACGCGGGCGTCTGGGTCGCGATGAAGACGGTGACGGAAGTGGTCGAGGCTTCGGCGTCGGTCATCGTCGATCCGGCGCACCTCGATATCCGCCTGCCCGAGGATTTCCACATGCCTCCGGGCGGTCTCAACATCCGCTGGCCGGACAGCCCGCTCGAGATGGAAGCGCGTCTGCTCGACTACAAACTGTATGCGGCGCTCGCCTACTGCCGTGCCAACCGGCTCAACTACACGGTGATCGATTCACCGCATGCGCGCTTCGGCATCGTCGCCAGCGGCAAGGCCTACCTCGACACGCGGCAGGCTCTTGCCGACCTCGGCCTCGACGAGGAGACCTGCCGGCAGATCGGGATCCGGCTCTTCAAGTGCGGCATGGTGTGGCCGCTCGAGGCGCACTCGATTGGCACCTTCGCCGAAGGTCTGGAGGAGATCCTCGTCGTCGAGGAAAAGCGCCAGATGATCGAATACCAGGTGAAGGAGGAGCTCTTCAACTGGATCGGCAAGGGCAAACGCATCCCGCGCGTGATCGGCAAGTTCGACGAGAAGGACGGCGGCGAGTGGTCTATCCCGCAGGGCAACTGGATCCTGCCGGCGGCGTACGAGTTTTCCCCCGCGATCGTCGCGAAGGCGATCGCGCAGCGGATCGGCAAGCTGGAGCTGCCGTCGGACATCCGCGCGCGCATGCAGGCGCGACTGGCGATCATCGACGCGAAGGAGAAGGCTCTCGCGAAGCCCCGTGTGGTCGCGGAGCGCAAGCCGTGGTTCTGCTCGGGCTGTCCGCACAACACGTCGACCAGGGTGCCGGAGGGTTCGCGCGCGGTGGCCGGCATCGGCTGCCACTACATGGTCGTGTGGATGGACCGCAACACCTCGACCTACACGCAGATGGGCGGCGAGGGCGTGCCGTGGATCGGTCAGGCGCCCTTCACCAGCGAGAAGCACATCTTTGCCAACCTCGGCGACGGCACCTACTTCCACTCGGGCTCGATGGCGGTGCGCGCCGCAGTCGCGGCCAATGTGCCGATCACCTACAAGATCCTGTTCAACGACGCGGTGGCGATGACCGGCGGCCAGCCGACCGACGGCCAGATCACCGCGCCGCAGATCACGCAGCAGATGCACGCCGAAGGCGTGAAGAAGATCGTCATCGTCACCGACGAGCCGAGCAAGTACGACGCCACCAGCGAGCTCGACCACAGCGCGGTCAACGCGCATGGGGCGACCGGTGACGCGTGGAAGCTGGCACCCGGCGTCACGGTGCATCACCGTGACGAGCTCGACCGCATCCAGCGCGAGCTGCGCGAATACCCCGGCGTATCGGTGCTGATCTATGACCAGACCTGCGCGTCCGAAAAGCGCCGCCGCCGCAAGAAGAACACGCCCGAGAAGACCGTGTTCCCGGATCCGGCGCGCCGCGTCGTGATCAACGACCTCGTGTGCGAGGGCTGCGGCGATTGCGGCGTCAAGTCCAACTGCCTCTCGGTCGAGCCGCTCGAGACGGAATTCGGCCGCAAGCGCCAGATCAACCAGTCCACCTGCAACAAGGACTACTCCTGCGTCAACGGCTTCTGCCCCAGTTTCGTCACGGTCGAGGGTGGCAAGCTGAGAAAGGGCAAGGCGTCGATTGCCGGCGCAATGCCAGCGGTGCCGGAGCCAACGCCGCCGGGAATGAAGCAGCGCGGCAACTACGGGATCGTCGTGACCGGAGTGGGCGGCACCGGCGTCGTGACGATTGGCCAGTTGCTGGGCATGGCCGCGCACCTCGAAGGGCGCGGCGTGTCGGTGCTCGACATGGCCGGCCTGGCACAGAAGGGCGGCGCGGTGTTTTCGCACGTGCAGATCGCGCCGACGCCGGCCGACCTCTATTCCACGCGCATCGCGATGGGCGAGGCCAACGTCGTCCTCGGCTGCGACCTCATCGTCACGACCAGCAACGAGGCGCTGTCGAAGATCCAGTTCGGCAAGACCAGGGCCGTCGTCAACACGGCCGAGTCGCCCACGGCGGATTTCGTGCGCAACCCGGACTGGCAGTTCGGCGGCGGCGGCCTCGCCCAGCAGGTGCGGGACGCAGTCGGGTCGGACGACGACTGCTCCTTCGTCGACGCCAGCGGAATTGCCACCGCGCTGATGGGGGACGGCATCTACACCAACCCCTTCATGCTCGGCTACGCGTGGCAGAAAGGCTGGCTTCCGCTTGCGCACGAAACCCTGCTGCGCGCCATCGAACTCAACGGTGTCGCGGTCGAGTCGAACCGGAAGGCCTTCGAGTGGGGCCGGTTCGCCGCGCACGACGTCGACGCCGTGCGGCGCATTGCGTTTCCGGACGCAGCCAGCAACGTCGTCGAGCTGAAGCGCTTTGCATCCTCGCTCGAGGACATCGTCGCGCGCCGTGCCGAGTTCCTGGCCGCTTATCAGAATGCCGCCTACGCAAAGCGCTACACCGATTTCGTCGAGCGCGTGCGTCGCGTCGAGTCCGACCGGCTGCAGTCGGGCGACATTGCGCAGGCGGTCGCCCGCAACTACTTCAAGCTGCTCGCCTACAAGGACGAGTACGAAGTGGCGCGGCTCCATTCGGATCCGGGTTTCCGCGCCCGCATCGCGGCGCAGTTCGAAGGCGACTACAGCCTGCACTTCCATCTGGCACCGCCGCTGATGGCGCGCATGGATCCGGCCACAGGGCGCATCAGGAAGATGCACTTCGGTCCCTGGGTCCTGCCGGTGTTCGCGCTGCTGTCGAAGCTGAAGGGCCTGCGCGGCACGCCGTTCGATGTCTTCGGCTACACCCAGGAACGCCGCACGGAGCGCGCGCTGATCGCCGAATACGAGGCGACGCTGGACGATGTGCTGTCGCGGCTGAATCCGGACAACCGCGCGGTCGCGCTGCAGCTGGCAAGCCTTCCGGACGAGATCCGCGGCTATGGGCACGTCAAGGAGCGGAATCTTGCGCTGGTCCGTGAGAAGTGGTCCGCGCTGCTGGCACGGCTGCGCGGGCAGACCTCCGCGCAGGTGATCCGCATGCCGCAGAAGGCGGCCTGAGCGCCCGCCCGGCGCGGCGGCTCCGCGTCCGCTGCGCCGGTTGCGGCAACGCGCAGCCTGCGTCAACATCCCGCACCGCTGGAGTGGCGCACGAACACGCGTGCGGCTATCGTTGCCCGTTCGGAGAACCCATGCAAGACGACGATCTGCCTGCCTCGTGCAGCGCGAGCGCACCGTACGACCCGGCGCGCCTGGCCGAGCGGCTTGCGGCGCTGGCCCGGGAAGCGCGGCTGCTCGAGTTCGCGCTGGACGCCACGAACGACGGTGCGCAACGGCTCGGTGCCAGTCTGGAAGCGGCGCTCGAGGACGCCATGGCGGCCGATTCCGCCGACGAGCTGACTCAGGCAGCGTGCGCAATTGAAGCAGTGCTGGGCGAAATCCTCGGCGAGGGCATGCAGCTGTCGGCCGAAATGTCCGACATGGAGGTCGACGGTATTCTCGGCCGCTCGCGCATGCCCGTCCTCACCGCCGTGCTGAGCGATCCGTCTAGGGCTTGATCCGCTCCTGCTGACTGGCGGGCACCGGAGCCTCGGTGCCCGGGAGATTCGCGAGTTCGCTGAACCACACCTCGTCGTTTGTATCGACGAAGCGCAGGCGCACGGGGATCCAGTCGAGTTCGGGCGCAATCCAGAATTCGACGCTTCGATTCGACTCGGGCGTCTTCGGACGGACGATCTTCAGCGCCGCGACATCCCTGCCCTGGATCCGCACCGTTTCGAATCCGACGACGGAAAAGGTGTAGGTCTCGACCTTGCGCCGCGCGACCTGGAAGCTGATCTGCGAGCCCGGCGAAAAGCGCCACGGGTACGCCTGTGCGAGCAGCGGCAGGTGGAACTGCAGCGACAACGGATCCTGCGTGCCCTCCTCGAACGGCATCGGTTCGCCCTCGCCGCGGCCTGCGAAGCGCGCCAGGTGCTGGCTCCAGTCGAAGTCGACCGACAGTTCACGGTTGGCGATGTCCACACGCTCGACGTAACGCCCGGGCGCGATGCCGAAGGACTTGAGCTCGCCGGTCGAGCGCAGATCGAGCAAGCCGGCCGGGTCGATCACACGCAACCACAACTCGTAGCGTCCGCGCTCCAGATCAATCGACCAGTCGACGTAGGTCAAGGCTTCGATGCCGCGCAGCCGCGAATACGTCGTGCGGTAGGCGATGCGCCCCTGCTTCGGCGCGTCCTTCACTCCCTGCATCACCGCATCGGGCCCAGCCGTCGCCGGCGCGGCCACCGGCGGAGGTGCGGGCGGCGGCTCCGGAAGCGGCGGCGGCGGCGGAGGCTCGGCCACAGGCTCAGGCGGTGCCGGCGCGGCGACGGGCGCCGGCGCCGGAGCTGCTGTCACCGTCGGCGTGCGTGGTGTCGGCGCCACCTTGCGCGGCGCAGGAGCCGGTGCCGGCGCCGGTGCAGGCACTGCAGCCGGTGGTGGCGGCTTCAGCAACGCCACATTGATCGTCGTCTGCGTCAGCGTCTGCGGCGACGCCATCGCGAGTTCGCGCCGCACCGTAAGCAGGGCCCACGCATGCATCAGCAGCACGACCAGCAGCACGACGACGCCACGGCGGAAGCCGCCGCGACGCAGTTCGTTCAACGGGGTCGGTGTATTCATCGTCTGCGGCTGACGCACAATGCTCGGTGGGCCCGCCGCGCCGACAGGCCCCGCCGCTAAGATACCGGCTTCCTTTCCGGCCCAAGGCCCGACATCCCCAGATGAAGCTCGCCACCTTGAAGGATGGCTCGCGCGATGGGCAGCTAGCGGTCGTGTCCCGCGACCTGACGCTGGCGCACCACGCGGCCGGCATTGCGGGCCGGCTCCAGAACGCACTGGACGACTGGAACTTCATCGCTCCCCAGCTCGACGAGCTGTACCAGACACTGAACGAGGGGCGCGCGCGTCACGCGTTTGCCTTCGATGCGCGCCTCGCCATGGCGCCGCTGCCGCGCGCTTACCAGTGGGCCGACGGCTCGGCGTACGTGAATCACGTCGAACTGGTACGCAAGGCGCGCGGCGCCGAGATGCCGCCTTCGTTCTGGACCGATCCGCTGATGTACCAGGGCGGATCCGACGATCTGCTCGGCGCGCACGAGCCCATCGTCTGCCCGAGCGAGGATTACGGCATCGACTTCGAGGCCGAGGTCGCAGTGATCACCGGCGACGTCAAGATGGGCACCCGCGCCGCCGACGCGACCGCGCACATCCGCCTGCTGATGCTCGTGAACGACGTCAGCCTGCGCAACCTGATCCCCGCGGAACTGGCAAAGGGTTTCGGCTTCTTCCAGAGCAAGCCGGCGACGGCGTTCTCGCCGGTCGCGGTCACGCCGGACGAGCTTGGCGATGCGTGGCGCGACGCCAAGGTGCATCTGCCGCTCACTGTGCACTGGAACGACGCCAGGGTCGGAGCACCCAATGCCGGTGACGACATGACGTTCGACTTCGGCCAGCTGATTGCCCACGTGGCGCGCACGCGCAGGCTCGGCGCGGGATCGATCATCGGGTCCGGCACCGTGTCCAACCTCGATCGCAGCCGCGGCTACTGCTGCATCGCGGAGAAGCGCAGCCTCGAGATGATCGAGACCGGCACTGCGGTCACGCCGTTCATGAAGTACGGTGATCGCGTGCGCATCGAGATGTTCGATGCACACGGCCAGTCGATCTTCGGCGCCATCAACCAGCAGGTCGCCGCGCCCGCGCGGCGGTAGGCACACTCCAGGGAGCCCGCATGGCCACCAAGCCTTCGATGACCTCGCCGCTCGGGGCGATGGGAGAGACATTCGACCTGATACAGAAGATGTGGGGCGGCATGGGCATGCCGACACCCGGCAATTTCGCCTCGATGGGCATGCCGCAGCAGATGCCGAGCATGCTCGCGCCGACCGTCGACATCAACGAACTCGACAAGCGCATCGCCGACCTGCGTGCAGTGGCCCAGTGGCTGGAACTCAACGCGAGCATGCTGCGCACGACGATCCAGACGCTCGAAGTGCAGCGAGCGACCATTGCGACGCTCAAGGGCATCAGCGGTGCGATGCTGGCACCGATCATGGGGACGGCGGAGCCCGCGCGCCCGGCCTTCACACCGCCGGCGCCAGACCTGTCGTCGGCCTTCGCCGCGGCCGCCAAACACGAAGAACCCGCGCCGGCCGAGAAGCCCGCGCGGAAGAGAAAGAAGCCGGCGCCGCAAGGTCCCTCGCTCGCCGACGATGCGCTCAACCCGGCGGCCTGGTGGCACACGCTGCAGGATCAGTTTGCCCGCATCGCCGCCGTCGCCTCCGATTCCGCCCCGGCGAAAGGTGAGCCCGCGCCGATCGAGAAGAAGAAGCGCCCGTCGCGGGACTGACAGCGCACGGGACCGCGCCGCGCGCCTGCGCGGCCGATCGCTTGGTCGCCCGCCTTGCGACTGCACGACGGCCAATCGACGCGACCCGCGTGGCGCGCCCCTCCCTCCCGGACTGCCTGTCACAGGCCACTAGGACCTGACTGCAGTTGGCGGCACGGGCACGGCATCGAGCGCACGCACCTTGCTGACCCATGCGATCGCGATCACGGTGGCGATCGCCGCGAAGTAGCCCACCCAGTTGTAGTGCACCAGCGTGCCGGCCGCGGTGCGCTGCACGATCGCGCCGGTCAGCGTCGCCGAAACGCCGGAACCAATCTGCATGATGGCGCTGTTCAGCGTCATGAAGGAGCCGCGGGCGCCGGGCCGGGCCGCACTGGTCACCACCGCCATCGCCGGCACCATGCGGCCCGGGACGAACACGAAGAACAGCGTTGTCAGCGCCAGGACGCCCACGAGCGGCAGCGGCGGCGCGTGCGTCACTGCCAGCAGCGGTACCAGCGACGTCCACGCGACGTACCGGTAGACCTGCCGCTTGCCCACGCGGTCGGCCCAGCGGCCGATCAGTCGCGCGGTGAAGAAGGTCACGACGCCGCCGGCCAGGTAGACCAGCGGCAGGTCGCGCTCCGGCAGGCCGACGTTTGACGTCAGGTACAGGCTGACGTAGGGAATCACCGTGAAGCCGGACACCATCAGCAGCAGAGTGAAGAAGAACGCCCGCAGGTGGTTGGGAAACGTCAGCGTGCGCAGGAAATCCGCCCATGCGTTGTGCTGGCGATGGCGCCCCGGATGGACCACGCTGGGCAGCGTGCGCCGGGCCACGACCGCGCAGCCGACGCCGAGCGCGGCCACCAGCAGGAAGGCCGCGCGCCAGTTGTAGAGATTGCTGAGCAGCAGCGCGGCGGGCACTCCCGCCACGGTCGCGATCGAGAACGACGTCATGACGATGCCGGTGGCACGGCCGCGACGCGACTCAGGCACCGAGTCGCCGATGATCGTGAACACGACCCCTCCGAGTACGCCGCCGAACATTCCGGCCAGCGCGCGGGCGGTGAGCAGCATCGGATAGGACTGCGCGCTTGCTGTGACCAGGGCCGACGCGGCGAATCCCGCGTAGATCGCAAGCAGCAGCCGCTTGCGATCGAAGCGCTCGATGAAGAGCGACGCCAGCAGGCCCGCGCCCGCGGCAGCGAACGTATAGGCCGAGATCAGGAAGCCGAACTGCTGCGCGCTGAGACCGAAGAGGCGCGTGAACTGCGGCGCCAGCGGCATCATCACCATGAAGTCGAGCGTCGCCGTGAACTGGATGACGGCCAGCGTGGCCAGCATCCAGCGTTCGTGGCGTGGCGAATGCTCGGTCATCGGCGAACGCAGGCGCAGCGCTGGCCGGCCCTACATCACGTAGTTCAACGCCAGCCGCCCGCCGTCCGGATAAAGCGTCGTGCCGGTCAGGTACGAGGCGTCGTCGCTCGCGAGGAAAGCCACGGTGCGCGCGATCTCGTCCGGCTCGCCCAGGCGGCCCAGCGGCGTACGCGACAGAATGCGGCTGCGCGCCGCCTCGTTGGTCAGTACCGCGGTCTTCAGCATCTCGGTGGCAATGGAGCCGGGGCCGACACCCATCACGCGCACGCCGCGCGGCGCCAGTGCCAGAGCCATCACCTTGGTCAGCTGGTTGAGTCCCCCCTTGCTCACGGTGTAGGGCACCTGGTTGGCAATCGCCAGCACCGCATTGACGCTCGAGACATTGACGATGACGCCGCGGTTGCCGTCGGGCCGCGCGTCCTGCGCGATCATCTGGCGCGCCGCCGCCTGCGCACACAGGAACGCGCCCTTGAGGTTGATGCGCAGCACCCGGTCGAAGTCCTCTTCGGTCAGATCGAGAAAATCGGCCGCATGCACGATGCCGGCATTGTTGACGAGGACGTCGAGCCGGCCGAAGTGCGAAACCGCGTGCTCGACGAGCGCTTCGCAATCGGCGCGCGCGCCGACGTCCGCGCGACGCGCCATCGCGTAACCGCCGGCGGCGGCGATCTCCTTCGCCAGCGCTGCAGCCCCGACTTCGTTGACATCCCCGATGACGACGCGGGCGCCCTGCTCGGCAAAGATGCGCGCACAGGCCGCGCCGATGCCCTGCGCGGCCCCGGTGATCACCGCAACCCGGTCTGCAAGATTCATGGCGGCTCCGTCGGTGGTGGGACGGGCATTGTCCAGCATTCGAACCCGACGGCCCCACAACGCGTAAGGACATGGTCGCCGTGACCGGGCACGCTTCGTTGACACCACGAATGCGGCCTTGGGATGATCGGACCATCCCCGAACCTGACGTCGACTGTCATGACTCTGATACGCACCCTGCTCGCTACCGCTGTCGCGGCACTCCTGGCCGCTGCACCGGCCGCCGCCCAGACCTGTCCCACGTTGCTGAATCACACGTTCGCGCGCCTGCAGGACGACAAGCCGCAGAACCTCTGCCAGTACAGCGGCCAGGTCGTGCTGGTTGT
Organism: Burkholderiaceae bacterium; assembly: GCA_035429805.1. Lineage (GTDB taxonomy): Bacteria > Pseudomonadota > Gammaproteobacteria > Burkholderiales > Burkholderiaceae_F > JALORV01. The sequence goes on from DAOMFL010000059.1 coordinate 17,411, forward strand.
CAACACCGCCAGCTATTGCGGCTTCACACCCCAGTACGAGGGGCTGGAGAAGCTGTATGCGCAGTACTCGAAGCGCGGCTTCACGATCCTCGGCTTTCCATCGGGCGACTTCGGCAACCAGGAGAAGGACAGCAACAAGGAGATCGCCGACTTCTGCTTCAACACCTACGGCGTGAAGTTCCCGATGTTTGCGAAGTCGTCGGTCAAGGGCAGCGGCGCCAATCCGCTGTTTGCCGCGCTGGCCAGGGATTCGGGCCAGGCACCGCGCTGGAACTTCCACAAATACCTGCTCGGCCGCGACGGCAAGGTGGTTGGTTCGTTTCCGAGCCAGGTCGAGCCGCTCGACAGCAAGCTGACCGGCCAGATCGAGTCTCTGCTCGGGAATCCCTAGGGGCCGGCGGCCCGCCGGCCGGGTTTGCGGCGACTTCGGCGACAATAACGGTTTGCCATGAACGCCCCCGACAACATGTACCTCCCGGACGTCCAGTCCGCGGCGGACGCCCGCAACCTCGCCATCCAGCGCGTCGGCGTGAAGTCGCTCACGCATCCGATGATGGTGGCGACCGCGCGCGGCCCGCAGCCCACGGTCGCCTCCGTCGACATGTACGTGGCGCTCCCGGCGGAGCAGAAGGGCACGCACATGTCGCGCTTCATCGACGTGCTGCAGTCCCATCGCGACGCGCTGTCGCATGCGTCCGCGCATGCGCTGCTCGAGCGCATGCTGCACAGGCTCGACGCGCGCGAAGGTTACGTCGAGCTGCGCCTGCCCTACTTCGTGCTGAAGTCGGCCCCGGTGTCCGGCGTCGAGAGCCTGATGGACTACCAGCTGACGCTCGCCATCGAGCGCCGCGGTGCCTCGACGCGCTATACGCAGAAGGTGGTGGTGCCGGTCACGAGCCTGTGCCCGTGCAGCAAGAAGGTGGCCGACTATGGCGCACACAACCAGCGCGCGCACCTGACACTGACGCTGCAGCTTACCGAGGACATGCGCGTCGAGGAGCAGATCCGCATCGCCGAGGACGCGTCCTCCTGCGAAGTCTGGGGCCTGCTGAAGCGGACCGACGAGAAGTACGTCACCGAGCGCGCGTACGACAACCCGAAGTTCGTCGAGGACGTCGTGCGTGATATCGCGGCGGCGCTCGACGCCGATGTGCGCGTCGCCGCCTACGTCATCGAAGCCGAGAACTTCGAGTCGATCCACAACCACTCCGCCTACGCGCTGATCGAGCGCAACAAGGCGGAACCAGACTGACCACGGGGCAGGACCCCGGCACGCAAGAGCTGTCCTGCGCGTCCGGCGACGCGGCATCGGACAGTCCGGCTGCCCTGGACCTGAAGGTATCGAACGGACCGCACACGCTGGCAGGCCTCGCCTGCAACTTCCTGCATTCAAGTCCATGAAAATCGCCATCATCGGTTCCGGCATCTCCGGCCTCGGCTGCGCGCATGCCCTGCGCCGCGAGGCGCGCATCACTCTGTACGAGGCCGAGCCGAGGCTCGGCGGGCACACCAACACCGTCGACGTCTCGCTCGACGGCACGACCCATCCGGTGGACACCGGCTTCCTCGTGTTCAACGAGCGCACCTATCCGAATCTGATCCGGCTCTTCACCGAGCTCGGCGTGCCGACCACGAAGAGCGATATGTCGTTTGCCGTCAGCGTGTCCCGGGGCCGACGTCGGCTCGAGTGGAGCGGCACCGACCTCGACGGCGTGTTCGCGCAACGGACCAACGCACTCTCGCCGCGCTTCTTGTGGATGCTGCGCGACATCCTGCGCTTCAACCGGCATGCGACGCGTATCGCGCTCGAACAGGAGACGGGCGATGGCGGAAGTTCGCTCGGGGAGTTCCTCGACAAACACCGCTACGGGGCGCCGTTCCGCCAGTGGTACCTGCTGCCGATGGCGGCGGCAATCTGGTCGTGTCCGATGAGCACGATGCTCGAGTATCCCGTCGCGACTTTCGTACGCTTCTGCCACAACCACGGACTGCTGCAAGTGAACGATCGCCCGCAGTGGTACACCGTACGCGGCGGCGCACGGCAATACGTGCAGCTCATCGCGGCCGGGCTGCACGAGATCCGGACCGCCGACCCGGTGACCAAGGTCGAACCGGACCCGGCGCGCGGCGGAGTGGTCGTGCACAGCCGATCCGGCAGCGCGCTCTTCGACCACGTGGTTCTCGCCTGCCATAGCGATCAGTCTCACCGCCTGCTCCCGGGTGGCGACGCCGTCACGCAGCGGCTCGTCAGCCAGGTGAAATACCAGCCCAACCGCGCGCTGCTGCACACTGATGTGCGGCTGATGCCCCGGCTGCGCCGGGTCTGGTCGTCCTGGAACTACATGAGCGAGGGTGGCGACGAGCCCAACGTCTCGGTCACCTACCTGTTGAACCGGCTGCAGCCACTGCCGTTCCGCACTCCGGTCTTCCTTTCGCTCAATCCGTCCAACGAGCCGCGCCCCGACACCGTCCTCGCCGAATTCGACTACACGCACCCGGTGTTCGACGCTTCCGCGATTGCAGCGCAGGACCAGCTGGCGCAGGTCCAGGGGCATCGCGGCATCTGGCTGGCCGGCGCATGGACCGGCTACGGTTTCCACGAAGACGGGCTCAAGTCCGGCCTCGCCGTCGCCGCCGGACTCCGGCAGCAGATCGCGCGGGCGGCAGCCCCGACTGCCGCCTGACTACGCGGGAGCGCGCGCCGCGCGGACCCGGGACGGGCGCGCGGCCAGTCCATCGAAGCAGGTCGCCGTGACGAGTTCGACAATCTCGTCGTCACGGTAGATGCCCGCCAGCTTCAGGTAGTCGGACACCGGGTCGCAGGCCCGGGCGTAGAGCGTGTAGAGGACGACTTCGGACGGCAGTGACGATGTGATCTCGCCACGCGCACGTGCCTCTTCGATCCACTGGCCGAGCCGGTCGCTGACTTCGATCAGCCGGTCGACGTAGGGTTTGTGGCGGATCAGCGCGTCACGCAACGTGGAGCGCGTGGCCGGCAGCGACGGCATCTGGCCTGCCAGGTGCTCGCGCACGGCCCAGCGCACGACGGCCTTCAGCTTTTCGAGCGGCGCCTCGGCATCGGGCTGGGCCCGCATCACTTCGGAGGTGCGGTCGAGCAGCCGCACCATCGCCGCGGCTGCCAGCATCTCCTTGGACTCGAAATGCTTGTACAGGCTGGCCTTCGCTATGCCGACGACGGCCGCGACCTCGTCGACCGTCATCAGGTCGAAGCCCTTCTCTGCAAGCAGACCGTTGACGGCCTGGAGGATGACGTCCTCGCGCAGGCGCAGCTGCTGCTCCTTCAACGACATCCTGCGCGGCTCAAGAGCGGCGATCTTGGCGGACATGACACATGCGCTGGCTCAGCCCGGGTACCGGCCAGCCGGAATCTAGGTGTTGCCACTATACCATCAAGTTTCAACTTGAACTAATCAGTTCATTGTGTAGACTGTGTCGACCAAAACGACATCAGCCCCATGTACACGCCTGTACCACTGTCCGCCCGCATGACTTTGTCGAGCCCCCTGGTCGGCTTCGGCCGGATCCGCCACACGCGGCTACGGCCCGTGCACCACGCGTTCGCCTATCCGGGGTTCTTCCTGCGCCTGCCCCTGCGGTCGCTGTCCGCCCGCCCATGGACAAGTCTGTGGTTGAGTTTCAATAGGTGGGGCGTCTTCTCGGTCCAGGACCGCGATCACGGCGACGGCCGGCCTTTGCTTGCGTGGATCGACGACCTGCTGCGCAGCGAAGGCATCCGCGATGCGGACGGTGAGGTCTGGCTGCACACGTTCCCGCGTGTCTTCGGCTACGTATTCAACCCGGTCAGCTTCTGGTTCGCGCACCGTGCCGACGGCGCGCTGCGCGCGATCGTCTGCGAGGTGAACAACACTTTCGGCGAGCGGCACTGCTACCTGCTGGCGCGCGCTGATGGCCTGCCTCTGCGCGACGGCGAGCCGCTCGAGGCCCGCAAGGTCTTCCACGTCTCGCCTTTCTGCCGTGTCGAAGGCCGCTACCGCTTCCGCTTCCTGCTGAGCGGGGCGGCCGACGGACACGACGCGCGCTGGGTCGGACGCATCGACTACGACGATGACGATGGCCCGCTGCTGCTCACCTCGATCTCGGGGCGGCTGCAGGCGGCCACGGGCCGCGCGCTGGCCCGCGCAGCCTTCGCCTATCCGGCATTCACGCTCGGCGTGATCGCCCGCATCCACTGGCAGGCGCTGAAGCTGTGGCTCAAGCGCGTGCCGTTCGTCTCCAAGCCGCAGCACCCGGCGGCGCATGTCACCCGCTGAAACCATGAGCACTTACGCCCACGCCCTCGAATCGCACGCGGCGCTCGACACGGCCCGCTTCCCCTCCGATGTCCGCTTTGCGCTGCGGTTGCTCGCACGCATGCGGCACGGCCGGCTCGACGTCACCTTTCCCGACGGCCAGTGCGCGCACTTCGGTGACCTGCGTTCCTCGGAACGGGCCGACCTCAAGCTGGCCAACTGGAACATGGTGCGCGCGGCGATGAAGAGCGGCGACATCGGCTTCGCCGAGTCCTACATCGCCGGCGACTGGGCCACCAGCGACCTCGTTCGGCTGCTGGAGTTCTTCGTCGCCAACCGCGACAGCGCCGAGTCGATGATCTACGGCTCATTCCTGGGGCGGATCGTCTACCGCGTGCGTCACTGGCTGAACCGCAACACCAAGACGCAGGCCCGGAAGAACATCCACGCGCACTACGACCTCGGCAACGACTTCTATGCGCTGTGGCTCGACCGCTCCATGACCTACTCGAGCGCGCTGTTCGAGCGCCGCG
>DAOMFL010000060.1:0-21785 GCA_035429805.1 Burkholderiaceae bacterium
AGGCCGCGCCGGCGCAGACTCCGGCGACCGCCGGAGCGCCGATGGCCACGCCGCGACCCGCGAGCCCGTGGCGCGGCGCGTTGATGGGTCTTGCGGCTGGCCTTGGGCTCGCTGCGCTTGCGTCCTGGCTCGGTTTTGGCGAGGCGCTGACGATGTTCCTCACCGTCATGCTGATCGGACTCGCGCTGATGGTGGCCGTCGGTTTCGTGCTGCGGCGCCTGCGCGGTCCGCAGCCGGTCGCCGCTGCGCCGGGAGCAGGCCGCGGTCCGGGTACGTACTCCGAAGTCGGCTATGAAACCGTGCCGGCTCCGATGCAGCGCGCCGGCGTCAGCCCGGTGGCGGGCAGTGCGCGGCCCGGCTCGGCGATGGACCAGTTCGCGCGCGGTGCGGCGGCGTCCGCGCCGTGGGGCATTCCAGCGGGGTTCGACACGGCGGGTTTCCTCGCGCAGGCGAAGGAAAACTACGCACGACTGCAGCGCGCATGGGATGCCAGCAACCTCGACGAGATTGCCGAGTTCACGACCAACCCGATGTTCATCGCGCTCACGCACGAACTGAACGCCCGCGGCGGTGCGACGAAGACTGACGTGGTGGCGCTCGACGCCGAGCTGCTCGGCATCGAATCGGACGCCGAAGAGCACGTGGCGAGCGTGAAATTCGATGGCACGTTGCGCGTCGACGGAGAAATCGAGCGCGTTTCCGAAGTCTGGAACCTGGTGAAGCCGGCGAACGGCCGCGGCGGCTGGCTGCTCGCCGGCATACAGCAGATGGCCTAGCGGTCTCGTCGTCCGCCGGCCTGGGGGCGCTGCGGCGCCCCTTTTTCGTCATGGCGCCTGCGTACACTGTCGCCATGATCGAACAACTGACGACGGCGGCCGCGCTCGGCACCCTCAATCGCATGCTGGCTCGGGAGTCCTGGGCGCGCGAGCGGCTCGCGCCGTTCGCGGGTCGCGTCGCGCGCTTCGAGGCCCTGCCCTTCGCGCTTTCGCTGAAAATCGACGCCGCCGGCGGCTTTGCCAGTGCCGAGAACGCCGAGCCGGCGGTCACCGTCGGGCTCGATCTTGCCTCGCTGCCTCTGGCACTGGGCGATCCGCAGGCTGTCATGCGCAACATCGCGCTGAAGGGCGATGCCGACTTCGCACAGGCGCTCGGTTTCGTGCTGCAGAACCTGCGCCCGGAGCCGGAGGAAGAACTGTCGCGCTTCGTCGGCGACGTCGCCGCGCAGCGCATCGTCGGCCTGGTGCGGCAGAGCGCGGGTCACTGGCGCCAGCTGGCCGAGCGCATGCTCGACTCGGGCGCGCACTACTTCGTCACCGAGAACCCGATGCTCGCCGGACGTGACGAGATCGAGGAGTTCAACGCCGCGGTGGCGCGGCTGCGCGATGACGTTGCGCGCCTGGAGAAGCGCGTCGAGCTGCGGGAACGCGCGTAACGCACACCTGAGGCGCGCAGGAGCGCCTCGTACAATCGCCGCCCATGCGCCTGCTGCGCCTCGCCCGCATCGCCACGGTCGTCTGGCGCTACCGCCTCGACGAGATCGTCGTCTCGTACCTGAAGAACCCGACGCTGGTGCGCATCGTGCGCTGGACCACGTTCGGCGAACCGCGCGAGCCGCGTGCGGTGCGGCTGCGCCGGGCGCTGGAGGACCTCGGCCCGATCTTCGTGAAGTTCGGCCAGCTGCTCTCGACCCGCCGCGACCTTTTGCCGACCGACGTCGCCGACGAACTTGCCAAGCTGCAGGACCGCGTCCCGCCGTTTCCGTCCGCCATCGCCCGGCGCGAGATCGAGCGCGGGCTCGGCCGCAGCATCGACGACGTATTCACGCAGTTCGAGGACGAGCCCGTCGCATCGGCCTCGATCGCACAGGTCCACTTTGCGGTCCTCAGGGCCGGCCCGCACGCCGGCAAGGACGTTGCCGTCAAGGTGCTGCGGCCAGACATGCTGTCGGCAATCGACAAGGATCTGTCGCTGCTCGACACCGGCGCCACGCTGATCGAGAAGCTGTGGCGCGACGGCAAGCGCCTGCGGCCGCGCGACGTCGTGCGCGAGTTCGACATGGTGCTGCACGACGAACTCGACCTGATGCGCGAGGCCGCCAACGCGTCGCAGCTGCGCCGCAACTTCGAAGGATCGCCGCTGCTGGTCGTGCCGGAGATGTACTTCGACTACAGCTCCGAGAACGTGCTGGTGATGGAGCGCATGCGCGGCATACCGGTCAGCCAGATCGAGCGGCTGAAGGACGCCGGCATCGACATCAAGAAACTTTCGCGCGACGGCGTGACGCTGTTCTTCACGCAGGTGTTCGACCACGCGTTCTTCCACGCCGACATGCATCCGGGCAACATTCTGGTGGGCGACGCCGGCGACCAGTTCAACAAGTACATCGGGCTCGACTACGGCATCGTCGGCACGCTGACCGAGACCGACAAGAACTACCTCGCGCAGAACTTTCTCGCCTTCTTCCGGCGCGACTACAAGCGCATCGCGGAGCTGCATGTCGAGTCCGGCTGGGTGCCCGAGGGCACCCGCATCAACGAGCTCGAGGGCGCGATCCGCGCCTGCCTCGAGCCGGTGTTCAACAAGCCGCTGAAGGACATCTCGCTCGGCATCGTGCTGATGCGGCTCTTCGAAGCGTCGCGCCGTTTCAACGTCGAGATCCAGCCGCAGCTCGTGCTGCTGCAGAAGACGCTGCTCAACGTCGAAGGGCTCGGCCGCCAGCTCGATCCCGAGCTCGACCTGTGGAAGACCGCGAAGCCCTTCCTCGAGCGCTGGATGGAGCAGCAGGTCGGCATGCGCGGGCTCGAAGCGAAGCTGCGGCAGGAGGCGATGCAGTGGAGCTACCTGCTGCCGCAGCTGCCGCGGCTGATGCACGCGGCGCTGACACGCCACAGCGAGGCCGACCGCCTGATCGACGAAGTGCGCGAGCTGCGGCGCGAGCAGCGCGTGACCAATCGATGGTATGCCGTCGCGACGGCGCTGCTCGTTGTTGTGGTCGCGCTGGCCGGATGGGCCGTCTGGCGTGCCTGAGCCAGCGCCCGCCATACCCGTCGGGCGGGTGTTCCGGCCGACCAGCGCCTGTATTAGGCCGATCGCGGCATTGACGGGAACCTTTTCGGGGCTATCTTGCCTCGTTGACCTTCGACCGGCTTTCCCTGCACGACGATGATGAACAACACTCGCAAGGCCCTGGCGGCCACCCTATTCGGCGCGGCGGCCTTCGTTGCAGGCTGCGGCGGTGACAGCAGCACACCGGCGCCGACGCCGACACCGCCGCCTCCGAGCGGGATGGCGAGCCCGACGTGCACGACGGCGGGCCAGACCTACAGCGTCGTCGCCGATGCGACCGTCGCCGTCGGGCGCACGGCGGGCGCCGTCGTCGCGGGCTGCAGCGGGGCGCTGCGTGACGTGACGTGGCAGCAGACCGGCGGGCCGAGCGTGACGCTGCAGTCGGCGACCACGCAGGCGATCAGCTTCGATCCGCCTTCGGTGGGCCTGTACACGTTCAGGGTCTCGTTCACCGAGGCGAGCGGCACGCAACGGATCGACGTCGCGACGATCAACGCGGTCGCCCCAACGGCAACCGTGGCGGTGGTCGCACGCAGCGACCAGGCTGTGCGCGCCGGCGGCAAGGTGTCGGTCCGTGCCTGGCCGGCGGCGTCGGGGACCGAGACGCTGACCTGGCGCCAGACCGCAGGCCCGACCGTCACGCTCGACACGAGCGACCAGAACCGCATCCTCTTCACCGCGCCGAACGTCACGCAGGACACCGCGCTGGTGTTCCGCGTCACGCGCACCAGCGGTACGACGACGGACTTCGACGATGTCATGGTGCTGGTCGAGGCCTATACGCAGGCGCCGCCGGACCCCAGCAACACCGGACCGTACATCTTCAGCGACAGCCACGTCTCGCGCGTCTGCCCCTACAAGCCCGCTCCGGCCAACGCGTTTGCCGGCGTGCTGGTCAACTGCGTCTTCAACGCGCAGTTGCAGTACTTCGGCGCGGGAAAGAACCTGTGTTCGCTGTCGACGCTGCCGTTCATCAATCAGTCGACGCCCAGCGTCGTGCCGACCGTGGCGCAGATCATGGATCGTGTGCTGGTGTCGCACGACTGGATGGGGCGGAACTTCGAGTCCTTCCTGCAGGCCAATGCGGCCAACACCGACCTGCTGCGGCTCTTCAACGGCGTGACGGCCATCGTCATCGGCGCGCATGTACGCCCGAGCTACTACTACTCGGTGACCGGCGCGATCTACCTCGACGCCGACAATTTCTGGCTGACGGCCGACGAGCGCGACGTCATCGACGAGGCACCGGACTACCGGTCGGATTTCGACCGTGACCTGCAGTATTCCGGCGTCTGGCGCTACGTGGACATCAGCACCAACACGAACATCTTCCTGCCGTTCAAGGCAACGGAGCGGGTCTCACGCGACGTTGCGTATCTGCTGCAGGAATCGAACTGGCTGCTGTACCACGAACTGGGCCATGCCTCGGACTTCGTGCCGGTGGCCGTTCGGGGCACGCTGAATTCGTCGCTGAGTCCGTGGGACAACATCGCGCCACGCTACTCCGCCGGGCTGCTCTCGTCGGACCGGCTCAGCTCGACGTTCCCATTGCAGTCGGCGGAAATGAAGGCGCTCGCGCAGATCAAGTTCGTGACCGGACCCGTCAGCGACGCGACCCTGGTCAACGGCATCCCGTACAGCACGCTGAAGACCTACACGCCGGCCCAGGTCGGCGGTTTCTTCGCGGCGGACCGGGCGACCGACGAATACAACTACTCGACCAGCCGCGAAGATCTGACGATGACCTTCGAGGAGGTCATGATGTCCCGCAACCACAACTGGCGGCGCGATGTCGCGTTCACCGACAAGGCCACAGCCACCTCGACCAGCGAAACGCTGATCGTGCGCTGGGGCCAGCGTGGGCGTGTCGGCGATCCCGCAGTCCGGCCGCGGGCGCAGTTCATCGTCTCCGAGATCGCGCCCTGGCTCGACTCGGCCGCGGTCGTCAGCGCACTGCCGGCGCCGATCGCCATGCGCCCAGGTGAGAGCTGGAAGGCCAACCTCGTGGTACCGGCACCGCCGGGCGGGATGGCGAGCCCGATGGCGCTCCGCGGCGTGACGCTCACGACGGAACAGGACCAGCTGCTGCTGCGGCGGGCGCTGAGCCGGCAGCTGATCGGCGTCTCCGGTCCGTCGATGGCGCACTGGGCGCCGAACGAACGTGTGCTGAAGCACCTGCGCGAGCGCTGACGCCGGGGCCGCGGCGGTTCGCCGCCGCTACGTCGCATTTCATGCGTCGTTTGCGGCATTTCGTGCCGCCGGTTCCGGCGTGCCAGCCCTTGCCCCGCTAGTCTGGCGCCATGAAGGGATGGCGTAACTGGCTGGCCGCGGCGCTGTTGTTCCGCGCCCCCAGCCCGGAAGAACAGGTCGACCTGGACCGTTCGCTGCATGTGCTGCGGCGCTACGCGCCGTTGTTGCTGGCGGCCTACCTGGCGTGGCTCGCCTTTACGACCCTGCCGGCGCTCTTCCGCGATCGCGGCTGGCCGTACTACGTCACAGCGCTTCTGGTGCCGCAGGTCATCGTCTATGCCGTCGCATCCAGTGCTGCGCGGGCGTGGATCGACCGCGGTGCACGCCTTGACCGCGCCTCGATCTGGGTTCCCTTTGTCATCGGAGCGCTTGCGGGCCTACTCGGCGTGTTGATCGGCTACGTCAGCGGCAAGGCCGGAGGCAACACGGTCGAGCTGTGGTTCATTGAAACCTTCAGTTCGATCGGGTGGGTATTCGTCGCCATCATGCTGTTCAGTCTCTGGCCCGAGCTGGTTCGGCGGCTGCGGCAGCGTGAGCGGCGCCAATTGCAGAGGCTGGCGGCCGCCCAGGCGGAGACCGAACGCGCGGCGCGCACAGGGGCGGAGGCAGAGCTGCGCCTGCTGCAGGCGCAGGTCGAGCCGCACTTCCTCTACAACACGCTCGCCAATCTGCGCTACCTGATTCAGAAGGGATCGGGCGAAGCGCTCGCGATGACGGATGCACTGATCGAGTACCTGCGGGCGTCGGTGCCGAACCTGAGAGCGCAGCGCACGACCTTGGGTCACGATGCCGATCAAATCGGCCATTACCTCGCGATCATGAAGATGCGAATGGGGGGACGGCTCGACTTCACGGTAAACGTGCCGCCGGAACTCCGCTCGGTCGAACTGCCGCCGCTGGTGCTGATTACGCTCGTGGAGAACGCGATCAAGCACGGCCTCGCGCCAAGCATCGAGGGTGGAAGCGTGACCGTTACGGCGCGCAGCGTCGGCGATGGGCTCGAAGTCGAGGTTGCCGATGATGGCGTCGGCATCGGCGCCGCAGTGCCGTTGTCGCCCTCGACGCGTGCGGGACTCGCCAACACCCGGGAACGGTTGCAGCTCACGTACGGCGAGGCGGCGTGGCTCGAATTGCGGGCCAACTCACCGCGCGGCGCAGTTGCCCGCTTGCGGGTTCCCCTGACGATGCCGATGCCGGTGCCGGGGACGGCGTCGCAGCAGGTCGCCGCAACGCGGCCGTCGACTCCGCCGCTGCCACTTCGTCACCGCGGTCCGTCGCGGACCTGGACCGCCGAAGTCGATGGCCTGTCGATCCGGGTCGTCGACTCCTGGTTCGGTGGCACCGAGCTGTGGATCGACGGCGGCCTGCACGGCACCTATACAGGGATCTGGTCGCTCCCACCCGATGAACCGGTTCTGTCGGCGACTGTCCGGGGCGCTAGCGGCAGAGAACACGGCATCGAAGTGATTCTGCAGGCCTGGTCCTTCAATATCCGCGCCGCGATACTGGTCGACGGTGAGCGCATCGCCGGCGACGCCACCTAGGAGACGCTGATGCCGCCGCGCGCCGTTCTGGCCGACGATGAACCTCTCTTGCGGGCGCAGCTGCGCGACACCCTGACGGCGCTGTGGCCCGAGCTGAAGATCGTTGGCGAAGCCGCGCACGGTGACGCCGCGGTGCGGCTCGTCGCCGAGCACCGCCCGGACATTGCGTTCCTCGACATCGAGATGCCCGGCATGAGCGGGCTCGAAGCGGCGCGGAGCATCAAAGGCCTCACGCACGTCGTGTTCGTAACGGCCTACCAGCAGTATGCGGTCGAAGCGTTCGAGCGTGGGGCGATCGACTACGTGCTGAAGCCGGCATCCGAGCAGCGCCTGGCGGAGACGATCGCACGGCTGCGCGAGCGGCTAGGTGCTGCGGAACGGCCGCAGGAAGAAGCGCTGCAGATGGCCATTGCACAGGTCGCGGCGGCTCTGGGACGGACGCTGACACCGCGGCTGCGCTGGCTGCAGGCCTCCATTGGCAACCAGATCCGGCTGATCGCCGTTGCCGATGTGCTCTATTTTCAGTCCGACACGCGCTACACGCGGGTCGTCACGGCGGAAGGCGAGTCCCTGCTGCGACGCACCCTCAGGGAGCTTCTCGAGGAGCTGGACAAGGACCAGTTCTGGCAGATCCACCGCGGGACGATCGTTAACTCGGCGGCAATTTCGCACGCGACTCGCGACGAAATGGGTCGTTACAGCGTCGTACTGAAAGACGGCACGACCCGGCTCGAGGTCAGTCGCACCTTCCAGCACCTGTTCCGCGCCGACTAGGCGCGGAGCGGGAGGCCGGCGGTCGCCGCATTGCCGCATAATCGCGCGAAATTTTCGCGCGAGCTGCCATGACCCTGATCGCTTTCGTCGCCCTGTACCTGCTGGCTTCTGTGGGGATCGGCCTGTACGCGGCCACGCGGGTGAAGAACACGTCGGACTACGCGGTGGCGGGCCGGTCGCTGCCGCTGATCATGATCGTCACGACGACATTCGCGACGTGGTTCGGGTCCGAAACGGTGCTCGGCATCCCGTCGAAGTTCGTCGAAGGCGGCATGCAGAAGACGGTGGAGGATCCCTTCGGCGCGTCCTTCTGCCTGATCCTCGTCGGCATGTTCTTCGCGCGCAAGCTCTACAACATGAACCTGCTGACGATCGGCGATTTTTACCGCCAGCGTTACGGCAAGGGCGTGGAGATCTTTAGCGCCTCGGTGATCCTCATTTCCTACCTGGGCTGGGTCGCCGCGCAGATCACCGCACTGGGCCTCGTCTTCAACCTGCTGTCCGCCGGCGCCATTTCCACCGCCACCGGCATGGCGCTCGGCACCGCGATCGTGTTCGTCTATACGGTGTTCGGCGGTATGTGGTCGGTCGCGCTGACCGACTTCCTGCAGATGCTGATCATCGTCGTGGGGCTCTCGCTGATCGCGTGGTTCGCCGCGGACCTCGCCGGCGGCGCCGGCACGGTGGTGAACTACGCCGCGCAGAAAGACCTCTTCAGGTTCTTCCCCGAGGGCTCGACGCGGGCCTGGCTCTTCTGGCTGGGTTCGGCGATCACGATCATGATCGGCTCGATCCCGCAGCAGGACGTGTTCCAGCGCGTGATGTCGGCCAAGGATGCCGACACGGCCGTGCGCGGCCCGATCATCGGCGGTTTGTCCTACCTTGCGTTCGCGTTCGTGCCGATCTTCATCGGCGTCGCCGCCTTCGTCGTGATGCCGGAGGTGGCCGAGAAGCTGGCGGCCGAGGACACGCAGAAGATCCTGCCGACACTGGTGATGGAGCGCATGCCGGTGTGGCTGCAGGTGATGTTCTTCGGCGCGCTGTTGTCGGCGATCATGTCGACCGCGTCGGCGACTCTACTGGCGCCGTCGACGACGTTCGTCGAGAACATCCTGAAGAACTTCCACGCGCTGCCGGACAAGCGCGAGCTGCGCGCGATGCGCCTGACGGTGTTCGTGTTCACGATCTGCGTGCTGATCTACTCGATCGTGATGGAAGGCACGCCGATCTACGAACTGGTCGCGATGGCCTACCAGTTTCCGGTGGTCGGCGCGTTCTGGCCGCTGGTGTGCGGCCTGTACTGGAAGCGCTCGACGACGCAGGGTGCGATCTGGTCGATCGTGCTCGGCATGAGCGCGTGGGCGATTCTCGCCGCCACGCCGCTCGGCGAGGTGTTCCCCTCGGTGCTCGGCGGGTTCCTGCTGGCCGGCATCGGCATGGTCGCCGGGTCGCTCATGCCGACGCAGGGCAACGTCGCCCATCGCGCCCGCACCGCGGCGCACGGCCCGCATTCGCATGCGGGGCACGGCCACCGCACGACGCAGGCCAAGCGGCCGGCCTGACCGGTCCGCAGGCGGCGCTCAGCCGGGCGGCGCCGCGCGCCCGCTCGCGAGTGCGGTGAAGTCCTCCGCAAACCCGCCCAGCCGGCGCGACAGCGCTGCCTTCTGCTCCGGTGTTGCCGCGTTGACCAGTTGCGCGATGAGCTCGGCATTGCCGACGCGGAACTGCTCGACCGCCTGGCGCCGCACCGGGTCGGTCGGGTTCTGCAGCTGCGCGAAGTAGCCGCGGATCCACGCGGTCGCCGTGGCCTCGGACGGCCGCTCCGCCTGGATCCGCTGCACCACCGCGACCAGCTCGCGCTGGCGGCGTTCGCGCTCGTCGATCCACCAGGCGGCGCTGCCGGGGCGCTGCGCGATCGAGGCGCGGACGAGGTCGAGCTGCTCGCGCGTCAGGCTGCCGAACCAGAACTCGGCCCGCTCGGCATATTTCTTCACGCGGTCGTCGAGGGTCTCGCGGCCCGCGAACTGCACCAGCTCGCGCCGCGCCTTCGAGTTGTCGGTCGCGATCTTCTGCTGCATCCGGGTGATCTGCTCCGGCGTCAGCGTCAGCGCGAACAGCGCGAGGTCGGGTGCGGCACGGTCGCCGAGCACCGCCAGGCGCGCGTTGACGGCCACGTTGAAAGCGAGCACGTCGGCGGCCGTCACCGGCCCGGCGAGCTTTTCTCGCGTCGTCTCGATCAGCTGGACGTAATCGCGCAGCTGCGTCGAGCGGTGCCACGCAACCAGCGCCGTCGCGCGCTCCTTGACCGGCTGCTCCTGGTCGGGCGTGAGACCGACGTAACCGTCGATCGAGTAGGCGAGCAGCGTGTCGGCGTAGGTGTAGCCGAGCTTCACGCCGGCGCTGCAGGCGGTGAGCGCGAGCGCCGCCGCCAGCAGCAGCCAGCGGCGGAGCGCAATCAGCGGTGACTTAGAATCGCAGCGCACTCGAGACCTCCTGCGCACCATGAACATCGTGATTCTGGCGGCGGGGCAGGGCAAGCGCATGCGCTCGTCGCTGCCCAAAGTGCTGCATCCCATTGCGGGCCGGCCGATGTTAGCGCACGTCATCGACACGGCGCGCATCGTCTCCGCGTGGCAGCCCAATCCGCGCATCGTCGTCGTCATCGGTCACGGAGCCGAGGCGGTGCGCGCGGCATTTTCTGGCGAGGGCGATGTCACTTTCGTGCTGCAGGAACCGCAGCGTGGCACCGGCCACGCCGTGATGCAGGCGCTCCCGCACCTGGCCGATGGCACGCACACGCTGGTGCTCTACGGCGATGTGCCGCTGGTCTCGGCGGCGACGCTCGAACGGCTGCTGATCGCGGCCGGCCGCGGCGTCGGCCTGCTGACGGTGCTGCTCGACGACCCGCACGGCTACGGGCGCATCGTGCGCGGCGATGGCCAGGTGAGGCGCATCGTCGAGGAGAAGGACGCGACGCCGGCCGAGCGCGCGCTGCGCGAAGTGAACACCGGAATACTGGTCGCGCCGACGCACGGGCTGCGGAAGTGGCTGGCGCAGCTCTCGGACGACAACGCGCAGCGCGAGTACTACCTGACGGACGTGATCGCGCAGGCCGTGGCCGATGGCGTGCCCGTGCATGCGACGCATCCGGACGCTGCTGTCGAGACCCTCGGCATCAATTCGAAGGCGCAGCTGGCGCGGCTCGAGCGCGTCTACCAGCGTCGATATGCCGACGCCCTGCTCGAGCGCGGCGTCACGCTGGCCGACCCGGAGCGCATCGATGTGCGCGGCGATCTCACGTGCGGGACCGACGTTTCGATCGACGTCGGCTGCGTGTTCGAAGGGCGCGTCGTGCTGGGCGACGGCGCGCGCATCGGCCCGCACAACGTGCTGCGCGACTGCAGTGTCGGCGCCGGCACCGAAGTGATCGGCTTCTGCTACCTGGAGAGCGCGACGATCGGCGCGCGGGCGCGCATCGGCCCGTTTGCGCGCATGCGTCCGAGCGCATCGCTGGCCGACGACGTGCACATCGGCAATTTCGTCGAGGTGAAGAACTCGACGATGGGGACCGGATCGAAGGCCAACCATCTTTCCTACGTCGGCGACGCGACCGTCGGCGCGCGCGTGAACATCGGCGCCGGCACCATCGTTGCCAACTACGACGGCGTGAACAAGCACCGCACGACGATCGGCGACGACGCGCAGACCGGTTCGAACTCCGTGCTGGTCGCGCCGATCGAGATCGGCGCCGGAGCCACGATCGGCGCCGGCTCGACCGTCAGCAAGAACGTGCCGGCGGGCAAGCTCACGGTGGCGCGCGCGAAGCAGGTGACGGTGGACGGCTGGAAGCGGCCGGCCAAAAAGCCGCGCTAGCCGCGGCCGACGATCTACACCGGCAGCACGGGCGCGAACTTGCTGCGCTTGACCGCGAAGAAACTGCGCACGTTGCGCACGTTGGCCTCGGCGGTCAGCGCGCGATGCACGAACGCGTGGTAGGCCGGCATGTCGGGCACATAGACGACCAGCACGAAGTCCGGGCCGCTGGCAACGCGATAGCACTGCTGCACCGCGGGCTCGGCCGCGGCCGCGGCCTCGAACGCGGCCATCGCGTCGGCGCTCTGCACATCGAGCGTCACTTCGAGGATCGCGGTGAGCCCGCCGCCGACAGCCTCCGGCGCGAGGATCGCCATGTGCCGCTCGATGACCCCGGACTCGACCAGCCGGCGCACGCGGCGCAGCGCCGTTGCCGGCGACACGTGTGCGCGTTGCGCCAGGTCCTGGTTCGTCATCGCGCTGTCCTCCTGCAGCAGTCGCAGCAGGCGGCGATCGGTGTCGTCGAGCACGGGCCACCTTCCGGTCAGGGGCAGAAAGTCCGGCCACCAGCATGACCGGGACGAAATAAAATTGCAAGTTCGCCGAACCGCGCAATAACGTTGCATTTTCGGCCGATATTCGAAAGCCTCCTCCACGATGTCCCGCGTAGGATCCCCGCCAGTCCATGGAGGTCCAGGCATGTGCGGCATCGTCGGTGCGGTTTCCCAGCGCAACATCGTTCCGGTTCTGATCGAGGGCCTGCGTCGGCTCGAGTATCGCGGCTATGACTCGTGCGGAGTTGCCGTGCATGCCGACGGTGAGCTCAGGCGCGCGCGCAGCGTGGCCCGCGTCGCCGAACTTGACGCGCAGGCGCACGAGCTTTCGGCTTTCACGGGCATCGCGCACACGCGCTGGGCCACCCACGGCGCACCGAGCACCGTCAATGCGCACCCGCACTTCTCGAGCGGCCCGCTGAAGGCGCGCGGCGCGCTGGCAAAGTCCGCGCAGAGCGCGCGCGTCGCGCTGGTACACAACGGCATCATCGAGAATTACGAGGAACTGCGCACGCGCCTGAAGTCGGCGGGCTACGCCTTCGAAAGCCAGACCGACACCGAGGTCGTGGCGCACCTGATCGACAGCCTGTACGACGGCGACCTGCTCGACGCCGTGCAGCGCGGCGTGCGCGAACTGCGCGGCGCCTACGCAATCGCCGTGTTCTGCCGCGACGAGCCGCACCGCGTCGTCGGAGCGCGTGCCGGCTCGCCGCTGGTGGTGGGCGTCGGCCGCAACGAAAACTTCCTGGCCTCGGACGCGATGGCGCTGGCCGGAACGACGGACCAGATCGTCTACCTCGAGGAAGGCGACGTCGTCGACGTGCAACTGGCGCGCGTGTGGATCGTCGACCGAGACGGCCGACCGGCGAAGCGCGAGGTGCGCACCGTGCAGGCCGGGCTCGGCGCGGTCGAACTCGGGCCGTACCGGCACTACATGCAGAAGGAGATCTTCGAGCAGCCGCGAGCGATCGCCGACACGCTCGAAGCCGTCGACCGCATCGAGCCGGCGCTGTTCGGGGAGGCCGCCGCGGATGTCTTCCCGCGCGTGAGCTCGGTGCTGGTGCTGGCGTGCGGAACCAGCTACTACGCCGGCTGCGTCGCGCGCAACTGGATCGAATCGATCGCGCAGGTGCCGGTCACGGTCGAGATCGCCAGCGAGTACCGCTATCGCACCTCGGTGCCCGACCCGAACGCGCTCGTCGTCGTCGTGTCGCAGTCCGGCGAGACGGCCGACACGCTGGCGGCGCTGAAGCACGCCAAGGGGCTCGGCATGCATCGCACGCTGGCCATATGCAACGTTGCGACGAGCGCGATGGTGCGCGAGACGACGATGCAGTTCCTGACTCGCGCCGGCGCGGAGATCGGAGTCGCATCGACCAAAGCCTTCACGACGCAGCTGATCGCGCTCTACCTGCTAGCGCACGCGGTCGCGAAGGCGCGTGGCCGGCTCAGCGCCGAGCGCGAGCAGGCCGCGGTGCGCCGCCTGCGCCACCTGCCCGCGGCGATCGGCAGCGTGCTCGCGCTGGAGCCGCACATCATCGCGTGGAGCGAAACCTTCGCGCGCGTGGAAAATGCCCTCTTCCTCGGCCGCGGCCTGCACTACCCGATCGCGCTCGAAGGCGCGCTGAAGCTCAAGGAGATCAGCTACATCCACGCCGAGGCCTACCCCGCGGGGGAGCTCAAGCATGGACCGCTGGCGCTTGTCACCGAGGCGATGCCGGTCGTCACGGTGGCGCCGAACGACGAGCTGCTCGAGAAGCTGAAGAGCAACATGCAGGAGGTGCGCGCCCGCGGCGGGCAGCTCTACGTGTTTGCCGATTCCGACACGCAGATCGAATCAAGCGAAGGCGTTCACGTGATCCGCCTGCCCGAGCATTACGGCGACCTGTCGCCAATCCTGCACGTGGTGCCGCTGCAGCTGCTCGCGTACCACACCGCGGTCGCGCGCGGCACCGACGTCGACAAGCCGCGCAACCTGGCGAAGTCGGTGACGGTCGAGTAGGAGGCGATGGCTCTGGTGCAGAGGAATTAAGTTCAGAACAGGGGAACAAAGTTCGGAAAAGCGACTAGGTGAAACGTAATTAACTTCGGAAACGGAAACTGGTCGTTTCGTGCTCGCGGCTGAGTTCGGCCACGAGCCGCCACGTACCGGCTTGAGCTGATCGACCCGAAAGCGGACAGCTTCCGTCTGCCCAACAGCAGGCCTTAGCGGTGGCGCCCAGTCGCGCCTGTCGCGTTACGCCGAAGCCGCTTGAAGCCGCTTGGCTCCCAGCGCCGTAGCGCCAGCACCAGGCCGATTCCCCGGCGCTGCTCGAGCGGAGCCGCCATCGACTCTTCATGAAGTGCTGCCATACGTACACGTAGGCGCCTGAGTTCCAGACGCAACTGCGCCAAGGACGATTCCGTCACCATGCCCTGTGCAAACTCCAGTGTCTCTTCTGCTTGGCTGAAGTCACTGTCCAGGAAGTCGTCGAGCGCGTGCTCCATGAAGTAGCGTCGGATCGGCCCGTCCGGCGACCAGTCAAAGTCGCGTGCCACACGCGGCCGGATACGATCGCCGGGCAGCAACTCGATCAGCCCCATCCTATCCAACACCAGCAGGTGTTTCAGGCACTCCGCTCGTGTCAGTCGGTACTCGACCACTATCTCGGCGATTGTCCAGCGGTTGAGTGCACAGACGGTGACCAGCAGTAGCCTTTCGTCGCCCACCACCTTGGCCTCCTGCTCCGCTGTTAGCGTCCGCAACGGAGGCACTTGGCTGGCCGACTCTGCCAGCAGTTCCGAGAGCGTGTAGCCCAGCAGATTGGCGATCCTGGCCAGCCGCTCGACCGTAAAGCTTTCGTCCGAGAACACTCGCTTCACGCTTGCCTCGGACAGATCGAGCGCTTTGGCCACATCGCGATAGGTCAGGCCCTGCGCCTTCAATAGGCGTTTGACCGTCCCGACGGTTTGCGAGACCTCGTCCATGGGTAGCGCTTTTCGATACGCGATGGCGCACTCTACCGCACCGATCGCGTTTTCCGTTGCATCGAGCACTACGTCGCGCCTAGATTCTGGCCATCTTAACTATGGCGCGCTATGGAATGTTCACGAACCAAATCCGGTCTCTGCTGCAATTGCTCGAGCAAGTTCACCTTGGAGACCTGGTGTTCATCCGCGTCCCCACGCCATTCTTCATGCAGGTAGCCGATGCCACGGGGACCTGGACCAACCATGTCGGGGTCGTCATCGACGAAGCCGGAACGGTCGCCGAGAGCCGCTTTCCCCTCTCGGGCGCCACGACGCTCAAGCGTTTCGTAGGGCGTTCATCGCGCGGCCGCGTCGCTGTGATGCGTCTGCGCCGACCGCTGGCCCCGACCGAGCGGGGGCGGATCGCGGCCTCGGCCCGACGACGGATGGGAATCGTGTACGACACCGGTTTCAACCTGCATTCCCGCCGCCAGTTCTGCTCGCGCTATGCGCGCGAAGTGATGGCCGAGGCCACTGGGGAGGAGTTGGGCACCATTGAGTGTCTCGCCGACCTGCTTCGCACCCGCCCTGAGGCGCCACTGTGGTTTTGGCGACTGTGGTACTTCGGTCGGATTCCCTGGGATCGGCGGACGGTTACGCCGGCCAGCCTGCTTCACAGCCCAGCGCTCAAAACGGTGTTCGACGGGCACGCGCGATGACGCTTCAGAGCATCGTCCTCGTCGTCGCGATGCTTGCTTTTTCGGGACCCGAGGCCTGTTCCCCGGCCGTTCATCGCCAGCCTCCCCAGAGTGGTGCTTGAGACATCCGGATCATTGAGTACGGCACGAACGTTCCCTAGGATCACGCGGCATTCTGGAACCCAATCTCATGTCAGACACCAAACCTTCGGTTTCAACATGGCCCGTGTGGCTTGGCGGAGTTGTCGGTGGCGTCGCGGGACTTGTGGACCGCGATCTGCACCTGGCGCTCCCGATTGGTTTGTCCGTCGGCTATATCGTCTATTTGCGCGCAAGCACCCGCGCCGAGACTAACTGGCTCGGTCAAAGGGTTGCATCCCTCGAACAACGCATCGACACCCTCGACGCAGCGCGCCCGGCCCAGGCGGCCGCGATGCGGACACCAGTCGCATCTGTTGCGACGAGTCCAATAGCGCAGACCAAGCCAGCCATCAAGGCTCCCACGGCAGTGCGGGAAGCATTGCCCGACCTCGATCTTCTGCCTTTACAGCCTGAATCAGATTTAGCAAAGAGACCTGTCGCGCCATCGCTTGACTCTGCTCCGGCCGAACAGGCGGTGGCACCGCTTGCCGGAGCGGCGCGAGCCTATGAAGAGGTGCGGCCGCAGCAGCCAACCAAACCCTCTGTGATCGAAGTCGCAATCGCAAGTGCCAAGGCATGGCTTCTGGGCGGCAACACGGTCGCGCGCGTCGGCCTGCTGCTGCTCTTCATCGGCGTCGCCTTCCTGCTGCGCTACGTCGCCGAGCACACCCACATACCGATCGAGTGGCGCCTGACGGGCGTCGCTCTCGGAGCCATTGCATTGCTCATCGTCGGATGGCGCTTGCGGTCGAAGCGACCGGGCTACGCCATCACGCTGCAGGGCGGTGCGATCGGCATCCTGTACTTGACGGTCTTCGCCGCGCTGCGGCTCTACAACGTCTTGCCGCCCGTTCCAGCCTTTGCACTGTTGGCGGCACTTGCGGTCCTCTCCGGAGTCCTTGCCGTCGCGCAGAACGCGCGCGCACTCGCCGCGCTCGGCGCGACCGGCGGCTTCCTCGCCCCGATTCTGGTGTCGACCGGAGCGGGTCGCATCGAACTGCTGCTGTCGTACTACCTGCTACTGAACCTCGGCGTTCTTGGCGTCGCCTGGTTCCGCGCCTGGCGCGAACTCAACTGGATCGGCTTCGCCTTCACGTTCGGTGTGTTCGGACTGTGGGTGGTGCAGCGCTACGTCCCCGAGCAGTACCTGCTCGCGCAGGGATTCCTCGCGGCGTTCTGGCTGCTCTTCCTGGTCGTCTCGCTGCTGTATGCGTTGCGCCAGCCCGAGCAGTCACGCGGCCTGTTCGACACGACACTGATGTTCGCCCTGCCGCTGGCCGCGTTCGGCGTCCAGTCGCGGCTGACGGAAGGCGTGGAACTGGCGCTGGCCGCGGTCGTCGCCGCTGGCGCCTATCTCGCCAGCTCCGCGGTGCTGCTGCGTCGAGGCGAGAAGGCACTCCGGCTTCTGACGGAGGCCAGCTTCGGCGTCGGGGTGGCGTTTCTGACCCTCGCAGTGCCGCTGGCCGCAAGCGCGCAGTGGACCGCCGCGGCCTGGGCCCTCGAAGGACTCGCAGTGGTCTGGGTAGGAACACGTCAGAAGCGCTTGTTGCCCATCGCAGCCGGCCTCGCATTGCATCTCGCCGGCGCGATCTCCCTCTTCCGCGCCATCGGCATGGACCAGATCAGCCTGGAGCCGGAACTCTCCGGGTTCACGCTGAACCTGCTCGTGTTCGCGCTGACGGCCTTCGCAAGCGGCTGGCTGCTGGTGCGCGAGCACGTGCAGGACGCGCTTGCACCGCACGCGATGGAGTTGATGACGCGCGCGCCGTGGATCCTGCGGCTGGTCGGCTGGGCCTGGGTGGCAGCGCTGCTGTGGCAGCCGCTGCCCGCCCCCTGGTATGTGCTGGCGTGGTGTGCCGCCTCGGTTGCGTTGGTCGCGTACCGTCGGCGTTCCGCGGCAGAAGAACTCGATGCCGACTGGCTGGCCGGGGTGGCGCTCGCCGTGCTGGCGTGGCTGGCGTCGGAGAAGTACGCGACCGGCGGAACGGAAACCGTCGTCGCGGGTGTCCGCATGGCGGTAGCGGTCGCCGCGGTCGCGGCGGCGTGGCTGTCGCTAAGCGGCTCGCGCCTGCAGCGCAACGTCGCGGCCGGCCTGCTCACCCTCGGCGTGGTCTCCTGGCTGACCGCGTTGCTGTTCGAGACCTGGCAGCGCATCGATGATCCGATCGCCGCGGTCCAGGTCGGCCTGCTGATCGTGGTCGCCACCGCCATGCTGCTGTTCCGGCTGGCCCACCGCGTGCAGTGGTCGTGGCCGGTTCGGCTGTCGTGGGTGCAGTTCGTCGCGCACGTCGTCGTTGCCGCCGCCGTGGTCGCGCTGGCGCTCGGCGAGGCGCGGCGTCCGTCGGCGCATTACGGCGCACTCGCATGGCCGCTGGCGTGGGCGCTGTTCTACCTACGGCTGCACTGGGAGGAGCGCGCCGGGCTGCGCGTGCCGACCCCGAGCATCGTCCACGTCGCCGGGCTTGGGCTCGGCGTGGCGATGGTCACCGCCGAGGTGGCGCTGCAGCTCGACCGCTTCGCCGGCGACGGCTGGTACTACGCCGCCTGGGGTGCACTGCCGGCGGCCGCGCTATGGCTGCTGCTGCAGTACAAGCTGCGCTGGCCGATGCGGGCCGCGCCGTTCGCGTACGCGACGATCGCCGCGCCCGGCCTCGCGGCCTACCTGCTGGGCTGGATCGCGGTCGCCAGCGTGCGCAGCGCCGGCGATGCGGCGCCGCTGCCTTACCTCCCGGTGCTCAATCCGCTCGACATTGCGACGCTGCTGGCGCTCTTCGCCGTTCTGCGCTGGCACCTCGAAGACCACCGGCTCGACTGGCAGCTGCCGGCGCGCGCGGCGCTCGGCGCCGGCGCGTTCGTGGCGCTCAACGCCGCGGCACTGCGCGCCGTGCACGTCATCGCCGGCGTGCCGTGGACCCTTCACGACCTGGGCAAGTCGCTGTTGGTGCAAGCGGTGCTGTCGCTGCTGTGGACGGTGTCGGCGATGGGTCTAATGGTGTTCGCCAACCGGCGTGCGATGCGGCCCCTGTGGCTGGTCGGCGCCGCGCTGCTCGGCGTCGTGGTCCTCAAGCTCTTCCTGGTGGACCTGTCGGCGCGCGGCACGGTCGAGCGCATCGTATCGTTCGTCGGCGTCGGCGCGCTCATCCTGCTGATCGGCTACCTCGCGCCGGTGCCGCCGACGCAGGACCGCGCCGAACGGGAGACTGCATGAGACTGCATCATCGTTACGCGGCGCTGCTCGCGCTCGTGCTCGCCGCGCCCCTGTCGGCGGCCGAGGCGCTCGCACCGTCTGACTTCGCATTGCGCCTGCCGCTTTCGGTGCACCACCCCGACGACGGCCTCCACCTGCTAGAACTTCCGGAGCGTGCGTACCAGGCCGCGACGGCACGCAACCTCGCCGACCTCCGCATCTTCAATGCCAACGGCGAGGCACTGCCATGGGCACCGCTGCCGGTGCCGCCGTCGCCGCCGGTCGCCGGCGCGTCGGTCGATCTCGCCCTGGTGCCGCTTCCGGCCCAGCCGGATCTGCGCGCGGCGGTGCTGCAGTCGATCGCCGTGCGCGTCGAACGCGATGCGCAGCGCACGGTCGTCGAGGTCGCACCCGTGCAGCCACCGGGGCCGCCGCCGGCCGACGTCGGCGGCTACCTGATCGATGCGCGATCGCTGCGCGACCGCAGCGGCCAGCTCGAACTCGTGTTCGACGCCGCCGCGCCGGAGTTTGCCGGCCGGGTCGAGGTCGTCGGCAGCGACGACCTCGTCAGCTGGCGCCCGGTCACCAGTGGTCCGCTCGCCCTCAACCGCAGCCTGGGCGTCCCGGTCGAGCGGCGCACGTTCGACCTCGTGCACCCTCCGCCCTTCCTCCGGCTGCAGTGGCCGCTCAGCCAGCGCGCGCCGCAGCTTGCCGCGGCGCGTTTCAGCGAACGGACGGCCGCGGCACCGAACACTGCGCGCACGGCACTGACGGTGCTGGCCGATCCGGAAGCGCCTGGGAGCTTCCTTGTCGACGTGCCCCGGGCGCTACCGATCGAACGGCTGCACTTCCGCCCGCAGTCGATGAACGAGTCGTTCCGCGTCAAGGTGTTCCGCCCCGAGGGCGAGGCGCAGCGTCCGCGTCACCACTTCGCGTCGCGCCATCGCCCCGGGCCCTGGATCGAAGTGGGCGAGGTCGAAGTGACCCGGCTGATGCGCAGCGGCGCCGAGGTCGTCGGTGCGCCGCTCGCGTTCCCCTGGACCGCGGAGCGATTGCGCCTCGTCCCGGTCGGCCCGTCCACCGGGCAGGTTCCGCGCGTCGAGGCGGAGTGGCGCGCGGGCCGCATCGTGTTCCTGGCCCGTCGGCCGGGTCCCTACTTCCTCGCGGTCGGACGCGACGGCGCGCCGGCGGGTCCGGCCCTCGACCTGCAGACTGCACTGACCGACGCCGACCGCGTGGCACCGCAGCTTCCGGCCGCGGAGGTGGCCCCCGGCAGCGCCGACGCCACGGTGTCGGCCGCGGAAGTCAGGCGGCGAGCCCAGCGCATCACCGACCAGGCGCATTGGTCGCGCTTTGTGCTGTGGGGCGTGCTGCTGGTCGCGGTGGCCGCCATGGCGTGGATGGCGTGGCGGCTGTCGCTGCAGCTACGGCCGGATGGTGAGCCGTGAACCCGACACAAGCGAACCCCGCTGACTCGCATGCGCCGCGATGACCACTGACGTTGACCGCACCGACCCGGTGGGACGGGCCGTCGGGTTCACCTTCCTGACCGGGGTCCTCGGCGTCGTGCTGCTCGTGGCGATCGCCATTCAGGCGCTGGCCCACGGCGGCAGCATGATCACCGTGTCACAGCCGCCCGTCGTCGTCGCCGCGATCGGCATCGGCTGGGTGGCGGCGTGCCTCGTGGTCGCGGCCTCGGCAGTCACGGCCATTCGGGCCGCCTGGAAGGTCGAGGGCGCCGCCGTTGTCTTTGCCGTCGTCCTGGGCATCGTCGCGGCGCTTGTCCTCACGTTCGCCTTGCTGGTCGCGGCAGTCACGCTCTGGACTTTCCCGCCCGCGGTGTTCGATCCGGACCGCAAGCACTATCCCCTGTTCGAAGCGGCGTGCCGCGGCGACGCCGACGGTGTCCGCAAGCAACTGCGCGCCGGGCTGTCAGCACGGCATCAGTTCAAGGTAGGAACCCAAGGGGACGCCCTTGCACGCTACCTGGAGTGCCTCGGATCGAACTCGGCCTTCAACTACGACCTGGTCGATACCCTGATCGCGGCTGGATCGGCGCTGAGCCCGCTGGATCATCCGTATCGTCCTCCGCTACACGCGGTGATCGAGAGAGTTCGGCCGGAAGATCGGGCGGCCGCGCTCAAGTACTTCGTCCAGCGCGGCGCCTCGACCGAGACGCGTTCGTACAGCCAGGAGACCGCTCTCCTCTACGCCGCGCGGAAGCAGGATGCGGACTCCGTTCGCATGCTGGTCAGCCTCGGCGCCACGGTCGATTCGGCGCAGCTGGCACGCATCTACCTGGAGCCCAGCGTCTGCGGAACGCCCGGAACGGAGCGCGAGCCCACCCCGACGAAGGTTCAGCCGTACCTGGACATCGTCGATGCGGTGTTTCAAGCGGGTGCGACGATCACCTCCGACGATCTTGATCGCGCCGGGCGCCGCTGCGAGGGGCAGGAGCATCTGATTGCTCACCACATCCGGACGCGATACGCGTCGCGCGTGCTGAACCGTTGATGGGCTGCCGCCGGGAAGCGCCACGGGCGGATGCTGCTCAGGTCAACAGACCCCTGCTGCGTCTTGCCCATGAACTGGCCAGTTGGCCACTCCACAGTGGTCGGTCGGGGCCCCATAACTTGGCCAAGCCATCAGCTGCTGACGAGGTTCGCACTGTGCACACAGCAAGGGAAAGGGCGGTCCTGCGGCGAGTCAGGGGCCTATCTTG
Organism: Burkholderiaceae bacterium; assembly: GCA_035429805.1. GTDB lineage: Bacteria > Pseudomonadota > Gammaproteobacteria > Burkholderiales > Burkholderiaceae_F > JALORV01. The sequence goes on from DAOMFL010000060.1 coordinate 21,699, forward strand.
CTGCCTTGGGAAGCCACCGCCTTCGGCCAGAACCCGCCATGAGATACGAACCCCCAGTTCGCCTGAAAGCGGCCACGTTTCTGAGAG
>DAOMFL010000061.1:0-21711 GCA_035429805.1 Burkholderiaceae bacterium
CGGCGCGGCCGCAGGCTTCGCCGCCTGCGCCGCGGCGGGCGCCGCGGCCGCCTTGCCCTCGGTGTCGAGGGTCGCGATGACCTCGCCGGAGACTACGGTCGCGCCGTCACCCTTGATGATCTGCCCGAACACGCCACCGGCCGGTGCCGGCACCTCGAGCACCACCTTGTCGGTCTCGATCTCGATCAGGATCTCGTCGACGACGACAGCGTCGCCCGGCTTCTTCTTCCATTGCAGCAGCGTCGCCTCCGCGACCGACTCCGACAGCTGCGGCACTTTGACTTCAACGATGGCCATGAACTAAAACTCTCCGAAGGTAGACGCCCGTCGCCGGTCCAGTGCGAGTCATGCGGCGCAGGTCCGCAGCGACGAGCACACGACAACCCGGCGCGCCACGCGCGTCCGGGTTGTCATTTGTTGAGGACCAGTCCCTTGAGCTTGCCGAACGCGGTGTCGAGCAGCGCCTTCTGCTGCTCGACGTGCTTCGCGTAGTAGCCGGCCGCCGGCGAGGCCGACGGCGCGCGTCCTGCGTAGCCGAGCTTCTGGCCGTCGGTCATGTTTTCCAGCAGATGGTGCTGTGTGTAGAACCACGGACCCTGGTTGGCCGGCTCGTCCTGGCACCAGACCACCTCATTGGCGTGCGGGTACCTGCGGAACTCGGCCGCGAGCGACTTGTGCGGGAACGGATACAGCTGCTCGATGCGCAGGATCGCGACATCGTCTTCCTTGCGGTCGCGGCGCGTCGCCACCAGGTCGTAGTAGACCTTGCCGGAGCACACGACGATGCGCTTGACCTTCTTCGCATCGATCGTCGCATCGCGCTCGCCGATGACGGGCAGGAATTCGCCGCGCGCCAGCTCGGTGAGCTCGGACGTCGCATCCTTGTGCCGCAGCAGCGACTTCGGCGTCATGATGACAAGCGGCTTGCGGAACAGGCGGATCATCTGCCGCCGCAGCAGGTGGAAGATCTGCGCGGCCGTCGTCGGCTGCGCGATCTGCATGTTGTTGTCGGCGGCGAGCTGCAGGAAGCGCTCGAGGCGTGCCGACGAGTGCTCCGGGCCCTGCCCCTCGTAGCCGTGCGGCAGCATCAGCGTCAGGCCCGACTGGCGGCCCCACTTCACCTCGCCCGACGACAGGAACTGGTCGATGACGACCTGTGCGCCGTTGACGAAGTCGCCGAACTGCGCCTCCCAGATCACCAGCGCATTCGGCTCGGCGCTGGCGTAGCCGTATTCGAAGGCGAGCACGGCCTCCTCGGACAGCACCGAGTCGATGACGGTAAATGGCGCCTGCGTCTCGGAGACGTGCTGCAGCGGAATGAAGGTGCCCTCGTCCCACTTCTCGCGAGCCTGGTCGTGCAGCACCGCATGGCGGTGCGTGAACGTGCCGCGGCCCGAGTCCTGACCGGTGATGCGCACCGCATACCCGCTCGCGACCAGCGACGCGAACGCGAGGTGCTCACCCATGCCCCAGTCGAGGGGAATCTTGCCCTCGGCCATCGCGCGGCGGTCGGCGACGACCTTTTCCACCAGCGGGTGCAGCTTGAAACGGGCCGGAACCGTCGTGATTCGTTCACCCAGCCGCTTCAGTTCCGCGAGCGGCACCGCTGTGTCGGCATGGTCGGTCCACTTGCGATTGAGGAACGGCGACCAGTCGACCGAGTACTTGCTCTTGTAGTTCGTCAGCACCGGATCGGAGGTGGTGCGCCCCTCTTCCATCGCGGCCCGGTAGGCCTTGACCATCTGGTCCGGCACCTCGGCCGCGACCGTGCCCTGGGTCACCAGCTTGTCGCCATACAGCTTGCGCGTGCCCGGATGGGCGCCGATCTTCTTGTACATCAGCGGCTGCGTGACCGCCGGGGTGTCCTGCTCGTTGTGGCCGAGGCGGCGGAAGCAGACGATGTCGACGACGACGTCCTTGTTGAACTCCTGCCGGTACTCCATGGCCAGCCGCGTGACGAACACGACCGCTTCCGGGTCGTCGCCGTTCACGTGGAATACCGGCGCCTCGATCATCTTGACGACATCGGAGCAGTACAGCGTCGAGCGGGTGTCGCGCGGGTCGGACGTCGTGAAGCCGATCTGGTTGTTGATGATGATGTGCACTGTGCCGCCGGTGCCGTAGCCGCGCGTCTGCGCGAGATTGAGCGTTTCCATGACGACGCCCTGGCCGGCGAAGGCGGCGTCGCCGTGCACCAGCACCGGCAGCACCTTGTCGCCCTCCTCGTCGCCGCGGCGCTCCTGGCGCGCGCGCACGGAACCCTCGACCACCGGATTGACGATCTCGAGGTGCGAGGGGTTGAACGCCAGCGACAGGTGCACCGGACCGCCCGGCGTCGAGATGTCGCTGGAAAAGCCCATGTGGTATTTGACGTCGCCCGCTGGCAGGTCGGCCGCCGCCTTGCCCTCGAACTCGGCGAACAGTTCCTTCGGCATCTTGCCGAGCGTGTTCACCAGCACGTTGAGGCGCCCGCGGTGCGCGATGCCGATGACGATTTCCTCCACGCCCGCACTGCCCGCGCGCTGGATCAGTTCGTCCATCGACGCGATGAAGGATTCACCGCCTTCGAGCGAGAAGCGCTTCTGGCCGACGTATTTGGTGTGCAGGAACCGCTCGAGACCTTCAGCCGCGGTCAGCCGTTCGAGGATGTGAACCTTTTCCTGCGCGCTCAGCGTCGGCGTCGAGCGCGCCGACTCGAGCCGTTGCTGGATCCAGCGCTTCTGCGTCGGGTCCGAGATGTACATGAACTCGACGCCGACGTTGCCGCAGTAGGTCTGGCGCAGCGCGGTGACGATCTCGCGCAGCGTCATCTGCTCCTGGCCGAAGTAGGTGTTGGACGCCGAAAATGCGGTGTCGAGGTCAGCTTCGGTGAGGTCGTAGAACTGCGGCTCCAGTTCGGGAATCGCCGGTCGTTCCTGACGCTGGAGCGGGTCGAGGTTGGCCCAGCGGTTGCCGAGGAAGCGGTAGGCCGCGATGATCGACTGGACATGGACCTGCTTGCGCGCGACCGAGAGATCGGTGGGCGCCACCTTGGGCTGGAACGCCCCGGCCTTGGCGCGCTGTGCGAACGACTCGACGATCGGCGCATGCGCCACGTCGCGCGAGCTGGCCGAGCCATCGGCCGCCGGCACGAGCTGCATCTGGTCGAAGTACGCGCGCCACTTCTCGGGAACGGAGCCCGGGTTGTCGAGGTAGCGCTCGTAGAGCTCCTCGACATACGGCGCATTGCCGCCGAACAGGTACGAGTTGACCTGGAACTGTCGCATCATCGGTCCATCACCTTTCAGAACGAGTTTCTCGTTGAAGATGCCCGGACGCATGCCGTGCGGCGGCGCGGCCCGGCGACGGGGTGGCCGGATTCCGGCGCGGCCGTCGAGTCTGTCGTCCTGAGGCTCCAGCCGCGGCGACAAGCCGGGCATGCTACCACCGGGGCGGCGAATGTCGATGCCTTTGTGGGGATTGCGACGCACGCTCATCTCGGAGCGCCCGGCCCGTCGTGTGCGGCATACACTGCCGGGCACACCAAACTCGCCGCCAGGACGGACGAGGAGGAGACACGTGCAAGCGACGGACATCCGTCGTCCCGACTACTTCCACCGCGTCGTGGACTGCCAGTGGGCTTGCCCCGCCCACACCCCCGTTCCCGAGTACATCCGACTGATCGCCGCCGGGCGCTTTGCGGATGCCTACATGGTCAACTGGACGTCGAATGTCTTCCCCGGTGTTCTCGGGCGGACCTGCGATCGCCCGTGCGAACCCGCCTGCCGCCGCGGGCGCGTCGAGCAGAACCAGGTCGAGCGTCCGGAACCCGTGGCGATCTGCCGCCTGAAGCGCGTCGCGGCCGACTTCAAGGACGACGTCCGCGGCCGCATGCCCCGGCGCCGGGTACCGATGAATGGCAAGCGCGTGGCCTGCATCGGCGCCGGGCCCGCGTCGCTCACCGTCGCTCGTGACCTTGCCCCTCTCGGCTACGAGGTCATCGTCTTCGACCAGGACCCGAAGGCCGGCGGCATGATCCGCACGCAGATCCCGCGCTTCCGCCTGCCTGAAGAAGTCATCGACGAGGAAACCGGCTACGTGCTCGGACTCGGCGTCGAGTTCCGTGCCGGCGTGCGTGTCGATTCGATGAAGCAGCTGCTGGCGGAGGGCTACGACGCGGTGTTCGTCGGCTCGGGCGCCCCGCGCGGCCGCGACCTCGACATCCCCGGACGCCGCGAGGCCGCACCCGGCATCCACGTCGGCATCGACTGGCTCGCCTCGGTGTCGTTCGGTCACGTCACGTCCGTCGCCAGACGCGTCATCGTGCTCGGTGGCGGCAATACCGCCATGGACTGCTGCCGCACCGCGCGCAGGCTCGGCGGCACTGACGTCAAGGTGATCGTGCGCTCCGGCTTCGACGAGATGAAGGCCTCGCCGTGGGAAAAGGAGGACGCGATGCACGAGGGCATCCCGATCCTCAATTACCACGTGCCGAAAGCCTTCCTGCATGAGCACGGGCGGCTCACGGGCATGACGTTCGCGAAAGTCAAGGCTGTATACGACGAGCGCGGCCGCCGCTCGCTGGTGCCGACCGGTGAACCGGACCAGCAGTTCGACTGCGACGAAGTGCTGGTGGCCGTGGGGCAGGAGAACGCCTTCCCGTGGATCGAGCGCGACAGCGGCATCGAATTCGACCCGTCGGGCATGCCGGTGCTCGACAAGACGTCGCTGCAGTCGACGCGCAGCAACGTGTTCTTTGGCGGCGACGCCGCGCTCGGCCCCAAGAACATCATCTGGGCCGTCGCGCAGGGCCACGACGCCGCGGTGTCGATCGACAAGTTCCTGCACGGCGAGGACGTGCGCGACCGCCCCGCCCCGGGCACCACGCTGGCGTCGCAGAAAATGGGCATCCACGAGTGGAGCTACGACAACGAGGTGGCTCCGGAGACGCGCTTCAAGGTGCCCTGGCGCGACGTCAACCAGGCGCTGCGCAACATCAAGGTCGAAGTCGAACTCGGTTTCGACGTGCAGACGGCGTGGAAGGAAGCGCAGCGCTGCCTCAACTGCGACGTGCAGACAGTGTTCAGCTCGCAGCAGTGCATCGAGTGCGATGCCTGCGTCGACGTCTGCCCGACCGACTGCATCACCTTCACCGGAGACGGCGAGGAACGCGACCTGCGCCCACGCCTGCGGCGGCCCGCCCTCAACGCGGACCAGCCGCTCTACCTCGCGTCCGGGCTCAAGACCGGGCGCGTGATGGTCAAGGACGAAGACGTCTGCCTGCATTGCGGCCTGTGCGCCGAGCGCTGCCCGACCGGGGCCTGGGACATGCAGAAATTCCTGCTGCAGGTCACGCACGCCGGCCACGGCTGCCGCGCGCCACAGCGGGAGGCGGCGTGATGGATACGCGCACCATCAGTCCGGAGCGTGCGCCGGGCAAGGCGGCGAAGCCGGCGCGAGTCACCGCCGTCAACGATTTCGTCGTCAAGTTCGCCAACGTCAACGGGTCGGGATCGGCATCGGCCAACGAGCTCTTCGCGCGCAGCATCCTGCGCATGGGCGTGCCGGTTTCGCCGCGCAACATCTTCCCGTCGAACATCCAGGGCCTGCCGACCTGGTACGAGGTGCGCGTTACGGAAGACGGGCACCTCGGGCGGCGTGGCGGCGTCGACCTGATGGTGGCGATGAACCCGCAGACCTGGGACCGCGACCTGAACGAGATCGAGCCCGGCGGTTACCTGATGTACGACTCGACGCGGCCGGTGCCGCCGGCGAAGTTCCGCGACGACATCCACGTCATCGGCGTGCCGCTGACGGAGATCGCCTCCGCCAAGTTCGCCGATCCGAAGGAGCGGCAGCTGCTGAAGAACATCATGTACGTCGGCGTGCTGTCGGCCGCGCTCGGCATCGAGCCGGAGGTCATCGCGACGCTGCTGGGCGAACAGTACAAGGGCAAGGACAAGCTGATCCGGCCTAACCTCGAAGCCTTCATGACGGGACTCAACTACGGCCGCGAGCATCTGCAGGACGCGATCGGACTGAGCATCCGCGCGACCGACCGCGTCGGCGACCGTATCTTCGTCGAGGGCAACGCGGCGACGGCGCTGGGCTGTGTGTACGGCGGCGCCACGGTCTGCGCCTGGTACCCGATCACGCCGTCGACATCGGTAGCCGAGGCGTTCCAGAAGTACTGCAACCGCTACCGCGTCGACCGCGCCAGCGGTGCCAACAAGTTCGCCATCGTGCAGGCCGAGGACGAGCTGGCTTCGATCGGAATGGTGATCGGCGCCGGCTGGAACGGCGCGCGCGCGTTCACCGCGACATCCGGCCCCGGCGTGTCACTGATGTCCGAATTCATCGGGCTCGCCTACTTCGCCGAGGTGCCCGCCGTCATCATCGACGTGCAGCGGGGCGGCCCGTCGACCGGCATGCCGACGCGCACGCAGCAGTCCGACCTGCTCGCCTGCGCCTATGCCTCGCACGGCGACACCAAGCACGTGCTGCTGTTTCCGGAAGATCCGCACGAGTGCTTCGAGTTCGCCGCCGCCGCGCTCGACCTGGCGGAGCGGCTGCAGACCCCGGTGTTCCTGATGAGCGATCTCGACATCGGCATGAACCACCGGCTCTGCAAGCCGCTGGTGTGGGACGACAACCGCCGCTACGACCGCGGCAAGGTGGTGGGCGCCGGCGACCTCGAAGGCGGCCGAGACTTCGGTCGCTACCTCGATGTGGACGGCGACGGCATTGCGTTCCGCACGCTGCCCGGCGCGCATCCCACGCGCGGCGCCTATTTCACGCGCGGCAGCACCAAGGACTCGTACGCGCGCTACTCCGAGGCCGGGTCCGACTACGTCTACAACATGGAACGACTGCTGCAGAAGTTCGACTCGGCGAAGGCACTGGTGCCGCCCCCGGTCGTGCAGCCGGCCCGGCAGAAGACACCCTACGGCGTCATCTACTTCGGCTCGACCAGCCCGTCGATGGACGAGGCGCTCGGCGTGCTGGAAAGCAGCGGCGTGCACCTCGATCGACTGCGCGTGCGGGCGTTTCCGTTTTCCGAAGCGGTCGGCCGCTTCATCGCGCAGCACGAGACGGTGTTCGTCGTCGAGCAGAACCGCGACGCGCAGCTGCGCACCCTGCTGGTCAACGAACTGCAGGTCGATCCGGCGCGACTGCTGCCGATCCTGCACTACGACGGCACGCCGATCACGGCGCGCTTCATCGTCGGGGCGATCCAGGATCGCCTGCTGCGCGCGAGGGTCCGTCCGGTGCGCGGCGGCAAGGCCGTGTGAGGGACTGCCATGACCTATCTCGCCAAACCGAAGCTGCACCATCCCGACTTGCCGACCAACCGCCTCGGCTACACGCGGCGCGACTACGAAGGCAAGATCTCGACGCTGTGCGCCGGCTGCGGCCACGACTCGATCTCAGCTGCCATCATCCAGGCGTGCTGGGAGCTTTCGATCGAGCCGCACCGGGTGGCGAAGCTCTCCGGCATCGGCTGCTCGTCGAAGACACCGGACTATTTCCTGGGCAACTCGCACGGGTTCAACTCGGTCCATGGCCGCATGCCGTCGGTGCTCACCGGCGCCAACCTCGCCAACCGCGAACTGATCTACCTCGGCGTCTCCGGCGACGGCGACTCCGCGTCGATCGGCCTCGGCCAGTTCGCGCACATGGTCCGGCGCGGCGTGAACATGACCTACATCGTCGAGAACAACGGCGTCTACGGCCTGACCAAGGGCCAGTTCTCTGCCACCGCTGACAGAGGTTCGAAATCCAAGCGCGGCGTCGTCAACCGCGATGCTGCGATCGACCTCGTGTCGCTCGCAATCCAGCTCGGCATCACGTACGTCGCGCGCAGTTTCTCGGGCGACAAGGACCAGCTGGTGCCGCTGATCAAGGGCGCACTGCATCATCGCGGCACGGCAATGCTCGACGTGCTGAGCCCGTGCGTCGCGTTCAACAATCACGCCGGCAGCACGCGCAGTTACGACTATGTCCGCGCACACAACGATGCCGTCAACAGGCTCGACTTCATGCCGCGGCGCGGGGAGCTCACCGCGAGCTACGAGCCCGGCGAGGTCATCGAGGTCACCCAGCACGACGGCAGCGTGCTGAGGCTGCGCAAGCTGCATGACGGTTACGACCCGGGCGACCGCCTGGCCGCACTCAGTCACATTCACACTCACCACGAGCGTGGCGAAATCGTGACGGGGCTGCTGTTCGTGGACCCCGACGGCGATGACCTGCACGACCACCTGAACACGATTGCAACGCCGCTCAACCGGCTCGGAGAATCCGACCTCTGCCCGGGGTCGGCGGCACTTGCCGCCCTCAACGCCGAACTGAGCTAGCAACGGCGGCGTGTCACGCCGGCTCTCCGCTGGCGGGCGCCGGCCCGGTGACCGACTTCGGATCGGTTGCCCCAGATCAATGCCCTCCACCGGGACAAGGCGAATGCTGGCGACTACGTGAGACCAGTGGTCTCGCATTGCCCGATGACCTGCACGATGCAGGCAGCGGGAATCAACGTCAGCGCACCGGGAGATGCATCATGGCGCAAGCGAACGAAGGATCCGGATTCCGGATCGTCGCGCGCGAGGACTATTCCGACGTCACCTACATGCTGGAGGTGGCGCACCCGATGATGGCGAACGCCGCGAAGCCGGGCCAGTTCGTCATCGTCATGGAAACCGAGCACGGTGAGCGCATTCCGCTCACGATCGCCGACTTCGATCGCAAGCGCGGCACGATCACGCTGGTGATCCAGGCGGTGGGCAAGACCACGCGGGAGATGCAGTCGAACCTGAAGGCCGGCGACAGCCTGTATGCCATGGTCGGCCCGATGGGCATCCCGAGCCACATCGGCGCGGCGAAGAAGGTCATCTGCGTCGGCGGCGGCCTCGGCGTCGCCCCGGTGTACCCGCAGGCGCGCGCCTACAAGGAAAGCGGCGCCTACGTCATCGGTGTCATCGGTTTCCGCAACAAGGAGCTGATGTTCTGGCGCGACAAGTTCGCCGCGGTCTGCGACGAACTGATCATCTGCACCGACGACGGTTCGGCGGGAATCCGGGGACTGGTGACCGAAGGCATCAAGCAGGCCGCGGCGAAGCACTCGGACATCGACGAATGCGTCGCGATCGGTCCTCCGATCATGATGAAGGGCTGCGCCGAGGTCACGAAGACGCTCGGCATCAAGACCATCGTTTCGCTGAACCCGGTGATGGTCGACGGCACCGGCATGTGCGGTGGCTGCCGCGTGAAAGTGGGCGAACAGGTGAAGTTCGCCTGCGTCGACGGTCCGGACTTCGACGGCCACAAGGTCGACTTCGACGACCTGATGTCGCGCCTGGGACGCTACAAGCCCGCGGAAAAGGACGCGATGGAGCGCTGGCAGGAGTCGTGCCGCATCCGGGCCGACAAGATCGTCGACCTGAAGTCGGCCGTCCTCGGCGCCGAGCCGGAGATGCCGATCGACGTCCAGCCCAGCACCGACGGCTGAGCGAGGAGCTGTTTCCATGGCCACCGCCAAGAAGAAGACGATCCGCACCATTCCGCAGGAGCGGACGCCGATGCCCGAGCAGGACCCGCAGGTGCGGGCCCGCAATTTCGAGGAGGTGGCCTGCGGCTACCGCCTCGAGGATGCGCTGCGCGAGGCCGAACGCTGCCTGCAATGCCCGGACGAACCGTGCGTGCGCGGCTGCCCGGTCGGCATCGACATCCCCGCCTTCATCAAGAAGATCAGCGAAAAGCACCATCACGGCGCCTACGACATCATCACCGACACCAACCTGCTCCCGTCGGTCTGCGGACGCGTGTGTCCGCAGGAGAACCAGTGCGAAGGCGTCTGCACGGTCGGCGAGACCCTCGAACCGGTCGCGATCGGCCGTCTCGAGCGCTTCGTCGGCGACATGGCGATCGCCGAGGGCTGGGAAAACGTGCCGTACATCGAACCGTCGGGCTACAAGGTCGGCATCGTCGGCGCCGGCCCCGCCGGAATGGCGTGCGCGGCCGACATGGCGAAGGCCGGCTGCGAGGTCGTCGTCTACGAGGCGTTCCACACGCCCGGCGGCGTGCTGAAGTACGGCATCCCGGACTTCCGCCTGCCGAACAGCGTCATCGACGCCGAGATCGACAAACTGCGGAACCTCGGCGTGCGCTTCGAGTGCAACACACTGGTGGGGCGGCTCTTCACGATCGAGCAGATGGTCACCGAGATGGGTTTTCACGCGGTGTTCATCGGCACCGGGGCGGGTTACCCGAGCTTCATGGGCATTCCGGGCGAGTCGCTCAACGGCGTGCTGTCCGCCAACGAACTGCTGACCCGCTGCAATCTGATGCGGGCGCGCGACTTTCCGAACTTCGACACGCCGCTGCAGCCGGGCAAGCATGTCGCCGTCATCGGCGCCGGCAACACCGCCATGGACGCGCTGCGCGTGTCGCTGCGCCTGGGCGCCGAATCGGTGCACTGCATCTACCGCCGCTCGAAGAAGGAAGCGCCGGCACGGGTCGAGGAAATCCACCACGCCGAGCAGGAAGGCGTCGACTTCAACTGGCTGACCAGCCCGGTCGAGATTCTCGGCGACAAGGGCAACAACGTGCGGGCGCTGCGCTGCGTGAAAATGGAACTCGGCGAACCCGACGAGTCGGGCCGGCGCCGGCCGGTCGTGGTGCCGGGCAGCGAATTCGAGTTCGAGGCCGACATGGTGGTGTTCGCGATCGGCACGAACGCCAACCCGATCCTCGGCCAGACCACCAAGCTCAAGCTCAACAAGTGGGGCTACATCGACGCCGACGACAGTCTGGCGACCTCGATGGCCGGGGTCTATGCGGGCGGCGACATCGTCACCGGCGCGGCGACGGTCATCCAGGCGATGGGCGCCGGACGCAAGGCGGCCCGCAACATGAAGGCCTACCTCGGGCTGCGTGACAGCGACGCGGTCTACGACACGGGCACCGGCGGATCGCTGTTTGGCATCCCGCGCGAGGAACACGGCTTCGCGCAGGTCCGCATCGCCCGTTGACCAGCCACGTCAACTGACTACGAGAGGCAAGGAATCCGCATGAGTGCAGTCATGGAACGCCCGTCGACTGCGGGCAAGGCCGGCAGCAGGCCGGCAGTGAAACTGCCCGAACACATCGTCGAGGTCATCAGCGATTCCGGCGAAGGGGCGCAGCGCTGCGGCCAGGCCTTCGCTTCGATCGCGGCACGCAGCGGCAACGGCATCTGGACGGTCGAGATCATCCCGGCCGAGATCCAGCCGCCCGCGCGCAGCGTGGCCGGCGCCAGCGGCATCCGCATCCGGGTGGGCTCGCAGCGCGTCACGAACGGCGGCGACGAGACCGACCTCGTGGTCGCGTTCAACGAGCAGGTGCTGCTCGGGCGCGTGCGCGCCGGGGAACTCAAGAAGGGTGCGACGATCCTGCTCGAGAACATGTGGGCCGAGCACCGCGACCCCGCGATCGCCAGGTCCTACACCGAGGCGCTGGCCGCACTGAAGCAGGCCGGATTCCGCGTCATCGACCTGCCGCTGGAGAAGGAGTGCCGCGCGCTGATGAGCGACCCGCGCCGCGGCAAGAACATGTTCGTGCTGGGCGTGCTCGCCAGCATCTACAGCCTGGACCTGCAACTGGCGCGCGACCAGATTGCGCTGACCTTCGGCAAGAAGGACCAGAAAGTCATCGATTCGAACGTCAGGCTGATGGAGGCCGGCTACGCCTGGGGCGAGGCGAATCTCGACTTCAAGTACGCGATTCCCGCCGAGAAATCCAGCGTCCCCCAGATCGTCGTCAACGGCAACACCGCGATTGCCCTTGGCGTGCTGGCGTCGGGCATGGACATCTGCGCGATGTACCCGATCACGCCGGCCACGTCGGCCTCGCACTACCTGTCGGAGTGCTTCGAGCGCGTCGGCGGCATCGTGCACCAGGCCGAGGACGAAATCGCGGCGTGCGCGTTCGCGATCGGCGCGTCGTACGCGGGCCGCTGCGCGGTGACGATCACTTCGGGTCCGGGCTATTCGCTGAAGCAGGAAGGCATCGGGCTGGCGGTGATGGCCGAGATCCCGCTGGTCGTCGTCAACGTCCAGCGCGGCGGTCCGTCAACGGGCCAGCCGACAAAGGTCGAGCAGGCGGATCTCCTGACCGCGATCTATGGCAGTCACGGCGATGCGCCCAAGGTCGTGCTGGCGGTGACGAGCATCGAGGACTGCTTCTACTCGATGATCACGGCACGCAAGATCGCGGAGACGTTCAACATGGTCGTCGTCGTGCTGACGGACGCGAGCCTTGCGACTGCTCAGCAGCCGTTTCCCAGGCCGGCGTTCAGCGAGGACTGGCTGGCGCCGCCGATCGACCAGTCGCCGCTGCCGGAGGGCGCGAAGCCGTATGACTGGGACAAGACCACCGGAATCGCGCGGCGCTTCTCGCCGGGCCAGCCCAATGGCATGCACACCATAACGGGTCTGGCGCACGATCGCGCCAGCAAGGTGGCGTATGACCCGATCATCAACGAGGAAGGGCTGCGCATGCGCAGCCTGAAGCTGGCCACGCTGCAGAAGACGCTGAAGACGCCGACAGTGTTCGGCGATCCCGAGGGCGACCTGCTGGTGGTCGGCTGGGGCAGCACGCAGGGCATCATCGAGGAGGCGGTGCAGCGCCTGCGCGACGAGGGTCTGAAGGTCTCCGCGCTGCAGATGCGCTTCATCCAGCCGATGCCATCGGGCATCAAGGACATCCTCCGGCGCTTCCGCAAGGTGATGACGGTCGAGGGGACGTGGGCCGATCGCCCCGCCGAAGACGAAATGGTGGACGAGGAAAACCGCCGCTATGCGCCCCTGGCGATGATGCTGCGCGCGCGCACCCTCGTCGATGTCGACTGCTGGACCGAAGCCAAGGGACAGCCGATCAAGCCGGGTCAGGTGGTCGAGGCCCTCCGCGCCAAACTGGCCGAATGAACCCGAGCGAAGGAAACCGGACGATGGGCTCCGCACTCAGCCAATTCATCATCAAGCTGCACGAGGAACATCGCAGACTCGAGGACTACCAGGGTGGCGTGCCGCGCTGGTGCAGCGGCTGCGGCGACAACGCGATTCTCACGGCCGTGCAGCGGCTGTGCCGCGACGAGGAACTGGCGCCAGAACGCACGATATTCGTGTCCGGGATCGGCTGCTCCAGCCGATTCCCGCATTACATGAAGACCTACGGGTTCCACGGCATCCATGGCCGGGCGTTTCCTCTGGCCGAGGGCGTGAAAATGGCACGCCCGGACCTCAACGTCTTCGTCAACACCGGCGACGGCGACTGCTGCTCGATCGGCGCCGCGCACTGGATCCACGCGATCCGGTACAACATGAACCTGACGGTGATCCTGCACGACAACCAGATCTACGGACTGACGAAGAAGCAGGCGTCGCCGACATCACAGATCGGCACCAAGAGCAACACGACTCCGCGCGGCAGCGTGCTCGAAGCGCTGAACCCCCTGACAGTCACGCTCGGAGTGCAGAACGCGTCGTTCGTGGCGCAGGGCGTCGACTGGATGCCCGAAGTGCTCTACGACATCATCTACAAGGCCTACAAGCACCGCGGCTTCTCGTTCGTGCGCATCATCCAGCGCTGTCCCGAGTGGCTGCCGAAGACGTTCGAGCCGTGGCTGCACGACCCGGGCAAGACACTGCTCCTCACACACGCCAACGGCCTGCAGGCGAGCGCCGAGACGAGCCGCATCTACAAGAATCAGCGAGAGCACGACCCGCTGAACATTCACCAGGCACGCGAGATCGCCTCGTCGGTGGATCCGATCCCTGTCGGCATCCTGTACCACGACCCGAGCGTGCCCTGCTACGAAGACCTGCGCGGCGCCGGACAGCCGCGGACAACCGAGGCGATCCGCGCCGGCCTCGACAAGGAATTCGACAAGTTCACGATCTGGCCGGACGAAGAGCCCGCTCAGCGCGCCGCCTGATACGCCACACCAACCGAGGTTCGCCGCCATGGACATGGCCGCCAAGTTCCAGGACCAGACGGTCTTCCACATGACCGGCAAGCGCGCGGGCGACGGGCTCGCCGAGCTTTCCGCCGACTTTCGACCCGCGCTGCTTGCCGCGTACCGCGATCTCACCCGGCTGCGCTACGACTACCCCGTCGTTCTGCTCGCGCAGGATGACGGAGCCGAGTACGTCAGATCGCTGTCCTCGGTGATGGGCGAGATGATCACCGGCATCGCGCCGCGCGGCATCGAGGGCGAGCGGCTGCGCAAGCAGCTGCTGCGGCTGGAGCGCGAGATCCGCGGGATGGTCGCCGGCGGCAGCCGGGGCGCGGTGAGTGATCTGTGGCAACCCGCGGCAATCCGTGCGGCAGGATCCGACGACAGCGTGCGCGAAGTCCTGACCCGCGCGGTCGGATCGCTCCAGCTCGATGGAGAAGTCGTCGAATGCGACGCGACGCTGCCGGCACGCTTCATGACGCGTGCCTGGCAGAACGTGCACGCCGAAAAGACGGTGCAGTTCCGCAGGCTGGTCGATCATCTGGTGCGCAAGCTCTCGGACATCCTGCGCGCGGCCTTCGTGCATTCCCAGGCCGGCCAGCAGCCGGCCGCGCTGAAGTCCGGGTTCGGCTCGTTGCATGGCGATGTCTTCGACTTCGCCGCGATGTCGCGCCTGGTGACCCGCAACGTGCCGCAGGACGAACTGCCGCCGCGGCGTCGCGCGCGCATCGAGTGGGCGCTCGGCGTGCTGCGTAACCAGCCGTTTTATCCGGACCCGAAGGGCTACGGCGCCGAAGCCGCCTTCGGCTACGCCTTCAGTGACTGCGCAACCGCCGTCGAGGCGCACCGCTCGCGCCTGCCCAGGCTGGTCGAGGTCGTGAAGGCGATCGCCATTGCCGAGCTCGAGTCCCGCGGCGGCTACGTCGAGGCGGATCACGACGCCTTCTTCGAGCGCTTCGACGAGCACGCGCTGACCGCGGACGACCTCGCGCAGTTTCCCGACTACCTCGTCTGCATTCCTCCGGAGCGCAATGACGCGCCCGAAAATGCCGCGCTGATGGAAATGCTTTCGGCCGGCATGCCCGTCAAGGTGGTGGTGCAGCACACTGATCTGCTCGAGGAAGCCGCGATCGGCCAGGGCCATTTTGCGTTCGGCATCCGCAGTGCAAGGCTCGCCACGACCGCGATGGGTCTCGGCGGCATGTTCGTCATGCAGTCGGCAGTCTCCAACCTGTACGCGCTGCGCGAGCGCGTGCGCCGGGGCATGAGCTGCCGTGGCCCGGCGCTCTTCAGCCTGTTCACCGGCTCGCCCGCCGGAGCCAGCGTGCTTCCGCCTTACCTGTCGGCCGCGGCCGCGATGAAATCCCGGGCATTCCCCGCATTCACCTACGACGCGGACGCGGGCACCAACTGGGCCACGCGATTCTCGTTCGAGAACAACCGCAACCCGGACCAGGACTGGCCGGTCGAGGAGTTCGAATACGCGGACGAGGACCTGCAGCGCGTGCGCGAACCGGTCCGTTTCACTTACGCCGACTTCGTGCTGTGCGACCGGCGTCACGCGCACCACTTCGCAGTCGTTCCGCGCGAGCGCTGGACCACCTCGATGCTGCCCGTCGCGGAATGGCTGGCCCTGTCGGAGCGCGAGGCGGCCGAGCGCATTCCTTACGTGCTCGCGGTCGATGATTCCAACCGGTTGCACCGGGTGATCGTCGATTCGCGCCTGGTCCAGGCCACACGCCGCTGCGTGCTGCTGTGGCACCGCCTGCAGGAGCATGGCGGCATCCACAACTCGCATGCCGACCAGGCGCTGGCGCGCGAGCGGGCCGCGTGGGAAGAGCAGAAGCGCAAGGAAATCGATGCGCTGAAGCAGGCGGGGGCCACCGCAACTCCCGGAGTCGCCGCCGTCACTGAACCCGCCGCGGCGCCGGCCGTTGCGACGGCGGCCCCGGCTGAGGCCGCCGCCGAGGCGGCGCCACCACCGTCGGATGAACCCTGGATTGAGACCTCGCGCTGCTCGAGCTGCAACGAATGCCGGAACATCAACGACAAGATGTTCGGATACAACGACAACCAGCAGGCATTCATCAAGGACCTGAATGCCGGGACCTACCGGCAGCTGGTCGAGGCAGCGGAATCCTGCCAGGTGGCGATCATCCATCCCGGCAAGCCGAAGAATCCGAACGAGCCCGGTCTGGAGGAACTGCTCGAGCGCGCCAAGCCGTTTGCCTGACCTCCGGCCGACGCGGTTCCGTCCCGCGGCCACGATGAAGATCCTGCGGTCCGACCTCGCTCACGGACACGAACTCGAGGGCGTGGTCGTCGTCATCGACGTCCTGCGGTCCTTCACGACGGCGGCTTATGCCTTTGCGGGCGGCGCACGGGCCGTCGTGCCGGCGCACACGCTGGAAGAAATCCGCGAACTGACGAGGCTCTACCCGCGCTCCCGCACCACCGGTGCGCACGGCGGCGGAAGGCAGGTCGAAGGCCTCGATTTCGGCAACTCCCCGTCGCAACTTGCCGGACTCGACCTGTCCGGCGTCACGCTGATCCAGTACACGGCAGGCGGTGTGCGCGGTCTGATCGACTGCGACCATGCCTCCGAGGTGCTCGCCGCCGGTCTGGTCTGTGCCCGGGCCACGGCGGCATACATCGAACGGCTCGGGGCCGACACGGTCACGTTCGTCATCACCGGACTGTGGACCGATCGCGACGGCGATGAGGATCACGCCTGCGCCGACCTGATCGAGGCCTACCTGCTGGGTCACCGTCCCGACGTCGCCGCCTTCGAACAGCGCGTGCGGCACTCGGATTTCGGCCGCCGCTTCGGTGATCCCATCTTTCCGCACCTTCCGATGTCCGACCTCGATCTGGCCGCCGTCGCCAACCGCTTCGGCTTCGCCATGCCGATGCATCGCACCGATCGCGGCCTCGTCATCGAGCCCGTGGCGCTCGCGGAAATGCCGCAGGCCTGATGCCGGCCGCGGGGCTCAGAGACGCCGCATCGCTGCGGGCGGATCGCGCGGCGGGTTGGGAGGCAGATCGTCGACCGGCGGCGTTCGGTCCGGCGGACGCGGCCTGGCGATCGGCTGCTCGGGCCGGGGCTTGCTGACCGGCGGCTCGGGCTTGCCGGGCCGATGGCCCGGCGGCCGCGTCCCCGGCGCGTAGCCACCGTACGCCGGGACGTAGACTTCTTCGTAGACGACTTCCGGCGGCGCACTGGCGCGCGCTTCTTCGCGCGCCCGCAGTTCCTGCACTTCGCGCTCGAGCGTATCGATGCGCCGCTGCTCCTCGCGCTGCCGCAGGCGCTCGCGCTGTTCCGGCGTGATGCCGGGCACGACCGTCAGGTTGCCGGAGTCCTTGCCGACCTGGCGCACGTCCTTCACACCCTTCGGCGGCGTGTCGCCGTAGTTGACCGTGCCGTCGCTGTCGACCCACTTGTAAAGCTGTGCGAACGACGCGGCCGGCAGCAGCGCGAGCAACGCCGCGACGATGCGGGCGGGGAGTTGCACTCGTCGGGGCGTCATCACCCTGTGACGATGCCCCTCGACCCGAGGCGTGTCAACGAACCGACAACCGGTCCGGCGCGCCCGTCCCGACCGTGTGTCGGAAAGGCATGCCGACGCGCTGCCGGCCGACCCCTGAAGCGGAAACGGCGCCCGCAGGCGCCGCTTCCGCTGCCTCCCCCTCTCCTTATCGCTGCGCGATCGGCTTGACGTCGCGCTTCGTCGATCCGACGTAGAGCTGGCGTGGCCGGCCGATCTTGTATTCCGGGTCGGCGATCATCTCGTTCAGCTGCGCGATCCAGCCCACCGTGCGGGCCAGCGCGAAGATCGCCGTGAAGAGCGGCACCGGTATGCCGATCGCCTTCTGCACGATGCCCGAGTAGTAGTCGACGTTCGGATAGAGCTTGCGGCTGACAAAGTAGTCGTCTTCCAGAGCGATCTTCTCCAGCGACATCGCCAGCTTGAACAGCGGGTCGTCGTGCAGTCCGAGGGAGTCCAGCACCTCGTTGCAGGTCTCGCGCATCAGCTTGGCACGCGGGTCGTAGTTCTTGTAGACGCGGTGGCCGAAACCCATCAGCTTCACGTTGCTGTTCTTGTCCTTCACCTTGGTGATGAATTCGCCGATCTTCTCGACGCCGCCCTGACGCTGGATGTCGTACAGCATGCTGAGGCAGGCCTCGTTGGCACCGCCGTGCGCCGGGCCCCAGAGGCAGGCCACGCCCGCGGCGATGGCCGCGAACGGGTTGGTGCCGGAGGACGCGCACAAGCGCACCGTCGACGTCGAGGCGTTCTGCTCGTGGTCCGCGTGCAGGATGAAGATGCGGTCCATCGCCCGAATCAGCACGTCGTTCGGCTTGTAGTCCTCGCACGGCGTCGCGAACATCATGCGCATGAAGTTGCCGGCATAAGTGAGGTCGTTGCGCGGGTACATGTAAGGCTGGCCAACGCTGTACTTGTAGGCCATCGCGACCAGCGTCGGCATCTTGGCGATCAGTCGGATCGCCGAAACCTCGCGCTGCCACGGATCGTGCAGGTTGATCGAGTCGGGGTAGAACGCCGACAGCGCCCCGACCAGGCCGGTCATCACCGCCATCGGGTGCGCGTCGCGACGGAAACCGCGCAGGAAGAACTGCATCTGCTCGTTGACCATCGTGTGGTTGGTCACGCGCTTGACGAAGTCCGCCTTCTGCTTGGCGTCGGGCAGCTCGCCGTAGAGCAGCAGGTGGCAGGTTTCCAGGTAGTCGCACTTGGTCGCCAGCTGCTCGATCGGGTAGCCCCGGTACAGCAGTTCGCCCTTGTCGCCGTCGATGTAGGTGATCGTCGAGTTGCACGACGCGGTCGAAAGGAAGCCCGGGTCGTAGGTGAACTTGCCCGACTTGCCGTACAGCGCCCGGATGTCGATCACGTCGGGCCCGATGGACCCCTTGTAGATCGGCAGCTCCATCGTCGGCGTGCCGTCGGAGAACGTCAGTGTGGCCTTCTCGTTTGATGGAGTCAGTGGCATGGTCTTTCTTCCCGGGTTCGAGGTGAGTTCAGACGGACCGCAGCCCGTCGAGGACAGTCCGAACGGCATTGTTATCGAGCCTGCCGGAGAGCTCTTTGCGCGCCAGCAAAAGTTCGAGCAGTTCGTTGTCCGGAAGGTCCAGGAGGGCTTCCAGGGCCAGGACGTCCTCGGCGGTCAGGTCCCGCTCGTGGCGGTCCAGGTAGCGCGTGACGATGAGGTCGTTTTCCAGCAGCCCCCGGCGGGCACGCCAGCGTAGCCGGCGCCGCTCCAAGTCACCGATGACGACCGCCATCGTCAGACATCGCGGCGGACCAGCATGTCCCGGATCTTGCCGATCGCCCGGGTCGGATTGAGCTCCTTCGGGCAGACATCGACGCAGTTCATGATGGTGTGGCAGCGGAACAGCCGGTACGGGTCGTTCAGGTTGTCCAGCCGCTCGTTGGTGGCCTGATCGCGGCTGTCGGCGATGAACCGGTAGGCCTGCAGCAGGCCGGCCGGGCCGACGAACTTGTCCGGATTCCACCAGAAGCTCGGGCAGGAGGTCGAGCAGCAGGCGCAAAGGATGCACTCGTACAGGCCATTGAGCTCCTCGCGCTCTTCCGGGGACTGCAGGCGCTCCTTCTCCGGCGGCGGCGTGTCGTTGATCAGGTACGGCTTGATCGAGTGGTACTGCTTGAAGAACTGCGACATGTCGACGATCAGGTCGCGGATCACCGGCAGGCCGGGCAGCGGCCGCAGCACGATCGGCTCCTTCAGGTCGCGCAGGTTCGTGATGCAGGCCAGCCCGTTCTTGCCGTTGATGTTCATCGCGTCCGAGCCGCAGACGCCTTCGCGGCAGGAGCGGCGGAACGCCACGCTGTCGTCGAAGTCCGCCTTGATGCGCATCAGGGCGTCGAGCAGCATCTTGTCGTTCGGCCCCAACTTGACCTCGAGGCGCTGCATGTACGGCTTCGCATCCTTGTCCGGGTCGTACCGGTAGATCTCGAACCGGACCGTACGTGCCCCGGCGGACGTCTCCGCCACTGCGCCTGCTTCGACGTTGCTGTTCGCCGTCATCGTTCAGCCTCAAGCGCGCCGCATACACCGTGCCGTGCGCGTATCAGTTGTAATGAAAAAAATCGTCTGGCTCCGCCAGCGATTTTTTCACGCTCGATCGCGCAAAAGTAGGTTTGCACTTTTGCGCGCCCCTCAAAACGTCCGCTTCTTGGGTTCGAAGGTCGGCACGGTGAGCGGCTTCATGTTCACCGGCTTGTAGTCGAGCCGGTTGCCGTCCGAGTAGTACAGCGTGTGCTTGATCCAGTTCACGTCGTCGCGCTCCGCGAAGTCGTCGCGCGCATGCGCGCCGCGGCTTTCGGTGCGTGCTGCGGCCGAGACAATCGTCGCCTTGGCCGTCTCGACAAGGTTGTCGAGCTCCAGCGCCTCGATGCGCGCCGTGTTGAAGACTTTCGACTTGTCCGTGATCGCCACCCGCTTCGAGCGCTCGGCAAGTTCGAGGATCTTCGTCACACCCTCGTCGAGGAGCTTGCCGGTTCGGAACACGCCGCAGTGCGCCTGCATCGTCTTGCGGATCGCGTTGGCCACGTCCTGCACCCGTTCGCCCTTGTCGCGGGAATCCAGCGCCGCAACCCGGGCTGCGGTCGCATCGCCGGCATCCGCGGGCAAGGCACGGTGCTCCTGCGCCTTGAGGTTCTGCCCGACGATGTGGTTGCCGGCTGCGCGGCCGAATACGACGAGGTCGAGCAGCGAATTCGTGCCGAGGCGGTTGGCTCCGTGCACCGAGACGCAGGCGCACTCGCCGATCGCGTACAGCCCCTCGACCACGGTGTTCGGGTTGCCGCCCTTCGGCGCCACGACCTGACCGTGGTAATTGGTCGGGATGCCGCCCATCTGGTAGTGGATCGTCGGCACGACCGGGATCGGCTCCTTGATCGGGTCGACGTTGGCGAACTTGATCGCGATCTCGCGGATCGACGGCAGCCGCTTCATGATCGTCTCGGCGCCGAGATGATCGAGCTTCAGCAGCACGTGGTCCTTGTGCGGTCCACAGCCGCGCCCTTCCTTGATTTCCTGATCCATGCTGCGCGAGACGAAGTCGCGCGGCGCCAGGTCCTTCAGCGTCGGCGCATAGCGCTCCATGAAGCGCTCGCCGTTGCAGTTGAGCAGGATCCCGCCCTCGCCGCGCACGCCCTCTGTGATCAGCACGCCCGCGCCGGCCACGCCGGTCGGGTGGAACTGCCAGAACTCGAGATCCTCGAGCGGCAGGCCGGCGCGTGCCACCATGCCGAGGCCGTCGCCGGTGTTGATGTAGGCGTTGGTGGAGGCATCGAAGATGCGCCCGGCGCCGCCCGTGGCCAGCACGGTGACCTTGCCTTCGAAGACCATCAGCTCGCCGGTCTCCATCTCCAAGCCGACCACGCCGACGACCGCGCCTTCGGCGTCACGCACCAGATCCAGCGCCATCCACTCGACGAAGAACTGCGTGCGTTCGCGCACGTTGCGCTGGTACAGCGTGTGCAGCAGCGCGTGGCCGGTGCGGTCCGCCGCCGCGCAGGCGCGCGGCACCGGCTTTTCGCCGAAGTTCGCCGAGTGGCCGCCGAACGGACGCTGATAGATCGTGCCGTCCGGGTTGCGGTCAAACGGCATGCCGAAATGCTCGAGCTCGTACACGACCTTGGTGGCCTCGCGGCACATGAACTCGATCGCGTCCTGGTCGCCGAGGTAGTCGGAGCCCT
>DAOMFL010000062.1:0-21239 GCA_035429805.1 Burkholderiaceae bacterium
CCGGTGAACTCGTCGACGATGACCACCTCGCCGTTCTGCACGACGTACTGCTGGTCGCGGTGGAACAGCGTATGCGCGCGCAGCGCGGCGTTCAGGTGGTGCATCAGGATGATGTTGCCCGGCGCATACAGGCTCTCGCCCTCCGCCAGCAGCCCCATGCGCGCGAGGATCCCTTCCAGCTTCTCGTGCCCGGCTTCCGAGATGTGCACCTGGTGCCCCTTCTCGTCGACCCAGTAATCGCCCTCGGCCTTCTCGTCGGCCTGCCGCGTCAGCAGCGGCGGCACCTCGTTGATGCGGACGTAGGTTTCGGTGTGGTCCTCGGCGGGCCCGGAGATGATGAGCGGTGTGCGGGCCTCGTCGATCAGGATCGAGTCCACCTCGTCGACGATCGCAAAGTTGAGACCGCGCTGGCGCCGGTCCGCCACCGCGTATTCCATGTTATCGCGCAGGTAGTCGAACCCGAACTCGTTGTTGGTGCCGTAGGTGATGTCGGCCGCATAGGCGGCACGCTTGTCCTCGGTCGACTGCTGCGACAGGATCACGCCGACCGTCATGCCGAGGAAGGTATAGACCCGTCCCATCCACTCGGCATCGCGGCTGGCCAGGTAGTCGTTGACCGTGACGATGTGGACGCCCTTGCCGCCAAGCGCGTTCAGGTAGGCCGGCAGCGTGGCGACCAGCGTCTTGCCCTCGCCGGTCCGCATTTCGGCGATCTTGCCGTCGTTGAGCACCATCCCCCCGACCAGTTGCACGTCGAAGTGGCGCATGTGCAATGTGCGCTTGGCCGCCTCCCGCACGACGGCGAAGGCCTCGGGCAGCACCGCCGGCAGCGACTCGCCCGCGGCAACGCGCTTGCGCAGTTCGTCCGTCTTGCCGCGCAGCGCCTCGTCCGA
Source organism: Burkholderiaceae bacterium (assembly GCA_035429805.1). Taxonomy (GTDB): domain Bacteria; phylum Pseudomonadota; class Gammaproteobacteria; order Burkholderiales; family Burkholderiaceae_F; genus JALORV01. The sequence continues at coordinate 894 of DAOMFL010000062.1, forward strand.
AAGCGCCGCGATCTGCGGCTCCAGGGCGTTGATGCGCTCGACGTTGCGCTGGTAGGTCTTGAGCAGTCGCTCGTTGCGACTGCCGAATATCTTCGTCAGGAAACCGGAAATCATGCGGGACACGGGTCGCGCTTGCGCGTCGACGCCCTGAGGTGAATGCGCGCGGCGGCAGTACTCCCGCCCGCATTGCGCAAAGTGAAAATTATCTCACAGGGGTCAGGCGCCCCCACCGGACTTCAAGGGGGTCAGTTGCGGGCGGACGCCGCGTTCGCAAGGGCCTTGAGCTCTGTGCGACCGCCGCTCGACGCCTGCTGCTGCAGCGGGCTGCCTTCGGCGAAGAGGAACTTCGCCGGATTCTGTGCGACGCCGTTGCTGTGGACCTCGAAGTGCAGGTGCGGCCCGGTCGAGCGGCCGGTGGTGCCGACTTCGGCGATCGTCTGACCGCGCCGTACCAGTGCGCCCGAGCCGACCAGCAGCCGGCTCGCATGCGCGTACCGCGTCATCAGGCCCTTGCCGTGGTCGATCTCGACCACGTTGCCCCAGACCGGATGACGTTCGGCCAGCACGACCACGCCGCCGGCCGCCGCATGAATCGGCGTTCCGACAGGGGCCGCGAAATCAATGCCTTCGTGGCGGGTCATTTCGCCCGTGAAGGGATCGGTGCGCCAGCCGAAGCCCGACCCGATGAAGCCATCGGCCACGGGCTGGCTGCCCGGGAGCAGTGCTTTGCGCACCTGCTGCGAACGCAGCTCGGCCTCGACGACCGAAAGGTAATCGGAGCGCTGCTCGACGCCGCGTGTCAGCCCCTGCAGTTCGGCTTCGAGATCGTTCATGCTGATCGGCGTACCCGGAGCGCCGCCACGACCCGGCAATTCGCGGAACCTGAATTCTTCCGGGCGGATTCCCGCAGCCTTCGCGACGCGCTCGCTCAGCATGTCGAGCCGCAGCAGCTGCGCCTGCACCTCGCCCAGCTTGCGGGCAACCGCCTGCACGTTGTCCCGGAAGTACTGTTCCTTGCGCTCGGTCTGATCGCGCGTGACCAGCGCGATAACATCCGATACGAACGGCAGCGGAAGCACCGTGGCCGCCCGCACTGTCAGCAGCGAGAACACCGTGGAAAGCACAACGACCGTCAGGGTCAGCAGGACCGCCGCCGCCACCACATGCTGCGCCTTGACGGTGATCGTCCGCGCTCGCGCAAGTCGACGGTCCACCAGGATGATCTGCACTGCGGTCTCCGACTCCCTCGAGCGGCGCCCTGCGGCGCCGCGCCATCGTCCCCATGCCTAGTCCCGCCCGCGCGGTCGCCGAAGCGCTGCGCGAATCGCCCGGTGCCGCCGCCCTGCTGGCCCGCCTGGAGGCGGCGCAGGCAGTCAGCCGCGTGCTGGCGCCGCTCGCGCGGTCCGTCGCCCCCGGACTCGACCTGCTCGTCCCCGGCCGCTGCGAACTGCGCGACGGCGTCGTCTGGATTGCCGTCGAATCAGCCGCCGAGTCGGCCAAGCTGCGCCAGGCCACGCCGCGCATGCTCGCTTCTCTCAGCGAACATGGGCTGCAAGTCTACGAGATCAAAACCCGCGTTCAAGCCAGCGGCACGTCCTACCCCGGACAGGGGAGGGATGAGGCCTCAAGTCGCGGGACGCCCTTTTCGGAAGTCACGAATCGCGGCGTGAGCGCGGTCGAAACCGCGGCCCTGGAGATGCCGGATTCGGCGCTGGCGCGAGCCCTCCGCCGTCTCGCGACGACGCTGGCGCGTCGGCGGGACTCGGATCCTTCTCAGGCCGGCTGAGCGAGCGGCTGGAAGGCCGCCGGTGCCAGGCTGTCCTGCTCGAAAGTCACGATGTCGAATGCGGTCGCGTCCGCGATCAGAGCGCGGAGCAGGCGGTTGTTGATGGCATGCCCCGACTTGTGGGCGGAGTAGCTCGCCATCAGCGGCCGGCCGAGCGCCGAAAGGTCGCCGATCGCATCGAGGATCTTGTGCTTGGCGAACTCGTCGCCAGCACGCAGTCCGTCGGTATTCAGCACGCGATACTCGTCCATGACAATCGCGTTCTCGAACGTGCCTCCCATCGCCAGGCCGACTGCGCGCAGCGCCTCGACCTCGTTCACGAAGCCGAAGGTGCGGGCGCGCGAGACCTGCTGGATGTAGGAGTCGCGCGCAAAGTCGACCTCGACGACCTGCTCGGTCGAGTCAATGGCCGGATGGTTGAAATCGATCGAGAACCTCAGGCGGTAGCCGAAGTGGGGCTCCAGCCGTGCCCACTTGTCACCCTCGACGATCTCGACCCGCTTCAGCACGCGCACGAACTTCTTCGGCGCGCTCAGTTCCTCGATTCCCGCCGCCTGCAGCAGGAATACGAAGCTCGAAGCGCTGCCGTCCATGATCGGGATCTCGGGGGCATCGACGTCGATATAGCAGTTGTCGACGCCGAGGCCTGCCAGCGCGCTCATCATGTGTTCGATCGTCGCGATGCGCACGTCGCCGCGCCCGATCGTCGTGGCCATGCGGGTATCGACGACAGCCTCGGGCGTCAGCCTGATCTCGACCGGCGGATCGAGATCGACCCGCCGGAACACGATGCCCGTCTCGGCCGCGGCCGGACGCAGCACCAGTTCGACCTTCGTGCCACTGTGCAGCCCGATTCCGACGGTTCGCGCCTTCTGCCTGAGCGTCCGCTGTTTCAGCATATGTGCATTTTATCGCGATGCTTGTGCAGTGCGGCGAGCTTCGGACCGCGCGGCAGCCGAGAATGGCCGCCCCCACCTCGCCCTCCCAGCCGATCCAGACCGTGGACCCCGATTCCACCCCTGATTCGCCCGATGAAGAACGGGGTTCCCCGTTCCCGCCGATACGGTCCGTCCCGGCCTCGGCACCCTTCGGCTGGCTCGCCCGCGGCTGGTCCGATCTGTGCCGGGCGCCGGCCGCCAGCCTGGCGTACGGCGCCATCTTTGCGCTGATGGGCTGGCTGGTCGCATTTGTGTTCCGGCTGGCCTACGAATACACGTCCGCGCTGAGTGCGGGATTCCTGCTGGTCGGACCCTTCCTGGCAACCGGGCTCTACGACATCAGCCGGCGGCTGCAGCGCGGCGAACGCGTGCGTTTCAGCGACACGACGACCGCGTGGCGCGAGAACCTCGGCGCCTTCAGCCTCTTCTCGCTGGTGCTGACCATCATCATGCTGGTGTGGGCGCGAGCGTCGCTCATCACGTTCGCGCTGTTCTTCTCGGGCGGCATGCCGACGCTGCAGAGCTTCCTTGCCCAGGTCGTCAGCATCGAGCATGTCGACTTCCTGGTGACCTACTTTGCCGTCGGCGCGCTGTTTGCCGCGATCGTGTTCGCGGTCAGCGTGGTCTCGGTGCCGATGATGCTGGACCGCGGCACCGACACGATCGTCGCCGCCCTGACCAGTGTCCGCGCGCTCTTCACGGCCCCGCTGACGCTGCTCGTATGGGCGCTGCTGATCGTCCTCGTCATCGGCGCCGGATTCGCGACGTTCTTTATCGGACTCGTCGTGGCGGTTCCTGTCGTCGGTCATGCGACGTGGCATGCCTATCGGTCGCTGGTCGCCGAGGGTGTACGCGATGGCTCCGCCATCGCACGTGCACCCTCGACGGAATAGTCAGTCGGCCTGTTTCCTCAGAAACGCCGGAATGTCGTAGCGGTCGCTGCCCGAATCTTCGAGCGCGGAAACGCGCGACTGCGCCGATTCACGCGAGCGCCACACGGCCGGCGTGTCGAGGTGGCTGTAGTCCGAGCCGCCCGCCGGAGCCTCCTTGGCCGGGCCGACCATCACCGGCGCATTGTCCGTGCCGGTGCGGACCACGGTGAACGGCGTCGACTGCTTTTTCGACGCGGCGCGCCCGAGGCCGGTCGCGACCACGGTGACGCGCAGGGCGTCGCCCATCGCGTCGTCACGCACCGTGCCGAAGATGACGGTGGCATCCTCGGCGGCGAATGCACGGATCGTGTTCATCACCTCGCGCGTTTCCTTCATTTTCAGCGACTGCGATGCGGTGATGTTGACGAGCACGCCGCGCGCACCGGACAGGTCCACGCCCTCCAGCAGGGGGCTGGCCACGGCCTGCTCGGCCGCAATCCGCGCACGATCGAGCCCCTCGGCCGTCGCCGTGCCCATCATCGCCTTGCCGCGCTCACTCATCACCGTCTTCACGTCCTCGAAGTCGACGTTGACGAGGCCCGGGACGTTGATGATCTCGGCAATGCCGGCGCAGGCGTTGTGCAGCACGTCATCCGCCGCGCGGAAGCAGTCGGCCATCTCGGCATCTTCGCCCATCACTTCCTCGAGCTTGTTGTTGAGGATGACGATCAGCGAATGCACCGAGGCTTCCAGTTCGGCAAGTCCGTCTTCAGCCACGCGCATGCGCTTCGGCCCTTCGAACTCGAACGGCTTGGAGACCACGGCGACCGTGAGTACGCCGAGTTCCTTGGCGACCTCGGCCACGACCGGAGCGGCGCCGGTGCCGGTGCCACCGCCCATGCCCGCGGTGATGAACACCATGTGTGCGCCCTGCAGCGCATCGGCGATGCGGTCGCGCGCATCCTCCGCGGCCTGGCGCCCGGCCTCGGGACGGCTGCCTGCACCGAGCCCGGACTTGCCGAGCTGCAGCACGTTCTTCGACGAAGAGCGCGCCAGTGCCTGGTGATCCGTGTTGGCGCAGACGAACTCAACGCCCTGCACGCCGCGCCGGATCATGTGTTCGACCGCGTTGCCGCCGGCACCCCCGACTCCCACGACCTTGATGATCGTCCCGCGCGTTTCAGTTTCAAGAATTTCGAATGTCATCGTGCTCTCCTGCTCCGGGTTTGGTTACTGCATAGACGAAACGCGCAAGGCCAAAAGCGCAACCGCACCGACGCGCTTGGCATTGCCCGCTTCAGGGGGCGTGCGGCGTGTACGCGAGCCTTCGGCTCGCACGTGCACACCGCACGTGTCTGGATTAGCGCGAGCCGCTTGAGGCGGCTCGGCACGGCTCGCGCCGACAAAGGCTACGCACGGACGGCCTCGAGCCGGGATCGCTGCCATAACAGCTCCAGCTTCGCCGCTGCGCGACACGCGCGAGCGGGTCGCGCTTAGAAGTACGCGGCCGTCGCCCGGCCGCCCGAAGGCGGCCGCGCTGTTTAGTTCGTTCGAGGTGCACGTGCGAGCCGAAGGCTCGCGTACACCTCGAACGCCTAGAAGTTTCCTACGACCCATTCCTTCATCCTCTTGAACGTCTGCTTGAATGATCCCGACTGCTGGGCAATCTTGCGGCCGCGCTGGCGCTGCGAATGGGCTTCGACGAGCAGACCGATTGCAGTCGCGAAGCGCGGGTTCTTGACGACGTCCGCGAGCGACCCGTCGTACTGTGGCCAGCCGATGCGGGCAGGTTTCAGGAACACGTCTTCGGCGAGTTCCGTCAGGCCGGGCAGCAGGCTCGTGCCTCCGGTGAGCACGATCCCCGACGACAGCAGTTCCTCGTAGCCCGATTCCCGGATCACCTGCTGCGTCAGCGTGAAGAGTTCCTCGACGCGGGGTTCGATGACCGCGGCCAGCGCCTGGCGCGACAGCAGCCGCGGGCCACGGTCGCCCAGGCCCGGGATTTCGATCTTCTCGTTGGGATCGGCCAGCACCTCCTTGGCCACGCCCCAGCGCACCTTGATCTCCTCGGCGTCCGGAATCGGAGTGCGCAACGCCATCGCGATGTCATTGGTGATCTGGTCGCCCGCGATCGGGATGATCGCCGTGTGCCGGATCGCGCCGCCGGTGAAAATGGCGATGTCACTGGTGCCGCCGCCGATATCGACCAGCGCGACCCCCAGTTCCTTCTCGTCGCCGGTCAGCACCGACAGCGACGACGCCAGCGGCTGCAGGATGAGGTCCTGCACCTCGAGCCCGCAGCGGCGCACGCACTTGATGATGTTCTGCGCCGCGCTCACCGCGCCGGTCACGATGTGCACGCGCACCTCGAGCCGCACGCCGCTCATGCCGATCGGCTCGCGGATGTCCTCCTGGCCGTCGACGATGAACTCCTGCGTCAGCACGTGCAGCACCTGCTGGTCGGTCGGGATGTTGATCGCCTTCGCCGTCTCGATCACGCGCGCCACGTCGCTGGCCGAGACCTCGCGGTCCTTGATCGCCACCATGCCGCTGGAATTGAAGCTCTTGATGTGGTTGCCGGCGATGCCGGTGAAGGCATCCTTGATCTGACAGGCGGCCATCAGCTCGGCTTCCTCGAGAGCCCGCCGGATCGACTGCACCGTGGCTTCGATGTTGACGACCACGCCCTTGCGCAGGCCCTGCGAGGCAGCCTGTCCGAGGCCGATCACCTGGAAGCGCCCGTCGGGCAGCACCTCGGCGACGGCGACGACCACCTTGGACGTGCCGATATCGAGGCCGACGATCAGGTCTTTGGTTTCTGTTCTCATGGTCGGGTTCAGCGGGCCTGCGAGTCGGAGGTACGTGCCGGCGCGGCCGCGATGCCGTTGGCATAGCGCGCGTCGATGCGCGAGGGCGGCCCGCCGACGCGGGCCGACATCATCGGAAAGGCCACAACGACATCGCCGAGGCGTCGCATCAGCGTCCCGGGAGGATCGTCCCGTCCCAGTTCGACGACCGTGGAGGCGACACCGGCGCCGCTGGCATGCACGCTCCAGGAGCGGCGCTCCGAGACGTCGATCGAGTCGACCGCCAGTGACAGCGGCGCCACCAGCGCAGCAATCTCGTAGTAACGCGCCGCGATCGTGCGGGCCTCGGCCTCGGGGCCGCTGAATTCAGGTAGCGCGCCGAAGATCTCGGCCTCGGCCACGTTGGCGACGAAAAGGTCGCCGCGGTCCGACAGCAGGCGGCCATCGCCCCAGCCTCCCAGCGCGCGGTGCTCTCGCAGCGTGATCTGCAGGCGGTTGGGCCACACCCGGCGCACCGACGCCTGCGCGACCCACGGCACCGTTTCCAGCAGGCGACGCGCCTCGTCCAGCCGCAGCGTGAAATAGTTGCCCTTCAGGCGCCCGGCGATGACCGCGTGGATCGAGGCTGCAGACACGTGCTGCAGATCGCCGCGCACCTCGATGCGCCTGAATTCGAAGACCGGCCGCGAGGCCACCCAGCGGGCGGTCGCGAGCGCAAACAGCGCGAACGCCGCCAGCGTCGCCAGCAGGGCCGCTGCATTCATCAGCTGTGCCGCCCTCACCCGCGCCTCCGCGTGTCGAGCGTCGCCATCGCGAGGATCCGCAGCACCAGATCCTCGTAGCTCATGCCGACGGCGCGCGCGGCCATTGGCACCAGCGAATGCCCGGTCATCCCGGGCGAGGTGTTGAGCTCCAGCAGGAACGGCGCGCCGTCGTCACGCAGCATGATGTCGACGCGACCCCAGCCGCGCGCGCCCAGCGCCCGGTAGGCGCGCAGCGAAAGTTCACTGATGCGCGCCGCGACCTGCGCCTCGACCGGCGCTGGACACAGGTACTTCGTCTCCTCGCTGAAGTACTTGCTGTGGTAGTCGTAGTTCGCATCCGGCGCGCGAATCTCGATCAGCGGCAGCGCCTCGGCGGCGGCGCCCTCGCCGAGAATCGCGCAGGTCAGCTCCCGCCCGACGATCAGCTGCTCGATCAGCACAGTGTCGTCGTACTGCGCGGCTGCCTCGAAGGCGAGCGCGAGTTCGCCGCGATCGTGACGCGTGACCTTGGTGATGCCGATCGTCGACCCCTCGCGCGATGGCTTAACGATCAGCTGGTCGCCGAGTTCGGCGACGACCCGCATCCAGTCGGTCCCGGCATGGCCGAGGCGATGTGCCGGAGTCGGGATTCCCGCCTGCAGCCAGATCTGCTTCGTCGTTTCCTTGTCAATCGCGTTGGCCGACGCCTGCACCCCGCTGCCGGTATAGGGCACGCCCAGCGTCTCGAGCACGCCCTGGATCGTGCCGTCCTCGCCGCCGCGACCGTGCAGCGCGATGAACACGCGGTCGAAGCGAGCAGCCTCGAGCTCGGCGAGGCTCTGCCGGCCCGGATCGAACGCATGCGCGTCGACGCCGCGGCTGCGCAGCGCATTGAGCACGCCGGTGCCGGACATGATCGACACCTCACGCTCGGAGGACTTGCCGCCGAACAGCACGCCGACCTTGCCGAACGCTGTCGTTCCCATCATCACTCCGCGCCCGCTCCGGCCAGGCGTCCCGGCACCTGCCCGATCGAACCCGCGCCCATCGTGATGACGACGTCCCCGTCGCGCACAACGCCGTGCAGCGCCGCGGGCATGTCGTCGATTGATTCGACGAAGATCGGCTCGACCTTGCCGGCCACGCGCAGCGCGCGCGCCAGCGAGCGCCCGTCGGCGGCGACGATCGGCGCTTCACCCGCCGGATAGACCTCCGCCAGCAGCAGCGCGTCGATGGTCGAGAGCACCCTGACGAAGTCCTCGAAGCAGTCGCGCGTGCGCGTGTAGCGGTGCGGCTGGAATGCCAGAACCAGCCGCCGTCCCGGGAACGCACCGCGCGCGGCGGCGATCGTCGCCGCCATCTCGACCGGGTGATGCCCGTAGTCGTCGATCAGCGTGTAGCTGCCGCCGCCCGGCGCCGGCAGGTCGCCATGGTGCGCGAAGCGCCGCCCGACGCCGGTGAACGATGCGAGGGCCTCGGCGATGGCGCCGTCGGCAACGCCGAGCTCGGTGCCGACGGCGATCGCCGCCAGCGCATTGGCCACGTTATGGCGCCCCGGAAGGTTCAGCGACACGTCGAGCGGGCGCTGCCCCTCACGCAGTGCGGTGAACCGCATGCGCGTGCCTTCAGCCACCGCACCGGTCGCGCGCACCTGCGCCTCGGGCGCGAAGCCGTAGCTCAGCACCGGCTTCGACACGAACGGCAGGATGTCGCGCACGTGCGCGTCATCGATGCACAGCACCGCCGAGCCGTAGAACGGCAGGCGTCCGAGGAATTCGATGAAGGCCTGCTTCAAACGCGAGAAGTCATGCCCGTAGGTTTCCATGTGATCGTTGTCGATGTTGGTCACGACCGCGATCACCGGCATCAGGTTAAGGAACGACGCGTCGGACTCGTCGGCCTCGACGACGATGTACTCGCCGGTGCCGAGCCGCGCGTTGGCGCCGGCGGAATTCAGACGCCCGCCGATGACGAAGGTCGGGTCCAGCCCCCCTGCTGCGAGCACGCTCGCCACCAGACTGGTGGTCGTCGTCTTGCCGTGCGTGCCTGCAATGGCAACGCCCTGCTTCAGCCGCATCAGCTCCGCCAGCATCACCGCCCTCGGCACCACGGGAACGCGCATCGCCCGCGCGGCGACGACTTCCGGGTTGCTGGCCGATACTGCGGTCGACACGACAACCGCGTCGGCGCCGGCCATGTTCTGTGCCGCATGACCCTGGGTGATCTGCGCCCCGAGCTGAGCCAGCCGGCGCGTCGTAGCACTGCTCGCCGTGTCGGAACCGCTGACCCTGTAGCCGAGCGTCAGCAGCACTTCGGCGATGCCGCTCATGCCGCTGCCGCCGATCCCGACGAAATGGATGTGCTTGACGGCGTGCCTCATGGCTTTCGCTGCTCGTGTACGCGAGCCTGCGGCTCGCACGTGCACTCGCAGCGCTTGATTAGGCGCCGCTCCTTCGGAGCGGCCGCGCGGAGCGGCGCAGCGCAACGGCACGCAAAACCGGCACTCGCCGGAAGCTTGTTCGTCATGCCGCCACTCGCTCGATGACTGCTGCGACGGTCGCCGTGGCGTGCGGCCTGCCGAGCGCGCGCGCGGCGTTCGCCATCACGAGCAGCTGCGGCCGCGTCAGGCCCGCCAGCAGCGTCGCCAGCCGCTCCTTGGTGAGTTCGCTCTGCGGCAGATGCACCGCCGCGCCATGGCCCGCCAGGAACTCGGCATTGGTGCGCTGATGCTGTGTCGTCGAAACGATCAGCGGTACCAGGATGCCGGGGACGCCGGCCGCGGCGAGTTCCGTCACCGTGATCGCGCCGGCGCGGCACAGCACGACGTCGGCTTCGGCATAGCGCCGCGCGATGTCTTCGATGAACGGGATGATCTCGGCGTCGACACCGGCCACGCGGTACGCGTCCCGCACGGCTTCCACGTGCTTTTCGCCGCACTGGTGCACGACGCGCGGCCGCTGGTCGCGGGGAATCTGGGCCAGCGCGGACGGCACCGTCTCGTTGAGGACCTGAGCGCCGAGACTGCCGCCGATCACCAGCAACCGCAGCGGCCCCGACCGCCCCGCATAGCGCTCGGCGGGCGTCGCGATGGCGGCGATCTCCGCACGGACCGGGTTTCCGGTGACCAGTCCCTTCGAGCCCGCGCGTGCCGCCGCGGCGCCGTCGAACCCGCACAGCACACCGGCGGCGATCGGGGCCAGCAACCGCGTCGACAGCAGCGAATCCGCATCGGAGTTCATCAGCACCAGCGGCACGCCCAGCGTGCTGGCGGCCATGCCGGCGGGCACTGCGACATAGCCACCTGTGCTGAACACCACCTTGGGTGAACGCGCGCGCAGCCTCGCCCGGCTCTGCCACATTGCCCGCAGCAACAGGAAGCCGCCGAGCAACAGGGTCTTCAGGCCCTTGCCCCGCAGGCCGCTGAAATCGATCGCGTCGAACGCGATGCCGTGCCGCTCGACCAGCCCTCGCTCCATGCCCGATCGCGTACCCAGCCAGCTCACCGACCAGCCGCGGCCGCGCAGCGCCTCGGCGACGGCGAGACCCGGCATGACGTGACCTCCGGTGCCGGCCGCGACCACGACGAGGTGGCTCATGCAGCCCCCTTCGCCCTGCGGGCTGTGCCCCCGCGCGGGGCGCGGGTCGGACTACGGGCATGCCCTGCGGCATGCCCGGCGCCTACGAGCGCGCTCGCGCCTGCAGGCGCGAGCGCGGCCTGCGAGGCCGAGCGTCTTCGAAGCGGCCGGGCGGCGCTCATACGCGTCCTCCGCGCATGACGCCTTCGGCGCAATCGTTTTGTCTGCGGCCGTCCGCACATGCGGACTTCACGCCGGCTGGCGCCGGCATGAGCCTTCGACGAAACAGGATCCTCATACGCGTCCTCCGCGCATGAGGATCCTGTTTTCGCGGTCGACGCGCAGCAGGATCGCGAGTGCGACCAGCGTCGACAGCAGCGCCGAGCCGCCGTAGCTCATCAGCGGCAGCGTCAGCCCCTTGGTCGGGAGCAGGCCCGTGGCCACACCGATGTTGATGAACGCCTGCATGCCGAGCCACAGGCCGATCCCCTGCGCCACGAGGCCCGCGAAGGTGCGCTCCAGGGCAATCGCCTGACGCCCGATTTCGAAGGCGCGCTTCACCAGCCAGTAGAAGAGCACGACGACGGTCAGCACTCCGACGAGGCCCAGTTCCTCCCCGAGCACGGCCAGGATGAAGTCGGTGTGCGCCTCGGGCAGGTAGAACAGTTTCTCCACACTGCCGCCGAGGCCGACGCCGAACCACTCGCCGCGGCCGAAGGCGATCAGCGAGTGCGACAGCTGGTAGGCCTTGCCGAGCGCATTGGCTTCCGACCACGGATCGAGGTAGGCAAAGATGCGCTCTCGCCGCCACGGCGACAGCCAGATGACCAGCATGAACACAGACGCGAGCGCGGCCGTGATCCCGGCAAAGAGTTTGCCGTTGACCCCGCCGAGGAACAGGATGCCCATGCTGATCGCCACGATGACTCCGAACGCACCCAGGTCCGGCTGCAGCAGCAGCAGCACGCCGATCGCACCCATGACGAGCGCCATCGGCAAGAAGCCCTTCGCGAAGTGATGCATGTAGTCCTGCTTGCGCACCGTGAAGTTCGCGGCGTACAGCACGCAGGCGACTTTCATCAGTTCCGACGGCTGCAGGTTGAGCACGCCCAGCGGAATCCAGCGCCTGGCGCCGTTGACGCCCTTGCCCAGTCCGGGGATCAGCACCACGACCAGCAGTGCGAAGGCACCAACGAAAAGATACGGCGCGAGCCGCTGCCAGGTCTGCATCGGCACCTGGAACGCGAGCACGGCCGCGCAGCAGGCAATCGCCAGCGCAAGCAGGTGCCGCACCAGGAAGTGCGCCGGCGTGACGTTGAAGCGCGGTGAATCCGCAAGCGAGATCGAGGCCGAATACACCATCACGGTGCCGATCATGATCAGGACAGCGACGACGACCATCAGCACGCGGTCGATGCCGGCAGGCTGCTGCGCCGGCCCGGCCGCCGCTGCACCGCCGAGACCCGCGAGAGCGAGCACCGCGCCCCCCGCGACGGCCGGCGCGCGCCCGCGCCGCGAGCGCGACGGCTTGAGTGCATCGAGCCAGCGCTTCAGCACGGTTGCCCCGCTTCGGCCGCGAGTTCACGCACGGCGTCCAGGAAGACTTCGGCCCGGTGGCGGTAGTCACGAAACATGTCGAGGCTGGCGCAGGCCGGCGACAGCAGCACCGCATCGCCGCTGCGTGCCGCTTCGGCGGCGCGCCGTACGGCCTCCGGCAGAGTCCTGGCATCAAGCAGCGGGACCTGTCCGGTGACCGGCGCGAGCGCCGCACGGATCCGCGGCGCATCGCGACCGATGAGCACCGCGGCGCGTGCGTGCCGTGCGACGGGCGCCATCAATGGCGTGAAGTCCTGCCCCTTGCCATCGCCGCCGAGGATGACGACCAGCCTGCGTCCTTCGGCGCCGAGCCCATCGAGCGCGGCCACGGTCGCGCCGACGTTGGTGCCCTTGCTGTCGTCGTAGTACTCGACGCCGGCTGTCGTCGCGATCAGTTCCACGCGGTGCGGCTCGCCGGCGTAGCCGCGCAGCGCATGCAACATCGGCGCCAGCGGCAGGCCGATGGCGCGCACCAGAGCCAGCGCGGCCAGCGCGTTGAGTGCGTTGTGGCGACCACGGATGCGCAAGGCATCCGCCGGCATCAGCCGGTGCACGTGGATCTCCGCCGGCGCGGCGGGCACGTCGGCGGCTGCCTTGCGCCGTCGCGTCGGCAGGCTCGTGTCCTCCGCCCAGGCAAGCCAGGTCATGCCGCCGTCGTGCACGAGTCCGAAGTCGTCCGGCTGCGTCGGCGCCTCGGCGCCGAAGGTGACCACGGTCGCCTTGCGCGCTGTCATCGCGGCCACGAGCGGATCGTCGCGGTTGAGGACCCGTACGGTCTCCGGCGCAAAGATCCGTTCCTTCGCCCTGGCATAGGCCTCCATCGAGCCATGCCAGTCGAGGTGATCCTGCGTGATGTTGAGCACCGCGGCCGCATCGCACCTCAGGCTCGTGGTGGTCTGCAGCTGGAAGCTCGACAGTTCCAGCACCCAGACGTCCGGCAGATCGTTCGCAGCGAGGCGCGCGGCCAGTTCGTCCAGGGCCGCCGGCGCGATGTTCCCGGCAACGGCGACACTGCGGCCGCAGCGCTCGACCAGCAATCCGGCAAGCCGTGTCGTCGTCGTCTTGCCGTTGGTCCCGGTGATTCCGAGCACGCGCGGCGAGTAGCCCTGGGTCTGCCTGAGCCGCGCGAGCTCACGCGCGAACAGCTCGATCTCCCCGACAGTCTCGACGCCGCGTGCCCGGGCCGCCTTGACCAGCCTGGCTGCGGGCGAATGCGTCGGCGAGAGCCCGGGCGACAGCACGACGAGCTCCACCGCGTCGAGCAGGTCGTCTGCGAAGGGGCCGGCAACGAACTCGGCCTGCGGCAGGTCCGAGCGCAGCGCATCGAGCTGCGGCGGATCGGCGCGTGTATCGGCCACGCGCAGCAACCAGCCCTGCCGCGCCAGCCAGTTCGCGATCGCCAGGCCGCTGGCGCCGAGTCCGAGGACGAGTGCCCGCGAAGTCACGTTGCCTCCGCGCTGCGCGCTGCGGCGCGAGCCTGCCTGAAGCGGTACCGCGCTGCGCTCATCGGATCTTCAGGGTGGAGAGCCCGACCAGCACCAGCATCATGCTGATGATCCAGAACCTGACGACGACCTGCGTTTCCTTCCAGCCCGACAGCTCGAAGTGGTGGTGCAGCGGCGCCATGCGGAAGATGCGGCGGCCCTTGGTCCACTTGAAATAGGCCACCTGCATCATCACCGACACGGTCTCGACGACGAACACGCCGCCCATGATGAAGAGCACGATTTCCTGCCGCGTGATGACGGCGATCGTGCCGAGTGCCCCGCCGAGCGCCAGCGCGCCGACATCGCCCATGAAGACCTCGGCCGGATAGGCGTTGAACCAGAGGAAGCCCAGTCCGGCCCCGGCAATCGCGCCGCAGATGATCACGAGCTCCCCGGCGCCCGGGATGTAGGGAAACAGCAGGTAGCGTGCAAAGTCCGCGCGCCCGACGACGTAGGCGAAAACGCCGAGCGCGGCGCCGATCATCACCGTGGGCATGATGGCCAGCCCGTCGAGCCCGTCGGTCAGGTTGACGGCATTGCTGGTGCCGACGATCACCAGGTACGAGAGCACGGCAAAGCCGAACACGCCGAGCGGATACGCAACGTTCTTGAAGAACGGCACCAGCAGATCGGAGCGCGGCGGCAGGTCGATGTAGAAGCCCTGACGCACCCACAGCGCCATCAGATCCCAGATCTTGTCGGTCGACGGAGCGGCGATGGCAAAGGCGAGATAGAACGCGGCCGCCAGCCCGATCAGCGACTGCCAGAAGTACTTCTCCCGCGCCCTCATGCCCTTCGGGTTGCGATGCACGACCTTGCGATAGTCGTCGACCCAGCCGATCCAGCCGAAGCCGAGCGTGACGATCAGCACGACCCAGATGAAGCGGTTGGAGAGATCCGCCCACAGCAGCGTCGTGATGCCGATCGAGATCAGGATCAGCGCCCCGCCCATCGTCGGCGTGCCGGACTTCGCGAGGTGCGTCTGCGGACCGTCGGTGCGCACCGCCTGGCCGATCTTCATCTCGGTGAGCCGGCGTATGACTCGCGGCCCTGCAGCCAGCCCGATGACGAGCGCCGTGCCCGCAGCCAGCACCGCCCGCAACGTCAGGTACGAAAAGACGTTGAACGCGCGTATGTCGCGTGCCAGCCATTCGGTGAGCTCGAGCAGCATTCAGTGGACTCCCGCCGCGGCCGGATCGGTGGTCGGCTGCGCCAGCGCCTGCACGACGCGTTCCATGCGCATGAACCGCGATCCCTTCACCAGCACGGTCGCCGTTGGGTCGATGTGCGTCGTCAGCGCAGCGACGAGCGGTTCGACCGACTCGAAGTGGCGGCCGCCCGCTCCGAAGGCCGCCACCGTCTCACGCGTCAGTTCGCCGGTGGCAAAGAGCGCATCCACCTGGCACGTGCGCGCGTAGGCGCCGACTTCCCGATGGAATTCGGGCCCGCGTTCGCCCACCTCGCCCATGTCGCCCAGAACCAGGACCCGCGGACGGCCGCTGCCCGCAAGCAGGTCGATCGCCGCGCGCACCGAATCCGGGTTGGCGTTGTAGCTGTCATCGATCAGCAGCGCGCCGGCCCGGGTGCGCAGTCGCACGCCGCGACCGCCGACCGGACGAAACGCTTCGAGCCCGGCGCTGATCGAGCGCGGCGGGACGCCGATCGCCAGCGCGCACGCCGTCGCCGCCAGCGCGTTGCGCACGTTGTGCAGCCCGCCGACCGCCAGTTCCGCGGCAACGAGCCCGGCCGGCGTGGCCATCGAGACGTGTGCCCCTTCCGGCTTCAGTCCGTACGTCGCCGTGACCACGGCGTAAGCCTCGAGCGCGAAATCGATGACGCGGCGTGTGCCGGCGAGCGCGCGCCAGATCGGCGCGCAGGCATCGTCGGCCGGAAACACCGCAACACCCGCGCCGTCGAGCGGCAGTGCCGCGATCACTTCACCGTTTTCGTGCGCCGTCGCCTCGACCGACTGCATGAACTCCTGATGCTCGCGCTGCGCGTTGTTGACCAGCGCCACGGTGGGACGCATCAGCTGCGCCAGCCAGGCGATCTCGCCCGGATGATTCATGCCCAGCTCGAGCACTGCAGCCTTGTGCCGCTTCGTCAGCTGCCACAGCATCAGCGGCACGCCGATTTCGTTGTTCAGATTGCCGCGCGTCGCAAGCCGCTGCGGTTCGCCGTAAGCCCGGGCCAGGATCGACGCGATCATCTGCGTGACGGTGGTCTTGCCGTTGCTGCCAGCCACCGCGATGACCGGCAGCGAAAACCGCGCGCGCCAGTCGGCCGCGCCGAGTCCGAGCGCACGGCGGGCGTCGGTGACGACGATCTGCGGCACGTCGGCTTCGAGCGCCCGCTCGAGCAGCAGCGCGACGGCCCCGAGTTCCACGGCCCGGCGGGCGTAGTCGTGCCCGTCGAAGCGATCGCCGCGCAGCGCGACGAAGAGCGCTCCGGGTTCCAGCGTGCGCGTATCGGTCGAGACGCTCGAAAATGCGGTGGCGCCGTCGCCCAGCACGGCGTTCGCCGACACGGCGGCAGCGAGTTCGGCGACGCTCATCAGGCTCACGCCGCACCCCCAGCCCGCCGGTCCAGCGCCCGCCGGGCCTGCAGCAGGTCGGAAAACGGCCGCTTCTCGGCGCCAACAATCTGGTAATCCTCGTGGCCCTTGCCGGCGATCAGCACGACATCGGCCGCGTCCGCTTCCTGCACGGCGGCATCGATGGCCCGAGCGCGATCCGGCTCCGTGAGCAGCCGGTGCGCCGACGCCGCGCCGCGCGCCACGGCGTCGATGATCTGCTGCGGGTCCTCGGTGCGCGGATTGTCGCTCGTGATGACGACGACGTCGGCGGCGGTTGCGGCGGCACTGCCCATCGGAGCGCGCTTGCCCGGATCGCGGTCGCCACCGGCACCGAAGACAACCCAGAGCCTGCCGCCTCGGGCACCCGCGAGCGGTCGCACCGCGGCCAGTGCCTGCACCAGTGCATCGGGCGTGTGCGCGTAATCGACGATCACGAGCGGGCCGGCCGACGATGCAACGCGCTGCATCCGTCCCGGTGGCGGTACCAGCTCCGGCAGCGCGGCGACGGCCGCCTCCGGCGCGACGCCACACGCGATCGACGCTCCCAGCACGCCGAGCAGGTTGGCGACATTGAAATGCCCGACCAGGCCCAGTTCGACGCTGAAGTGCCGGCCGTCGAGCACGAGGTCGAAGGCCAGGCCCTGCGCTGTCGCGCGCGCTGCCTCGGCCACCAGCCGCGGCGCCACCGGCCGAGGCGTCGGATTCCCCATTGCGCTGTAGCCGATGACAGCCACGCCGCGCGCCCGCGCGCGCTCGGCCATGCGGCAGCCGGCCGCGTCGTCGAGGTTGATGACGGCATGCCGCAGGCTGGGCCAGTCGAACAGCATTGCCTTGGCGGCCTCGTAGCGTTCCATCGTGCCGTGCACGTCGAGGTGGTCGCGGGTCAGGTTGGTGAACAGCGCCACGTCAAAGCGCATGCCGTCGACACGGCCCTGGATGAGACCAATCGACGACACCTCCATCGCCAGCGCCTGAGCGCCGGCGTCGAGCAGGATTCGCAGTTCGCGCTGCAGGGACACCGGGTCCGGCGTCGTCAGGTCGCTCGCCTGCAATGCGCCGGGAAAGCCGATGCCGATGGTTCCGACCACGGCGCAGCGGCGTCCTTCGCGCGTCAGCAACTGTGCGATCCACTGGCTGCAGGATGTCTTGCCATTCGTGCCGGTCACGCCGATCGACAGCAGCTGATCGCTGGGCCGGCCGTAGAAGTCCGCCGCAACAGCTGCCAGTTCACTGCGCAGGCCGGGTACCGCCAGGACCGGCGCGGCGTAGGCACCACCGCTCCAGCCCTCGGCTTCCACCAGCGCCGCCGCCGCTCCGCGCGCGATCGCATCGTCGAGAAAGCGTCGGCCATCGGTCGTCTCGCCGGGCACGGCGACGAAGATGTCGCCGCCGCGCACAAAGCGGCTGTCGAGACGAAGGTCCCGCACCGTCCTGCGCGCCGCGCCGGTGCGCAGGTTCGCAAGCCAGGGCACCACATCCCGCACACTCCCCTGCGTCGCCGGCTGCAGACTGGTTGAACTCATCGCGTCCGCTCCATGGCCACCATCTGCCTGGGCGCTTCCAGCGGTCCATCGGGAGCGACCTGCAGCGTGCGCAGCGACGCGCCGGCAATTTGAGCGAATACGGGGGCCGCGACCTGGCCGCCGTAGTACGCGCTGCCGCTCGGCTCATCGATCATCACCGCGATGACGAGGCGTGGATCCGACACGGGCGCGAAGCCCGCGAACGACGCGACGTATTCCTTCACGTACAGCCCGTTCTTGAGCTTCTGGGCGGTGCCGGTCTTGCCGGCCACGCGGTAGCCGGCGATGCGAGCCGCCGGTGCCGTGCCCTCATCGCTGACCGCCATTTCCAGCATCCTGCGCATGGCGGCCGCGGTTTCCCGCGAAATCACTTGCACTGTCGCGGGCGGCTCCTCGACCTTGACGAGGCTCAGCGGCACGAGTTCGCCATCGCGCGCCATGGCCGAATAGGCGCGTGCCAGCTGAATCAGCGAAACCGACACCCCGTGTCCGTAGGAGATCGTCGCCTGCTCGATCGGCCGCCAGGTCTTCGCCGGCCGCAGGCGCCCCGCGACCGCGCCCGGGAACCCGAGGCGCGGCGCCTGCCCGAAACCGAACGCCGTGTAGCTGTCCCATAGCGTCTGCGCCGGCAGCTCGAGCGCGATCTTGGCCGTGCCCACATTGCTCGACTTGGCCACGACTTCCTCCACAGTCAGCATTCCATGCGGATGCGCGTCGCCGATCGTGCGGTCTCCGATGGTGAGCTTTCCCGGCGCCGTCTGGATGCGCGAGTCCGGCCGCACCTTGCCCTGCTCCAGCGCGGTGGCAATCGCAAACGGCTTCATCGTCGAGCCGGGCTCGAACGTGTCGGTCAGCACGCGGTTGCGGATCGCCTCGCCCGACAGCCTGCCGCGTGCATTCGGGTCGAAGGTCGGCGAATTGACGAGCGCGAGCACTTCGCCTGTCTTGACGTCCAGCACGATCGCCGCCCCCGCCCGGGCCTGATGCTTGTCGATCGCATTCTTCAGCGCCGAGTACGCGATGTACTGCACGCGGCTGTCGATCGACAGCGTGAGGTCGCGACCGTCGACCGGCTCGCGCAGCCAGTCGTCCTCGACGACACGGCCAAGGCGGTCCTTGATGACGCGGCGGCTGCCGGCGCGCCCGGCGAGCTGGCGCTCGAACGCGAGCTCCATGCCCTCCTGCCCGCGGTCTTCGACGTTGGTGAAGCCGACCAGATGCGCGCTGGTCGGACCCTCGGGATAGTGGCGCTTGAACTCGCGGCTCGAGTGCACTCCCGCAATCTTCATCGCGGCGATGCGGTCTGCGACCTGGACATCGACCTGGCGCCTCAGGTAGACGAAACTGCGGTCGTCGTTGTCGATGCGCCGCTTCAGCTCGGCCAGGCTCATGTCGAGCATTCGTGCCAGCTCGACCAGCTGCGCGGGTGTTGCGTCGACATCCTCAGGAATGGCCCAGACGGCACGTGCGGGCACCGACGACGCGAGCACGACGCCGTTGCGGTCGGTGATGCGGCCGCGAGTCGCAGGGATCTCCAGCGTGCGTGCGTAGCGGGCCTCGCCCTGGCGCTGCAGGAAGCCGGTCGTCACGCCGCCCATCAGGTAGAAGGCCCGTCCGCTGAGTGATACGAAACCGACGAACAGCAGGAACAGCAGCAGCTTGGAGCGCCAGGCCGGCAGTGCGACGGTGAGCAGCGGATGAGCGCCGAACGCGCCGCGGCTGCGGCGCGTGTCCGCGGTCTCGGGACGACGGGACTTGCCCGCCGTCGCACGGTGTGCGCCGACCTTCACTTGCGCGCTCCCGGCGCAACCGGTGCGGCCGCACTGGCCTCCGGCAGGTTGAGGTACACGGTGTGCGCGGCATCGGCGGCGCGGAAGCCGAGACGCAGCGCGGCCCGCTCCACTGCGGCCGGCTGGGACAGCCGCGCCAGCTCGATTTTCAGGCGCTCGAAGTCGACGTCGAGCTGCTTGGCGTCCTGTTGCGCGCCCTCCAGGTCGATGAACAGCGAACGCGTGCGGTACTGCGCGGTAACGAGCCCGAGCGCCGAGGCGAAGAGCAGCAGGGCCGCGAGCATGACGATGCCACGCCGGATCATGCCGGGCGCTCCGGCCATGGTTCATCGGTGCGCTCGGCAACGCGCATCACTGCCGAACGCGCCCGCGGGTTCGCAGCCACTTCCTCGTCATCCGCGCGCACCCGCGCCAGCATTCGCAGCCGTGGCGCGGGAAGCTGGTCCGCGCGCAGCGGCAACGCGCGCGCGCGCCCGACGGCGCGCCCGGGGTGGGCATGCGCCTCGATGAACTGCTTGACGATGCGGTCCTCAAGCGAGTGAAAGCTGATGACGACCAGCCGTCCGCCCGCCCTCAGCGCGCGCGCCGCTTGATCGAGAGCTAGCGCCAATTCCTCAAGCTCTTGATTGACGTGAATCCGTACAGCCTGAAATG
>DAOMFL010000063.1:0-21107 GCA_035429805.1 Burkholderiaceae bacterium
CCCGCTTGGCTGCAACCCTAGTCATCGATTTCTTCCTTTATCTGTCTCAGTACATTTGCCGGGATGTTCTCCGCTGTTAGATATCGCGTCCAATTGACCCAATTGATCGCGATACGCTGACCCACCCGAACGCGTTGCAACTGGCTGACCCACCAAGGCTATTCTTCCAGGAGGCTGGGTCAGTCCAATTCGATAATCTGGATCAATTGGACGCGATACTCAACAGCGGGGCTTTTTGTTGCTCCTCTGTCCTACTGCTGGGTCAGGCTGACGGTCTGGGCGACTCAACGGACGCTGCTGATGATGACCCGTCCGTCTCTGCGCTCGAGCAGCACGACGAGATCTTCCCTCGCCCGCTTGTCCACGATGTACGTCTCCGGCGTAGCCACGAAGCGGCTGTGATACGAGGTGCTGTGGCTTGAGATCGTCGCGGCTCCGTGGACATCCCGGCACCACACGATGATCGCCCCGACCTTGTCGACCTGGACCCGGTACGGACCGTCGCATTCACCGACGCTCGATGGAGTGTGATGGACCAGCGCATAGGTCGAACCCTCGGCCGGACCAACGCGGCCGGCGGCGGCCTCGAGGTCGTATGCGAGACGAGTGGCAGCGTCGGTCCAGCACCCGCTCAGCGCGAGCGCACCGCACGCAAGAATCAGCCGACTACGCACCCGGTTCCCGTCGCTCAGAGCCCGCTTCTCGCGTCAGCGCGGGCGAAGTTCGACCTCTCCTTCGATCTCGACCGGAATGTCGAACGGCAGCGCCGCCAGGCCGACCGCGCTGCGCGCGTGGACGCCGCGCTCGGGGCCGAAGATCTCGACGACGAGATCCGTGAAGCCGTTGACGACGGCCGGCTGCCGATTGAATCCCGGCGCCGAGTTCACCATGCCGAAGACGCGTGTCCAGCACTCAACGCGGTCCAGGCTCCCCAGGGCGCGTTGCAGGCTGCCGAGGATTGCGAGACCGGTGAGCCGCGCCGCGACATAGGCCTGTTCCACGGTCACCTGGTCGCCGACTTTCCCGAGGGGTTTGGCCAGCGAACCATCGGCGTTCGTCGGTCCGTGACCGGATATGAGCGCACGGGTGCCGACGATGCGCACCCACGGAAACGGCAGCGTCACTCCCGGCGGAAGGCTCAGCGGCGGCGGCAGAACCAGCCCAAGCTGGGAAAGTCGCTCTTCGATGATCGGCATGCGCAAACTCCGTGGTGGTCCTGAGTGGTCGATGCTGGGCTCACCCTTGCCTGACGATATCGACCGAGATCTCAACCGCCTGGACCGTCCCTCTGTTCTCCAGCCAGTGTGTCGTGTTCCTGTCCTCGGGCCAGCCCACTCCCGGCCCGTAGTCGGTAGCGACTCCGTTTCGATGGTCGGTGATGGTTCCCTGCAGTATGTAGACGGTGCCCGGCCTGTCCTTATGGTCGTGAACCGGGCCGAAGACGCCTCCCGGCTCGATGGTCACCATGCGCATTCGAAGCTGGCGCCCTACCATGCCTTCGATCTCGGGGCCGAGGTCAACCGTCGCAAGTAACTTCACCGTGACACCTCTCGTCTCAGGCGCCACCATTTCGTTGCTCATCGTGCTCTCCTTTGTTCAGAGGGGAGCGAAGGCCGGAGGTGAGGCGCTCTTCACCTCCGCCTCGCCGAAGCGGACGACTTTCGGGTCATCCTCGCAGCCGCCGCCATTGGCTGCAATGGGCCGACTTTCGCATCACAGGGATTTGAACATGTTGATGTTCGTGACCCGGTATCCAAGCGCCTGGTAGAGCGACTGCGCTTCGGCGTTGTGTCCAAAGACATGCAGCCCGATGCCGGATAGACCGAGTTTGCGCGCCTCTGCCTCCGCCGCGGTCAAGGCCCGCGTTGCGTGGCCACGGCGCCGATGTTCCGGCGAAATCCACAGGTCGTAGATGTAGGCGGCACGCTTGCCTGCGTAGTCTTTCACGCCGATCCAGAGCGTTCCGACCGCAGACGCATGGCCGTCGAGAACGCTGAACAGGTAGTTGTCGGCCGTCTCACGTCCCTGAGGAAGCAATTCCGCAAGCGCCTGCCGCGACAGCTCGAGCGACTGATCCTCCGCCCATTGACCCGAAGCCACCTTGTCAACCGCGTAGCCAGCAATGGATCTGCTGACGAAGGCCGCGTAGTGCTCGTCATCGATTGGGGCGAGGATTGACAAGGACTGCTCCACGATCGACTGAATGGGCCGGGCTCAGAACTTGTACAGCTTTCCAACGGCGGATGGCACGACCGCATCGCCAAAGGCGCCTGCCAGCGCGCTTGTCGCGCGCCAGCCGGTGCAATGGGCTGCAGCAATGACCGAGAGATCAAACTCGCGCATGGCATCGACGGTCTGAGGAATCACCCTCTCGTTCGTCCCGGACAGATGGAAACCGCCCAGTACGCCGTACAAGGGCAGGTCGGGGAAGCAGCCTCGGGCGTGCTTGAGCACGTTGACCACACCTGCGTGCGAACAGGCGGTGAAGACAATGACTCCCTTGCCTCTGACCGCCACCGCTACGAAGCGTTCGTCCTTGATCAGCGGGTCAGGCTCCCAGCCGCTGCCGTCGAGAGTCATGCGATGCTGGCCGGGCAGTCCGACCTCGAAATCCGTCACGCGGGGAATCTCGCCGCTTATATAGACAAGGTCGCCGAGGACCGACTGCGGCTGCGTCGAGTGGACGACTTCCGCTCCGTGCTGCGCCAGCTGCGCAGCATTGGGCACATCTTCGAACAGCTGAAAGGTGCCGTCGGCGGCCTTCGTCGCGCGAGTCCGGTACATGTCCGGGTGCATGTAGGTCGGCACGTCGCGGCCGCCGTTGCGCTGCCGGATCATCTGCAGTGCGCGCAGCATGGCGCCGCAGTGATCCCAGTGGCCGTGCGACAGCACGATGCCCTCGACCCTGGAGACGTCCATTCCCAAACGCTCGACATTGCGTTCGAACACCGCTTCGTCCGGCCCGGTATCGAACAGCAGCGTGCGCGCATGCACGCCACGTCGGACGGTGATCGCGCACGACAGGCCATGGGCGGCGCAGCAGAGGCAACGGCCAGAGAGAGAGCGCATTCCACGTCGCCGCAGGCGGGGCCACTCGTTCTCGACGAAGAGCGGCGTAGACGAAAGGTTGTCGGTGACGTTGTCGACCAGAACGAGCACCTCGACCTGGTCTGCCTCTACAAGAATTGACACCGAGCCCTCCCAAGTAGCCGACGGGAACGCTTGCCGGGATGCCGCCAGATGGATTTTGTCTGCTTACGGACGGTTCAGGAAGGGGCGCGCAGCGCCCACTCCAGGCGGGCTCCTGACGTCGGTCACCGAGTGGACCCCTTGGTCCGCAGGAGTTCCTTGAGATTGGCGAACGGCGCGTGGGTCGCCACCTGGCCTTCTGGCGAAGAACTGCTCGCGCCTTGCACTGCCTCCAACTGCCGCTGGTGCTCGTTGTCGTGGCAGTAGAGGCAAAGCAGTTCCC
Organism: Burkholderiaceae bacterium; assembly: GCA_035429805.1. Classification (GTDB taxonomy): domain Bacteria; phylum Pseudomonadota; class Gammaproteobacteria; order Burkholderiales; family Burkholderiaceae_F; genus JALORV01. Next base: position 3,473 of record DAOMFL010000063.1, read on the forward strand.
AATTGCTGCCGTCCACCGGGTTGTTGTCGTGATTGTGATCGCGGTGGTGTACGGTCAACTCACGGAGGTTGGCACGCGTGAATTCTCGAGCGCAGCGACCGCAGATCCAGGGGTAGATCTTCAGCGCCTGCTCACGATAGCTGTTGCTGCGCTCGTCGGCGGCGCGTCGCGCTTCGGCCACGATGCGATCGAGCCTGCCCGGGTCAGCTGATTTCATTCCGCCGCTTCACGATCCGACAATGGTGCGGATCGTGACCGCATTCTGGGGATCAATGCAAAGAGCCGTGAAGTCGGAATTTGGCCGATTGCGCCAGTCGCTGGCGGACTCAGCCGCGACCACGGCCGTTCCCATTCGAGATAAATGGTTCGCCCCGTCGGCGCCGCCGAGCGGGAGCGGCAACTGGATCATTGATTGGAGAGCCCCACGATCGTCTGGAAGCCGCCCCAGAACATGCGCTTACCGTCGAATGGCATCTTGGCCGGATCCATCTGCTCCTTCAACTGCGGATCGTCCATTACGGCTTTACCGATGCGATCGCGGTCTTCCTTGCTCTTGTAGACAACCCACGACACCGCAACCACCTCGTCGTCCCTGAGGTGCACCGCCTGCGGGAACGAAGTCAGCTTGCCTGGCTGGACGTCGTCGCCTATGGCATCCGAAAAGTACATCGCCCCGTGACGCAGATGGGCCTTCCCCCATACGGCCGACAACTTCTTGTAGGTGTCGAGTTGCGCGCGCGGTACGGGGATGACGATGACGTCGAGATAGGGTGACATGAGTTCTCCCTGCGGCAATGAAGGTGGTTTGATCGAACGCGCCGGCGGCGGTTCCCGATGTTAGCGGTCGATCCCAGCTACTGGCCGGGCTACGAAGCGCGACGGGATTTGGCTCTGGCAGTGGTGCTCCAGCAGCGACGTCGTCCGGTTCGCGGACTCCCGGCATGTCGATCCTTCGTGGCCCGTGTGCGTCGAAACGAACGGCAGCAGATTGCGGGCCCGCTGGACGGGGCGAGAACCGGCAGGCATGCCGTTTGCACACGGATGACGTCAACGACAAAAACCACCCACCGAATGCGTCGTCCGCGCGCCGGATCGACGCAGAAGGCGGTCCGCTTGATGCGCTTGGAAGTCTCCCCGGACCTGCCGTCCAGGTCATTCCTCTCACTGCTGATCAAGCTCGTCGCCGTGGTCCTGGTGTCGGGCGTCCTGTACTTCGGGCATCAGATCCTTGTGCCTCTGGCTCTGGCGGCATTGCTGAATTTCCTCCTCGCGCCGGCCTGCACGACAGGCAATACGCTGAAGCGAAGCGGCTGGGTGAGCTGATTGCGGATCCAGAGGATCAGGCCATCTTCCGCAAGACCTTTGACCGCCTCCGGCCGCCCGCGCAGTAGGTGGCCAGCGCGCCGGCGCGGCCCGGCGCACAAGCGTGCGGTCAAACGCTCACCAGATGGCGTCTCGCAGATTGACCCGTTGTCTAGCTTCTGTCGCCTGGCGGCTTGCTCCCGCGCGACCGCTCCTTCGGCTCAGGCGGAGTTCCAGCAGTTGGCGAGTCGTCCCGCGCTTCGGGCTGCAACCAGTTCTCGGCGTACAGGAAGATCTTGCGGACCGCTTCCCACACGCGGCTGCGCTTCAGCCAGTCCCACAGTTCGCCCATGGCTCGCTGTCAATGAGGAGCCGGGCTACGCCACGTAGCGCAGCACGGCAATGAAGTGGGCCGAACTGCCGCCGATGACGAAGAGGTGCCAGATGCCGTGCGCGTGGCGCCAGCGCGTGTCGTTGACAAAGAAGACGACACCGGCGGTGTACAGCAGGCCTCCCGCGGCCAGCCAGAGGATGCCTCCGGCGCCGAGGCGCGCAATCAGCGGGACAGCTGCACAGACACCCAGCCAGCCCATCACGAGGTAGGGCCAGACCGACGGGTCATCGCCACCGCGATAGCGCCAAGCGCGCACGATGCCGTAGAGAGCCATCGCCCAGATCGTGCAGAAGATCGCCCATCCGACCCAGCCTCGAAGTGTCACCAGCGTGAACGGCGTGTAGGTGCCGGCGATCAGCAGATAGATCGCGCAGTGGTCGAGCCGCCGGAGGACCGCTTTGGGCCGGGCGGCCCGGATCGAGTGGTACAGCGTGGAAATCGCATACAGAGCGACCAGCATCGTGCCGAACAGGCTGAAACTGACGATCTTCCACGGGTCGCCACCTATCGAGGCACGCGCGACGAGATACGCCGACCCGCTGATCGCGAGCGCGGTGCCGATCAGGTGCGTGCTGCTGTTGAAGCGCTCGCCGTGATACACGGGATCTCCGCGTCCGGTTCCGTCGGTGATGCCGGAGTCAGGCAGGCTCCGGCACGCTCGGCAGCCCCGCCAGCGCCATCGCGAGTTCCTTCTCGTCGTACGACTCGTCCTTCAGTTCCCCTGCGAAGTATGTCTGGTAGGCCGACATGTCGAAGTGTCCGTGCCCGCACAGATTGAAGAGAATCGTCTCGCGGCGCCCTTCCCGCTTGCAGCGCAGCGCCTCTTCGATCGCGCCCTTCACCGCGTGATTGGCTTCCGGCGCGGGCACGATGCCTTCCGCGCGGGCGAACAGCACCCCGGCCGAGAAGCACTCGTTCTGCGTGTACGCGGTCGCCTCGATGCGGCCGAGCTGCTTCAGGTGCGACACCAGCGGCGCCATGCCGTGATAGCGCAGGCCTCCGGCATGGAAGCCGGGCGGCGTGAAGGTCGAGCCGAGCGTGTGCATCTTCGTGAGCGGCGTCATGTGCCCGGTATCGCCGAAGTCATAGGCATAGCGGCCGCGCGTGAGCGACGGACACGCGGCCGGTTCCACCGCGACAATGCGCGGGTTCGGCCCGCCCCGCAGCGCCTGGCCGATGTACGGAAACGCAATGCCTGCGAAGTTCGAGCCGCCGCCGGTGCAGCCGACGACGACGTCCGGCCAGGCGTCGGCCATCTTCATCTGCTCCATCGACTCCAGGCCGATGACGGTCTGGTGCATCAGCACGTGATTCAGCACCGAGCCCAGCGCGTACTTGGTGTCATCGCGCTGGGCCGCGATTTCGACCGCCTCGGAAATCGCGATGCCGAGGCTGCCCGGATGGTCCGGCCGCTGGGCCAGCACCTGCCGGCCGTAGGCGGTCTCGTTCGACGGCGAAGGGATGCAGCGCGCGCCGTAGGTCTCCATCACGGCACGTCGGTACGGCTTCTGGTCGTACGACACGCGCACCTGGAACACCAGCACCTCGAGGCCGTAGAGCGCGCCCGCAAACGCGAGCGAGGTGCCCCACTGGCCCGCGCCTGTCTCCGTCGTCAGCCGCTTCACTCCGGCCTTCGCGTTGTAAAAGGCCTGCGGAACGGCGGTGTTGGGCTTGTGGCTGCCAGCCGGACTCACACCTTCGTACTTGTAGTAGATCCTGGCCGGCGTGCCGAGAGCCTTTTCGAGACGATGAGCGCGGTACAGCGGCGACGGCCGCCACAGGCGGTAGATCTCGCGCACAGGTTCCGGAATCTCGATCTCGCGTTCGGTGCTCACCTCCTGCAGGATCAGGTCCATCGGGAACAGCGGCGCGAGATCGTCCGGGCCGATTGGCTTCAGCGTGCCCGGATGCAGCACGGGCGGCAGCGGCTTCGGCAGGTCGGCCTGGATGTTGTACCAGGAGCGCGGCAGGCGGGATTCGTCGAGCAGGTATTTGGTGGGCTCGGTCATTGAGCAGATCTCCGAATGTCGATTGCAGGGGCCACGCCCATGCTGCATCGAGCAAAGGACGCATCGCTTTCAATCGAGGCTAGCACAGGCAATCACAGTCTCCGGAGGCGTCTCGCCGGTCATTGAGCACTGCGACAGGCCGCGAGCGCCCTGCCCCCGGCGCCGGCAGGATCCGCAGCCGCCCCGGAAGTGCGCGCGAAGCAGGCCGGCCACAGCAGCGGGCACCCTACCCGCCCTGGGTGTTCAGTGATGCGTCAGGTAGCGATCAGCGACCATTCAGATCTGCCTCCTAGAGTTCCGCCCCACAGAGCGACACGCTCAAGCCGGGAGGTAGACGAGACATGGATTTCGACCAGTTCCCCCTTCAACGTGCGGAAACGGGCGGGACGACCGCCGCAGAGACGGCCTCAATCGGGCAGCAGATCGTCCTCGATCTTTACGAGTGCGACACGGAGCGATTCGACGATATCGACTGGGTACGTCGCACACTGGTGGAAGCGGCCGAGCGAGCCTCCGCGACGATCATCCAGGTCATATTCCACAAGTTTGCGCCCTGGGGCATTTCCGGCGTGGTAGTCATCGCCGAGTCACATATTGCTATCCACACCTGGCCAGAGAAGCGGTACGCAGCGATTGACGTCTTCACCTGCGGGCCCGTTCTGAACCTCGAAAGAGCGGTCGATTTTCTCGTCGATGCGTTTCGCTCGAAGGACCCGCATCTGCTGCGATTCGATCGCGGCGAGAAGGCGTGACCATGGACCTCGCCCTCAGGTCACCCACGTTCGGTACTACGCTGCCCGCGGGCGTTGTGTCCGCAGACGGCCGCTGGTTCATCGAGACGGTCAACGGCGAAGAGCGGCGTTTCGAGCTCACGTCCGCCCCGCTTTCGGCAACGACTCGCTGGCAGGACGTGGCAGTAATCGACACGGCCGCATTCGGTCGCATGCTCGTGATCGACGGGGAGACGCAGTCGGCCGAGCGCGACGAGTTCGTCTATCACGAGGCGCTGGTGCAGCCCGCACTTCTCGGGCTGCCCCGGCCGCAGGAAGTGCTGATCATCGGCGGAGGCGAAGGCGCGACGCTGCGCGAGGTATTGCGGCGCGGAGACGTCGAGCGCGTCGTCATGATCGACATCGATGACGAGCTGATCCGCTTTGCACGCAACGAACTGGGTGCATGGCACCGCGGCGCCTTTGAAGACCGCCGGGTCGAACTGCTCATTGGCGACGGGTTCAAGTACCTGACGGAGCGCAGGCTCCGCTTCGATCTGATCATAAGCGACGTCTGCGACTACCTGCCGGGCACCGCCGCCGCGACTGCCTACGGGCCGCGCTTTCTCCAGGCCGCTGCGGCCTCGCTGAAGCCCGGCGGAGCCTTTGTCATGCAGGCGGGCGAACTCGGCATGCGTACGGTCGACCTGCACGCGGCAACGGTGGCCGAGGTCCGTACGGCCTTTGGCAGCTGCATGTCGTACGCGACGTTCGTCGAATCGTTCTGGTCCGAGTGGTCCTTCGTCCTGGCCGGGCCCGGCGCTGCGGCCATCGCGCTCGCTTCGGACCATGCCGTTGACCGGCGCATTGCCCGGCACGGCCTGCAGGACGCCCTGCGCTTCTACGACGGTGCCGCGCACGAGCGCATGTTCCGCCTTCCCAAACACCTGAAGCCGCATCACCTTCCCGTTGACCGTCGAGAACTCATCCAACCATGAATGCACCGCTATCCCTGAGCCGCCTGGCCCCTCTCAAGGAACGTCCCTATCCGCTGCCGGTTCTGCCGCCCAATCGCTGTTACCTCGAAGAGAGCGATCCTGCGACCGCGGGACGAATTGCCTTCACCGAGGACTCCGATCTCTTCGACAGCTACACCTACCAGCTGGAAAGGATCGTCTACAGCGGTCAGACCGCGGTGCAGCGAGTGCTGATCGCGGACACCTACAACTATGGCCGCGCACTCATGCTCGATGGTGCGATCCAGAGCGCCCAGGACGACGAGGCGCTGTATCACGAACTTCTGGTACAGCCGGCCATGCTCGCGCACCCGAACCCGCGGGACGTCCTGATCATCGGCGGCGGCGAAGGCGCCACGCTGCGCGAAGTGCTGGTACATGCCAGCGTGCGTTCAGCGACGATGATCGACATCGACGAGGAACTGGTGGAACTGTGCCGCGAGCACCTGGTGTCGTGGCATCGGGGCGCGTTCAACGATCCGCGCGTAAGGCTGCTGTCACAGGACGGCCGCAAGTTCGTCGAGCAGGACGACCGCAGCTACGACGTGGTCATCATTGATGTCATCGACATGCTCGAGGGCGGCCCGGCCCAGGCGATGTACACGCGTCAGTTCTACGAACTCCTGCGCGGGCGGCTGCGCCCGGGCGGGCTGGTCGTGGTCCAGGGACTGGAGTTCTCGTTTCTCGACGACCGTTCGCATGCGGCACTGGCGCGGACACTGCGCACGGTGTTCCCGGAAGTGCACAGCTATCACGCGGCAATTCCGTCATTCCTCGGTACCTGGGGTTTTCTCATCGCATCCGACTGGTGGCGCCCGTCGGACTGGCGTGCCGAAGACATTGATCGCGGCATCGAGCAGCGGCTCGGCGCCGAATGGCTGCAGCACGTCACCGGCGATTTCCTGAAGGCGTGCTTCACGCTGTGCAAGGAGACAAGATTCCTGCTGTCGCTGCCGGGGCCGATACTCGAGGACGGCGTTACGTTCGTGCAGCCGCCATTCATCGACGACGTCGAAACGCCCTTCGCCGAATTCCCGATCAGGAAGCCGGGCGCGAGATGAAGCTTGACGACCTGCCACTGACTGCGGCTGGCCCCGCTGCCTGGCGCATCGGTTCGAGTGAAGACACTGACTACACGGGCTGGGACGCGGTCGCGCTGGCACAGGCGCTGGCCAGCGATGTCTCCGCTCCGACCCTCGTGTTCCTGCCGTCGGGAGCGTCCACGCCGTACACGCTGCAGCAGGAGGCCGAGGCATGGGCGCTGGCGGGCCCGCCGGGCGCGCTGCGCCTTGATCTGCTGTTCCGGGGCGACCGCGTCATCTGGACGCCGCAGCGCGTGCTGGTGATTGGCGCCCCGGAGCGGCTTCCCGACGTCACCGCGGCGGTTGCCCGGTTCACCCGGCTCCAGCGAGAGCTTCGAGCCATCGAGCAGGCGGCGCATTCGAACCTTCTGGCCGCGGAACTTGATGTCGCACTGACACACGCCGTGACGGCAGCCGACCTCGCCCAGCAGCCGCGTGTGGGCACCCTGACACAGGCAGTGCACCAGAGCCGGATCCGCATTACCCGCCTTGAAGCCTCGCTGGCGCAGCCGGGTGAACGGCTGTCGGGGGCGAGCCGGCGGATGGTCTCCGAGCTGGCGCTGCAGGCCGAGTTTGCCGAGCGCCTGCGTACGCTTGACGACCAGATCGAGGTCGCTCAGGACATCTACGACACGGTCAACGACCGCCTGACCGAGTTCAGCCACTTCCTGCGCGAGTATCGTATCGAGATCCTGATCGTGGTCGTGCTTGCTCTCGAGGTCGGTCTGGTCGTCTGGGACATACTTCGGGCTGCCCTGTAAGTGCCCAACGATCTCACCAGCGCACGTTACATAAAGAGGATGTCGCCTCTCGTCGGGTACTCGCGTCGCGTCCTTCTGGTCGAAGACGACGCCACGCTCGCCCAGTCCACCCGGCGCGGTCTCGTGACAGACGGCTGGGATGTGGAGCTTCGGTGCAGTGGAGAAGAAGCACTCGAGGCCGTCGCCGCCTCCAGCTTCGACCTCGTCATCCTGGACGTCGGGCTTCCCGGCATGGACGGCTTTGCGGTCTGCCAGAAGCTGCGTGCGACGGGCGGTCCGCCAGTGGTGATGCTCACCGCGCGCGACGACGTGGCCGACCGAGTCAAGGGCCTCGAGTTCGGCGCCGAGGACTACATCGTCAAGCCTTTCGCCATCTCTGAGCTGATTGCGCGCTCCAATGCCGTCCTGCGTCGCGGGCATATCCGCGCCGGACAGGACCTCCGCGCCGGCGCACTGCGTATGGACCTCGCGGCCCGCCGTGCATGGCGCGACAACGAACTGCTGGCGCTTACGCCGAGCGAATGGAGTGCGCTGGAATGCCTCGTCCCGCGCCTCGACCGTCTGGTTTCGCGCGACGATCTGCAGGAGGCGATTGCTGACGGCGGCTCGTGGCTGACGGACAACGCGCTCGAAGCGCATGTCTCACGGCTGCGCACCAAGCTCAGGGGCACAGGACTCGCACTGCGTTCGGTGCGCGGGATCGGCTACATCCTCGAGGTCGAAAGGGAACCTGTCGTCCGCGGCTGAGCCGGGCTTTCCTGGCGGCGCAATGGCAACGCCACGCGCACTCGCAGTCCGGGGCCGCCAGTACGATCCAGAAGCTCGACGCGACCGCCGTGCATGATCGCAATGTCACGCACGATGGCAAGCCCGAGCCCGGTCCCCTGAACCGAGCGATTGCTGCCGCGCTGGAATCGTTCGAGCAGCCGCGGCCGTGCATCGGCCGGCACGCCCGGTCCGTTGTCCTCTACCTCCACAATGGCGGTCCCGTCGGCGGCGAAGGTACGTACCGTGATCGTGGCGTTCTCGCCCGCATATTTCATCGCGTTGTCGATCAGGTTCGAAAGCATTTCCTGCAGCATGAGGCCACGCCCGAGAGTCAACGCCGGCCGGAGATCGAAGCCGAGATCCACGCCCTGTTCGATGGCCCGCGGCGCCCAGTCACTGGCGCATGCTGACGCCACCGCGGCAAGATCCACCGGCTCCGGCGGAACGTCGGCCTGTGCAGATCCGTCGACGCGGGCCAGTACGAGCATCTGATGAGCCAGCCGCGACGCCCGGTCGGCCGCGTCCAGCAAGCGCCGCAGCGTCGGCGCCATTGACGGCGGGTGTGGCTCGAGCATGGCAAGCTCGGCCTCGGTGCGCAGCGCCGTAAGCGGCGTCCGCAACTGGTGGGCAGCATTGGCCAGGAACTCGCGCTGCGCCATGGAGCCCGCCCGTACCCGACCAAACAGTCGATTGATCGACTCGAGCAGGGGCGCGACTTCGCGGGGAGCATCGTCGATACGCACGTCACGCATGTCGTCGAGCGATCGCCGGGTGATCTGCCGCGCGAGCTGGTTGAGCGGCCGCAGCGCGAACTGCAGTGCGAAATACACGCAGGCGAAAGTGGCGACCACCACGAGGGCCAGCGAGAGGATGCTCGCCAGCAGCGCTTCCCGCTGAATGCGACGCCGCTTTACCAGGGTCTCGCCAACACGGACCTCGCAGTAACCGAATCCGGGCGGAGCGCAATGGACCCGGCGGGCGACAACGCGCACGCTCCGGCCCTCGATCGTCCTGTCGACGCCGACGAATTCCTCGATCGGCGCGTTGATATCGAGGGCGCCGAGCGTGGAATCACCGCCGATCAGGTGCCCGTGCGGGTCGAGCACCGCGTAGTACACGGAGTCGAGTTCGTCGGTGCGGATTGCTGCTTCGGTTTCGGGCGAAATGCTGAAATTTGCTCCGTCGTCCCGCCAGTGGATCATCTGCCCCAGCACAATCCCGACGTCGTCCAACGCGTGATCGAGCGACTCGACCGCTGGTTTCGAGGTCAGCGCGTACTGTACGGCCGCTCCCGCAGCCACGATCAGCAGCAGCGGCGGCAGCAGCCACGCGAGCAGCGTGCGGTGCAGGCTGCCGTGCGAATCAGGCGGCAGCGTCGCCACCGACTTCCTCCAGCAGATACCCGAAGCCCCGAACTGTACGGATCGCCAGGCCGGCAGGCTCAACCTTGGGACGCAGTCGGGAGACGTACACCTCGATCAGGTTGTCGGACGCGGCCTCGCCTGCCTCGGCAAGTTTGTCGGCAATCTGGGTCTTCGCCACGGCCCTGCCGGCGCGTTCGACGAGAAACAGGAGCACCTCCCATTCACGTGCAGTCAGGTGCATTTCCTCCCCGCACACGGTCGCGGCGTGCCTTTCAAGATCAAGATGCAGTCCACCGATCGACAGCATGCCTGGCGCGTCGCGATGGCGCTGCGTCAGCGTGCGGGCCCGCGCGATCAACTCCTGCATCGCAAACGGCTTGACCAGATAGTCGTCGGCACCGCAATTGAGGCCACGGACGCGATCCTCCACGGCGTCGCGTGCGGTCAGCATCAGTATCGGAGTCAGGATGCCCTCGCGCCGGACACGCTGCAGCGTTTCGAATCCGTCGATGCCGGGCAGGCCGACGTCAAGGATCCCGAGATCGTAGGGGTCGCGCTGCAGCGACACCACGACGGGTTCGCCGCGCGACGTTCGATCGACGATCCAGCCCTGCGTGTTGAGCGCGCGCACGGTCGCATCGGCCAGGGCATCGTCGTCCTCGACCAGCAGCACTCTCATGTCAGATCAGCATTCCCATCCGGTAATTATTCACCGAGGCTTCAGGGCGTCCGGTGTCACAGTCTCAGTGTGATCCCCACATACGGCATCGGACCTCCCAGCCGCGTCTGAGCGCCGTCGGTCAGCGACCGGCTCGTGATGCCGCTCGACGTACCTGCCACGCCGAACTGCAGATCGATCCTGGTCGAGTCCAATTCGAATCGGCGGCGCAGCGCAAGCGAATAGAACGCGCCACTGCCATCGACGCCAGGCATCACGGGCAGCAGGAAAGCACTGCTGTAATGCGTGTATCCGAGGCGCACCAGGCCCGTCCAGCGAGCGTCCCAGGGGAGCTCGTGCTCGGCCCCAAGTTCGTACCGCGTGGAGCCTCGCGTCGAGCCGGCGAAGCCGCTCGCGGCAGACGCGCCGTAATAGTCCGACAGGGCGTAGTCCAGTTGCATCGAGAGCCAGTCCCATTGCCCGACGACACGTGCCAGCCCGGTGTTGAAGCTCTGCGCAGCGCAGGGCAAACCTGCGCCGCACTGCCCGTAGCTGAGGTTGGCACCCGGAAAGGCAATGTAGGCCAGTTCCACGCCAAGGCTCGTCTGACGCGAGAACTCCCAACCATACCCCACCCATGCTTCCGCTTCGACGTTGCCCCCCGGATATTGCCGTGGACTGATGGTCGACACGAACACGCCCGCATAGGCACCGCTGTCGTGTTCGACCTCGAAGTCCGCCTGCGCGGCCGGCCGATTCCAGGACTGACTGATGCCGTCATACATGTAGTTCGACACAGCGGTCGCGCTGGCCTTCATTTCCCAGCTGTCGGATGCGCGGACGGCACTGGACGTCAGCAGCGCGGCAAGAATCACGATCGACGTCCGCACGGGTCAGTCGATACGGCGCAGGGATCCCGAACTGAGCTGTGTTGAATCAACCGCTGGAGCGCCGGCATACAGAATGTCGCCGGTACCGGACGAGCGAACCGTGAGCTTCGTGGATACGTTCACGCTGATGTCGCCGCTGCCCGAGAGGCGCAGCTCCGCAGTTTCGCCGCGCAGTGACTTCGCGTCGACGTCGCCCTCGCCGCGCAGATCGAAGCGCTGTCGCTCGGCGCTTCCGCGCAGTATTACGTCGCCGCTGCCATTGACCAAAAGTTCAAGCTGCTCGCACTCGATGCCTGCAAGGTCCACGTCGCCGCTGCCGTCGGTTTCGATGTGCAGGACGGCCGTCCTGAGCTCGCTCGCGCTGACGTCCGCCGGTCCGTATACGGCCAGCGCAGACAGGCGCGGCAGCGAAAGCTCAATGGAAACCGACCTGGGTGGGCAGCTCGGCGCCGGCGCTCCTGCGCCGGGCTCGAGCGTCAGTGTCCCGTGCTCGAGCGTCCATTCGATGGCTTCCGCACATGATGACGGAGCCACGGCGAGGTCGGGAGATCCCCCAACTTCGAGTTCAAGAGCGACTTCCCCGCGCACGACGACTGTTTCAACGCCTTCCAGCGCCGCTGGCGCCGGCCCGGCTGCCGCGTTCGCCACCAGCGGGGCCGCCGCCAGCGCAGCAAGTACCCATCGAAGTATCGTCCCGTTCACTTCCACCGCCAGCCGCAATTGAAGAATCGGTCGAGCTTACCGACCTCGACCCTCGAGCTGCCCACGGGAAGCTGACTGCTGGCTGAATCCCGGTGGCGGCGCCGACACCGCGCTGCGATCCGGAAGTAACTTTCATACCGCGATCGATCCTTGTGGTTGCTCGCGTGTCCTCTTCAAAGGGCCGCCCGGCGGCCCTTCGTTTTCTTCTACCGGGACAATCGAGACTGATTCGAGATCGCGGCCGACGTGTCGCGAACGGCACGCGCGCTGACGGCGCTAGAAATGCAGATCGTCGAAGCTGGCAACAAAAGGCGAGTAGCGAGCGCCCGTGAATCCCGGTCGCCGGACCTGGATGGATCGCAGGCCCGCCGCAGATGCCGCAACGAGCTCCAGGGCGGAATCGGAAAGAAACGTCAGTTTCAGGTCGCCTCCAATCGCCCGCCTGATCGAAAAGTACGACTGCGGTTCGTTCTTCGGACCCATTGTCGTGTCGAAGTGGCCGCGCAGCATCGGCGTGAGGTCTCCCGCCGCGGTATGGGCGAAGTACAGCTTCTGGGCCAGCACCGAACCCGATGAGTAGATGAACACCGGAAGCCCTGCGACGCGCCAGCGCTTCACTGCCGCGACTGCGTCGTCGTACGGATCCGATACCAGTTCGCCGCTCGCGTAACCGGCGTTCCAGATCAGCCCCTGAATCGCCTTCAGTGCAGTGACCTTGCGACCCTCGTCGTGCCAGCGCTGGAGCACCGAAATCTGTTCGTCGAGGCCGCTCGCGCCGGTCTGGCGCTCAACATCCTGAAGCTGCTGCGCCACACTGACGTCTTCGCGATTCGCAGTCACGAACCGTGTCAGGCGCGCGCGGGCGTATGGAAACAGCACGTCGTGCACGAAGCCGGTCGAACCGACCGTTCCCTCGATGTCGAGCAGTACGGCTTCCGGCCGAGAGGTCTCTACCGGGGTCACCCTTCGTAGCGCGGAAAGCGGTCGGCGAGATCCGAGCCCGTGAAGTGGGCCACCCAGCCGGCGGGGTCGGTGAATAGCCGAATGGCGGTGAAGGACGGCTTGGGTCCCATGTCGAACCAGTGCGGCGTACCGCCAGGCACGCCGATCAGATCGCCCTGCTCGCAGAGCACTTCGTAAACCAGGTTGCCGATATGAAGTGAGAAAAGACCGGCGCCCGAAACGAAGAACCGGACTTCGTCCTCCTGATGAACATGTTCATCCAGGAACCTGCTGCGCAGTTCCGAGCGTTGCGGGTGGTCGGGGGTCAGACTCACGACGTCGCACGCCGCGTAGCCGCCCTGCTGCTGCAGTTGCTGAATCTGGGCTCCGTAGAGTGCGAGGATTTCGTCGGACGCCAGCGCATCCTGTCGAAGATGCGTCGGCCAGCGCTCGAATCGAACGCCCTGCTCGCCCAGGGCGCGCGCAATCCGGTCCTGTTCGGAAGTCTCGAGCAGCACCGCCTCAGGGTGCTCTTCCGCATACAGCCTGAGCCTGCTCATTGACGGTGCCTATGCAACTCGATCTCGCAACCCAGCAGGAAGTCGAGCGTTTCCAGATGACGTAGCGCAGCTCCCGTGTCTGCGCCCCACGCATATATTCCGTGATCCTGAATCAGGTACCCCGGTGGCCCCAGACCGTGCTCAAGCCAGCGACCGACGATGCCGGCAATTTCATCCATGTCCTGCGAGTTCGAGACCACAGGCAGCTCGATGGCCGTTGCGTGCGTCGCCACGCCTGGCAGCGCCTTCAGCAGTTCGTAGTTCTGCAGGCGGATGACGCCATCCCGGGCGAGCAGTCGCCCGGCGATCGTTTGATTCGGTGAATGCGTGTGCAAGACAGCCCCGACGGCCGGATCGTGCCGATAGAGCTGCAGATGCAGTTCCGTTTCTGCCGAGGGCCGCCCGCTCCCCTTGATCACTTCGCCGTCAAGGCCGACCGTCACGAAGTCATCGGCTCCGAGTCTGCGCTTGTCGCGCCCCGACACGGTGATGGCCACCTCCCTCGCGCCGACGCGTGTGGAGAAATTTCCGGCTGTCGCCGGCAGCCACCCGCGGACCGACAGGGCTGCGGCGACGGCGGCCAGTCCTTCGGTTCGCTCGCGCCAGCCACTTGCTCGGCTGCGCAGCGCTTCGGAAAGCGACAGCATGTTGCCAGGTAATGATCTTGCATTCACGGCGGCCTCAGCTTCATTGCACGGAACCTCGCCGCAATGTAGCCCGTCATCAGGCTCCGGGACCGCTCGCCAGCTCTTGCCGCCGCTTCAGTTCAACGAGTCGTCAGCTCGCAGTCAGCAGCCTGCAAGCGACGCCGAGGGAGGCGCCTGCCCCCACAGTCCGGTCGTGGGAGAACAGACACTGAAATGCCGTCGCAACTCGGGTGCGGCTGCGGCACTCTGAAGGGTTCGAAGTGAATTCCGGATTCAACCGGGAATCCGCAATTTTTCGTCAACGGGCGCGAGCCCGTCTCTCAGCGAAGCTGCGCACCGATTTCAGGCGCTCGAACAGTCGGGTTGCCGCCGACTTGCTCACTTGCGCTTACGGCCAGCCCGCACTCGCACTCTCACCGCATTCAAACGCGACGCAGGTCGTGCTGCTTGAGTGGCAGCGACCGGATGCGCCTGCCGCTGGCGCGCGAGACTGCGTTGCACACGGCCGGCGCCAGCGGGAGGATCGCCGGCTCGCCGTGACCGCCCCAGAAGCCGCCGCTCGGGACGAGCACGGTCTCGACCTTCGGCATCTCGGCGATCGTCGGCAGCGGGAAATCGTGGAAGTTCGATTCGACAATGCGCCCGTCCCTGACGTTGATCTCCTGGTAGAGGACCGCGCCGAGGCCGAACACGGCATTGCTTTCGGCCTGCGCCCGGCACGTGTCCGGGTTCACGACATGACCGGAATCGATCGCGACGACGATGCGCGGCACCCTGACCTCGCCTTTCGGGCCCAGCGTCACTTCGGCCACCATCGCGGTATAGCTGCCGAAGCCGTTGGCCACCGCCACGCCGCGGTGCACGCCGGCGGGCGGCGCCGAGTCCCATCCCGCGGCCTTCGCCACGGCCTCGAGCACAGCGCGATTCTTGTCGCCGGCCTTCAGCATCGCGAGCCGGTACTCCACCGGGTCGCGGCCGGCGAGCAGCGCCAGCTCGTCGATGAAGCACTCGCGGTAGAACTCGTTCTGCTGGCCCGGCGCGCGCCAGTAGCCCACCGGCACATGCCCGTTGCGCGACGCATAGTCGACGCGCTGGTTCGGCACCGCGTACGGCAGGTCGCTGAAAGCCCGCACTGCCGGGCCGTCGATTCCGTTGGTGAGCGGCGCTTGCGGCGCCAGGGTCCGCTGGATCGACGGGCACGCGATCTTCGTATGCAGCGCGACGAGCCGGCCTTGCGCATCGAGTCCCGCCTTCAGCTGGACGATGCTGGCGGGCCGGTAGAAGCCGTGCTGCATGTCCTCTTCGCGCGACCACATCATCTTGACCGGAATGCCGCGCATCGCCTTGGCGATCAGCACGCCCTGGTGCACGAAATCCTGCGGGCCGCCCCGGCGGCCAAAGCCGCCGCCGAGCATCATCTTGTGCACCTCGACGCGCTCGGGCGGCAGGCCGGCGGTCTTGGCCGCCGTGGCAAGCGAGGCTTCACCGTTCTGCGTCGAGGTCCATACCTCGAGCGACCCGTCGGCCTTGAACCAGGCCGTGCAGGTCTGCGGCTCCATCGTCGCGTGATTCAGGTACGGCGACCGGTACTCTGCTTCGACGACGCGCGCGGCCGAGGACAGCGCCGACCGCACATCGCCCAGGTCGCGCGCGCGCGGCAGGTTCGCTTCCGCCAGGCCTTCGCGCAGCATCGATTCGATGGTCGCGTTGCTCGCCTTGCCGCTGCCGCCGTCATCCCACTGAACGTGGAGCTTCTTGACAGCCTCGTTTGCGCGCCACCAGCTGTCAGCCACCACCGCGACGAAGTCCTGCTCGCGCACGATCTTCTTCACGCCGCGCATCTTTTCCGCTTCGCGCGCATCGACGCTCGTCACCCTGCCGCCGAAGACCGGGCATTGCGCGATCGATGCATGCAGCATGCCGGGCAGGACCACATCGACGGCGAACACCGGCTTGCCCAGCACCTTGTCCGGAATGTCGAGCCGCGCAACCGGCTTGCCGGCGATCTTCCAGTCATTCGGATCACGCAGAGTCACGTCGCGTGGCGGCGCCAGCTTCGCCGCGGCTGCAGCCACCTCACCGTAGCGCAGCCGGCGGCCCGTGGGCCGGTGCGTGATGACGCTGCGGTCTGCGCTGCATTCGGACGCAGGCACCTTCCACTGCGCCGCGGCCGCCGATACGAGCATCTCGCGCGCGCTGGCACCGGCCTTGCGCACGTAGTCGTGCGAGCCACGCACGCCCTGGCTGCCGCCGGTGGACATCGAGCCCCATGGACGGTTGCGGCGGACGCTTTCATTCGGCGACGCGAATTCCGTCGTCACCTTCGCCCAGTCGCAGTCGAGTTCCTCGGCCACCAGCTGCGCCAGCGCGGTCAGGGTCCCCTGCCCCATTTCAGAGCGCGCGATGCGGATCACGACAGTGTCGTCGGGATTGACGACGATCCAGGCATTGACCTCGCTGGCCGCAGCCGTCGCCGACTTGGCGACCCATGGGAAGCAGAACTCGAGCGCGAGTCCGCCCGACAGTGCAGCACTGGCCTTGAGGAAGGCGCGCCGGGACACCGCGTTCTTCATCACGGTCTCCTCAGGACTTGCGGATGGCTGGTGACGCCGGGCCCGCGGCCACCGCATGGATTGCCTTGCGCACGCGGTCGTAGGTGCCGCACCGGCACAGGTTGGTCACTGCCGCATCGATGTCCGCATCGGACGGGTTCGGCTTCTTCGCGAGCAGCGCTGCCGCCGTCATCATCATTCCGGTCTGGCAGTAGCCGCACTGGGGAACCTGGTGTTCGATCCACGCCTTCTGGACCGGATGCAGGGTCGGACCCGACAGGCCTTCGATCGTCACGATCTTCCTGCCCGCCGCAGCGGACACCGGCAACGTGCACGAACGCACAGCCGCGCCATCCATGTGCACGGTACACGCGCCGCACAGGGCGACGCCGCAGCCATACTTCGTGCCCAGCAGGCCCAGGTGGTCCCGCAGAACCCACAGCAACGGCATGTCGGCCTCGACATCGACGTTCAGGCGTTGGCCGTTGACGGTGAGCTCAGGCATCCCGATCTCCGGGGAGAACTATGGCAACGCACATTGTGCAGCGGCTCGAGCGAAGCCGTCTGACGAAGCTCAGAAGCAGCAGGGCTGTCGACTTTCTTCGCGCGGCCGCCGGCGGCCGCGCGAACGGGCTTCCGGGTCGAAGGCAGCCTGGCGCCGGCGGAACGGCTCGCGCGATGGCCCTAGCGACCGCGCGCCCGCTGCAGAAGCAGCGACACAAGAACGGTTGCCGCCGCCGTGGCTGACAACGCCGGCGAGTCCGACAGGACCTTGACGAGGCCCTGCATGACGTCCCAGCTCGCCTGCTGCACGTACTCGACCAGCGCGAACACGTCCTCGGCCCGGATGGCATTGGCATCCTCCGGCGATATGCGCAGGTCGGGCCAGCCGCTCAGGAATCGCAGCTTGGCGAAGATTCCATTGGCGACGACCGCCAGTGACAGCACCCCCAGCGGGCGCATCAGGTGTTCCAGCAGGCGGCTTCTTTCAACGGCCGGCGCGCTCTGATAAACATCGGCAACCAGCTGCGGCAGCAAGCGCTCGGTCGTGTCGCTCTGGACGTGCTCTGCGGCAACCCCTGAAGCCTGTGGCCGATTCATGTCAGCACCTCCTTGTCTGTCGAGTCTGAACCCGGAGTCCCGCGCGTCCTCGCCTTGCGGCATCCATCGAACCCGCGGCAAGCCGGTTCGACCCGATCCTAACCGTCTGGTTCTGCGCACTCCACAGCCGATCCCCTGCTCGCGGTATCGATGGATGAAGCGCGATTGCGCGGCTTG
>DAOMFL010000064.1:0-20188 GCA_035429805.1 Burkholderiaceae bacterium
AACGCCATCGTGAGCAACGGCGGCCAGGAGAGCGCCTGCGGCTGGTGCAAGGACAGGTGGGGCCTGTCGTGGCAGATCACACCGCGCGTGCTGACGGAAGCGCTGATCCACCCGGACCCGGCTGCCGCACGCCGCGCGTTCGAAGCGATGATGCAGATGGGGAAGATCGACGTCGCCGCCATCGAGGCCGCGCTGCGCGGGCCGTGAGCGATTCGTAGCCCGTGGCGCTGCGCGCGACCGTCTACAGGGCCGAGCTTGCCGTGTCGGATCTCGACCGCGGCGTCTACGGCCAGCACGTACTGACGCTGGCGCGCCATCCGTCGGAGACCGAAGAGCGGCTGATGGTGCGGCTGCTGGCGTTCGCGCTCTTTGCCGACGAGGCGCTGGCATTCGGCCGCGGGCTGTCGACCGAGGACGAGGCGGACCTGTGGCAGCGCGATCCCACCGGTGTCATCGAGCGCTGGATTGATGTCGGCCTGCCCGACGAGCGCGCGGTACGCAAGGCGTGCGGCCGTGCGCGCGCCGTGGTCGTGCTCGCGTACGGCGCGCGCCGGGTCGACGCGTGGTGGGAAGAGAACGCCGCGGCCTTCGCGCGGCTCGATAACCTCAGCGTGCTGACGCTCACGGCCGCGGAGACCGCCGCGCTGGAGTCACTCGCGGCGCGCTCGATGGAACTCTCCTGCACGGTGCAGGACGGCCACGTGTGGCTGGCGAGCGGCGACGCCACGGTCGAGATCACGCCGCAGCGGCGCCAATAGCGCCGCTGCGCTCGACTTGGATGCCTGCCACCGCGAGCGGGAAAACTCGTTTGCAGCGATACTCGGGAACCGAAGTGCCGTCCGGGTGCTTCATTGAAGAACTGGAAGCCCCATGAGCAAGGCTAGAAGTGTTCCGCAGAAGCCGGCATATGTCCCACCGAGCGAAGTCGTCTGGACCGAGGAGCGGCTGGCGGCGCTCTCTACGACGCAACTGATCAACCTGCTGGCGAACCTGCAGACCCAGCGCGCGAGCGGTCGTGTTTCGGAAGCTACGGCAGCGGACCTCGAGGTGCGGATCAGGGCTCGACTGCCCGCGCGCGCGCTTGTGGCCAAGCGGACGCGGCCGCGGAGAGAGGTCCTGCTGGAAGCCCGTGCCGCCGAGCAACTGGGCGCGCTCGCCACCGACATCGCGCGTCGCTATGACATCAGCCCGGAGTCGGCGACCAAGGCGTCGGCCGGGATCCGTGGCTTCAGGCCCCAGCCACTGACGGACAGCAAAGGGCGCGGACGTGCCGGCGCGTCGGTTCGGGGCGGGCATGCGGCCATCGAGCGTTTCGTCGCCTACCGGCGCGGAGATTCATTCGCCAGCCTTGCCTTCATCTTGCTGGCGGGAAAGGCAGATGGACACGGTCGCTACGTGCTGCTCGGAACGGACGACGTTCTCGGCGCTGAAGTGACGCCCAACGAGTACGCCGATGTCGCCGAACAACACGGCTGGTCGACAGCGTCCCGCGCGCGGATGCGGGCCGAGCCGGTTGCGGGCTTCGACGAAGGTGCCGAACGCTACGAAGCGCTGATCGCGCGCATGGCGGCGCCGCTGCAGTAGGCGGCGTGGCGCGCTGTTCGGTTATTGAGGCGCCGGAGCCGTCAGCACCAGCAGGATGTCGGCGTACCACGCGACGTTGAGTCCAAGCACGTCGTCAAATTGCTGATCGCGGCTTTTCATGTCCATGCGCGAGGAGTGCACGCCGAGCAGCTTCCAGGGCAACTCCTGATGTCCGGTCGCCCGCAGGACGACTGGGGCTCCGCTCATTCCCCGATGGGTCCGCGCGTCGGTCAGGAAGCATCCCTCGCCCTGAAAGCGCACACCGAACGCGGAGGCAATCGCGGCCTGGCGAACGACGGGTAGCTGGTGCAGGGTGTCGTAGAAGCCCAGCGGGAAGCCGACGATCTGCAATGCGGTCCCCACCTCGAGTTCCGCCAGCGAATGCTGCAGATGATCCGGGCTGAAGCTGCGCAGGGAAGCTGACGGTGGCAGGCTGGCGCGATCGATTTCGATGGCGGCCACGTCGACTTCGCCTCCGAGGTCACGGCCCTGCCGCCAGAGCCCCTGCCCGTTCCGGTACAGCGGCACTGAAACATGGGCTACGCGTGTGAGGTCGACGGAATCCGTGTGGATCGCGATTTCGATCCGGTCCGGAGTGTGCGAAGTGGGCTGGTCGAACACCACATGCCGGCTCGTGATGACGAACAGTCGCCCCTCGCGCGCGAAGAAGAAGCCGCTGGCCGTCGTCAGCAGCTGCGCGCCCAGGTAAGTGGACACGCGGGTTGCGGTGAGGAGGATGGGCTCGATCATGCCTTTGCGACTGCGGAATCGGCGGAAGCTTCGAGTCTGCTCCACTTCGGTCGCAGCTGCCGGCGCCGCCTTCACGACCTCCATGGCAGATCGATGGCCGCTCCCTCCGGCGTGAACGTCCCGACCGGCGTGGCGGAGAACGCCGCGACCAGTTGCAGCGGCTCGTCGCCGTCGTTGATGATCTGGTGATCGCAGCCCGCGGGCAGCACGAGCGTCGAGTCGGGGCCGAACTCGACGGCGCGCCCGTCGACCAGCAGCCGGCCGCGCCCGGCTTCGACCAGCACGACTTCTTCGCAGTCGTGGCGGTGGGGCGGCGTGGCCGCGCCCGGCGCGACGCTCTGGCGCCAGACGGAGAGCCGGCGCGCGCCCAGCTCATGGCCGGCGAGCGTCGTATGCGTGATGCCCGGCAGCTCGGCGGCCGGCAGCTGCGCGTTGCGATGGATCTGCATGGTCGTTCTCCTCGGTTTGACGGGGCCGGATGCCCCGTGCAGTGACGCCAGTGTCGGCAACTTCCGGTGTAGATGGAACGGCCTCAAGCGTCGTAACATTGAAGACAGATTGTCATTAATGGAGAGGCGCGTGGCCGGGCTGCAGGCCTATCTCGCGTTTGCGGAGACCCTCAAGCGCGGCGGCTTTGCCGGCGCGGCGCGCGAACTTGGCCTCTCGCCGTCGGCGGTAGCCAAGAGCATCACGCGGCTCGAAGCCGAACTCGGCGTGCGACTGTTCCACCGCACGACGCGGACAGTCGCGCTGACCAGCGAAGGCCACGAACTCGCGGAACGCTGCCGTCGCATCGTGGAGGAGGTCGAGGCGCTGCGCGACGAGGCGGCAGGCACGCGTGCCGAGCCGAGCGGCACGCTCCGGCTGAACGTGCCCATCACGTTCGGCAAGCGCGTGATCGTGCCCGCGCTCGCCGAGCTGGCGCGCCGCCATCCGGCCATCACGCTCGAGGTGGGCTTCAGCGACCGCTACGTCGACCTGATCGGCGAGGGACTGGACGCCGCTGTGCGCATCGGGTCGCTGGCCGACTCGTCACTGGTGGCGCGCCGGTTCGCGACGCAGAGCCTCGTGGTCTGTGCGGCGCCCGGCTATCTGCGCCAGCGCGGTACCCCGCGCGCACTGGACGCGCTCGACCGACATTCCTGTCTGCTCTTTCGAATGCCGACGAGCGGGCGGTTGCGGCCGTGGCAGTTCGCGAGCGCGGGGCGCAGCCGGGAGCTCACGCCTTCCCCGGCCGCCGTGTTCAACGATGGCGAGGCCCTGGTGGCGGCCTCGCTGTCGGAGCTAGGGCTCGTCCAGGTCCCGGACTACATGGCCGCCGACGCGCTGGCCGCGGGCAGCCTCGTCGAAGTGCTGAAGCCGTTCAGGCCGGCCGCTGAGCCTATCCACCTCGTGTACCCCTCGGCGCGCCGGATCACGCCGCGGCTGCGCGCGCTGATTGACCTTCTGGCCGGACCCGGGGCGCGCCGGCGGCGATGAGCGTGAATGACGACGCCCGGCACCGGTGTTCACCGCCAACAATTGCGCGCGCAGAGAATGCAGGCAGGAACATGAGACCACAACGGACACTGGCGCAGGGTGCGCCGATCGTGTTTGCTCTGCTGCAGCAAGCGGCCGCAGCGCCGGTCGCGCCGGCACAGGGCCCGACTTTCGACTGCCGCATGGTCAAGGCCGACAGCATCGAGGCCATGATCTGCGCCGATCCGGACCTGTCGGCGCTCGATCGAACGCTCGCCGGTGTCTACGCCGCGGCAACGTCCAAGGCGCGGAGCGAGCACCCGCCGGTGCTGCGCGCGGAACAGCGCGGCTGGGTGAAAGGTCGCAATGACTGCTGGAAGAGCAGCGACGCGCGCGGCTGCGTGCGCGACGAATACGTGCGCCGCATCGCGGAGCTGCAGGCGAGGTACCGGCTGGTGCCGAGCCGCGGCCCGTTCCGCTTTGCCTGCGATGGCAACCCGGCCAACGAGGTCGTCGTCACGTACTTCGCAACCGAACCGTCGACGCTGATTGCCGAGCGCGGCGACAGCGTCTCGTTGATGTTCCAGCAGGTCGCTGCGAGCGGCGCGAAGTATCAGGGCCGCAACGAGTCCTTCTGGGAACACCAGGGCGTCGCCACCATCGTGTGGGGCTACGGCGCGCCGGAGATGCGCTGCACGCTGAAGCGCTGACTGACACCAAGGCGGTTCGCGGCGCGCTCAGGCTGGATCATCGTGTCTCCGTCCTGAATTTCAACGCTCACCAAACAGGGAGTTGAGCTCGGCGCTCGGCGCCGCGTCCTTGAAACCGTCGAAGGCACCCTGCTCTGCCAGCAGCCTCGCCGCACGCATGAACCCGCTCCACGCGGTGCGCGCGAGTGCGCCACCCACGCTGATGCGGCGGACGCCGAGCGCAGCGAGGTCCCGCACCGTCAGCTCGCTAGCCCAGCCGATCAGCACGTTCACCGGCTTCGGCGCGACGGCGTCGACGATGGCGCGGATCTGCTCGACCGTGCGAATGCCCGGCGCATAGAGGCAGTCCGCGCCCGCGCTCGCATACGCCTTCAGCCGCGCGATCGTCTCGTCGAGGTCGGGACGGCCAGAGATGAAACCTTCGGAGCGGCCGACGAGCAACGCGTCGCCGCCCGCGGCGTCGATCGCGCGGCGCGCCGCACGGATGCGCTCGACTGCGACACCGAACTCATAGAGGGGCTGCCCCGGATCGCCCGTGTAGTCCTCGATCGACAGCCCTGCCACTCCAGCCTCGACCGCGCGACGCACGTTGCGTTCGACGCCCGCCGGGTCGGCCGCGAACCCGCCCTCGAAGTCGGCGTTCACCGGAATGTCGACCGCGGCGGCCATCGCGCGCAAATGTTCGACCATGCGGTCAGAGGTCAGGCCGTTGTCCGGCCGCGCTTGTGACCACGCGAAACCGGCGCTCGTCGTCGCGATCGCCTTGAACCCCAGGCTCTCGAGGAAGCGCGCGCTGCCGGGGTCCCAGGGGTTCGGGATGACGAAGCAGCCATCCTCGTGCAGGCGTCGGAACGTGCGCCGCTTGTCCGCGACGCTCGGGCGGGATCGATCCATGGCACACCTCCTCCAAGCGATCTTTAGTTCAGTTTCCAACGGGCCGACCGGTCGGCCACCGTACCGCTAGCTCGCGGCAGCAACCAGGGCCCGCGCTGCCCTGCCGGCCGCAGCCGTATACGCAGGATTTGCGTGGATGAGGACGAGCGAGTGGCAGCCTTCCATCAGCAGCATCACCTCGCGCGCCAATTCCGGTGCATTCGTGACGCCGCCCGCCGCGAAGCGCGCTGCAAACCAGCGCTCGACCTCCGTCTTGTGGCGCCGTGCGGCGCGCCGCGCCGGATGTCCGGGTGAGCCCGCGAACTCCATCGCCGCTCGCGTGAAGCCGGAACTGCGCCAGCCCGGTTTGCCAGCCCATTCGGCGTATTTCGAGAAGATCCTGTCGACGAACTGCAGCGGGCTGCCGACATCCTTGCCCGCCCAGCTTTCGATACTCGCCAGGACGAGTTCGTTCTGCTTCTCGAACACCGAGGCAATGAGCGCCTGCTTGCTCTCGAAGTGGTAGTAAAAGGTCTTCTTGGTGATGCCCGCCGCTTCTGCGACCGCGTCGATGCTGGATGACGCGAATCCGTTCTTGTAGAAGAGCTTGTAGGCCGCTTCGACAATTCGCTGGCGCGTCTCGTCCCCCTTGCGTCGCATCGTGTGCTCCAGGAGGTATACCGACCAGTGAGTTTACTGGCGGCCTCGCCCGCCCTAACCTTTCGAATCCCGAATGGCTGGGGATTCTCGCGATGATGCCGGTGACCTGCATCGAAGACTTGCGTCAGCTTGCGCGGCGCCGGGTGCCTCGCGCGTTCTTCGAGTACGCCGAAGCCGGTTCGTATGCGGAAGAGACGCTGCGTGCGAACCGCGCTGACCTTTCGCGGGTGCACCTGCGACAGCGGGTGCTCGTCGACGTGTCAGCGCGCGACACGTCGACGACGCTGCTCGGCGAGCGAGTGCCGTTGCCATTGGCGCTGGCTCCCGTCGCCTTGACGGGGCTTGAGCACGGGAACGGCGAGATTCACGCCTGTCGGGCGGCGCAGGAAGCGGGCATCCCGTACACGCTGAGCACGATGTCGATCTGCTCGATCGAAGACGTCGCTACTGCCGTCGACAAGCCGTTCTGGTTCCAGCTGTATGTTATGAAGGACCGCGGCCTGGTGCGCTCGCTCATCGAGCGGGCGGCTGCCGCACGCTGCAGCGCGCTGGTAGTCACGGTCGACCTGCAGGTACTTGGCCAGCGCCACGTCGACATCAAGAACGGCCTGACCGTGCCGCCGTCGCTTAAGGTGCGCAATCTCGTCAACATGCTGAGCAAGCCGCGCTGGGTGCTTGGCGTATTGGCCGGCAAGCGCTGGAACTTCGGCAACTTGCAGGGCTGGGTCAAGGGGCACGACAGCGTGGCTTCGCTCGCGCAATGGGTCGGTGGCCAGTTCGACCAGACGCTCAGCTGGCAGGACATCGAGTGGATCCGCGGCATCTGGCCCGGCAAGCTGATACTGAAGGGCCTGCTCGACCTCGAGGACGCCAGGCTCGCCACGAAGGCGGGAGCCTCGGCAATCGTCGTATCGAACCACGGCGGTCGGCAACTCGACGGCGCGCCGTCGTCGATTTCCATGCTTCCTCGGATCGCGCAGGCCGTTGGACAGGATCTCGAAGTGATGTTCGACGGCGGCATTCGCAGCGGCCAGGACGTCCTCCGCGCGATGGCGCTGGGTGCTCGCGCATGCATGATCGGGCGCGCCTACATCTTCGGTCTCGGCGCGGGGGGCCAGGCGGGGGTGAGAAAGGCGATCGAAATCCTGCGCAAGGAACTCGAAGTCAGCATGGCGCTGACCGGGGTCGATCATCTGAGCAAGGTGGGGCCGCATATCCTCGTTCAGTAATGGGCAACAGCTGACGGCCGCAGCGGCGGAGCTGGACGGCGGCGCACCGTGCGTCACCGACGCGCGGGAACTGGCCGAAGATCGTCGCTCTCATGTCGACCCTCCTCGGGGCTTGTATCGGCACCCCTGGGATGCGCGGCGGCCGCGCCGATTGCTGAGGCCTAACTGTTTGTTTGGCCGCTGCAGACTTCGCGCCCGGTCGCATGGTGCGGCGGGAGGGTTTCGGCGGCACGTTCCCGGGCCGGAATGCAAGCGGCTGGGACACAATGCCGCCTTTTCTCCCGTGGCGCATATCGATGATTACTGTCCACCACCTGAACAATTCCCGGTCACAGCGCGTGCTGTGGCTGCTCGAGGAACTGGGGGTCGAGTACGAGATCAAGAAGTACGAGCGCGATCCGAAGACGATGCTCGCGCCGCCCGAGTTGCGGGCCGTGCACCCGCTCGGCAAGTCGCCCGTGATCACCGACGGCGATCTGACGATTGCCGAATCCGGCGCGATCCTCGAGTACCTCGTCGAGCGTTACGACCACGGTGCGCTGGCGCCGGCGCCCGGCACGCCGGAGCGGCTGCGCTGGAGCTACTGGCTGCACTTCGCAGAAGGCTCGGCGATGCCGCCGCTGCTCGTGAAGCTGATCTTCGACCGGATCGTGCATTCGCCGATGCCGTTCTTCGTGAGGCCGATCGTGCGCACCATCGCGTCGAAGGTGGTGGGCACCGTGGTGACGCCCAACCTCGAGCGCCAGTGGGACTTCATGGAGTCCGAGCTCACCCGTAGCGCGTGGTTTGCGGGCGACACATTCAGCGCAGCGGACATCCAGATGAGCTTCCCCATCGAAGCGGCGGCGCAGCGCGCCGGCCTCGACGCGCGCCGTCCGAAGCTGATGGGCTGGCTGAAGCGTATCCACGCCCGGCCCGCGTACAAGCGCGCGCTGAAGCGTGGCGGGCCGTACAGCTTCGTGGACGAGTGACGAATTGCAGGGCGCGGGGGGCGGCCCCTGCTCGCCGACGGCTATTCGGACCCGGCTGCGACCGCCGCCCGCGCCGAGCCCTTGACGGCAGCGAGCAGCTTGCCGCGCGTCGCGTCGTCCGGCATGGCGCGCGCGAGCATCACCGCGCCCACGCTCTGCGCGATCAGCACCCACGCCACGTCACCGGAGCCCACATGCCGCTTGAGCGCGCCGTGGACGGCGCGCAGCCCGTCCTCGAACGCCCGGCGGACCCCGGCATCCGAGCGCGCCACGTCGGCCGCCAGGGAGGGCAGCGCGCAACCGAACTCGGGGTGTTCGACATGCTCCGGGCTGAGGTAGGCCGCGAGCGCCTTGCCGAGCTTCTCCACATCACCCGCTGGCACTGACGCGAAAAGTGCCGCCGAGCGCCCGAGTTCGGCTTCGATGATCGCCTCCAGCAACTCCGACTTCCCGCTGAAGTGCCGGTACACGGCGCCTGACGTGACGCCGGACGCTGCGGCGAGATCATCGACGCCGGCGGCGGTGAAGCCGCGCCTCTTCGCAAGGCGGGCGCCACCTTCGACCAACCGCTGCCGCGCCTGCTCCTTGTGCTCCTTCGGGTAGCGCATCCCTGCAATCCTTGACCCTGCCAATCCGCGTAGGATAACGTTCGTTATCAATAAGGCAATACCCATCAGGGCGGAGGCGCGATGACGACCGATCACGACGCGGGCGAGTGGAAGAAGACCGCCTGCATCCTCTGCGCCGTCAACTGCGGCCTTGAGGTGCAGACGAACGGTGCGCACATCACGCGCATCCGCGGCGACAAGGCGAACCCGGTGTCGCAGGGCTACGTCTGCGAGAAGTCGCAGCGCATGGACCACTACCAGAACGGCGCCGACCGCATCGATTCGCCGCTGCGCCGACGCGCCGACGGCAGCTACGAACGCATCGACTGGGACACCGCATTCCGCGAGATCGCCGCGAAGCTCGCCGACATCCGCGCGCGCCATGGCGGCGAGTCGATCCTCTTCTACGGCGGCGGCAGCCAGGGCAACCACCTCGGCGGCACGTACGCCGACAGCACGCTGAAGGCGCTCGGCGTGAAGTACCGCTCCAACGCTCTCGCGCAGGAGAAGACCGGCGAGGCATGGGTGCAGGGCAAGATGATGGGCTGCGGCATCCACGGCGACTTCGAGCACTGCGAGGTCGCGGTGTTCGTCGGCAAGAACCCGTGGCAGTCGCACGGCTTCGCGCGCTCGCGAACGCTGCTCACGGCGATCAAGCACGATCCCGCGCGCTCGCTGATCGTCATCGACCCGCGCCGCAGCGAAACCGCCGCGATGGCGGACTTCCACCTCGCCGTGCGCCCGGGCACCGACGCCTGGTGCCTCGCCGCACTCGCCGCGATCCTTGTGCAGGAGGGGCTCCTCGCGCGCGACTGGCTCGCGGAGCACACGACCGGCCTCGACGCGATCGAGCCGGCGCTGCAGACGATCCCGGTGGCCGACTACGCGCGCCGCTGCGGCGTCGACGAAGCGTTGCTGCGCCGGGTGGCCGAGCGCATCGCGCGAGCGAAGAGCGTCGCGATGATCGAGGACCTCGGCGTGCAGATGAATCGCCACTCCACGCTCGTGAGCTGGCTTCAGCGCCTGGTGTGGCTGCTGCCCGGCCACTTCGCACGGCGGGGGACGAACAACGCCTTCGTGCCGCTGCTCGGGCTCTCCGCCTTTTCCAAGGGCGAGGACGACGGCTCGAAGAGGAAGGCAGCGGACGGCGCGACGAGCCCATGGAAGCGCAGCCCGGTGACCCAATCGCGCATCATCATGGGACTCGTGCCGTGCAACGTGATTCCAGAGGAGATCCTCACCGATCATCCGAAGCGGTTCCGCGCCATGTGGATCGAGAGCGCGAACCCCGCACACTCGCTCGCCGACACGCGGCGCATGCGCGAGGCGATCCGGGCGCTCGAACTCTCCGTCGTCGTCGACGTCGCGATGACCGAGACCGCGCAGCAGGCCGACTACGTGTTGCCCGCGACCAGCCAGTTCGAGAAGGCCGAAGCCACGTTCTTCAACCTCGAGTTTCCACGCAATGGCTTTCACCTGCGGCGGCCGCTCTTTGCGCCGCGTGCTGGCACGCTGACGGAGGCCGAGATCCATGCGCGCCTTCTCGAAGCGATGGGAGAACTCGGCGAGCGCGACTATGGCCTTCTGCGCTGGGCGGCGCGCTTCGGGCTGACCGCCTACGCGCTCGCGTTTGCGTGGGCGGCAAAGCGCAACCCGCGCATCACGCGCTATGCCTCCGTCGTGCTCTACCGAACGCTCGGACCGCGGCTGCCGCCGGGGCTCGCGCCCGCGGCCTCGCTCTGGGGTATCAGCCACCTGTTCGCCCGCAAGCAGCCAGACGCGGCACGTCGCGCCGGCTTCGGCGGCAAGCCGCTGCGTGCGGGCAATGAGCTATTTCAGGCGATCATCGATTCGCCGTCTGGCGTGATCTTCGCGGTCAGCGACTATGCAGACAGCTGGAACTCCGTGCGGCGGCCGGGCCGCCGCATCGATCTGCACATTCCTGAACTGCTGGTGGAGTTGCAGAAGCTGCAGAGCGAAGTACCGGCGCGGACGCCCGACTTTCCTTACGTGTTGTCGGCGGGCGAACGTCGCAGCGACACCAGCAATACCGCGGTGCGTGATACCGGCTGGCATCGCAAAGGCGCGTACGGCACGCTGCGGATGCATCCGTCCGATGCGTCGGCGCTCGGCTGCGCCGACGGCGATTGGGTGCGCGTCAGCACCGTACGCGGCAGCGCGGAAGCGCCGGTTGAGATCACGAATGAACTGCAACTGGGCCACGTGTCGTTGCCCAACGGCCAGGGCATCGACTACCGTCGCGCGGACGGCACGGTCGAGCGGCGCGGGGTCGCGGTGAACGAGCTCACAAACGTCGCCGACCGCGATCCGTTCGCCGGGACGCCATGGCACAAGCACGTGCCGGTCCGGATCGAGCGGCTCGCTGCGCGGCGAGCCGCCGCATAGGCCGCCGGCGAACGGTCAGGGCGCGATCACGAAGGCCATGGCCATGATGCCGTTGCCGATCGACATCGGTGCTCCGTTCCAACAAGCGACGCCGAGCTCGGGATCGTTGCGGATTCGAGGCCGCGGACGCCGAAAGTGCAGTCAAGGCCGCCCAATATGCCAGGGCAGCAGCTGATTACCGCTGGCGGCGCTGCAGTCCCGGCGCCACAATGATTGCCTGAACCTTCTGCCTCCCGCAACGATGACCGACCCCCGCTTCCACGACGACCCCGCCCGCAAACGCTACCAGCTGATGGTCGGCGACGAGGAGGTCGGCTACATCGAGTACGACCCCGTCGGCGAAACGTCGATCCTGATCAAGCACACCGAGGTCCTGTCCGGTCATGAAGGGCAGGGCCTCGGTTCGCAGCTCGTCCGCAGTGCGCTGGATCACATCCGCGCGCAGGGCAAGAGCGTGATCCCGATCTGTCCGTATGCGCTCAACTACGTCCGGCGGCATCCCGAGTACCGCGAGCTTGTGCGCGAGGACATGCGTCGGACGCTATGACTTCGACGTGAGGCCCTTGGGCAGCGTCACGGTGGATCATGTGGGAGACGCCATGCAGAGCGGCAGTAGCGTTGAGTTCTACTTCGATCCGATCAGCCCTTACTCGTGGCTGGCCGCACGCCAGCGCAGCCGGTTCGACGCCGCCGGGGTGGCGCTCGACTTCCGTCCGGTGCTGTTCGCCGGCCTGCTTGCGGCGCACGGCAACAAGGGGCCGGCCGAGCTGCCGGCCAAGCGCGTCTACACGATGCGTGACACGTTGCGACAGGCGGCACGGCTCGGTGTCCCGGCCAAGGGCCCGCCGACACATCCGTTCAATCCGCTGCGTGGGCTGCGCCTATGCATCGCGCTCGACAACGCAGTGGAACGCCAGCGCTTCGGCATTGCGCTGATGGATGCGGCCTGGGAACATGGGCTCGACCTTACCGACGACGCGGTGCTCGGGCGCATCGCACGCGAATGCGGGCTCGACGGCGCGGCACTGCTCGCGCGCGCGGGTGAAGCCGACGTCAAGCGGCGGCTGGTGGCGGCGACCGACGCAGCGATCGCGGCCGGAGTATTCGGCGTGCCGACGTTCCGGGTGGATGGCGAACTCTTCTGGGGCGCGGACCGCATCGATGCGGTGTTATGGCGACTGCAAGGCCATACGATCGACGAGTCGCTGCTCGCCGACGTACTGGCGCGGCCGGCCTCGGCATCGCGCAAGCCGGCCTGACTCGTGGCGCGACAAGGATCCGGGTTGACGGAGGCTCGAACTTCGATGCCGCAGTCCGGGCCGACCCGCGGTGCGCTGTCCGCGCGGCGGGTCGGGTTTCCGGGATTCATCTCGACCTCTAAGCCGCGCGCATTGCCATTGCGGCATGCGCGTCGGCTTCCGCGGCCATCACGCGAGGCGCGACCGCCTCGTTGAAGTCCACGAAATACGCTTCGGGATAGCGCTCGACAAACTCGGCGGCGACATTGAAGACCACCACCGCGAACATCGCGAACATCACGAAGGCGTAGAAGAAGTCGTTCTTCGCCTCATGCTTGCGGTTCATGACACTCTCCTGACAGTCGGCTGCACAAAAGAAAAAGCCCGGAGGCGTTCGACGCGATCCGGGCTTCGGTTGCAGCCGAGTCCAGCTACCTGCCTGGACCTCCGCCCGGATCATCGGCCTCGATGGAACGGCTGGACCGCGCGCCGGCCAGCGACGCGGACCCGGCAAGCCACAGGGGCTGCCGGCGCACGCCCTGCGCAGCGAACCGTGTTCGCAGCAGGGGCATGAATGTGCCGATCGCGTCGCTCATCTCTGAACTCTCACCATTGCCGGCGGGATTGCCGGTGTCAGAATCGTACGTAGACACGCCGACCGCCGCAATGACTTTCATGCGTGAAGATTCGACAACGTTGCAACGCGCCGACGATTGCAGTCCTGACGGCGGCAGTGCAGAGCGCGCGCTACCCACGCGGATGAACCGGTCCCGCTGCCGATGCAACTGCTACTGACGCTGATCGAGCAGTACGGACTCTGGCTCGTCTTTGCGAACGTGCTGGCGCTGCAGCTCGGCGCGCCGGTGCCGGCCTATCCGACGCTGATCGTCGTCGGTGCCGTGGCCTCGCGCGGCGACTTCAGCGTGGCCCAGGTCGTCGCCGTCGCAATTGCTGCGAGCCTGATCGCCGACCTGACGTGGTACGTCGCCGGCGCGCGCCTCGGACGCCGCGTGCTGCGGCTGATGTGCCGCATCTCGCTGTCGCCCGATACCTGCGTGCGTCAGACCGAGGATCTCTACGAGCGGTGGGGACCGCCGTCGCTGATGTTCGCCAAATTCGTGCCCGGCTTCGCCGCGATCGCGACCAGCATGGCGGGCGTCGTGCGCACGCCGCTGCCGAGCTTCGCCTTCTTCGATGCGATCGGCGCGCTGCTGTGGAGCGGCCTGGCCGTGGCGCTCGGCTGGATCTTTCGCGATGCCGTGGGCGACGTGCTGGCCGTTCTCGCGCAGGCCGGCCGCTGGGGACTGATCGGGCTCGTGCTGCTGCTTGCGCTCTACGTTGCGGCCAAGGCCGCACAACGCTACCGGCTGGTCCGGTCGCTGCGAATGGCGCGCATCGGCGTCGACGAGCTGAATGAGATGATGGCCAGTGGACGCCAGCCGCTGGTCATCGACGTGCGTTCGAAGGCGAGCCAGAAGCACGGCCGCATTCCGGGCGCCGTGTGGGTCGACAGCCACGCTTTCGATGAGAACCTGCAGTCACAGGCGCTGCAGCGGCGGACTGCGGAAGAAGTCGTCGTCTACTGCGCCTGTCCCAACGAGGCGAGCGCCGCGCAGGTGGCGAAGAAGCTGATGCGGGCCGGCTTCCGGCGCGTGCGCCCCCTCGCGGGTGGCATCGAAGCGTGGATCGCGCGCGGTTATCTCGTCGAATTGCCGGAGCCGGGAGGCTGACGGGGTGACTGAGCGAAGGGCTCACGCCTCCGGTTCCGCGTGGCCGCCGAACGCGTGCCGCATCGCCGACAGAAGGCGGTTCTGCACGTCGGCGCCGCCACGCGAGGCGAAGCGCGCATACAACGCAGCCGTCAGCACCGGTGCGGGCACCGACGTGTCGACGGCCGCCTGCACTGTCCATCGACCCTCGCCCGAATCGGCCACGCGGCCTGCGTAGCCGGCGAGTTCCGGGTCGCGCGCGAGCGCGCCGGCAGTCAGGTCGAGCAGCCAGGACGAAATGACGCTGCCGCGCCGCCACAGCTCGGCGATTGCGGGCAGGTCGAAGTCGTAGCGGTAGTGCGTGGGGTCGCGCATCGGCGCGGAGGTGTCCTGCGCGCGCTCGCGCATGCCGGCGTCGGCGGCCGCGAGGATTGCCATGCCTTCCGCATAGGCGGCCATCATTCCGTACTCGATGCCGTTGTGGATCATCTTGGCGAAGTGACCGGCCCCGCTCGGGCCACAGTGCAGGTAGCCGCGCGGGGCGGTGCCAACATCGGCCTGGCCGGCGCCCGGCGCAATCGCGGAAACGCCCGGCGCGAGGCAGGCGAAGATCGGCTCCAGCCGGCGCACGGGCCCGGCGTCGCCGCCGATCATCAGGCAGTAGCCACGCTCGAGTCCCCACACGCCACCGCTGGTGCCGACGTCGAGGTAGTCGACGCCGCACGCCTTCAGTTCCGCATGCCGGCGCAGGTCGTCGACGTAATGCGAGTTGCCGCCATCGACGACGGTGTCGCCGCGCGCGAGCAGCGGCGCAAGGGCGGCGATCGTCGCATCGACGGCGGCGGCTGGCACCATCAGCCACACGGTGCGTGGCGACGCGAGCTGCGCGACGAGATCGGCCAGCGATGTCGCTGCGGCGGCGCCGTCGGCGACCAGCGGCTCGAGTTCCGCCGGTGACAGCGAATGCACCACGCAGTGATGACCTCCGCGCGTCAGACGTCGCACCATGTTCGCGCCCATGCGTCCGGCACCGATCATTCCCAGCTGCATCTCAGCTCCTCGATCATGCGCGGCGGTCCGCTCCCGGTTGACGCCTGGGCGCAAAGACAGTCAGGCTAGCGCCATCCGATGGACGACAACAAGGCCCGCGGCGCGCGAGGCACACCGATGATCAGTCACCCGGTGGTCGTGATGGGAGTGGCCGGCTGCGGCAAGTCGAGCCTGGGCAACGTGCTGGCCGAGGCCGAGGGTGCGCAACTGATCGAAGGCGATGCGTTTCACAGCATCGCCAATCGCGAGAAGATGCGCAGCGGCATCGCGCTCGACGACGCCGACCGCGCCGGCTGGCTCGAGTCCCTTGCTGCAGAGCTGCGCGCGCGTGGCAGCAATGTCGTGCTGACCTGCTCCGCGCTGAAGCGTGCCTACCGCGATCGGCTGCGCGCCGCCGCACCGGGACTGCGCTTCGTGTTCATGGAGATCGATCTACCGTCGGCGCGGGAACGCATCGAGGCGCGCGATGCCCACTTCTTCTCGCCCGCGCTGGTCGCGAGCCAGTTCGCGGCGCTCGAGTCTCCGCTCGGTGAACCCGGCGTGCTGCGCGTCGACGCGCTCGCTCCGCTGCAACAACTGCAGACCGAGGTGTTTGAGTGGCTGCGCAGCGGCCAGGGCGCCGACGCGTCGGCAGATGCCGGCAAAGACGACGCGCCCCGCAGAGCCCGAACGCCGCTGCGCAGCGGGCCAGCGTAACTGCGCGAAGCTGACGGTAATGATGAGAGGCCCGCGATGAGCGACGTCGTCATCGACCGGATCTCGCACAATCCGGCCGACGACTGCACGCGCGAGCTGTTCCGCGGACGGCAGGTTGCGCAGGTGGGTGCCCTCCTCGCCGGATCGTCCAACAACGGCGCGCATGCGACCAATGGCCTGCCGGCGCTCTTCATCGCCTGCGGCCAGGACGTCGCCAACGTGTCGGAATCCCACGCCGGCGTGACCTGCACGCAGCTGCTCGACAAAGGCGACTACTACTGGTCGGTGACGCTGACGTCACTGATCGTCGGCACCTACGGCGGCGGCACAGCGCTGCCCACACAGCGGGAATGCCTGCAGCTGCTCGGGTGCTATGGCGACGGTGGCGCCGACAGGTTTGCGGAGATCTGTGCCGCCGCGGTACTCGTCGGCGAGGTCTCGCTCGCTTCGGCCGTGCTGCGCGGCGACTGGGTGAAGAGTCACGACCGGCTCGGCCGCAATCGCAAGTAGCCGGGCGCGCGTGACCTGCAGCGCGAGGGCGGGGCGGGTCCGATGCGCCAGCGTCTGCGCCCCTGCCGGCACGTGCCGGTTCGACACGCCTCCCCGCGTATCCTTGCGCGTGAACGAAAGCGGCGCACGAGCGACCGACGGAGGCGCACGATGAGCGAGCCGGCGAGCCTGGCGGAACTCGACAAACGGGTTTCACTGCATCCCTTCACCAACCTGCGCAGGCACGAGGAGAAGGGGCCGGTCGTGATGACGCGCGGCCGCGGCATCTACGTCTACGACGATCAGGGCCGCGAATACATCGAGGGCATGGCCGGGCTCTGGTGCGCGTCCCTTGGCTTCTCGGACGAGCGCCTGATCGCGGCGGCGACGCGCCAGCTCAACACGCTGCCGTATTACCACGGCTTCGCGCACAAGACCTCGGACGTCGCCGTGCAGGCGGCGGCGGACCTCATCGCGATGGCCCCCGGCAAAATGGCGCGGGTCTTCTTCGGCACCAGCGGCTCGGATGCGAACGACACCGCGGTCAAGCTGGTGCGCTACTACAACAATGCGCTGGGCCGGCCGACGAAGAAGAAGATCATTGCGCGCACCAAGGGATATCACGGCGTCAGCGTTGCCGCAGCGACGCTGACGGGGCTGCCGCACCTGCACGCCGGCTTCGACCTGCCGGGTCCGGACGTCGTACGCACCGACTGTCCGCACCATTACCGCTTTGCACAGATTGGCGAAGGCGAGGAGGCGTTTGCTGCGCGACTTGCGCGGCAACTGCAGGCACTGATCGAGAAAGAGGGGCCCGACAACATCGCGGCCTTCATCGCCGAACCGGTCTTGGGTGCCGGCGGTGTGATCCCTCCGCCCTCCGGTTACTTCGACCTGATCCAGCCGATCCTGAAGCACTACGACATCCTGCTGATTGCCGACGAGGTGATCTGCGGCTTCGGCCGTACCGGCAGGATGTGGGGCAGCCAGACCTACGACATGGAGCCCGACATCGTCACCTGCGCCAAGGCGCTGACGGGCGGCTACGTGCCGTTTTCCGCGACGATGGTCTCGGAACGCGTGTACCAGCCGATCGCCGAACAGTCGGCCAAGCTCGGCATGTTCGGGCACGGTTACACCTACTCCTGCCATCCGCTGGGCGCCGCGGTCGCGATCGAGGCGATGAAGGTTTATCGCGAGACCGATATCGCCGCGCGCGTGCGCGACAAGGCGCCGCAGTTCCAGGACGGGCTGCGCGCGCTGCTCGCGAGCCCTATCGTCGGCGAGGTGCGCGGCCTCGGGCTGATCGCCGCGGTAGAACTCGTGAAGGACAAGGCGACGAAGGAATCCTTCCCGGCCGCGGCCGCGGTGGCCTCGTACTTCGCCGAGCGCGCGCACGCGTACGGGCTTGTGGTGCGGCCGCTCGGCGAGGCGGTGGCGCTGTGCCCGCCGCTCGTCATCACGCCCAGTGAGGTCGACGAAATGCTGGCACGCTTCACGCGCGCGTTGCGCGACACCGAGACCTACGTGCAGCAGTGGCGGTGACGCACTTCGTCGAGTTCGACGGCGTCTGCAAGACCTACGACGGGCGGTCGAACGTCGTCGACGGGCTCGACCTGGCGATCGCCGAGGGCGAATTCCTGTCGCTGCTCGGCCCCTCCGGCTCCGGCAAGACGACGACGCTGATGATGCTGGCCGGCTTCGAACGGCCGACCGCTGGACACATCCGCCTGAAAGGCCAATCGATCGAGGCGTTGCCTCCGTACAAGCGCAACTTCGGCATGGTGTTCCAGAACTATGCGCTGTTTCCGCACATGACGGTGGGCGAGAACCTCGCGTTCCCGCTGTCGGTGCGTGGCGCCGCCAAGGACGACGCCGCCCAGCGCGTGAAACGCGCGCTCGACATGGTGCGGTTGCCGGGCATGGAGACGCGCATGCCGGCGCAGCTCTCGGGCGGGCAGCAGCAGCGCGTGGCTGTCGCCCGCGCGCTGGTGTTCGAGCCGCAGCTGATCCTGATGGACGAGCCGCTCGGCGCGCTCGACAAGCAGCTGCGCGAGGAGATGCAGCTCGAACTGCGCGGGCTGCACGAGCGGCTCGGCATCAC
This sequence comes from Burkholderiaceae bacterium, assembly GCA_035429805.1. Classification (GTDB taxonomy): domain Bacteria; phylum Pseudomonadota; class Gammaproteobacteria; order Burkholderiales; family Burkholderiaceae_F; genus JALORV01. Next base: position 18,536 of record DAOMFL010000064.1, read on the forward strand.
GATGGTCTATGTCACGCACGACCAGTCCGAGGCGATGACGATGTCGGACCGCGTCGCGGTGTTCCAGCATGGTTGCATCCAGCAGATCGACGATCCACGCACGCTGTACGAGCGGCCGGCCAATCTCTTCGTGGCCTCGTTCATCGGCGAAAACAACCGCCTGAAGGCGCGTGTGGCGGGCGACGGCACGGACGGCGAATGCGTGGTGCAGCTCGATGGCGGCACCGAGGTGCGCGGCAGGTCGGCGGGTGCCTGCCGGCCGCAGGCGCCGGCCACGGTGTCGATACGGCCGGAGCACATCGACGTGGTTGCGGCGACCGCTCCCGCGAGTGCGGACAACCGGTTGCCGGCGCGCGTGGCGGAGACTATTTTCCTTGGCGGTCACGTGCGGGTGCGGCTGCAGACCGCCGCCGGAGAAGTCGTCGCGAACGTGCCGGTGCAGGCGGCTCATCGACTGCCGCCGGAGGGCGCGGAGGCCGTGGCGCAGTGGGCGGCGGCGAGTACAGTCGTGTTCCCGGAATAGCAGATGCACACAGCAAATCAGAGGGAGGAGACAAGATGGGCATGAGCACGAAGCACTGGAGCATCGGGGCGGCGATCGTCGGGACGGCGCTCATGGTGGCGGCGGGAAGCGTTCTGGCGCAGGGCCGGCCGCTGTCGGTCGTGTCCTGGGGCGGCGCCTACCAGGATGCGCAGAAGGAGGTCTACTTCAAGCCGTTCATGGAGAAGACCGGCATCAAGATGGTCGACGAGAGCTGGGACGGCGGCATCGGCGTGCTGCGCGCCAAGATGCAGGGCGGCGCCAACAACTGGGACGTCGTGCAGGTCGAGAGCGAGGAACTGGCGCTGGGCTGCGAGGAGGGCCTGTTCGAGAAGATCGACTGGGCCAAGCTCGGTGGCAAGGACAAGTACCTGAAGGACGCCGTGAGCGACTGCGGCGTCGGGTCGATCGTCTACAACTTCGTCCTGGGCTACGACGGCGACAAGATCAAGGAAGCGCCGAAGGGCTGGGCGGACTTCTGGGACGTCAAGAAATTCCCGGGCAAGCGCGCGCTGCGCAAGGGTCCGAAGACGAACCTCGAGATCGCGCTGATCGCCGACGGCGTCGCGCCGGCCGACGTCTACAAGGTGCTGTCGACTCCGGCCGGCGTCGACCGCGCGTTCAACAAGCTGTCGCAGCTGAAGCCACACCTGATCTGGTGGGAAAAAGGCTCGCAGCCGCCGCAGATGCTCGCCAGCGGCGAGGCCGCGATGGTGTCGGCCTACAACGGCCGCATCGCCGCCGCCAACAAGACCGACAAGAAGAACTTCAAGATGGTGTGGAACGGCAGCCTGTACACGGTCGACTCGTGGGTCATCATGAAAGGCTCGCCGAACAAGGCGCAGGCCGAGCAGTTCCTCGCGTTCGTCAGCGATCCGCAGAACCAGAAGAACCTGCCGCCGCGCATTCCCTACGGCGTGACGCACAACGCCGCGACGGCGCTGGTGGACAAGGCGGTGCTGCCGGACCTGCCGACCAATCCGGCCAACCTGAAGGCGTCGCTGTACATCAACGACAAGTTCTGGCTCGAGAACCTCGACAAGCTGAACCAGCGCTTCAACGCCTGGCTCGCGAAGTAGGCCGGGCATCGGGCCGCGGCCGGCTTCCCCGGA
>DAOMFL010000065.1:0-19918 GCA_035429805.1 Burkholderiaceae bacterium
TGGAGTTCGGTGACGATGGCCGCCTCTACGTCTCCTGCCAGGACACCAACACCGTTCTTGCGGTACTGCCCAGGACACGCAAGCCCGCGCCAGTTGCCTCCCACCTCCGGAAGAGCTTCCCCAAAGGAAACTTTCTCCCGGGCACGTTCGTCGCCTCCAGCCTGGGCCGGCTGCCCGAGTGTGGCGACCGTGCGCCGCTGGACGTGCCTTCGCCGCAGGGCCTCAAGGTGGTGCTCGACGTGCACGGCAAACCCCGGCACTCCGTGCGCGGCATCGTCGTGCATCGGCAGCATCTGTATGTGGCGGGCGAAGCCGGAAACGTCGTCAAGATCTACGAGCTGAAGACCGGCCGGCTCGTCGCGCGCATCAGAGCGAAGAAGCTCAGCAAGCCCGTGCACCTGGTCCTGCACGGCGACACGCTTTACATCGGTGCAGCCGGTACTGGCAGCATCCTCGCCTACGACATTCCCGAACCGCTGCCCCGCGGCAAGCTCAAGGCGAGGACGGTGATCGATGGCAAGCTCAAGGCGCCGTCCGGGTTCGCGATCGGCCCTGACGGTGACATCTATGTCGCCGAGCGCTTCGACCAGCGGGTCCGGCGTTTCTCCATGAAGGGCAAGTCGAAGGGGACGTTCATCGACGGCCTGCCTGACATGCCGGAGTTTCTGGTGCACGTGCCCGATTCCACGACGCGACTGACATCGGCGACACTGGCGCGCTGAGCCGGAGGGACGAGCCAAGGCCATGCCGACCTACGTGATTTCGTTGGAGGAAGCCGCATGGTCGTCCCTGCTGGTGCCGATCACCATGGTCATCCACGGCGTCGGCATGTTCGCGATCCTGAACTTCACCGACGCGGTCAAGGCACGCTTTGCGCCCCTCAAGTCCTTCGCGGGCGGCCTGGCTCTCGTGGTCGTCGCGAGCCTGATGATCATCGCCATCAGCGTGGTCGAGGTGATCGTCTGGGCCCTCTTCTTCGCCATGCAGGGCGCGCAGCCCAACCACAGCACCGCGTTCTACAACGCGCTCTTGAACTACACGACCCTCGCAGCGGGCTACCTGCCGATGCACTGGCACCTGCTCGAGGCTGCGCTCGGCATGGCGGGGCTACTCACCCTGGCCTGGTCAACCGGCATCCTCTACATGCTGGCGCAAGACTTCCAGGACTCTCAACGCCGCAAGCGCCGCGGCACGGGCTAGGAAATTCACTATGAGTCCGGCAGCGTGTTGAGCGTGCGGGTCCCGCAATCGCGAATCGAGGAGTACATGATGAATCGAATACTCACCACGGCTAGAGCCGCCCTCGCGGCGGCAGCCTTTGCCTGCATGGGCCTCGTTGCTGCGCAACCCCTGGTTGGCCCTCCCGCCAGCCCGCAGTACAAGTTCTCGACGCCGACTGCACCTGGCGTCGCAGTGCCGGACAGGCTTGAAACGCGGCTCGGAACGCTCAACTTCTTCGGCGGCATGCCGGATCAGGCCAGCGCCGACAAGTTATTCGACAACCTCGATTTTCAGCGCGCCGTGCAGGCCTATCTGCTCGCCGTGCCCGTGGTGAACCAGGCTGCCAACCGCGCCAGCACTCTCAGCGCCGGCCCGGCAAATACGACCGTGCTGATCTGGGAGACGCTGGTCGACTCGCGCACCGTCGAGCTGACCGCCAACGACAACACTCCGTACACCTGGTTATGGCTCGACCTGCGCAAGGGCCCGCTGGTGCTGGAGGTGCCGCCCAAGGTCCTCGGGCTCGTCAATGACATCTGGTATCGCTGGAACGGTGACATCGGCTTCACCGGGCAGGACAGGGGCAAAGGCGGCAAGTATGTGATCGTGCCTCCCGGGTACAAAGGCACGTTGCCGCCCGGCCACTTCGTCATCCGCTCGGGCTCCTACACCACGTGGGTGCTTTGGCGCACCTTCCTCGTGAAGGGCGATCCCAGACCGGGCGTCGACATGGTCAAGAAGGTGCTCAGGATCTACCCCGTGGGGCAGGCCGCCAGCGCTCCGAAACTCAACTTCGTCGACATGTCCGGCAAGCCGTTCAACTTTGTCGGCCCCGCCGACTTCCGCTTCTGGGAGATGCTCGCCAAGGTCGTGCAGGAGGAATCGACCGACGCGGTGGACAGCACCACGCTGGGCTTCTGGGCCTCGGTCGGCATCGCCAAAGGCAAGCCCTTCGCACCGGACGAGCGCATGAAGAAGATCCTGACCGAGGCCGCAGCCGTTGGCGATGCCACGGCCCGGGCACTGACCTATCGCTGGCGGACTCCCGATGGCTACTACTATCCCAACAGCGCGTGGCGGCTCGGCTTCCTCGGCGGCTACAGCTTCACAATCGACGGTGCGCGCTACCTCGACGCGTACTCCGTCTACTTCTTCTATGCCACCGGCGTGACGCCGGCGATGGAGTCGCGGGTCGTGGGCGAAGGCTCGCAATACATGGCAGCGATGGTCGACGCCAAGGGAAACGCGCTGGACGGGGGCAAGAACTACCGGCTGCGCCTCCCGCCCAACATCCCGGTGAAGAATTTCTGGTCCGTCATCGTCTACGACAACCAGGCGCGCTCGATGGCCCAGACGGATCAGCAGTATCCGAGCGTCAGCAGCCAGACCAATGGGCTCAAGGTCAACGCCGACGGGTCCGTCGACGTCCACTTCGGACCCAAGCCGCCTGCAGGCGAGGAACGAAACTGGGTACAGACGATTCCGGACGCGTCCTGGAACATGCTGCTGCGCCTGTACGGCCCGCTCGAGCCCTGGTTCAACAAGACCTGGCGGCCGGGAGAAATCGAACTGCAGCCGTGACCTACGGCACCCGGTTAACCCGCAGTTTCAGGGAGGCAGCGTAGCTGCCGCCGCGCATGATCTGGACGTTCCAGCACTCGCTGCTCGGTTTCGCGTTGATCACGCTGCTCGAGCTCGCGGTCATCGCACGGATCCTGCTCCGGCCCCATCGCGACCCCGCTTCCCGAGTCGCATGGATGGTCGTCGTCGGCGCGCTCCCCGTGCTGGGCTTGCTGGCCTATCTGTTCCTGGGGGAAGTGAACATCGGGCGGCGCCGCGTGGCCCGGCTGCGCGCGGTCCTCGATCGGATGCCGCCGGTCCAGTCCCAGACCGCCGGGGACGCGTCCGAGATTGCCGCCGCCGTCGCCGAACGTCACCGGCATCTCTTCCAGCTGGGCCACTCGATCAGCGGGTTCGAGCCCGTCGGCGGCAACGTCGCGCGCCTGTTGCGCGATTCCAATGCCGCGATCGACGCGATGGTGGCGGACATCGACGCGGCGAAGGAGCACGTCCACGTGCTCTTCTACATCTGGCTGCCGGACCACAACGGCTGCAAGATCGTCGAGGCTCTTAAGCGCGCGGCTGCCCGCGGAGTGACGTGCCGGGCGATGGCCGACGACCTCGGCTCGCGCACGATGATCCGCTCCGTGCATTGGCAGGCGATGCGGGCGGCCGGCGTGCGCGTCGCCGCGGGCCTGCCGATCGGCAATCCCCTGCTGCGGCCGTTCAGCGGCCGCATCGACCTCCGGAACCACCGCAAGATCGTGGTCATCGACGACCGCATCACCTACTGCGGCAGCCAGAACTGCGCCGACCCCGAGTTTCTGGTGAAGGCGAAGTACGCGCCCTGGGTGGACGCGGTGATGCGCTTCGAGGGTCCCGTCGCGCGCCAGAACCAGTATCTGTTCGCCAGCGACTGGATGACGTACGTGGACGAAAACCTCGACGAGCTACTCCGGCGGCCGCTGCCTCTGCCGATCCCCGGGGGCGTGCCGGCGCAGGTAATCGGCACCGGCCCGACGGTGCGCTACTCGGCGATGCCGGAGCTGTTCGAGTCCCTGATGTTCGCCGCGCGACGCGAGATCGTCGTCACCACCCCCTACTACGTGCCCGACGAGGCCCTGCAGAACGCGCTGTGCACGACCGCCTTCCGGGGCGTGGACACGACAATCGTGTTTCCGGCCCGGAACGACTCGTGGATCGTCGGCGCGGCGAGCCGCAGCTACTACGCGGATCTCCTCGCCGCGGGGGTCAAGATCCACGAGTACGAGGGCGGCCTGCTGCACACGAAATCGCTGACGCTGGACGGCGAGATCACGCTGATCGGCTCGGCGAACATGGACCGCCGCAGCTTCGAGCTCAACTACGAGAACAACATCCTGTTCCACGATGCAGCGCTGACCGGCGACGTGCGCCAGCGCCAGCAGGACTACATCGCGCGTTCGCATCCGGTCACCAGGGAGGCAGTGGCGGCGTGGCCGGCGTCACGCCGGTTGTGGAACAACCTCATTGCCACGCTCGGGCCCGTGCTCTGACGCCTCGCAGACGCAAGCTCCCTCCAGGAGAGACCGTATGTTGCTGGCCCTCAGGACGTTGATGATCGGCGTGGCGTTGGCCACCAGTGCCTGCACGACCTATGGCGTAATCGAAAACAAGCCGCTGTCGCACGGCGAGGAAAAGCCCGCTTACACGCTCGGCGAGTTCGCCCGGAAACTGAATCATCGTTCGGACGAGCTGACGCTGGCCGTCGCCTTCTCCGGGGGCGGCACTCGGGCCGCCGCGCTTTCCTATGGCGTCATGCTGGAACTACGCGATACCCGCGTGCAGATGGGCGGCCAGGAGAAGCGGCTGCTGGATGCGATCAGCGCCATCAGCTCGGTCTCCGGTGGCAGTTTCACGTCGGCCTATTACGGCCTGTACGGCGATCGCCTCTTCGTGGACTTCGAGGAACGCTTCCTGCGCCGGAACGTGGAAGGCGCGCTGCTGCGCGGCCTGCTCAACCCGCTTAGATGGTTCAGCAGCCGAGGTCGCACCGAGATGGCGGTGGCCTACTACCAGGAGTCGCTCTTCGGTGAAGCCACTTTCGCCGACCTGATGAGGAAGGATTCCCCGCTGATCCTCATCAACACCTCCGATCTGAGCTCGGGAGCGCGCTTCTCCTTCGTCCAGGAATACTTCAACCTGCTGTGCTCGGACCTGACGTCGTTCCCGCTCGCCCGCGCGGTCGCCGCGTCGAGCGCCGTGCCGGTGGTGTTCGACCCGGTGGTGGTCGAAAACTACGCTGGCTGCGCGAAGCGCCTGCCGCCCTGGCTGGCGGCCGCGCAGAAGCGTGACAACGACAACCCGAATCTGAGCATGATCGTGCAGGGCGACGTGGCGTTCGAGGACAAGGTGGCGCACAAGTTTGCGCAATTCGTCGACGGGGGGATCACCGACAACCTGGGCCTGCGTGCGATGCTGGACACGATCGAGCTGGTGGGCGGCGCGAAGGAATACCTGCAAAGCGTGGGCATCCCGACGCCACGCCGCATCGCCATCATTGCGGTGAACGCGTCGGCCGATACGCCGCTGGGCATCGGCGCGACCAGCGAGGCGCCGGGGCTCGAGAAGACGCTGGACGCGGTGACCAACATCCAGCTGCACCGCTACAACGTGGCCACGCTGCAGCAGACCCAGGAAAGCCTCGAGCGCTGGGCGCGCAATCTTTCCACCCCCGAACGGCCCGTGACGCATTACTTCATCCGCCTGAGTTTCGCGGACGTGCCCGAGTGGCCGTTGCGCCGCTTCCTCAACGAGGTCCCCACGAGCTTTGCATTGAGCGACGATCAGGTAGACAAGCTCATCGCCGCCGGCCGCGAGCTGCTGCGCAGCAACGCGGAGTTTCAGCGGCTGCTGGCCAGCCTGCAGAGGCCGACCGGTGCGGCCGACGCCCGCTTCGCGCCGAGCCGATGAGTCGGCAGAATATTCTTTTCAGCCAGCGGTGCTCTGAGGAATCCATGGGACAAGGCTATCCGGCACTCGAGATTGCCCTTGGGACATTGCCGCTGCTGGGGGTACTGCTCATCCACGGTGTTGGCATGTACATCGTGCAACGGCAGTTCGAGCGACATGGCGTTCCGATTTACCGCTCCGGCCGTGCGGGTCAACTGTTCTTCGGCGCGATGGTCGTGCTGATAGTCACCACACATCTCATCGAGATGCTCGTATGGGCCGCAACCTTGTTCGGCCTCGGCTCCATCGCGACCTTCCGCGACGCGTTCTACTACGCGGCGAGTACGTACACGGCGCTCGGTTACGGCGAGGGCACACTGCCGCACGAGTGGCGGCTGCTCGCACCAATGCTTGCCATCTCCGGGCTCTTCGCCTTCGGCTGGACGACCGGGATTCTGGTCAATCTCGTCTCCCAGGCGCAGGACGAGCGGCGCGCGGGCCTCGCGGAGCGCGCTGGGCGGCGTCCACCCGCAGGGCCTGATTCGGCCTGATCATTGCTGCGCCGGCCCCGGACCCTACCCAGTCCGTTAAGCACTTCCTCTTCCGTCATTTCCTCGACCAGCCACCGGCGCGCCGCGCATTTCAGACGTCCATCAACGGCCTCCATCCTCGCGTGCGGCGTGCACCGACCGTCGCTAGTGGTTCAGGTAGTCGATTGCGTTCCGTATCGGCGCGTCGGAGATCTTCATCAGGCCGTTGAACGGATCGTACATTTCAACGATCAGAAAGTTCGCGCCCGACACGGAAAGCGCGCAGAGGACGCTCACCGCCAGCACCGTGCCGTTGCGAGGCGCATAGAGCGCGAGGCAGCCCGCGATGGTCGCGAGCCAGAGCATCATGACGACCAGCAAGGGCGCAGAGACTGCTGCGGTTGACTGCTCGATCAGCAGCCAGCGCGTCTGCATCAGGTCGTCTACCAGCGTCAGCGATGCCGTCCGCAGCAAGCGTTGCTCCTCATTGCCCGGCGCGAGCGCCCCGATGCGCGCCCGAACGCGCTCGATGCCGAGCTGCGGCGGCACGCGAAGTACCGTGCCTCGGGTCGCTGCTTCGGCCTCGTTTTCGACCCATGTGATCTTCGCCTTGGCGACGAGCGCGTCGCGCAACAGCAATCGCACCGGAGTTGCCTCGTCGCCGTACTGACGCAGATTCCGATCGAGGAGGATGATCTTGGCCCCCGATTGCTCGACTTCGTCGGATTTGGCGTTGAACGAGGCAGTGGCCGATGCCACGAGGAGGCCGAGCACCATCGCTGCCAGCGTCGCAATGAAGCCGGCGCCGATCTTCACCATGTCCTTCGAGTCGTCGCTGAGATGGTGCTTGGGAACCACTCTCTGCAGGGCCGAGCCGACGAACACTCCCGCCATGACCGCGACGAAAACGATGAGCGAGACGATCGGTGCGCTCATGCCGGACCTCGCAGTTTGATTTCATCGATTTCCATCGACTCTCCCGCCCGAACCCGCCAGCGTGGCTTCCCGTCGTCCTCGAAGACACCGATGTACTCGACCCCGGACCCGCCCTCACCTCCATGGCTGATCCACCAGAAGATGTCCCGTCCTCGCCACGGCGAAATTCCCGGATGCGCCTGTCACGCGCGGCGCGACTCGACCCGCCCGGGAATGTTTGCAGTGTTGTCCTGACTGTTCAGAGCACGGTAATCGTGACTGCTTTCGGGTCAATCGCGCAAGAGACACCGAGGGCTGCTCTTGACCGAAGCCGGCTGCAGGCCAGGCAGTCGGGTCCTTGCCGCGCCGCCTGCTGCGCATGGAAGGTGAGTCGTTTGACCTCGCCCAAGCCGTCCTGTCTGGCGTCATCGCAAGATGACGACCTCGACCGCGAGGGCAGAGTTCCGGACGCGGACGCGGGAAGATGCGCAAGACAATCGACCACAGGGCGCGCCCGTCCGGACGGCGCTGGTTAGTAGCTGGCTCTCTCGCACTCGGCATAGTGATAGGTGTGATCGCGGCAGGCACGACCACGTGGATGGTCAACGCCAGCAGCAGCAACAACTTCTGCGCCACGGAGTGCCACTCAATGCAGTGGGCTGTACAGGCTTATCAGCGCGGCACGCACTATGCGAACGAGTCCGGTGTTCGAGCGACCTGTGCGGACTGCCACATCCCGTTCGAAGACCGGCCGGCCACGCCCTTCCAGTACGTGTTCGGAACACTCTGGACCAAGGGCATCGACGGAAGTCAGGACGTGGCTGCAAAGCTGCGCGGGACCATCGCGGACAGGGCGCGCTGGGAAGCGGAGAAACCCAGACTGAGTGCCCAGGTCCGGGCGTGGTTCAAGCAGACGGGCAGCGCGACCTGCCAGGGCTGTCACAAGCTCGATGCCTTCTCCGGGCAGGGTGCCTCAGCCGTCATGAAGCTCGAGGTGCACAGCGGAGCGCTCAAGGCGGCAACCGCCGATTGCCTGCAGTGCCACCCCGGTGTGGCCCACGCCTATTCGACGCCAGTTCATTGAACGCAAGCTGGGCTCGCTGCGCCAGGCGTGTGTCTCCGGTGTCGCGTTGCCCTTCTCCGTGCGGGCGGCTGCCCTGTCAGCAGGTCAGCGAAGGGCGCAGCGGGACCGCCGGCGAGCTATCGACAAGCTGGAAGCCTGCCGCGGATTAAGCAACGCCGGGCTCTCAAGCAATAGACTTTTGCGTCACGTTGATGTCACCACCATAATCACGGACTCACGACGGCAGTGAGTTGCGCCACGAGCTTTGACAAGCACGCGACGTCCACAATCGCCTGGGGGGAATTGCAGCTATGAGCATGCGACGCATTGCCGCAATCGGATTCGCCACGCTGACCGCCTGCGGTCAAACCGGCCCCGAAGCACCGACGCCAAAGAAGCCCGAAGCCGAGACCGCGCAGAAGCAGGTGACTCCTGCTGTCACAGCGACGTCATTCGAACCCGCGTCGCGGGTCGAGCGCAACCCTGATCGCAACGCCTACTTCGGCGAAGAGCACATCCACACCAGCTGGTCGGTCGACGCGTGGCTGATGGGCAACCGGATCACCGGACCGGACGAGGCGTACAAGTACGCACAAGGCCAGACGATCAAGCACCCGATGGGTTATGACATCAAGATCGAGACGCCGATGGACTTCATGGGCGTCACCGATCATTCGGAATACGTCGGCGTGACCAAGGAAGCGAACACGCAGGGATCGGCACTGAGCAAACTGCCTGAGGCACAGCCGCTCATCCTGAAGGACCCGAATAACCAGGCGGACATCCAGAAGGTCTTTACGTACCTGGTCAATCTCCTCGCGGGCGGGGCTCCGGTGAAAGCGCTGATGAGTCCGCAGGTGGCCGGCTCGATCTGGAGCGAAAACGTCAGGATCGCGGACGCGAACAACCAGCCGGGCAAGTTCACCGCGTTCTGCTCCTACGAATACACCTCGCAGGCCGACAACCGGAACCTGCACCGAAACATCTTCTTCAGGGACTGCGCCAAGGTTCCGCAGATGCCTTACAGCTCGCTCGACTCCTGGCATCCGGAAGACCTCTGGAAATGGATGGACGGGGAGCGCAAAGCCGGCAACGAACTGCTCGCCATCTCGCACAACGCCAACCTCAGTGACGGATGGATGTATCCGACCGACGTCGACAGCTACGGCCGCCCGATCGACGCCGCCTGGGCCGCCGCGCGCGACCGCAACGAGCGGCTGGTCGAGATCAAGCAGATCAAGGGGCAGTCGGAAACGCACCCGCTGCTTTCACCCAACGACGAATTCGCGGGCTACGAAATCTCGAGCGGCCTGCTCGGTGTCAAGCCCGAGATCGGCCGCGTTGACCACATCGCCGGGAGCTACGGCCGTCAGGCGCTGAAGGACGGCATCGCGATGCAGGACACGCGCGGCTACAACCCGTACCGGTTCGGCATGGCCGGCGGCTCGGACTCGCACAACACCGGCAGCGCCTACCGGCAGGACAATTTCTTCGGTGGCCACGCGCAGATCGACGGCACGGTCGACCGCCGCATGGCGGGCGTGCTGGCGTTCGGCACGCTCGACGTGCGCCTGGAGAATCCCGGCGGGCTTACGGGTGTATGGGCCGAGGAGAACACCCGGGCGTCGATCTGGGATGCGATGTACCGCAAGGAGACCTTCGGCGTCAGCGGTCCGCACATCAAGGTCCGCTTCTTCGGTGGCTGGGGTTACGACAAGGGCGTCCTCTCCGCAAACGACTGGGTGAAGAAGTCCTATGCGGGCGGCGTGCCCATGGGTGGCGACCTTCCCACGATGCCGACCGGCGGCAAGGGCACCGCGCCGAGCTTCGTCATCTGGGCCGTGAAGGACCCGGCCTCCGCGAATCTCGATCGAATCCAGGTCATCAAGGGCTGGACGCAGAACGGCCAGAGCTTCGAGAAGATCTTCGACGTCGCCTGGTCGGGCGACCGCAAGCCGGACAAGTGGAGCGGCAGGGTGCCTGCGATCCGCAGCACCGTCGACCTGGAGAAGGCCACGTACACCAACGATGTCGGTTCGACCGAGCTGAAGACCGTGTGGACCGACCCCGAGTTCGACCAGAGCCTGCATGCTTTCTACTACGTGCGCGTGCTGGAGATCCCGACGCCGCGCTGGACCCTGATCCAGGCCGTCAAGGCGGGCCTGCCCCCGGCCGATGTCGTGCCGCTCACGGGACAGGAGCGCGCCTGGACCTCGCCGATCTGGTACACGCCAAGCGCAGAGGCGCGCAAGGCGGCACCGGCCGGAATGAAAGTCGCGGACCTGCAGAAGAAGGGGGCGACCGCGCTCAACGAAGCGCAGCTGAAGGCGCTGATCGTGGGCAAGGCTTTCTGGGTACGCAACAACGTGACCGGAGAGCAGACGAGCCAGAACTTCACCAAGGAAGGCCAGGTGGCCGTGTTCCATGTCGGCCGCTACAACAACGTACCGAGCGGGTTCGGCGACCTCGTCCGCGACGGCTACCACGGCACGACCATGCCTTACAGAATCGAAGGCACGAAACTCGTCACCCACCTCTCGCAGGAGCCATACGCCTATACGGTGTACAAGCTGGGAGACGCCTATTACGGCGCCCGCAGCAACGAGTTCGGTTACGTCAACTACGAGATCATTCCTTTCCCGCAGATCGCATCGAACCCGCTGCTGGCGCTGACCAGCCAGATGTCGATCGAGGTCGGGCTGACCGAAGAGCAGCGCAAGCAGTTCACGCCGATCCTGAAGGACGAGATTGCGCAGCTCGGCGCACTGAAGAAGGACACGTCACTGAGCGCGCTGAAGAAGGTCGAGAGGCTGCGCGAGATCGGCGAATCCTTCGACGCGAAGATGGTGCCGCTGCTCAATCCCGAGCAGCAGCAGAAGTTCAAGACGCTGCGCGACGAAGCACGCCGCAAGCTGATCGAGACGATGGGTTCCGACGCGGTGAAGAAGGTGGAAGGCGACGTGATGCAGTACTTGGATTCGCATCCAAGCAAGTAGCAGGACCCCAACGCGAAATGCGGGTCGGGAGCCTGGCTGATACGCAGTCGCTCCCTCAACAGCTGAGAACTTGTCTATAGCTTGAGGACCTGCTCCGGTTGTCCGGAGGTAGCCGCTTCCGCCGCCGGCTCGAACCACGACAGCCGGTCGCGCAGCTTGACGACGTCGCCGACGATCACCAGCGTCGGTGGCCGCAGGCCGGCTGCGGCAACCTTCTGCGGCAAGTCGTCGAGCGTGGCCGTCACCACGCGCTGCTGCGGCAGCGTGGCCTGCTGCACGACTGCGGCCGGCATGTCGCGCGGCATGCCGTGCGCGATCAGCTGCTCGCAGGCCGACTCCAGGCCCTGCAGGCCCATGTAGATGACGACGGTCTGGCGCGGCCGCGCCAGGCCGTGCCAGTCGAGGTTCATCGAACCGTCCTTCAGGTGACCGGTCACCAGCACACACGACTGCGCGTAATCGCGATGCGTCAGCGGAATGCCGGCGTACGCCGCCACGCCGCAGGCTGCCGTGACGCCGGGCACCACCTGGAAACGGATGCCGCTGGCGGCGAGCGTCTCGATCTCCTCGCCGCCGCGACCGAATACGTACGGATCCCCGCCCTTCAGTCGCAGCACGCGCTTGCCTTCGCGCGCGAGCTTGACCATCAGTGTGTTGATCTCTTCCTGGCGCATCGTGTGCAGCGCGCGCTGCTTGCCGACGTAGATGCGCTCGGCGTCGCGCCGCGTCAGCTCGAGGATCGGCGCCGACACCAGGTTGTCGTAGAGCACGACATCGGCCTGCTGCATCAGCCGCAACGCGGCGAAGGTCAGCAGGTCCGGATTTCCGGGCCCGGCACCGACAAGGTAGACCTCGCCCGGCTCCGGCCCGCGGTGCGCGCGGTCGTCGAGCGCGCGTGCAAGCGCCGCTTCCGCCTCGTTCGCGCGGCCCGAGAACACGAGTTCGGCGATCGGGCCCTGCAGCACGCGCTCCCAGAACGGGCGCCGCGCCGCTTCGGGCAGCGCGCGCTTGACCCGCTCGCGGAAGCGCGCCGCAAGATCGGCGAGCGCACCGTAGGTGGCCGGGATCAGCGTCTCCAGCCGCGCGCGCAGCAGCCGCGCCAGCACCGGCGAGGCGCCGCCGGTGGACACGGCGATGACGACCGGCGAGCGATCGACGATCGCCGGCAGGATGAATGAGCACAACTCCGGGTCATCGACGACGTTGACCGGGATCGCATGCGCCTGCGCCAGCCGCGAGACTTCGGCATTGACTGCGCGATCATCGGTCGCAGCGATGACCAGCGTCACGCCACGCAGTGCCGCAGCCGAGAAGGCCTCGGGACGATGCACGATCCGACCCTGACGCTGCAGTTCCGCGAGCGGGGCGCTGAGTTCCGGCGCCGTCACGGTGACGCGCGCTCCGGCAGCGAGCAGCAGCTCCGCCTTGCGCGCGGCGACTGCGCCGCCACCGATGACCGCGCAGGGCCGGTCGGTGAGCTTCAGGAAGATCGGAAGATGATCCATGAGCCGCTTGGAGGCGCCTCTACCAGTAGGCGTAGAGCCGTCCACCCTCCACCTTGGACTTCCAGCGCTTCAGCGGCGTCGAGCCCTTCGCGATGCATGCGCCGGTCGTGATATCGAACGCCCACTCGTGTTTCGGGCAGGTGAGCGTCGTGCCGGCGAGTGCGAGGTGCGGGATGTTGGTCGTCTGGTGCGGGCAGCGGCTGTCATAGATGCGGTATTCCTCGGCGGTTCGGTGGACGAACAGCCCGCGGCCGTCGCAGTCGAGCCGCTGCGTGGCACCCACCGCAAGGGCGTCGGCCGCCATCACGTCGTGCCATTCGCCCGGAAAGCCCATCGCGTCGGGCTGGAACTCGGGCAGGTTCATGTCGATCAGGATGTCGACGGCCCAGACGATCTTCGCCAGACCGAGCGCCGGAAACGCCATCAGCAGCGCATCGAGGATCTCGGCCGGCGTACAGCCGTCGCGCAGCGCGCGCGACAGGTACTGGCGGAATCCGCGGTCGGTCTGCGCGTGGACCTTGGTGATCACCGAGATCAGGTTGCGTGTCTTCGGGTCGAGGTGCTTGCCGGCCTCTTTCAGGAACTTGAAGTAGTGACCCATCGCATCGGGCCGGGCCTTGACCAGGTAATTCAGTGCGTCGCTCATCGGATCGGGAGTGCGGAAGAAGGAAAGCTCGGCAGGTTCGAGGTCAGATCGCCAGCGTGCGCGTCCGCTCCGACGCGGCGCCGGCGGCGATGAACGCGGCGGCCGCCTCGAAGACGAAGGTCGGCGGACCGGCGACGAAGACGTCGCTGTCGGCAAGCCCGGGCCGGGCCGCGGCCCGCTCGACCAGGCGGCGCGCTCCCGCCGCCGGATCGGCGTCGACGTCGTTGTCGTAGGTGAAGTGATCGTAGGCCGCCGCCCACGCGCGGCACTGATTGTCGAGATAGTGGCCGTCGCTGCGGGTCGCAAGCCAGTGCAGTGCGAACGACTCGACCTGCTCGCCCGCCATCGCGTGCTCGATCAGGCTCTTGATCGGACCGAAGCCGGTATCGCACGCGGCGAAGACGAGCGGACGTGCGCTGTCGGTCTCGAGTACGAAGTCTCCGACCGGCCCGCGCACCCCGATCGAGTCGCCGACACGAAGGCGGCCGGCGAAGAGCGCGGCCGCCAGCGGCCCGTCGTCGTCGCGGCCCAGGTGCACGTGCAGGTTGCGTTCATCGCACGGACAGCTGGCGAGCGCGACGAGCTGCTCGATGTCGTCGCCGAGACCCGCGACGCCCAGCGTCACCAGCTGGCCCGCGAGGAACCTCAGCCGGTTGCTGCGCGGCGTCTGCAGGTGCAGCAGGCGCGTGTGCGGTCCCAGCTCAGCCACCGCGCGCACGGTGGCCACCAGGTCCTGCGGTGGAATGTCGGCCGGGCCCCGCGCTTCGAGCGACTCGACGACGACGTCGGTGACGGCTGTGTGCGAACACAGCAGCGCATAGCCCTGCTGCCGCTCCTGCTCGGACAGCCGCAGGTCGCTGTGCTGGATCGGCCGGATCTCGCCGCTGACGATGCGCGCCTTGCACAGTCCGCACGATCCGGTGCCGCAGCCGTATCCGAGCCGCAGGCCGGCCTTCAGGCCGGCCTGCAGGATCGAGTCGTTGCCCTCGACGATGAACTGGTGACCGCTCGGGCGGACGGTCACCTGGGCGGAGATCACCTGCATCATGTTGGCCATCGCATCGAGCGGGTTCGCGGGCTCACTCGCCAGCACGCCACGCAGGCCGGATCGAACGAAGTCCGCCAGCGGCAGCAGGCGCGCGTCCTGCCCGGCGAGACCGGCGATCCGTTCGGACGTCGCGACCAACAGATCGTGATAGGCGCCGAGGTAGCGGCGCAGGTCGGCGAGTTCCTGGCTCTGCGCGAACAGCCGCTGCGCCAGCACCTCCGGTGACGGCAGCACGCGCTCGCGCAGCCGCCGGCCAAACGCCTCGTCGCGGATCGTCTGCACGCGCTCGAAGGCGCCGCTGTCGTCGAGCGCCGCCGCCGGGAACACGCGCTGCAGTTCGGCCACTGCGATCAGCCCGTCGAAGGACTCGATCTCGCCGGCGCTGATCATCCGTTGCAGCACGCCGCGCGGCACTCCGACCAGGTGCGCTGCGCGCGCCAGATTGAGCATCTGCGACATCACCGGCTCCGGAGGGTAGGCGGCATCCCATCGGCATCAGCCGAGCGGCGCCTGCGGGCGGACCAGCAGCGTAGCGCAAGGCGCTCCGCCGACGACCCTCTCGACCGCATCGCCCAGACGGCCATGGCGGGCCGGACCCGCCTCCACGCCGAGGACCAGGAGATCGATGGATCGTGCCGACGTCCTTGCGGCGACCACGTCGGCGAGCGTGCCCCTTTCCACGGCGCCGTCGACGCGGACGTTCGTCGCCTGCGCCAGGGCCTGCGCGCGCTGCAGCCAGCGGGCACCCTCCTCCGCCGACGCGGCGGAAACGGCGACGACGTCCAGCGCGAGCCCGAGCATTCCGGCCAGCGCCGCAGCGGGCCCGACAGCGACATCGACGGCCGCCTCCGATTCGAGCACGATCAACGCACGCCGGGCCGGCAGCGCCGCCGCCCGGGGCACCATCAGCAGCGGGCACGGCGCGTGCGCCGCGATCTCGCGCACCATCTCTCCAACCCGGAGCTTGCCGAGGAAGCCGCGGTGGCCACGCCGGCGGGTCACGATCAGGTCGACCTGCGCCGCGCGCGTTGCGTCCACGACTTCGCGCCAGAGCTCGTCGCCACGCCGCACGCGCAGCTCGGCTGCCACGCCGGCCGCGCGGACGCGGGCGTCGAAGTCGGCCGCCGCGCGCGCCGTGGCGGCTTCCGCATCGGCGACGAGCGCCGGCGCGACTACTTCGAATTCCGGATTGCTGATGAGCGGCACCACGATGGTCAGCGGAAGCCGCCCCTGCTGCGCCAGCGCAAGGGCCATGCGCTCGGCGCCCGAGTCGAACTCGGTCCACTGCGTCATCAGCGCGATGCGTCGCAGCGGCGTGGCCATCGCGTCAATGCCCCGTCGAAATCACGCCGGAGGCCGCCAGCACCAGCACGGCCACGATGAGCAGGCAGAGCGCTGCGTAAGTACGGTCGCCGCGGCGCAGATAGATGGGCGTCACCGCCAGCAGCGGCAGCGCGGAACATCCGGACAGGATGGCGATGCCGAGCACGTTCAGCATGTCGCTGCGGTCGAGCCGCGCGATCCAGTGCCAGCCGCCTTCGAGTCCGTGGAGCTGCATGAACTCCGGCGACGAGAGCTGCCACAGGTCCGGCAGCCGCTCCAGAGGTATGGCCGGCGCCACGAGTCCGGTCGCATAGACAAGGAACGCGCTGACGAGGATCGCGAGGCCCGCCCAGCCGCTCCAGTGCAGCCACTGCGCATAACGGATCTGTTCGGGTGGAATGTCGCTCGTCACGGTCCGCTCCGCCTGCGTTTCCGGCCTCAGCCGCCGATGCCGAGCCCCACCATCAGTGCGCGGCCGCCGGCGAAGATCAGCATACCGATGACCAGGCGCCGGATGATCGAAGCCCTCAGCACAGTCAGCAGCCGCGCGCCGATCTTGGCACCCAGCATCATGCCGATGATCGAGGGCGCCGCGATAACCGGCAGCACGGCGCCGTTGTTCAGGTAGATCCACGCCGCCGAGGAATCGACCAGCGACAGGATGAAGCTCGACGAGCCGGCCGCAACCTTCAGCGGTGCGCCCATCACGAGGTTGAGCGCCGGCACGTTGGCCCAGCCGGCCCCCAGTCCGAACATGCCCGCCAGCACCCCGATGACGAAGAACAGCGCCAGTCCCTGCGGGGTGCGATGCAGGCGCCACTCGACCTTCTGCCCCGACGCGCCGTCGGTGAAGACACCGTGCATGCCGAGCAAAATAGCGAGCCGGTCGCTGCTCGGGACGTCCGGATGTTCCGCCTTCTTTGCCAGCAGCATGACGGCGACGATGCCGAGAATGGCGATGCCCAGCGCGATGCGCACGACCGACGCCGGCAGCGCCAGGCCCAGCAGTGCGCCGATCATCGCGCTGAACGACGCGATCAGCGCCAGCGGCAGCGCAACGCGCATGTTGGCCAGTCCCGCCCGGAGCAGAGACGGTCCCGCTGCGAGCGCGCTCGACAACGCCACCAGCAGCCCGGCGCCGCGTACGTAGTCGAGATGGAACGGAAAGAAACCGCTGACCAGCGGCACGAACAGCACGCCGCCGCCGACGCCCGCAGGCACGGCGATGATGCCCAGGAAGAAACAGACGACGAAGAGCGCGAGCGGCCAGAACCACCAGGCGGTGGTTGCCGCGGATGCATCGATGGAGCCGGTTGCCGCGTCGGCCAGTTCCGGGCACACCAGCGCCGCGAGCATCAGCGGCGCCCAACGGCGCGTCGCACCGTTGCCGCCGAAGCCCGACGGGATGAAACGCCGCAGGTGGGAACCGAAGCACTCGATCATCGCCGGGATAGTGCCACGGCGAGATTCGTCGTCGCGCCCTCCTACTGCCTCCGTCGAAGCCGCCTACCTGATCGGGCAAGCGGTACCCACCCATGTGGGGGACCCCGACCGTTGCCAATGCGGCGGATGGCTTGCTCCAAGTCGAACAGTGTCCAATCGCACGCGGCGTACGGCCGATGCGGCGGACCCCTTCGACTAGACTGAACCGTCGAAGAAGACGGCGCGGACTCGGAAGCGTTTCGTCCGTGGCAACTGCTGCCGCAATGGCCTGCTGCCGCTCGACAAATGATCACGCCCCGGCGCACGGCCGGGTCGCAGAGGCAGAGGAGACACCGTGCCAGCACTGGTCAATCCGCACGGCGGCGGCTCGCTGAAGGCACTGCTGCTCGAAGGCGCTGCGCGCAGGGAAGCGCTGGCGCGCGCGCAGTCATTGCCGCGCGTGCGCGTCAGCTCGCGCGAAAAGGGCGACCTGATGATGCTGGGCATCGGCGGCTTCACGCCGCTCGACGGCTTCATGACGCATGGCGACTGGGAGCGCGTCTGCGACGGCATGAAGCTCGCTTCGGGACTGTTCTGGCCGATCCCGATCACGCTGTCGACCGACCGCGGCACCGCCGACTCGATCAGGACCGGCGCCGAGGTCGCGCTCGTCGATCCGGAATCCGACGAGATCCTGGCGACGATGCGGGTCACCGAGAAGTATTCGATCGACAAGGCGCACGAGTGCGCGATGGTGTTCCGCACCACGGACGCCGAGCATCCCGGCGTCAAGATGGTGATGGAACAGGGCGAGGTCAACCTGGCCGGCCCAGTGCAGGTGCTGTCGACCGGCGGTTTTCCCGAGAAGTACGGCGCGCTCTACATGACGCCGGCGCAGACGCGGGCGCTGTTCGAGTCGCTCGGCTGGTCGCGCATCGCGGCATTCCAGACGCGCAACCCGATGCACCGGTCGCACGAGTACCTGGCGAAGGTCGCGATCGAAGTCTGCGACGGTGTCCTGGTGCACTCGCTGCTGGGCGCGCTGAAGCCGGGCGACATTCCGGCCGATGTCCGTACCCGCGCGATCGCCACGCTGATCGAAGGCTATTTCGTGCGCCAGACCGTCGTTCAGGCCGGCTATCCGCTCGACATGCGCTATGCCGGCCCGCGTGAGGCCCTGCTGCACGCGCTGTTCCGCCAGAACTACGGTTGCTCGCACCTGATCGTCGGGCGTGACCACGCCGGCGTCGGCAGCTACTACGGCCCCTTCGACGCGCACCATATCTTCGACGAGATTCCCGAGGACTCGCTCGAGACCCGGCCGCTGAAGATCGACTGGACGTTCTGGTGCTACAGCTGCGGCGGCATGGCCTCGGCCCGCACCTGTCCGCACGACGACAAGGAGCGCCTGCTCGTTTCGGGTACGAAACTGCGCAAGTGGCTTTCCGAAGGCGCCGACGTGCCGGCGGAGTTCAGCCGCCCCGAGGTGCTGGCAATCCTGCGCGAGTACTACGAAGGGCTCGCCGCGAGCGAGCGCGTGGAAGTGAAACTGACCGGGCACTCGGCCCGCTGAGCCGCCACCAGCACACCAAACCTAGGATAGATCCGGGAGGAGATTCACGATGTTCACCAGCAATCCGTTTGCCGGACTGTCGGCGTCGCTTTCGCCTGCAGTCATGCAGGCGTACGTCGTCGTCATGTTCGTACTGGTCGTGGCGGGAACGCTTTTCGACGTCGTGCACAAGGGCAGCGCCCGGTACTTCTTCGAGAACTTCAGGCGGTCGAAGGCGAAGGCCGCACGGCCGGTGGGCGGCGGCGAAGCCTTGTCGATCGCCGTGCAGACCGCGGTGGTCGACGTGCTGGCCTCCGGCGAGTTCTGCAACCCGCGCCGGCGCATTGCGCACCTGCTGGGCATGTACGGCTTCGTGCTCTACGTGCTCGCCACCGTCGTGCTGGTGTTCAACGCCTCCGCAAGCCCGATCTGGACGCAGCTCTGGTGGCTCGGCGGCCTGATGATCTGCGTCGGCGGCTACTGGTTCTGGTTCTTCATCCGCGTCGATGTCGCCGCCGAAGGCAATTCGCCCTTCCGCCTCATGAAGGCTGACCTGTTCATCCTGTCGCTGCTGGCGAGCGCCACGTTCGGCCTCGCGTGGGCCGCAACGGGCGGCGGCGTCGGGGTGCTCTTCGGCCTGTACATCCTCGCCACCACGGTGCTGTTCGCCGGCGTGCCGTGGTCGAAGTTCGCCCACATGTTCTTCAAGCCTGCGGCGGCCTTTGAGAAGCGAGTCTCCAAGGCCAACGGCTCAGCCGCGAATCTGCCGACGCAGACCCGCGACGATCCCGAGCAACAGAAGAGACACTCGATGGAACTGCTGCGGGACGCTCCGATGGACATGGGGCTAGGCATCAAGCGCGAAGCGCCACGCCACTATTGATCAAGAAGCAGCCCGCAAGATCTACTGGAACAGATAAGGAGCCGGACGAATGCCAACCTTTGTCTACATGACAAGGTGCGACGGATGCGGACACTGTGTCGACATCTGCCCGTCGGACATCATGCACATCGACAAGACCTATCGACGCGCCTACAACATCGAGCCGAACATGTGCTGGGAGTGCTACTCCTGCGTGAAGGCCTGCCCGCAGCATGCGATCGATGTGCGCGGATATGCCGACTTTGCGCCGCTGGGCCACAGCGTTCGAGTCGACCGCGACGAACGCAAGGGCACGATCGCCTGGCGGATCAAGTTCCGCAACG
>DAOMFL010000066.1:0-19886 GCA_035429805.1 Burkholderiaceae bacterium
CGCTGCAGGATGTTCAGGAACTCTTCCATGAAGCTCTCGAAGCGGTTGGCCAGCCGGTCGATGTCGTTGGCGAAGCGGTTGTAGGCGACGACGGCCGGAATCGCCGCAAACAGGCCGATCGCCGTGGCGACCAGCGCCTCGGCGATGCCCGGTGCGACGCTTGCCAGGTTGGCCTGCTGCAGGTTGGAGAGACCCGTGAACGCGTGCATGATTCCCCAGACCGTGCCGAAGAGGCCGACATACGGGCTCACCGAGCCGACCGACGCGAGAAAGTTGAGCCGCGACTCGAGCGTGTCCATCTCGCGCTGGTAGGCCGCGCGCATCGCGCGCCGTGCGCCGTCGAGCGTGGCCTGGGCGTCGCCGCGGCCGCGCAGCTTGAGGAACTCGCTCATGCCGGACTCGAAGATGCGCTCCAGCGCGCCGGTCTTGCGGCGCGGATTCGCGGCCTGCTGATAGAGCTGCGAGAGTTCGGCCCCGCTCCAGAACTGCCGCTCGAACTCTTCGGTCTCGCGCTTGGCGCGCTTGATCGCGAAGCCTTTCTGGAAGATCGCGGTCCACGAGGCGATCGAGACCGCCGCGAGCAGCAGCATCACGACCTGCACGACCAGCGTGGCCTTCGTGATCAGGGACAGAATCGAAAGATCGGTGACAGGAGTCATTGCGGGGAGCTGTATCCGGGCAGGGTGCGGAACGCGGCCATCATCGCAGCCGGCATGGCTTTCGGAGCGAGCTGCCGGGCATCGACGCAGGCCGCCTTGACGGTCGCCGTCGCCAGCACCGTGCCGCCACGGCGCGCAGTCTGCTCGAACACGATCGACACGCGTGCCGCGCGGCCGATCCTGAGGTCGATGTCGATCAGGTCATCGAGCCGCGCCGGCTGGCGGTAGTCGCAGGCAATGTGCGCGACGACGAACTGCAGCCCGAACTCGTCCAGGAGCCGCTGCTGCTCGAAGCCAGCGGCACGCAACCATTCGGTGCGAGCGCGTTCGAAGAACTTGAGGTAATTGGCGTAGTAGACGATGCCGCCGGTGTCCGTGTCTTCGTAATAGACGCGGACCGTCCAGGTGAACGGCTGACCGGTCGCAGAGGCAGGAAGCGTCGACATGCGGTCCGCCGAGTATACGGGCCGCCGCCGCCTGTCCGAGGGCGCGGCCACGGCCGGCGCGGCGAACCGTCGCGCAACTACAATGCGCCGCTTTTGCCGGCCTCACGAGGGCCGGGCGACGCGCCGCGACCACGCGGGGAGGACGGGATGAAGTCGGTGTGCGGCAGTCTTGCGGCAGGGGCGCTGATGCTGGCGATGCTGCTCGCCGGCTGCGACCGCATCACCAACAATCCGCACCCGGACGGCTCGGAGAAGACCAACACCTTCTTCACCGCGTTCCAGGAGCGGTCGCCCAAGTACCTCGATCCGACCGCGTCGTACTCGCTCGACGAGACGCCGTTCACCTACGCGGTCTACGAGCCGCTTTATCGCTTCCATTACCTGAAACGGCCCTACGAAGTGGCGCCGCGCACGGCCGAGGCGATCGCCACGCCGCGCTATTACGACAAGGCTGGACGCGAACTGCCCGCGGACGCGCCCGGCGAACTGATCGCCGAGTCGGTCTACGACATCAGGCTCAAGAAGGGCATCCTCTTCGCGCCGCATCCGGCGTTCGCGAAGGACGAGGCCGGCAACTACCGCTATCACGAGCTCACCGAGAAGGATCTCGGCAAGCGGCGCACGCCATTTGACTTCGAGCATCAGGGCACGCGCGAACTGACCGCGCACGATTATGAGTACGCCATCAAGCGCCTGGCGACGACGCGCATCAAGTCGCCTTCGTTCTCGCCGATGGCCGAGCACATCAAGGGTCTCAAGGAGTACGGCGAGCTGATCTCGAAGGAGGACGAGAAGCTGAGGAACGGCAAGCCGCTGACCGACCGCAACCTGCCGTTCCTCGACTTCCGCCGGTTTCCACTGGCCGGCGCCGAGGCGCTCGACGACCACACGCTGCGCATCCGGCTCGACGGCAAGTATCCGCAGTTCAAGTACTGGCTGACGATGAGCTTCTTCTCGCCCGTGCCATGGGAAGCAGACAAGTTCTACGCGCAGCCCGGCATGGCCGAGCGCAACCTCAGCATGAACTACTGGCCGGTCGGCACCGGGCCCTACATGCTGACCGAATACAAGGAGAACCGCCGCCACGTGCTGTCGCGCAATCCGAACTTCCGCGGCGAGCCCTACCCGTGCGAAGGCGAGGCCGGGGACAAGGCGGCCGGGCTGCTCGCCGACTGCGGCAAGCCGATGCCGTTCATCGACCAGGTTGTCTTCACGATCGAGAAGGAAAAGATCCCGCACAAGACCAAGTTCCTGCAGGGCTATTACGACAATCCCGAGGTGTCGCGCTTCGACTGGCTCCTCGACATGGACTACGACGTGAAGAACTCCGAGCAGGTGGCGAAGCTCTTCCGTGAGCGCGGCATCCAGATGCCGAAGACGCTGGAGATCTCGAACTGGTATCTCGGCTTCAACTGGTGGGACCCCGTCGTCGGCAAGGGCAAGACGCCGGAGGAGCAGGAACGCAACCGCAAGCTCAGACAGGCGCTGTCGATCGCGATCGACTGGGAAGAGTACGTCCGCGTGTTCGAAAGCAAGGCCGCAGGCGAACCGGCGATGAGCGCGGTGCCGCCGGGTGTGTTCTCCTACCGGCCGGACCTCATCAACCGCACCGTGTACGACGTCGTCGACGGCAAGCCAAAGCGCAAGTCGATCGAGGAGGCCAAGAAGCTGCTCGCGGAAGCCGGCTATCCCGACGGGCGCGACGCGAAGACGGGCCAGCCGCTGGTGCTCAATTATGACTACCAGCGCGCGCTGACGCCGGAGCTCAAGGCCGAGGTCGACTGGATGGTGAAACAGTTCGCCAAGCTCGGCGTGCAGCTCGAACTGCGCGCCACCGACTACAACCGCTTCCAGGACAAGGCCGACAAGGGCAGCCTGCAGATCTTCTGGTGGGGCTGGTTTGCCGACTACCCGGACGCCGAGAACTTCCTGTTCCTGCTCTACGGCCCCAACTCGCAGGCGGCCACCCAGGGCAACGGCAACAACACCGCCAATTACCAGAACCCCGAGTTCGACAAGCTGTTCGAGGAAATGCGCTACCTCGATGACGGGCCGCGCAAGCAGGAGGTCGTCGACCAGATGGTCGGCATCCTGCAGAAGGACGCGCCGTGGGCGTTCGGCTACAACCCGTACGCGGGCTCGGTGCATCACCAGTGGGTCGGCAACGTGAAGCCGGCGCCGCTCGCCAACGACCGGCTGATGTACTTCAAGGTCGATCCGGCGCTGCGCGCGGCAAGGATCGCCGAATGGAACCGGCCGATCTGGTGGCCGGTCGCCGTCATCGTCCTGCTGGTGGTCGCGGCGATCGTGCCGGCCTTCCGCAGCTGGCGGCGGCGCGAACGCGAGACCGCCGGCCGCGCGCTCGCGGCGCCGAAGGGCGCGTCATGACCGCCCTGCTCCACGCGCGACGCGCATCGTGCTGAACTACATCATCCGCCGCATCGGCTATGCGGTGCTGATCCTGATCGGCGTGAACCTGCTCACCTTCACGCTGTTCTTCGCGGTGAATTCGCCGGACAACATCGCGCGGCTCAACATCGGCGCCAAGCGCGTATCGCAGGACGCGATCGAGAAGTGGAAGGCCGAGCGCGGCTACGACAAGCCGCTCTGGTTCAATCCGAAGGCCGACGGCTTCGACAAGGTGCGCCAGACGATTTTCTACGACCGGTCGCTGCGGCTCTTCACGCTGCAATTCGGCACCAGCGACAGCGGTCGCGACATCGCGTACGAGATCGCCAACCGCATCCCGGCGAGCCTGGCGCTGGCCGGGCCGATGCTCGTGCTGACACTCTTTTCCGGAATCGCGTTCGCACTGCTGCTCGTCTTCTTCCGTACCAGTTACCTCGACTTCTGGGGCACGGTGCTGTGCGTCGTCATGATGTCGATCTCGAGCCTGTTCTACATCATCATGGCGCAGTGGTTCTTCGGCAAGACACTGAAGCTGGTGCCACTGTCGGGCTTCGTTCCGGGCCTCGATCTCATCAAGTTCATTGCGCTGCCGCTCGTGGTCGGCATCGTGTTCCAGCTCGGCAGCGAGGCACGCCTCTTCCGCGCGATGCTGCTCGAGGAAGTCGGCAAGGACTATGTGCGCACGGCGCGCTCCAAGGGGCTGGCCGAGCCAGCGGTGCTGTTCGGGCACGTGCTGCGCAATGCCTGGCTGCCCATACTCACGCACGTCGGCGCGGCGCTGCCGTACGTTTTCCTCGGTTCGATCGTGTTCGAGTCGTTCTTCGGCATTCCGGGCCTCGGAACCTACGTTGTGGAGGCGATCTCCGGGCAGGACTTCGCGATCGTGCACACGATGGTGTTCCTGGGGTCGCTGCTCTACATCCTCGCCTACCTCGCGACCGACATCGCCTACACGTTCGTCGATCCGCGGGTGCGGCTCGCCTAGGCGGAGATCACCGACAGTGCCGAAGTTCGTCTTCCTCTGGACCGACCTCGTGCTCTGGCTCGTCGTCGCCAGCGTCGTCGTCTATGTCGTGCACGTGCGCCGCAGCGCCGACCTGCGCGCGACCTGGCGTCATGTGCTGCATGACGCGGCCGCGATGTCCTCCGCCGTCGTGCTGATCGTCTTCATCACGATCGCGCTCACCGACTCGATCCACTTCCGGCCGCAGCTGCCGGCCGCGCCCGGCGCAGCCGCTGATGCGCCGGTCGCCTACGCGACGCGCACTGTGTCGCCGCTCGACGTGCTGCTGCGCCATGCGGTCGACGCGCGCGAGAAGACCTACTCGGTGCCGCTCGCCTGGTGGTCGTTCCAGCGCGAAACCGTCATCGTCGACGGCAGGGAAGTGCGCGAATTCCCGCGGCTGGCCCATGGCGGGGCACACCTCGCGGACCCGGCGACCGAGTGGAAGCCGGACCTCGTCAGGCGCTCGGTGCTCGGCATCGCCGGAGGCTTCGCGGCGGCGATCGCGCTCACGCTGGCGATTGCCTTGCTGCGCGGACGCGCTGCGGGCGGCTGGCGGCGCGCGCTCGCCGACATGCTGCGGGGACGCACGATCATCCCGTGGCGCGCGATCGTCGCGACCGCGACGGTGGTCTGCGTCTTCATCGGGTGGATCGCGGCCATCTGGCCCGCCTACCACCCGTTCGGCACCGACCGCACCGGCAACGACGTGCTGTTCCAGGCCTTAAAGAGCATCCGCACCGCGGTCGTCATCGGGTCGCTGTCGACGATCGCGACGCTGCCGCTGGCGATCGCGCTCGGCGTCCTCGCCGGTTACTTCAAGGGATGGGTCGACGACGCGATCCAGTACTTCTACACGGTGCTGTCGGCGATCCCGCCGATCCTGCTGGTCGCCGCGTTCGTGCTGCTGATCAACGTCTACATCGACCGCAACGCCGACAACTTCGCCACCGGCGTGGAACGCGCCGAGTTCCGGCTCTTCCTGCTGTGCCTGATCCTCGGCATCACCGGCTGGGCGACGCTGTGCCGCCTGCTGCGGGCCGAAACGCTGAAGATCTCCGAGCTCGATTACGTGCAGGCGGCGCACGCATTCGGCGTGAGCGACTGGCGCATCATGCGGCGCCACATCCTGCCGAACGTCATGCATCTGGTGCTGATCGTCGCGGTGCTCGATTTCTCCGCGCTGGTGCTGTACGAAGCCGTGCTGTCGTACGTCGGCGTGGGCGTCGACCCGAACTCGTCGAGCTTCGGCTCGATGATCAACCTGGCGCGCAGCGAGATGTCGCGCGACCCGCCGGTGTGGTGGAACCTCGCGACCGCGTTCGCATTCATGCTGACGCTGGTGCTGGCGGCCAACCTCTACGCCGACGCCGTGCGCGAGGCGTTCGACCCGCGCGCGCGCGCATTCCGGCCGCGCCGTGTGCGCCTGAAGGAAGCCACGTGAACGCCCGCGGCGCCGTGCTGTCGATCGACGCGCTCGACACGGTGCTGGACACCGACAGCGGGCTGGTGCACGCGGTCGACGCGCTGTCGCTGACGCTCGAGCGGGGCGAAACCTTCGCGCTGGTCGGCGAGTCCGGTTGCGGCAAGTCGATGACGGCGCTGTCGATCCTGCGCCTGCTGCCCGACAACGGGCGCGTGACCCACGGCCGCATCGAACTGACGGACTCGGACATCGCGCAGATGCCGGAGGCGCGCATGCGTGATGTCCGCGGACGCCGCGTCAGCATCATCTTCCAGGAGCCGTCGACGAGCCTGAACCCGGTGCTGCCGGTAGGCCGGCAGATCATCGAGGTGATCGAACGCCATACGCCGCTGCGGGGCGCGGCCGCCCGCGCCAGGGCACTGGAGTGGCTGCAGCGCGTCGGGCTGCCCGAACCGGAGCGGCGGATCGATTCGTATCCGTTCCAGCTTTCGGGCGGCCAGAAGCAGCGCGTGATGATCGCGATCGCACTGGCCGGCGAGCCGGACATCGTCATCGCCGACGAGCCCACGACAGCACTCGACGTCACGATCCAGAAGCAGATCCTCGATCTGCTGATCGAACTGCAGCGCACGCAGGGCATGGCGATGCTGCTGATCACGCACGACCTCGGCATCGTCGCCGAGGTCGCGCAGCGTGTCGCGCTGATGTACGCGGGCCAGATCATCGAGGTGGCGACGACGACTGAATTCTTTGCGCGGCCGCTGCATCCGTACGCGCGCATGCTGCTCGACGCGCTTCCCGACAGCGCGAAGCGGCGCGCGCGGCTGGCCGCGATTCCAGGCACGGTGCCGCCCCTCGATCAGCGCTTCGATCGCTGTCGCTTCGTCGAGCGCTGCCCGCGGGCACACGACGACTGCAACAGCGGACCGCCGGCGCTGCTCGAACCGCTCGCGGACCATCGCGTCCGCTGCGTGCTCTACCGTGATGGCGCAACCGCAGAGGCGACTGCCGGGGGCGCGCCGCGTGTCGCGGCCGAAATGCCCGCGCCGCGCGGCGCGATCGGCCTGGCAGCGCCGCTGCTGCGCGTGCGCGACTACAAGGTGTACTTCCCGATCCGGCGCGGGCTGCTGCGGCGGACCGTCGGCTACGTCAAGGCCGTCGACGGCATTTCCTTCGACCTCGCACCCGGCCGAACGCTGGCGCTGGTCGGCGAATCGGGCTGTGGCAAGACGACGACCGGTAAGGCGCTGGTGCAGTTGCTGCGCGGCATCGCGCAGATCGACGGCGAGGCGCTGCTTGAGGGCGCCGCGCTCGACCGCCTCGAGGGCGACGCGCTGCGCGACGCGCGCCGCAGGATCCAGATCATCTTCCAGGACCCGTACGCGTCGCTGAATCCGCGCATGCGCGTGCAGGAGATCCTCGAAGAAGGCATCCTCTCGCTGCGCCCCGAGATCGACGCCCACGCGCGGTCGGCGCGCGTGAAATCGCTGGTCGAACGGGTGGGCCTGCGCGCCGACGCGCTGGCGCGCTATCCGCACGAGTTCTCCGGTGGCCAGCGCCAGCGGCTCGCGATCGCGCGCGCACTGGCGGTGGAGCCGCGGCTCATCGTCTGCGATGAGCCGACCTCGGCACTCGACGTCTCGGTGCAGGCGCAGATCCTGAACCTGCTGCAGGACCTGCAGAAAGAGTTCGGCATCGCCTACCTCTTCATCACGCACAACTTCGGCGTCGTCGAATACCTCGCCGACGAGATCGCCGTGATGAAGGACGGCCGCATTGTCGAGCAGGGCGACGCGGCGGCTCTGCTCGCGGCGCCGCGCGACCCGTACACGCAGGCGCTGCTCGCGGCCGTCCCGCGGCTCGCCCGGGCGGCCTGACGCCATGGCAACGCCCGAGAATCCGCAGGTCCGGCTGCAGTACGAGCGCTTTCCCTACCCGGAGCGCAAGGCCGAGGACGAGCGCACGCGACTCATCAGCACGTGGCTCGACGACCTGCGGATGATCAACCACCACTGCTTCGGCGGAGCTCGGTCGTTCGACGACGGCTTCCGCGCGCTGGTGGCCGGCGGCGGCACCGGCGACGGCACGGTGTTCCTGGCCGAGCAGCTGCGGGGGCTGAACGCCGAGGTCGTGCACCTCGACATCAGCCGCACGGCGCTGGACATCGCGCGCGAGCGCGTGCGGCTGCGCGGACTCACGAACGTGCGCTTCGTCGAGGCGTCGCTGCTCGAGCTGCCGGGCCTCGGCCTCGGAACATTCGACTACATCAACTGCGCGGGCGTGCTGCATCACCTGCCGGATCCGCCGCAGGGGCTCGATGCCCTGCTCGCGGTCCTCGCACGCGACGGCGCGCTCGGCCTGCTGCTGTACGCGCAGTACGGGCGCACCGGCGTCTACCAGATGCAGTCGCTGTTGCGCATTCTCTGTGCCGACACGATCGTCGACGCCCGCAAGATCGATCTCGCGCGCGCGACGCTCGCCGCGCTGCCGGCAAGCAACTGGTTCATCCGCGGCGAAGACCTGCACCAGGATCATCGCGCCGGCGGCGATGCCGGGCTCTACGATCTGCTGCTGCACCCGCAGGACCGCGCCTACACGGTGCCGGAGATCTACGAGTGGTTCACCGACCGCCGCGGCCTGGCGGTGACGTGGTCGGACTGGCACCGCGGCCGCCTGCCGTACCTGCCGGAGACGCACCTCACCCGGACCACACCGGAACTGCTCGCGCGCCTTGCGGCGCTTTCCGAGCGCGAACGCTGTGCCGTAGCGGAACTGAGCAGCGGCGCGATCATCACCCACTCGTTCTACGCAACGCGCGCGGCCGGCGTCGCCGCCCGCTACGGCGAGGTGGCGACGGTGCCGATGCTGGCGAACGACGCGGCCACCGGGCCCGACGTGGCCGCGGTCATCGACGCGCACGGCCGCAAGCCCTTCGTGCTGCAGCACGCCCGTTCCGGACTGTCCCGCCTTCTCGACCCCGGCCGGCATGTGCGCGAGATCTTCATGGCGCTCGACGGCCGGCGCAGCTTCGGTGAGATCTTCGACAAGGTGCGGCGCGCCGCGCGGCCTGCGCCCGACGATGCCGCGCTCTTCGCCGAGTTCGAGCCGTGGTTCCGCGCGCTCGAAAGCATCGACCGCCTGTTGCTGCGGCGGCCCGGCGCCTACGCGGGCCTCACCGGCTACCAGATCGCCTGAGCCCCGCGGCGTTCTGGCGTCAAAGCCTAGGGCCTGTTCACGCTAAATGCGGGAGATGCGTTGGGCCGCAATGCGGATGGATGCGCGAAGGGCGGCGCTGCGAAGGGTGGTTCCCCTTCGCAAGCCGCCCGCCAAAGCAGACGCCGCATTGCGGCCCAACCCGAAGGGAAAGCGAATGGCGGGCGCACTGCGGCGTTGCCGCTTCGCTGGTTGGCATTGAGCCAACGGCGCTCGCGGCGCCTGGCATTGCATCCCGCCATTCGCTTTCGCACTCCCGGCTTTAGCGTGAACAGGCCCTAGTTGCCGAGGTTCTTCGCCAGGAAGGCCTCGACGCGCTTCCAGAAGTCGATGTTGTTGGCTTCCAGCAGAAAGCCGTGCCCTTCCTTCGTGTACAGCACGTACTCGACCGCAACGTTGTTGGCCTCGAGCGCGGCTTTCATGCGCTCGCCGTGCTCGATCGGCACGCGTTGGTCATCGGCACCGTAAGCCATCAGCACCGGCTTCGTGATCCTGCCGGCATTGCGCAGCGGCGAGGTCTGCTCGAAGCGCAGCTTGTCCGCGCTTGCATCGCCGACGGCGAACTTGTACCACTCGCCCGCGTCGTCCCAGTACCGGTTCGTGTCGGACCACGTGGCGCTCGTCAACAGTGAAAGATCGGTGACCCCGACCCAGTTGACGCCGCACTTCCAGACTTGCGGATCGCGCACCAGCCCCATCATGACCGCATAGCCGCCGTAACTGGCGCCCGCGATGCACACGCGATCCCTGTTGACGATTCCCTGTTTCACCAGCGCGTCGACGCCGTCGTTCAGGTCATCCTGCATCGTCAGGCCCCATTGCTTCAGGCCCGAGGCGTAGTGCTTCCAGCCGTAACCCATGCTGCCGCGGAAGTCGGCCTGCAGCACCGCGTAGCCGCGCGACGCCAGGAACTGCGACTCGCGGTCGAAGTTCCACGTCTCGCCGCGAAGGTAGGGGCCACCGTGCACCAGCACGACGAGCGGCAGGTCTTTCGCCGGCTTTCCGGGTGGCAGGGTCAGGTAGGCGGGGATGCTCATGCCGTCGCGCGCCGGGTAGCGGATGAAGCGCATCTCGGCCATCTGCTCCGGCTTGATCCAC
Organism: Burkholderiaceae bacterium; assembly: GCA_035429805.1. Lineage (GTDB taxonomy): Bacteria > Pseudomonadota > Gammaproteobacteria > Burkholderiales > Burkholderiaceae_F > JALORV01. The sequence goes on from DAOMFL010000066.1 coordinate 10,255, forward strand.
GGCATCACCGACAGGAACTCCACCAGTTGCCGCTTCTCGGTGTCGAATAGGTAGTACTTGCCGGGATCGCGGTCGGAGAACGAAAAGACGAGCAGCCGCTTGCCATCGGTGTTGCGCGAGATCAGGTTGATCCGTCCGGGCAGCGCCTGGTCCAGCATCTTCGACCATGTCGCCCAGTCCTTGTCGAACCAGACCTGCTGCGGCTTCTCGCCCTCGATGCGCGCCCCGACCAGTTTCTTCGTGTTGTAGTCGAAAATGAGACCGCCCTCGACGTCATAGTCCTTGTGGGCGATCAGCTTCTCGCCCAGCTTGTTGCCGGCCGCGTCGAAGTAGTAAAGCGCCTCGCGATCCTCGCCGTTGCGCGCCGAGACGATGAGCCGCCCTTCGTAGTCGAACGCCACCGGCGTCACCTGCTTCTCCGGTTCGGTGAAGGGGTGGAACTCGACAACCTTCCGCCAGGGCGCGGCGGCCGATTCCCGGTACCAGAAGGTCTGCTTCAGCTTGTCCTTGTCGGCCGCGAATTTGTCGGCGGTCGTCAGCGCCGCCCGCGCGGCGTAGTCCCGGTCGATGACCCACAGCGCGACGTCACCGGGCCGCGACTCGGTGATCAGCGTTTTCCGTCCGGACTTCGTGTCCACACGGAACAGGTCCGGAAAGCGCGCGTTGCGCTCGTTGGACGAGATGATGATGTCGTCGCCCTGGACCGGGCGCATCACGGCGTAGAGCGCTGCGAACCGCGGCACCGTCGTGTTGGCACGACCGCCGCGCGAATCGCGCGTCTCGACCGGCGAAAGTTCCCGATACTGGGTCGCATCGCGGTTCACGGCAAAGAGGCCCGCGCCCAGCTGGTCGGCGACCGGTCGCTGCAGATCGACCAGTGAATAGACGAGCCGGTCGTCGTTGACCCAGGCCACGCTGCGAACATCGCTTTCCCTAAACGCGGTGATCAGGTTGATCCGGCTCGTATCGTTCAGGTCGACGATCGCGATGTTGCGTCGATCGTTGTTCGGAACAATGGCCGCGAGGTAGCGGCCGCTCGGTGACAGCGTGACCTGGGTGAAGCGCGGGTTGCGGAAAAAGTCCTCGACCGGCAGCGGCTTGCCCGGGCTTGGGGGCGCCGTTTGCGCGGCCGCCGGCGCGAGGAGCAGCGTCGCAAACAGGACAGTCAGGAGGCGCAGGGTGACGTTCATGCAGGTGCTCTCGACGAGATGGTTTCGGTCAGTCTTGACGCCCGCGCCAACGCTCGGGAACTAGGGCGTCGGGGTGCCGAAGGCTGCCACTGAAGCCCGCGTTGCAGCAAGTCGCGCAAACGCCTGAGACCGATCGTTCGGAATTTGTGCTTTGCAGCATCGACGTCGTGCTTCCGTGTTGACCCTGACTCACCGCAGCGCACCATGGTCACAGAGATCGGACCATGTAGGTGAAATACAACACTGATTGTCATCCGCAGAACTTTTGTTTGCGAGCCTGAAACGCCCCCGTAACAATCCTCCCCACTCGCGCAGAAGGGCTCGGAGAGCGGTTGCGCAGACCGTTATCCAGGCGCTTGGGTGCGATGAACCAACTGTCAGCAAAGGGGGAGTACCCAATGTTTCAAACTAAACCGATTACCCGAGCGCTAGCGATCGCGTTCGGTGGTCTGGCGTGCACCGCGGTGATGAACCCGGCACTGGCGCAGTCGACTGCGCCAGCTGCACAGCAACTGGAGCGGGTCGAGATCACGGGTTCGGCGATCAAGCGCATCGAAGGCGAGTCGGCCCTGCCGGTCACAACGATCACGCGCCAGGAAATCGACCAGATGGGCGTCGTCAATGCCGCCCAGCTGGTCGACAAGCTGGTTACCAACAGCGGTCAGGGCTACCAGCTCGCGAACGCCCTCGGCGACGCGGCGCGGCCGGGCTTCTCCGGCGCCTCGCTGCGCGGCCTCGGCTCCAACAGCACGCTGGTCCTGCTGAACGGCCGCCGCATGGCGGTGTACGCGTTCGACGGCGGCGCCGTGAACCTGCAGCAGATCCCGTTCGCGGCGATCGAGCGCGTCGAAGTGCTGCGTGAAGGCGCGTCCGCCATCTACGGCACGGACGCGGTCGGCGGCGTGATCAACTTCATCACGCGCAAGGACTACTCCGGCGTGCAGGCGTTCGGCGCCTACTACCTGCCGCAGGAAAGCGGCGGCAAGTCCTACCAGCTGAACGTGCTGGGCGGCTGGGGCGACCTGGCGAAAGACAAGTTCAACGTCTTTGGCGTGCTGGCGTACACGAACCAGGATTCCGTCAAGGCGGCCGATCGCGATTTCTCGAAAACCGCGTTGCGCCGGGACATTTCGATCGATCCGAACGTGCTCGGCTTCCCGTACGTTCAGCGCACGAGCTCGAATGCGTTCCCGGGCAACATCCTGACCCCGGCTGGCGCGTTCCGTAACCCCTACGCGTCGCCGTTCCAGGGCGCAACCCCCGGCGTGACGACGAATCCGTACATCGGCGTCTTCCCGAACGCCGGCTGCAACCCGCCGGCCTCGTACGGCCTGACGTCGAGCGAAACGCGCTGCCGCTACGACTACGCGAGCCAGATCGACATCGTGCCCGAGAACGAGGTGTGGTCGTTCCTCGGCCGCGGCACGTACCAGCTGAACGCGGATACGCAGCTCTTCCTCGAGGGCTCGTGGGCCAACCAGAAGTCGACGTTCCGCATCTCGCAGACGCCGGCGTCGGAGGCAACTACCAAGATCGATGCTCTCGGCGTGCGCGCTCCGCTGCTGTACCCGGCCGGCGGACCGTACTACCCGGGCAACGGCATCGTTCCGGCGATTCCGGGCACCACGCTGACGGGCGACCTCAACCTCTACTACCGCGCACTCGAGACCGGTCCGCGGACCAACCAGATCACGACCGACGAGTACCGTATCCTGCTCGGCGCTTCGGGCCTGGCCTGGGGCTGGGACTACAACGTGGGTACCTACTACATCTCGAGCGAGGCGACCGAGGCCTACCAGGCCGGCTACCTGCTCGAGTCGAAGCTGCTGCCGACGATGTACACCGGCGTCATCAACCCGTTCGGCTACAACAACACGGCAGGCCTGAATGCGCTGCTCTCGACCCAGGCGCTGGGCGACATGCGCGTCGCCAAGACCACCGCGTGGGTCGTCGACGGCGTCGCTTCGAAGGAGATCTTCAACCTGCCGGCCGGCCCGATGTCCGCGGCCATTGGCTTCCAGTACCAGAGCCAGAAGTACACCGACACGCCCAGCGCCATTCTGGGTTCTCAGGACATCATCGGCGGCGCGGGCGAGCAGTTCCCCGTCGAGGGCGACCGCACCGTGTTCTCGCTGTTCGGCGAGCTGTCGATCCCAATCATCAAGAATCTCGATGCGCAGGTGGCCGTGCGCTGGGACGATTACAGCGACTTCGGCAGCAACGTGGCACCGAAGGTCGGCCTGCGCTGGCAGCCGAGCAACGCGGTGCTGGTACGCGGTTCGTGGGGCACCGGCTTCCACGCCCCGACCATCCCGCAACAGATTGCGCAACCGGCCAAGACCAACTCGGGCGGCGCCTACAACGACCCGTTCTACGAGGCGCAGGTGCCGGGCGGATGCGACGACTCTCCGGGCGTCGGCGGGATCTTCAACCCGCTGTACTGCGGGGCGCAGCTGACGGTGACGAACGCGGGCAACAAGCAGCTGCAGCCCGAGAAGTCGCAGAACTGGTCGGTCGGTTTCGTGCTCGAGCCCACACGCGACTTCTCGGTCGGCGTCGATTTCTGGTGGATCTACCAGACCGACCTGATCGGCACGCCGGGCGGCGATGTGATCATCCAGGACTGCATCAACGGCTTCAACGCGGCGACGCTGTCGTGCAGCGGCGGCTACGCGGGGTTCGAGAGGACCCGGATGGCGCTCGTCACCGGCGTCGCGACACCGATCAAGGTGATGGACACGGCGTTCAACCCTTACCTGAACATTGCCGACCAGAACACCAACGGCGTCGACGTCGAGGCCAAGCTGCGCGTCCCGCAGACGGGTTTCGGCGACCTGACGTTCGGCTACAACGCGACGTACATCTTCGATCAGAAGCAGAAGCAGACGTACACGCCGGGCAATGAATGGCAGTCGACAGTCGGCACGTACGCGTTGTTCGGGCCGGTGCAGCGTTATCGCCATTACCTGTTCGGCAGCTGGAGCAGCGGCCCATGGACCGCCACTCTCGGCAACAACTTCTCGAGCGGCTACGACGACCAGTACACGAATGCCGACGGCACGATCCACAAGGTCGGCCCGTGGGGAACGTGGGACCTGTACGGTCGCTGGACGGGCGTGAAGAACCTGGCCCTCGTGGCGGGCATCAACAACCTGTTCAACAACACGCCGCCGGTCACGAACCAGCAGGATTACTTCCAGATCGGTTACGACCCCTCTGTCGTGAACCCAATAGGTCGCGTGTACTACCTGACGGCGCAGTACAAGTTCTTCTAAACCATCCGGAAGAACGGCAGTTCGAAACGCCCGTGGGACACCACGGGCGTTTTTTTTTCGCCTGTCGCCCGGCAGGAAGTCGACCGGTGCCGGGGACAATCCCCTGCATCGGACCGATGGCCCGGCGACGATGGGGGTAGCGACTTGCGCTGGACCAACACCCGGCTGGCGCGGCCGCGTCAGACTCGCTGCATACTCGGAAGGAAGGCTCCACCCCCTGCGGGTGGCCGATCCGGGGGTAACCAAGGAGCGGGGCGCGGGCCCCGGACTGTTCTATGAAGCGCTTACTCGGGTTGGCCCTGGCCGTCGCGGCGGCCGGTGGCGCGCAGGCTCAGGTGGCAGAAATCAAGATCGTGGGTGACGGCATCCCGCAGTCGCTCACCGGCAAGCCGGGCGATGCGTCCCGCGGCCGGGCGCTGCTGATCAAGCGCGATCCGGCGACCTGTCTCACCTGTCATTCGATCAAGGACAAGGACATGCAGCCGGGCGGGACCAAGGGTCCGGCGCTCGACGGCATCGGGGCCACGCTGACACCGGCGCAGCTGCGCCTGTCGCTGGTCGACCTGTCGCGCGTCACCAAGGGGACCGTGATGCCGAGCTTCCACAAGGCCAGCTTCGGCAGCGATTCGCCCAAGCTCACGGCCGAGCAGATCGAGGACGTCGTCGCGTACCTGTCGACCCTGCGGAAATAGCCCGGGTCGATCGTCGGGGCCCGTGCGAAAACAAAAGGGCCCGCATCGAGGCGAGCCCTTGTACCGGTCGTCCCGCCTGACTACACGCGCAGCCAGAGTCGGGCGAGATCCGCGGACCCGTCGGTCCCTTTGACGCCGCGCAGTGCCTCGGCGGCTTTCGCCTTGTTGCCGGCGCGCAGGTAGGCAATGCCCAGGTGCAGGCGTGCCTCGTCCGGGTGCTTCAGCCCGCCCTTGGTGATGCCGCTCTGGATCAGGGCGATGCCCTTGTCGAACTGGCCGAGCCCGACATAGGCCATGCCGATGCGCACCAGCGCATTGGCATCGAGGTTGTTCTCGGCCTCGGCCTTGGCCAGGTCCTTCGGCGCGTCGGTGGCCTTCTGGATCGCAAGGGCCTGCAGCCGTTTCTGGCGCTCGGCCTCCGCTCCCTTGCCGAGCACCCCACGGGCGAAGCCTTCGTCGATGACTGACCTCGCCTCCGCTGCCTGGCCATTCTGCAGGGCAAGCTGGGTCATCTCGACGTAGTCTTCGACCGTTTCGAGCGTTTTGGTCGCGCGCTTCAGCCGCATGACGTCAAACGTCAGGCGGCCCGAGAATCCGGGCTTGCTCTGGATGCGGCCGAGCACAGTGGCCCAGTACTCCTGCTTCGGGTAGTAGCTGACCAGCTTTTCCAGCACGGCGGCCTGCCCCGCGTTGTTGCCGGTGTGGCGCAGCGCATCGGAGAGCCGCAGCAGATCGGCTTCCTCGGGGCGGCGCCCGGCCTTCTCGGCTGCATCGACGGCGGCCTGTGCGTCGCGCGCGACGGCGGCATAGTCCCCGGTCTGCGTATTGACGTAAGCGAGGAGCTTCTCGAGTTCGGCCCCGTTGCCGCCGAGTTGCCTGGCCTTCTGCGCCCACTCGCGGGTCTTGTTCCAGTCCTTCAGCTGTGAATACAGGAACGCGAGTTGTTCGGCCGTCTGCGCCTGCTCGGTCGGGTTCAGCTTGCCCGACGCCAGCGCTGCCTCGAACGACTTGATCGCCGTCGGCGTGTCGCCGGCGCGCGCGGCTGCGGCACCGCGCATTCGGTCGACGGTCAGTTGCTCGGCAGGCGTCTTGTTCGCGACCGCATCGGCCTCGCGCACCTTCGCCAGCGCTTCCTTGGCCTTGCCCGCCTTGAGGAGGTCGGACGCCTGTTGCAGGGGCTTGCCGATCTCAGGGCGCACCTGGGCATGCGACGTGTGCACGCTCGCGGCGAGCACAAGCGCCGTCAGGACGCGGGTCAACAGCTTCATCGCCGCGCTCAGTTGATGAACTGCTCGTTGCCCACCAGGCCGAGCTTGGTCACGCCGAGCCGCTGTGCCGCCGCCATGACAGCGGCCACGTCCTTGTACTCGGCGAGCTTGTTCGGGCGCAGGTGCACCTCGGGCTGCACCGGCTGCGCGGCCGCGTCCCGCAGCTTGGACTCGAGCAGCGCCTTGTCGGCGACCATGTCGCCGTTCCAGTAGATCGTGCCGTCGAAGTCGACGTCGACCGTGATGACGACCGGCGGCTCGGTCGGCGGCGGCGGCGTGCCGACCGGCATGTTGAGGTTCACGGAGTGCAGCTGGATCGGGATCGTGATGATCAGCATCACCAGCAGCACCAGCATCACGTCGATGAGCGGCGTGGTGTTGATCTCGACCATCACTTCCGGGTCCTGTGTACCGCCTGCGGGACCGACATTCATTGCCATTGCAGATCTCCTTGCAGGGCGGCGCTCAGCCGCCGCGCGCCGGCGGTTCGGTCACAAAGCCGATCTTCTGGATCCCGGCGCGCTGCGCGGCGAACACGACGCGCCCGACGAACTCGTAGCGGCCGCCAAGATCGCCGCGGATGTGCACTTCCGGCTGGGGCTGCTGCACGGCCACCTTTTTCAGGCGGTCGACCAGGTCCGCGTTGTCGCGCACCGGCTGCATGCCCCAGTAGACATCGCCGTCCTTGGTGACCGCGATCTCGATGTTCTCCGGCTTGGTCTGCCGCGGGACGTTGGTCTCCTGCGGCAGCTGCAGCGGGATCGACTGCGTAATGACCGGAATCGTGACGAGGAAGATGATCAACAGCACCAGCATCACGTCGACGAGCGGCGTGGTGTTGATCGCCGAGATGGCTTCGTCTTCACCGCCTTCGGTGCCGACGTTCATTGCCATGGCTGGCCTCCTTCGCAGCCCGCGCTCAGCGCGCGGGTGCAGCCTTCATGTCGACCTTGCGGCCCATCAGGACGGCATGCAGGTCGCCGCCAAAGGCGCGCACCTGGTCCATCGCGGACTTGTTGCGGCGGACCAGCCAGTTGTAGCCCATGACCGCCGGCACCGCGACGGCGAGACCGATGGCCGTCATGATCAGCGCTTCACCGACCGGGCCGGCCACCTTGTCGATCGACGCCTGCCCGGCGATGCCGATGGCCGTCAGTGCGTGATAAATGCCCCATACCGTGCCGAACAGGCCGACGAACGGGGCCGTCGAACCGACGGTGGCGAGAAACGCCAGGCCATCCTGCAGACGGCTCTGCACGGTGTCGACCGCGCGCTGAACCGACATCGTCACCCAGGTGTTGAGATCGATGTTTTCGGTGAGCGTGCCTTCGTGGTGCTCGTTCGCCGCAAGGCCGGTCTCGGCGATGTAGCGGTAGGCGCTGCCATCGGCCAGCTTCTTCGCGCCGTCGCGCAGCGACGCCGACTTCCAGAACGCGCCGGCCATCTCGCGGCCCTGGCGCATCAGCTTGAACTGCTCCCACAGCTTCACGAAGATGATGTACCAGCTGCCCATCGACATGATCACCAGGATGATCAGCGTGCCCTTCGACACGAAGTCGCCCTGGCGCCACAGCGCCTCGAGGCCGTACGGATTCTCGATGGTCTCCTTCGTGACCGTCGGCGCGGGAGCCGGCATGGGAACCGGCGCCGGGGCGGGGGCCGCCGCCGGGGCGGGCGCCGCGGCTTCCGGAGCCGCCTTTGGAGCGTCCTGCGCGACTACCGCAGTGGGTGCAGCAAATCCTGCAACGGCCATGATCGCCAGGGCTGCGGCGTGGCGGCGAAGAAACGGGATCATCGGAAAATCTCCTGGTGGAAGATGGGACGGCAGCTTTGCGGAGGGTGATGCGGCGCGGTGGCGCCCTGGTCCGATCTGCGCGCTCCCGGCCTGTTAACGAAGCTTGAAACTGATGGGAGCCTGGGCCCGGATGTCCTGCCCCTGGCCCTGGCACTTCAACTCTGAAACGACCGCCATCGACGCGCGATTGAAGACGCGATTGGTCGACGACTTGATCACGGTGTCCTTTACCTGTCCGCTGGCGGTGACGGTGAATTCGATGACGACCTCGCCTTCGAGGTTCTCCTTGATCGCCTCACGCGGATAGGAGATCGAGGACATCACTTCCATATAGTTCGGGCAGACGACGCGCGCGCTGCGCACGGCCGGCGGCGCGGCCTCGGGCGCCTTCTGGATCACCGGCGCATGCGCGGCCGGCGGCGCTTCCTGCGTGACAGCGGTGATGGTCGGTGCCTGGGTGACGGGCTGCGCGATGTTGACCTCCGGCGGCGGAATGAACGGCGGCGGCGGTGCGGACATCTTCGGTGGCGGCGGTACGACCTCGGGCGGAGGTGGCGGCTTCTTGATGATCTCTTCGATGACCTTGACGTCGATCGGGCCCTTGACGACCTCGACCACAGTGCGCGCAAGGCCCGTCACCAACGCATAGACGATGAGCACGTGCAGCAGCACGACCACGGTGATACCCACCGCGTGCCGGCCCGGATTGCGCTGCTGCTCTGCGTAGTTCATTGACGCCCCCTGCGGTTCGCCGACTTCGCCATGGGCGAAAGGGCCGGAATCTTAATGCCGACCGGGTCGCTCCCGCAAAGCCGGCGATTCTAGTCCATGCGCCCGGTAAAGGAACCCCCGCCGCGCCGCTGTTCGCCGCGAGCCGGCGCCTCTTAGAGCAGGTCGCCTACGCTGCCCGCGGCGCGCGGCTCGACCCGCCCGAGGTGCCGATAGGCCGCAACAGAGGCGACGCGGCCGCGCGGCGTCCGCTGCAGCATGCCCTGCTGGATCAGGTAGGGCTCGACGACATCTTCGAGGGTGTCGCGCTCCTCGCCGACGGCTGCCGCCAGGTTGTCGATGCCCACCGGACCGCCGGCGAACTTGTCGATGACCGCCAGCAGCAGCTTGCGGTCCATCAGGTCGAGACCCAGCCGGTCGACCTCCAGCATCGCCAGCGCGGCGTCGGCAACCTCCGCGGAAATCTCGCCGCTGCCCTTCACCTCGGCATAGTCGCGCACGCGGCGCAGCAACCGGTTGGCGATGCGCGGCGTGCCACGCGAGCGGTGCGCGATCTCGCGCGCCCCATCTGCCGTCACGAGCGCTTTCAGCAGGCGCGCCGACCGCGTGACGATGGCCGTGAGCTCCTCGGCCGTATAGAACTCGAGCCGCGCGACGATGCCGAAGCGGTCGCGCAGCGGATT
>DAOMFL010000067.1:0-19428 GCA_035429805.1 Burkholderiaceae bacterium
CTGGGCACTAGCAACTGCGGTCCGAAGCGGCCGTAAGGAACTTCCGGAAGCTGCCGTCGGTTTTCACGCCGAGAACAGACATTCACGCAGCCGGCAGATTGCGCCGCCCACCGCTTCGGCTACTGTTGAGTGGCGATGCGCCGGGCACGCCCGTAGGTAGGGATCGATAACCTCGGCCGCTTCATGCCGGGCCTTTAGTGCGCTTTCACGGCTAGCACCGGGCATCGAGCTGACAACAGTATGTCCTGCGCCACGCTGCCCAGGATTAGCTTGCCCACTGAGCTGCGCTTACGCAGGCCGATGACCAGCAGTGATGCCGGCAGCGATTCGACGAGATCGAGGATCTCGTCGACCGTGCCCTTGCCTCGGACAAACTGCTTGAATTCCGCCTCGATTCCCGATTCGCGCAACCGCTTCTCGATGCGCTCGACGTCTATTGCATCCGCGATGGACGGATCGTCGCCCGAACCGGCATTAACGACCATGAGGCGCTCTCTTCGCTCTTTCGCGATCTCGATCCCCTTATCCAGGGCGGCTTGCCCCTCGGGGCGGGGTACGTAAGCAACAAGTACGGTCATGGCGTCTCTCCTAATTCAATGCGCCAAGCACGCGGAGCCCACGCATCTTGTCCTGCATGACGGTTAGGCGCCGTCAATATAGCGGGACATCGGCGTCGGAACGAGATGCGGCAAGCGCCGCTCCGCATGTCAGCTTAGCGGCGGGAAGGATGGCCGCTATCAAGCGGATCGAGGGACCGACGGGAAAGACCGAAATTGGCTGCGTTCTGACGATCAGACCGTCTCGACCCCGATCACCAAGCGCTGCCCGAGAACGCTGATCGCCTTGGCGATGCGCGGTAGTTTGGAGCCGTAATGCGGGTCCAGCAGCCGCCGAACCTCCTTCTCGTCTACGCCCAGCCTCTTGGCCAACTGCACTTTGCTGATCCCCGCGCGACGCATGGCAACGTACAGCGCCGCCTTGGCGACAGTCTCTGGCGGTGGCGCCACCATATGCTCGCGACGCCGCGCCTTGCTGGGCTCCGGAAAGTCCAAGCCCTCGGTGAGATACGTGGCGAACACTTCGTCCATCGCGTCGGACGCCTGCTCCAGTGCTTCCTCGACGCTTTCGCCCTGGGTAATCAGTTCGGGCAAGTCGCGGCAGGTGACAACGTAGCCGCCGTCGTCGGCGGGCGAAAGCAGGACGGCATACTGAAAACGGTTCATACGAGTCCCTTCAGAGGTCCTTCACCTTGATGCCAAGCTGGGAGCACATCGCGTGAAGGGTGCCAGTCTTCAACTCGTCCTTGAGGTTGCGGACGACGGTAAACGCGGTACCGAAGTACAGCGTTTGGTGACTGCCCTTGCCGCGCGCCGCGTTCAGGACAACCGAGACGTTCCGGGCGCGCCCAAGCGCTTTCACCTTGCGAACGAACTCATTGCCGGTCACAGGTCATTGTCGGACGAAAACGTCCGAAAGTAAAGCGCCAACTGGGTCCGCTTTGAGGCACTTCAGAGCGATCGGCAATTCGTCCGGAGTTGGCCGGAGTCCGCCTCCGGCGCTCACTTGAGGTCTTCCTTCAACTTCCGCCTGAAGAGGTGCCGAACTGACAACCAAGCCAATAGAACTACGGTGGCCAGGCCGAGCAAGCAGATTGCGATGCGCAGAGCGCTCGAGCTCCACTGCTCGTACCAATACATAAGCACTAGGTGCAGACCAGGCAAGAGCACAAAAGCAGACAGGGCGCCGATCGTGACTCCGAGAGCAGCGCGGTACCGCGGCAGCGCCAGTGCCAAGGCTGACTGAACCATCCAGAGCGCTAGCGAAACAACTCCCACGTGCACAACAACGACCAATAGCGGCATCGTGTGCACGATCGAAAAGAACAACATTTGAGGACCACGGAGCGTCAGCAGCTACATCTCAAAAGCACTCCACAGCATCCGGGGGATCGCAGCCAGCGTGACCGCGCGCTAGAGCGGACTTGCTATTGACGGACGGCGGTACTTCGGCTGCATAGGTCCAGCTGCTTTCTGCACTGCATTTGGGTGTTGGACTATTGAATGACGCGTCCGCTTTCATGTCGACCAGGCAGGCGAGCGGTCCATCCGCTCGTGGCCGCGAATGCCCGCTTTCAATCCCGGCGCCCGACCGATCGTTATGCGTCGCAATCCTCCTCGCGCTACCTAAGGTGCTCCACAAGGAACGCGGCTGCGCGCCCCTCGACAGATGTCACGACCTCGGGACTTGCACCCGATAGTCCGTGCCCAATGCCGTCCAAGGTCAAAAGTTCGTATTCGACATTGGCTTCCCCAAGACGCACTGCCATCTTTTGCGATTCCTCGCACGGAACGTCGGTATCTAGCCTGCCGTGAATCAGCATGGTCGGCGGGTACTGCGCTGTGACATTTCGAATCGGGCAGTAGGCGTCGAACCAACGGGGTTCAAGCAATGGGTCGTGCCCCGTCACCTCAATCGGCCACCGTCCCTGCTGCCGACAATAGACATAGAAGTAGCCGCGGTCGACCTCCGGGCCTGGCTCAGCCAGGGCGGTGCCAAGCTTTTGAACGGCTTCCTCCCGAGAAATTGGAGGAAACTTTTCCAGGTAATGCGCGCTGGGCTCCGCCTCCCACGGCGTGGTGATGTCGCCGAACCCTGCGAACGCCGCCAAGGCGCGCGGCTTGGGCTGAACGCAGTAGCCGCTCATCAGTGTCAGGTAGGCGCCGGACGATCCGCCGGCCATCGCCACCCGTTCTGGATCGATGCCAAGCAGTGAGGGGCCTTGTTCCACCACCCACCGCCACGCATCACGGACGTCGTCAACGATATCCGCTAGCTTCGTTTCGGGAGCGAGGCGATGATCGATCGATATCACGACGACTCCGCCTCGCAGCAACGCCGCCAGAAAAGCGGGCCGCGGAGTCGTCCGAGATCCGAAGATCAGCCCGCCCCCATGAATCCACACGACGGCAGGCCTGTTGGCGCCGACCGATGCACCGAACACATCGGCTTTGATTTGTTGACCCTCGACGACCTTGTAGATATGGGTTTCCCGGTCGAGCGCGTTCGCCATCAAGGTGGTGGCTTTCGTCATAGGTTGACTTAAGGCGTCAGCGACGTCCGCTATCGCGAGATTCCTCGAGTCTTGAAGGGTCCGGTTGTGGCCGACCGCGCCTAGCCCGCGTAGGGAGTTCCTTGATGGAACCGCAGCACCCAGGTGTCGCCCGATCTTGACCAGATCGAACTTCGGCGCCCGCATTCCATGACCTCCCGGTTCCGCACCTTGCTGTTGTAGGTGAGTTGAGCGGTGTTGGCATCGAGGAGTCTCACCCGGAAGTCCTCCAATGGCAGTCGGGCAGCGATGGGCTCTCTGGGAAAGTCCAGGATCTGCTGCCGCGTATACGTTCGCCCCGAGCGGCCGAACTCGAAGAAGTCCGGCGCCAGCGCGCGCTCCATGAAAGCCCTATCGAATCGCGTCTCCTCACGCCACATCGCCTCCTCGAGGCGCGTCAGGGCTTGTCGATCTTCTTCAGACACCTCGCGAGCCATGGCTCCCATCCGACCGTTGTCAGGACGTCAGCTATTAGGCCAGATTGGCGAATGGCTGGAATGGCAGTTCCTGGACGGGTTCGCATCCGCTACTTCGGCTCAGCAAGGATCACGACTTTCCCATTCCGCTGCGCGAAGCGCGGTGCATCCTTCGAAATGCTCACGTGATACTTGCCCCTCGGTAACCCAAACACCCAAGCCCGGACATACTTCTTGCATAAAGCAACCGCCGGTGCCCCGTCGAAGAAGCCGGACCAGGTGAAGCGAAGATCGACGCTACGTCCTTGAACGGTCCACTTGGGATCTATCGGCATCCAGCCACACGGTGCGGACAACGTAAACAGGACCTCGAGATCGCCGTCCTTCCATTCGACCGAGTGAATGACGGGATCCAGCCAGAGCGACTGGGTGGGCTCTTCCACCCGGTACTGCCAAAGCTGTACGCGCTCCTCTTCCGTCGCCGTCGCGGCGGCGTTGCTGAACCCCGTCAGCAGGGAGACGAGAACGACGGCGATCGGTAACGCGCATGGCATCGCTGACTGCACGACTGGTTACCTAGACGCTTCTTCTGTCGCTATCGGGCGACTCTAACGAGGAACAGTTGCTGCAGCTACTGGCCGGATATGACTACGCGGCGGTGTCGGCGGCAGCTACGGCATGGAGTTGAATCCCCAGAGCTTTCAATACCTTCAGCACGGTGTCGTACCGCGGCTTGGCGCCGGGGGTGAACGCCTTGTAGAGGCTCTCCCTGCCAAGGCCCGCCTGGCTGGCAACCTGCGACATCCCCTTGGCTTTCGCCACGTCGGCAACCGCCATCAGAAAGACGTCCGGATTGGGATCCTCGAGTGCGGCCGTAAGGTACTCGGCAATGACTTCGTCGCTGTCGAGGTAGTCGGCCACATCGAATGTGCTTGGTTTGGGCATCTTTCAATCCTTCTGCTGCGTTAGCAGTTCCTTGGCTCTCCGAATGTCCTTCTGCTGGGTCGACTTGTCGCCGCCGCACAGCAGCAAGTACACCGTCCGACCGCGCCGAGTGAAATACACACGGTAGCCCGGGCCGGCGTGAATCCTCATCTCGGAGACTCCTTCGCCCACTGGCTCGCAGTCACCGAAGTTGCCGAGCGAAGCCGACCGCAGCCGGTCGACTCGCTCGCTTTGGCTCTCGTATCAGCGTTTCTACACTCTAGCGAGGCCCTTCGATCTTGCGCGAGCCGCTTATAGAGAGCTGAATCGCGGTGTCCCACTGCGCCTCAAGGCGCGTGATACGACGATCGTGATCGCGCACTTCCTTGGTGAGTTCCAACGTTGCATCGGCCGTGCGCTTCACCTTGTCTGCCAGCAGCAGCGCTTCGCGCACCGCCTTCAACGCCTCGCTGACGGTGCTCACGCGGCCCGCTTCCGTGCCGGCGCCCGTTTCTTCTGGCGCAACTCGAGCAAGATCGCCTCCACCTCGGCCAGGCTCTGTTCGGCGCTTTTCTGCGCCTGCTCAACTGCGCTGCGCAACTGTGTTGTTAGTTCGACAAGCGTAGCTTCATCCTCGTTAGCGGCGGGCTGAACCCTGCGCCGTACTAGCTCGGCTACGCTAACACCTTCCCGCTTGGCTTCTCTCCCCACATACGCCTTGAAGGCGGGCGTGGTCAGCAGCACCAGTCTTTCCGTTTTCATCTACGAACCCCCACACATGCACATATGCATGTGCATGTTATCGTGGGCTTGGCCCGATTGCAAGAACGAGGTCCGCTCTGAGGCCAGGTAGCCGAGGCTCTCAGATGTCCGGTCATAGCCGAAAGTGCCATTGCACGGGGCGCAGGCGTGCTACGTTGTACACAACTCAATACGCTGGCCATCCATGTCCACGACCATGACCATCCGCCTCGAGGACGAGGTGAAGGATCGGCTTGCCCGCCTCGCCGAATCAACTCAGCGGAGCAAATCGTTTCTGGCCGCAGAAGCGATCCGCGAGTTCGTCGAAAACAATGAATGGCAAATCGCGGAGATTCGCGCCGCCGTAAAGGAGGCGGATGCTGGCGATTTTGCCTCGGAGAAGGATGTCGCGGGGCTCGCAAGGAAGTGGAAGTAGATGAGGGTTCGCTGGCTGCGCACGGCGTTGCGCAACCTGGACTAGGAAGCTGCTTATGGCGCCGACGATGATCCGGCGGCTGCACGGCTCGTCGTGGCGCGAGTTCTCGAGGCTGTCGCCCAGCTGGCAGATCAACCTGGACTCGGCAGACCGGGGCGCGTTCCCAGTACCCGCGAGCTCGTGGTCGCGAGGACCCGCTACGCAGTGCCGTACCGTGTCAAACGAGACGCCGTCGAGATCTTGCGTGTTTTCCACGCGTCTCGCCGGCTGCCAAAGCGCGGGGAGTCCGGCGGCCGACTTCGGGCGAACTGGTGGCCCCGAAGCCAGGACCGCTCCGGGCCGAACTCGCGCCTCGACGCACTCCCGGAACTCGACATGAGTGCCCCGGTGCCGAGATTTCGCGGCTATCGGGGCTCTTCGGCTCACACCGTTACGGAGCCGACCGATTCCACCGGGACGAGCGCCTGCGCTGAAAACACCTCGGCCGCCGCCTGCTCGCCCTTCTCTCCCAGCAATCGCGCCGCCCACGCGGCGACCAGTTCGGAATCGACCGCGTGGGGTTCGAAACCCAGGCGTGAACTTACGCGGGCCACTCGGGCCATCGGAACTCCAACATCGCGCAGCGCCTTGACGAAGCCGCTCGCCGCGTAACCGATACGGAAGGCGCGGAGGTTGGCCTGCACGATGCGGTCGCCCTTCGGCGCGAACAAGGCATGCAGCTGGGCCTCGATGACTTCCGCGCTTAGCGGCAGCAACGGCGCGGCGGCTCCCAGCACCACGGTGTTCTGCGCCTTGACCGCCCCCGCCGCCTGCGCGAGCCGCGTGGCGTCCACCGCGACGAGATGCGGCACGGCGAAGAGCACCTCGCACATCGCGCCGAAGTCCGGGTAGTTGTCGATGTTGACCATAGGCGTGATGTCGGTGACGACCGCGCCGTCCGGCCGCAGCAGCCCGGTGTAGCGCAGCGCCTCGAGCGGCTCGACGGAAACGATCAGCGAGGCCGTGCCCGCCGCGATCAGGTCGCTGGCGACGGGCCGGCTAGACATCCTGACAAATGCCGAGACCGCGCCCCCGCGCTGCGCCATTCCGTGCACCTCGGACTGCTTCAGGTTCCAGCCGGCAGCATGCGCCGCGTGGTCCAGCACCCAGGCAATCGTGAGCACGCCCTGCCCACCCACGCCGGCAAGAACAAGATCGAATTTCATATTGCTGCGCGCTCGCCGCGCCGGAATGCCTTGATCTCCTTCGCATAGGTCACGCAGGCGCGGCGCGCGATGATGACCGAGACGCCCTCGTAGGCGAGTTCCTCCCGGATCACGTTCACCGTCTCGTCCAGCTTGCGCTGTGTTGGTTCGACCAGCCGGATGTGCCCGCGCGGCACGCCGAGGCCCGCCACCAGATCGACCATCTGCTCGTCGGTCGCCTGCGTCGGCTGGCCACCGGTCATCGCGACGATCGAGTTGTCGAGAATGAACACCTTCACGTTGGCGTTTTCGCGCGCCGCGTCGAGCAGCGGCGCCATGCCCGAGTGTGTGAACGTGCCGTCACCGATCACGGCGAGCGCCGGCGTCATGCCGGCGTGTGCGGCCCCCAGGGCCATGCCGATCGACGATCCCATGCACAGGCACGAGTGGATGGCACGGTGTGGCGCCAGCGCGCCCAGCGAATAGCAGCCGATGTCGCCCATGACCCGCACGCCCTCGCCTGCCGCACCGAGCACTTCGTTCAGGGCAAGGTAGGCGTCGGTATGCGGGCACTTGTCGCACAAGCGTGGCGGACGACCCACGAGGACGTCGGCCAGACCCGGCAGCTGCAGCGTGGGCGCCACCGGAAGGCCGAAGGCGCGCCGGATCGCGTCGGGGCTCAGCTCGCCCATGCGCGGCAGCGCGCCGGTGAGCTTGCCGACGACGCGGCGTTCGCGCATCAGGCCGAGGGCACTCACGTAGCGCTCGATGAAAGGGTAGCCCTCCTCCACCACGCGGATCTCGCTCGACGCGTCGAGCAGCTCCCGGATCTTTTCAACGGGCAACGGGTAGGCGCCGATGCGCAGCACGTTGTAATCGTTCAGTCGATCGCCCAGCGCCTCGACGAGGTAGTTCCAGGCGATTCCGCTCACCAGGATTCCGGTACGGCCGGTACCGCGGACGTCAAGTCTGTTGTGGGCATGGGCCTGGCTCCACTCCTGCAGTGCGCCTTGCTTGTCGACGAGGCTCGCATAGGCGCGTCGTGCGTTGACCGGAATCAGGGTGAAGCGGTCGGGATCAGGAACCCAGTTCGGCGGGTTGGGGGCGCGGCGATCCTTTGCACGCACTGCCGCGCGGCTGTGGGCGAGGCGCGTCACGAGCCGCAGCAGGACCGGCACCTTCAGGCGCTCGGACAGGTCGAAGGCCTCCCGCGTGAAGTCGTAGCACTGCTGCTGGTCGGCCGGCTCGAGGCACGGGACCATCGCGAAGTCGGCGAAGTAGCGCGAGTCCTGCTCGTTCTGCGAGCTGTGCATCGAAGGGTCGTCGGCCACGACGACGACGAGCCCTCCATGCGTTCCCGAGACGGCCACGTTCATGAACGGGTCCGCGGCGACGTTGAGGCCCACGTGCTTCATCGAAACGATGGCGCGCCGGCCCGCATACGAGACGCCGACGCCTTCCTCGAGCGCGACCTTTTCGTTGGTGGACCACAGACCGCGCACCGGCAGGCGCAGGCGCCTCGCCTGGTCCCGTATCGTCTGGAAGATCTCGGTCGACGGCGTGCCGGGATACGCGTAGGCCGCACTCACGCCTGCGTCGATGGCGCCACGCGCGACGGCCTCGTCGCCGAGCAGAATCTCCTCGTCAGCGAAAGACTGGACGGTGGAATCGGCGGTCATTGCCATTGCATGGGCTCCAGGAAGGTCCAACCCGGCCATCGCCGGGAGCGAGCGAAAGCGCTATCGACGGGAAGCCGACCCCGAATGCGCCCGCACTCGACGCCAGTGAGTATCCCACCCGTTCCTGGGCTGGAAGTTCGTCGCCGGTCAATATCCGTCGCCGGAGAATCCCCGGCCGCTCGGCGTCGCCGAAGTGCGATCAGGCCGTCTTGCGGCGCCGGTAGTACTCCACGATCTTCGGATCGTTGGTCACGCGCTCGAAGTGTTTCACCAGCTGCGGTGCGACGGTGTCGACGAGGTCTTTCGGAATGTAGTCCAGCACGCCGGACCGCAGCCAGCGGATCAACATGGCGACTTTCAGATCCGCCACCGTGAGGCGCCGGTCAGCGAAATACTCGCCGCCGGCGGCTTCCAGCCTCGCCTGGAACTGCTCCAGGTAACGCCGGATGCGGCCCGCCGCAAGCTCCTCGCGCGCCTTCTTCTTGGCGTCCCCGGCCAAGCCGATGGTCTGCGCGATGCGAGTGCGAGGTCCTCAACGGCCTCCATCACCTCGTCGCACGGGAATGCGTGCAAGTCATCCCTTCGATACAGACCGGTCGGCTTGACGACGTAGCGGTTGATGCTGTTGGACTGCGAAACCACCCGGCCATCCACCTTCAGCGTGGGCAGCGCAAGGAACGGAGCCTTGTCGCGGACGGCTGGCCAATCCTTGCCGGCGATGCGGTGATCTTCGAATGCGATGCCACCGATGTGAAGCGCCAGACGCGCAGGCTCGCCGCGTCCGCCGTCGAAATCGAAATAGGTCAGCTTGAGCTTCGCAAGTTGTGGGTCCTCGAAATTGTCGGGTCGTCCGTCGCAAGGGTCTGCCTGCACAGCAGGATGTCACGATCCTGTGAATCGTCCCCTCTGTGGCAAGTCAGCGCGAACGGTCAAGCGTCCGGTGTTGATTGCTCGAGGGGGAAGGAGTTCCTGGAGCGCGTCGAAAGGGTTGAGGGTGGTGCCCAGGCCGGTGTCAGGCCAGCTTCACCAGCTGCTTGCCGAAGTTCGCGCCCTTGAGCATGCCTAGGAAGGCCTGCGGCGCGTTCTCGATGCCGTGCGCAATCGTCTCGCGGTACTTGATGCCGCCGGTGGCGACCTGCGTGCCGAGCTCCTTCAGCGCCTGTGGCCAGACATCCATGTGCTCGCTGACGATGAAGCCCTGCAGCTTGAGCCGGCTGACCAGGAACCAGGCCGGGTTGGCGATCGGAATCGGCTGGTTGTCGTAGCCGGCGATCAATCCGCACAGCGCAATGCGGCCGAACGCGTTCATGCGCGGCAGCACTGCTTCCATGATCGCGCCGCCGACATTCTCGAAGTAGCCGTCAACACCCTGCGGCGCTGCGTCCTTCAGTGCGCGTCCGACGTCCTGCGTCTTGTAGTCGATGCAGGCGTCGAAGCCGAGCTGCACTTCGGCATAGCTGCACTTCTCCCTGCCGCCGGCAATGCCGACCGCGCGGCAGCCGGCCAGCTTGGCGAGCTGCCCCACGACGCTGCCGACAGCGCCGGTCGCGGCAGACACGAGGATCGTCTCGCCCTCCTTGGGCTCGATGATCCGATTCAGGCCGTACCACGCGGTCACGCCCGGCATGCCGACGGGACCGAGGTAGGCCGACAGCGGAATCACGCGCGTGTCGGCCTTGTAGATGCCGCTGCCGTCGGACACGCCATATTCCTGCCAGCCGAGGTAGCCGACCACCTTATCGCCTGCCTTGTACTGCGGGTTGCGCGATTCGACGACGGTACCGGCCGTGCCGCCGACCATCACCTCGCCCAGCGGCTGGGCGGCCGCATAGGACCGGCCTTCGTTCATGCGCCCGCGCATGTACGGGTCGAGCGACAACCACTCGTTGCGCACAAGGAACTGGCCGGGCTGCAGCACCGGCGTCTGCACTTCCTCGAGGCGAAAGTTGGACACGGACGCGGCGCCTGTCGGGCGGCTCGCCAGCACGATGCGTCGGTAGGTCGTCATCTGGAACTCCTGTGTGATCTGCGCTTAGTAGGCCGAGGCGCCGCCGTCGACGGCGAGAATCTGCCCGGTGATGTGCTTGCCGGCGTCCGCGGCGAACAGCAGCGCGGCGCCCTTGAGGTCCTCGTCATCGCCGATGCGCTGTAGCGGCGCGTATCGCGCCAGCGCCTTCTCGCCGTAGTGCGCGATGACGCCCTGGGTCATCTTCGAGGGGAAGAAGCCCGGCGCGAGCGCATTGACCGTGATGTTGTGCCTGCCCCACTCCGTGGCCAGCGCGCGCGTGAAGTTGACGAGCGCGCCTTTGCTGGTGTTGTAGGCAATCGTGCTCATCACCTCCGGCGGGTTGCCGAACAGGCCCGCAATCGACGCGACGTTGACGATGCGACCGTAACGCCGCGGGATCATGCTGGCGCGGCCGATCGCCTGCGTCAGCAGGAAGACGCCGCGGATGTTGAGGTTCATCACTTTGTCCCAGGCTTCGATTGGATGCGACTCGGCCGGCGCCCCCCAGGTGGCGCCGGCGTTGTTCACGAGGATGTCGACATGGCCGAGGCGCGCGATCGATTCCTGCGCGAGACGCGCCACATCGGCCTCGCTCGCACCGTCGGCGGCGATCCAGCTGGCGTCGATGCCGGCGGCGCGGAGCTGCATGCACGCAGCCTCCAGTTCATCCGCCTTGCGCGCCGAAATGACGACGCGCGCGCCCATCTCGCCGTAGCCCGTGGCGATCTGCAGGCCGAGCCCGCGCGAGCCGCCGGTCACCAGCGCCGTCCTGCCTGTCAGGTCGAGCAGTCGCTTGAGCGCCATGTCAGCCTCCCACCTCGTAGTCCATGCACTGGCGCTCGAGCCGCACGGCGCCGATGAACGGCTTGATGGCGACGTGCTGCGGGTGGTCCTGGTAGGCGTCGAGCGCGGCCTTGTCGCGGAACACCGAGTACAGCACGACGTCGTAGGTCGCCTCGAGGCCCGGTTGAGCGAGCGCGACCTCGAACTTCACGATGCCCGGTAGCGCGGCGCACGATTCGAGAAGCTCCTTCATGCGGCGCGCGTTGGCCGCCCTGTCGGCGCCTTCGGCGCGCTCCTTCAATTTCCACATGACGATGTGCCTCAGCATGGCGTCAGAACCAGGCGTCCTGCATCTCGAGCGTCGTCGCGTCAAGCGATTCGACCAGGTCGAGCATCGCATCGACCTTTGGCAGCTCGTACAGGAAGAAGTAGCGGCAGGCCTGCCATTTGCCGTGATAGAAGTCGCCCTCGCTGCGCTGGTAATGCGCCGAGGCCGCCAGCGACTGCTCGAGCCAGATCCAGGCCAGCACGACGTGCCCGAACGCCTCCAGATAGGCCGTCGCGTTGGCCAGCGTGCGTGCCGGATCGTCGGCAGCCCATGCGCGCTGCGTGGTCCGCGCAACGCGCCGCACCCGGTCGCCTAGCATCGCGGCCCAGCGCTGCGTGTCCGGATGACGCGATGCGCGCGAAGCGCGACGGATCGTCGCCTCCATGCACGCCCCGAGCAGCTTGAACGCGGCGCCATCCTGCATGACCACCTTGCGCCCGAGCAGGTCCATTGCCTGGATGCCGTGCGTGCCCTCGTGGATCGAGTTGAGCCGGTTGTCGCGGTAGAACTGCTCGACCGGGTAGTCGCGCGTGTAGCCGTAGCCGCCGTGGACCTGGATCGCAAGCGCGTTGCCTTCGAGGCACCACTGGGAGGGCCAGCTCTTGGCGACCGGCGTCAGGATCTCGAGCAGCAGAGCGGCCTCGCTGCGGTCCTCTTCGTCCGGCGCGGTGCGCTCTTCGTCGATCAGTCGCGCACAGTAGAGGTTGAGCGCCAGCGCGCCCTCCGCGTAGGCCTTCTGCGCGAGCAGCATGCGCTTGACGTCAGCGTGCTGGATGATCGGCACCTGCGGCTGCGCCGGGTCCTTTCCCGCCGGGCCGAGCGGGCGTCCCTGCGGACGGCTGCGCGCGTAGTCGAGCGCGTGCAGGTACGCGGTGTAGCCCAGCATGGCCGCGCCGAGGCCGACACTGACGCGCGCCTCGTTCATCATGTGGAACATCGCGGCCAGCCCGCGGCCGGCTTCGCCGATCTGATAGCCGATCGCTCCCGCGCGGCCTTCGGGAAAGAAACGTCCCTCGCCGAAGTTGAGCAGGCAGTTGGTCGTGCCGCGGTACCCCATCTTGTGGTTGAGGCCCGCCAGCGTCACGTCGTTGCGCTCGCCGACCGTCACGCGCGCATCGACGCCATTTCCCGACACGCTGACCAGGTACTTCGGCACGGCAAAGAGGGAGATGCCCCGGGTGCCGGCCACCGGCTTGCCGTCCGGACCGGGAATTTTCGCCAGCACGAGGTGGACGATGTTTTCCGAGAGCTCGTGCTCCCCGGCGGAGATCCACATCTTGTTGCCGGTCAGCCGGTACTGCGGGCCCAGCGCGGAATCGCGCTCGAACTCGGCGCGGGTAGCGATGTCGGAGAGCGACGAGCCAGCCTGCGGTTCCGAGAGGCACATCGTGCCGAAGAACCGGCCCGCCAGCTCGGGCCGCACGAACGCGTCGATCTGTGCCGGCGAACCGTGCGCCAGCAGCAGGTTCGAATTGCCGATGGTCAGCATCGCGTAGCCGGCCGTCGCGACGTTGGCGCCCTTGAAATAGGCGAACACCGCCTTCGACACGGCCAGCGGCAGCTGCATGCCGCCGAACTCCTCGTCGTGCTCGGCCGCCATCAGGCCGGCCGCGACGAACGCATCGAGCGCCTGCTTCGTCTCGGGAATCAGCCGCACCCGTTCGCCGTCGAATTGCGGCTCGTTGAGATCGGCCTTGCGCGCGTGCGTCGCAAAGAGGTCGGTGGCGACCTTCTCCGCGGTGTCGAGCGCCGCCTCGAAGGTCTCGCGCGAGTGCGCGGAGTAGCGGGGACGCTGGGTCAGCCGCTCGACGTCGAGCCACTCGTACAGCAGGAACGCGAGGTCCCGGCGTGAAACGATCCTGTCCATGCAGCTACTTCGGCCAGCGGCCGCTGGCTGCCGCTCCGATCAGCAGCGGCGCCGGTTGCCAGAACGCCGGATCGGCATGCTTGTTGCCGGCGAAGCGCTTCATCGCGCTCACCACCTTGTCGAGGCCGACCGCCTGCGCATGGAACATCGGCCCGCCCTTGGCCACCGGAAAGCCGTACCCGGCGAGGTAGACGACGTCGATGTCGCCGGCGCGCAGCGCGATCCCCTCCTCGAGGATACGCGCGCCTTCATTCACCAGCGCGTAGATGCAGCGCTGCACGATCTCCTCGTCGCCGATCGATCGCGGCACGAGGCCAATCTCGGCGCGGTACTGCTCGATCAGCGCGTCGATCTCCGGATCCGGCAGCGGCGCGCGGCTGCCGGTCTCGTAGCGGTACCAGCCCTTGCCGGTCTTCTGGCCCAGTCGTCCCATCTCGACCACGCGGTCGCCGATGCGGCTGTATGTCAGGTGCGGCTTCTCGACGTAGCGGCGCTGCCGGATGGCGTAGCCGATATCCATGCCCGCCATGTCGTACATCGCGAACGGACCCATCGCCATGCCAAACCGGGTCAGCGCGGCGTCGACCTGCTGCGGCGACGCGCCCTCGTCGATCAGGAACAGCGACTGGCGGATGTACTGCTCCAGCATGCGGTTGCCGATGAAACCGTCGCACACGCCCGAGACCACGCCCACCTTCTTCAGCCGCTTTGCCAGCTGCATGACGGTCGCCAGCACGTCCTTGCCGGTCTTCTTCGCCCGCACGACCTCGAGCAGCCGCATGACGTTGGCCGGACTGAAGAAGTGCGTGCCGATGACGTCCTGCGGGCGCGACGTGGCCGCCGCGATCTGGTCGACGTCCAGCGTCGACGTATTGCTCGCGAGAATCGCGCCGCGCTTCATCACCGAGTCGAGGCGCGCGAAGACGTCCTGCTTGACGACCATGTCCTCGAACACGGCCTCGATGACGATGTCGGCCTGGCCCACGGCGTTGAAGTCGAGCGTCGGATTCAGCAGCCGCACGCGCTCCTCCACCTGTTCGCCCGTCAGCCGGCCTTTCTTCGCCGTCGCTTCCCAGTTGCGGCGACAGGTGGCGAGCCCCCGGTCCAGGGCGGCCTTGTCCTTTTCGAACACGGTGACCGGAATGCCGGCATTCGCGAAGCTCATTGCGATGCCGCCACCCATCGTGCCGAAGCCCAGCACCGCGGCGCTGCGGATCGCCCGGGTCGGCGTGTCGTCCGGCACGTCCGGAATCTTGGCGGCCGCACGCTCGGCGAAGAATGCATGCCGCAGCGCTCTCGACTCGGGTGACTGCACGAGTTCGATGAAATAGCCGCGTTCCTGCGCCAGGCCGTCGTCGAACGGCTGCGTGACCGCAGCTTCGACCGCGTCGACGCACTTGAGCGGCGCCGGCAGTCCGCGGGCCTGCTTCGCGACTTCGGCGCGGGCACCATGGAAGAACGCGTCAGCCTCGACGCCCGCGGGCAGCGTGGCTGACCGGTCGCGCAGCCGCGGATGCTTCCCGTGCCTGACCACTTCGGCGGCAAACTTCAGCACGCCGTCGAAGGTATCGCGCGGCACGATGCGCTCGACCAGACCTTTCGACAGCGCCACGTTCGCCGGAATCGGATCGCCGCTGACGATCATTCGCAGGCCCGTTTCGGCGCCGACCGCGCGCGGCAGCCGCTGCGTGCCGCCGGCGCCCGGCAGCAGGCCGATCTTCACCTCCGGCAATCCCAGTGACGCGTCGGCCGTGGCGACGCGGTAGTTGCAGCCGAGCGAGAGCTCCAGCCCGCCTCCCATGCAGGTGCCGTTTATCGCCGCGATCACCGGTTTCGGCGACTTCTCGACGGCGTCGATCAGCTGCAGCAGGTTGGGTTCGGCGAGCGCCGCCGGTGTGTTGAACTCGCGGATGTCGGCGCCACCGGAGAAGACCTTGTCGGTGCCGGTGATCACGATGGCCTTGACGGCCCGGTCATCGAGCGCCCGCTCCAGGCCCTCGAGCATCGCCTTGCGCGTGGCGTGGCCGAGGCCGTTGACGGGCGGATTGTCGATCTGCAGCACGGCGACCTCGCCGCGGCGCTCGTAGTGCGTGGTCATGGACGGAAACTCCGGATCTCGGTGCTGACCGCTCAGACTTCGAGCCACTCCTGGCGGATCAGCTTGTTGGCTCTGAGGTCGTCGGGCGATCCATGGAACACCATGTGCCCGTGACCCATCACGTACACCCGCTGCGAGATCTGCATGGCGATGGTGAGTTTCTGTTCGATCAGCAGTATCGACACGCCGCGTTCACGCAGCTCGCGCAGGAATTTGCCCACGAGTTCGACGATCATCGGCGCCAGGCCTTCGGTCGGTTCGTCGATGATGACGAGCTCGGGATCACCCATCATGGTACGCGCGAGCGTCAGCATCTGCTGTTCGCCCCCCGAGAGCACCCCGGCCTGCGTGCGCGCGCGCTCCTTCAGCCGCGGGAACAGGCGCCAGACGTCGGCGTAGCTCCAGCGGGCGCTGTGGCCGCGCTTCACGCCGAGCTTGAGGTTTTCCTCGACTGTCAGCGTCGGGAAGATGTCGCGGTTCTCCGGCACATAGCCCACGCCGAGGTGGGCGATCTGGAAGGTCTTGAGCCGTGTCAGGTCGTGCGACTTGAACTCGACCGTCCCGGTGGCGTCCACCAGCCCCATGATCGCCTTCGCGGTCGTGGACCGTCCCACGCCGTTGCGGCCAAGCAGGCTGACGATCTCGCCGGCGTTGACAGTCAGGTCGACGCCATGCAGCACATGGCTCTTGCCGTAATACGCCTGCAGGTTCTCGACCCGCAGCAGCGGCCCGGCGTTCACGCAGCCCTCCGCAGCAGCGCGACCGGCGTCATGCCCCCTCCGCATGCTGGCCCAGGTACGCCTCCTTGACGGCGGCGTTCGCGCGGATCTCGGCCGGCGTCCCGCAGGCAATCACCTGTCCATAGACGACCACCGAGATGCGGTCGGCGAGGCCGAAGACGACGCCCATGTCGTGCTCGACCATCACCAGCGTGCGGCCCTGAGTGACGTCGCGGATCAGCTCGACGGCGCGCTTGCTCTCGGCACGGCTCATGCCCGCGGTCGGTTCGTCGAGCAGGATCACGCCGGCGCCACCGGCGATTGTGATGCCGATCTCGAGCGCGCGCTGCTCGGCGTAGGTCAGGAGCCCCGCGTGCGTGTCGCGGCGCCGCTTCAGTCCGACCCGGTGCAGCACTTCTTCGGCGCGCTCCTCGGCGTCCCTGAGCTTGTTCAGGTTCTTCCAGAAGGCATAACGGTGCCCGAGCGACCACAGCACGGCGCAGCGCAGGTTCTCGAATACGGAGAGACGGTGAAAGATATTGGTGATCTGGAAGCTGCGCGCCAGGCCCAGCCGGTTGATCTCGTACGGCTTGCGATTCGTGATCGGCTCGCCATTGAGCCGGATCGTCCCGGCCGATACGCCGAATCGCCCGCTGATCAGGTTGAACAGAGTCGACTTGCCGGCGCCGTTGGGGCCAATGATCGCGTGCCGCTCGCCCGCAGGAATCGCGAGATCGATGCCGCGGATGATCTCGGTCCGCCCGAAGCTCTTGCGCACGCCGGAGAGTTCGAGGGCGTTCATCGGGCCCCCTTCGCCCTGCGGCATGCCATGTGGTGCCTTGCCGGCGTGCGTCTGCATACGCACGCGGCGTCGGCCTGTTGGCGAGCCGCAGGGCATGCCAGCGTGACGGCCTCCGTCCCCCCATGGGGGAGCGAGCGCCCTCGGAGCGGCCGCGCGGCGCTCATGTGGGGTTGTCCCGGATCCAGTCTTCGATCTCGATCTGGATTTCGCTCCAGCGTTCCGCAAAATGGCGCCGGTAGTACTCGAAGGCCAGGGTGCCGCAGACGAGGATGAACGTGGCCAGCACCCAGGGCCCGGCCGTCGACGTGTCCAGCGGGATGCCGAGGAACCGCATCACCGGCCCCAGCCCGACGTCCAGCGTGACGTGATAGGTGAGCTCGACCAGCATCACCGCGCCCAGCGTCATCGTCAGCGCGGTGAGGATCACGCCGACGTAGGGATCGCGCAGCCGCGCGAACTTCCTGAACTTCATCACGCGCAGGTTCATCAGCAGCAGGCTGGCCAGTCCGCCCGGCGCGAACATCACCAGCAGCACGAAGAACACGCCGAGGTAGAGCTGCCAGGCCTTCGTATACTCCGAGAGCGCCACGGCGAAGAAGATGAAGACGATGGCCCCGAGGATCGGGCCGAAGAAGAAGGCCGCACCGCCGATGAAGGCGGCCAGCAGCACTCCGCCCGAGCGGATCGCGTGCACGTTCTCGGCGCTGACGATCTCGAAGTTGATCGCAGTGAGTCCGCCTGCAACGCCGGCGAAGAACGACGACAGGATCAGCATCAGCCAGCGCACGCGCTGCGTGTTGTAGCCGACGAATTCCGCACGCTCCGGGTTGTCGCGCACGGCGTTGGCGATGCGGCCGAGCGGCGTCTGCGTCAGTGCGAACATAGCGGCCATGCAGGCGATGCACCACACTGCAATCAGGTAGTAGACCTGCACCTGCGGCCCGAAGGTGAGCGACGACACGCCGAATAGCGGCGGGCCGGCGGTGCGGTTGCCGGTGATGCCGCCCTCGCCGCCGAAGAAGCCGGGGAACATCAGCGATGCCGCGAACACCATCTCGCCGATGCCGAGCGTGATCATCGCGAACGGCGTGCCGGCCTTGCGGGTCGTGGGGTAGCCGAAGATGACACCAAACAGAGCGCCGGCGAGTCCGCCAATCAGGGGTAGCAGCGAGACCGGCCAGGCGAGGGTGCCCGCGGCGATGCGGTTCATCGCGTGCATCGCGAAGAAGGCGCCGAGGCCGGAGTAGACGGCGTGGCCGAAGCTCAGCATGCCGCTCTGGCCCAGCAGCATGTTGTAGCTCAGCGCGAAGACGATCATGACGCCCATCTGCGACATCAGCGTCAGCGCGAAGCCCTTGCTGAAGGCGAGCGGCAGCAGCGCTAACAGGGCTACGGTGCAGCCCCACGTCATCCAGCGCCCGAAGTTGAGCGGCGTGAAGCGGATGTCGCGCAGTTCGCGGGCGGCCACGACCTAGTCCTCGCGTGTGCCAAGCAGGCCCTTGGGCCGCACGATCAGGATCAGGACCAGCAGCAGGTACGGCAGCACCGGCGCCACCTGCGCCAGCGTGAGCTTCAGCACCGGGTAGAACGCCGAGTCGGACCCCAGCGGGACCCCGAGGGTGGCGAACAGTTTGAGGCCCGAGTAATCGGACACCTTGCCGAAGCTCTCCAGCAGCCCGATCAGCAGCGCGGCGATGAAGGCCCCGGCCAGCGACCCCATTCCGCCGACCACGATGACCACGAAGACGATCGCGCCCACCGTCCCCGCCATCGCCGGCTCGGTGACGAAGGCGTTGCCTCCCACCACGCCCGCCAGGCCGGCCAGGGCGGAACCGCCGCCGAAGACCAGCATGAACACCCGAGGCACGTTGTGCCCGAGCGCTTCCACCTGCTGCGGGTGGGTCAGCGCAGCCTGGATCACGAGGCCGATGCGCGTGCGCGTGAGCAGCAGCCAGATTCCGGCCAGCATGCCGAGCGCCACGGACATCATGAACATCCGGTACTGCGGGAATGTGATGCCGGCCGCCTGCAGCCAGGCGACCGGACCGTCCAGCTCGTCGGGCACGCGGTACGGCACTGCGGCGCGGCCCCAGATGACCTGCACCAGCTCGACGATGATGTAGGAAAGCCCGAACGTGAACAGCAGCTCGGGCACATGGCCCCACTTGTGCACGCGTCGCAGCCCCCAGCGCTCGACCAGCACGCCAATCGCGAACAGAGCGAGCGGCGCCGCCACCAGCGCAACCCAGAAGCCGAGCCATTCCGACGCCTGGTACGCAAAGTACGCGCCGAGCATGTAGAAGCTCGCGTGCGCGAAGTTGAGCACGCCCATCA
>DAOMFL010000068.1:0-18742 GCA_035429805.1 Burkholderiaceae bacterium
GTCCGGGTCTTTCGAAGTTCCGGCGAAGGCCGCCAGCTCGAGCTCTATCGCATCGTGCCCGGCGAAGTCTGCCTGGTCTCGTCCGCCAGCCTGTTCCGACACCAGCCGATGGCTGCGACCGCCGTGGCAACGCGGCCGACCCGGCTCGTGCTGGTCCCGCCGGCCGAATTCGAGCGCTGGCTGGAAAGGCCGGCGTTCCGGAACTTCGTCATGGGCATGTTCGCCGAGCGCATGGCTGATCTTGCCGGGCTGATCGACGCCGTCGCGTTCCGGCGCCTCGACCAGCGGCTGGCTGCTGCGCTGCTCGGGAAGGGACGGGACCTCGCCGTCACGCACCAGGCGCTGGCCGACGAACTCGGCACCGTGCGTGAGATCATCACGCGCCTGCTGCGGCGCTTCGAGCGGGATGGCTGGATCGAGCTGGGCCGCGAGCGCATACGCATTGTCGACAGTACTGCTCTGCGCGGCCTCGCGGGTTCCGTGACCTAGGTTACAGACCCGGGCCGAAAGCTCGGCTGAAATGCGGCACGCGAGGACGCTGCGCCTCGGACTGAATGGCAAAGGAGATCGGAAAATGACGAAGAACATCGGCAATGTCGAACGCGTGATCCGCGTGGTAGTGGGCCTGCTGCTGGCGGCACTGGCGGCTACCGGCACGGTGGGCTGGTGGGGCTGGCTCGGCCTCGTGCCGCTCGCCACCGGGCTGATCGGCTGGTGCCCCCCGTACGCGATGCTCGGCATCAACACCTGCGCCACGAAGGCAAAGACCTGACCTGACGTCCGCCACGGTTTCGCCCGGCCGACGCGGACGCCGGGACGACCGGGGCGTGTTCGCGCGTCAACCGAAGGGAGTACGCGCCCTCGCCGGTTGACGCGCATCAATGACCCTGTTCTCCACGCGGCTAGCTTGCTCCATCGAGCGCATTAGCTGCGCTCTCCGGCAATGCGACCCCGAGGGAGAGCATGTTCACCACACCGGTCAACGAGATTATGGATCAGCACAAGCTTGTGCTTGTGGATCCGGCGACGACGGTGCGTCAGGCCGCCGAAATGATGGCGCAGCGTGGCGTCGGCGCCGTCCTGATCGTCAAGGGCAATCAACTCGTCGGCATTTTCACGGAGCGCGACATCGTCTTTCGAGTCGTTGCGCGTGGCCTGGATACGTCGACTACGCCGTTGTCCGGCGTGATGACGCGAGATCCGAAGACGATCGCCCCCACCAAGACCTACGGCAGCGCGATGCTGCTGATGCACGAGAACAAGTTCCGGCACCTGCCGGTCGTCGAGAACAACGTGCCGATCGGCATCGTGTCGTCGCGCAGTGCACTCGATCCCGAGCTCGAGGAATTCGTGTTCGAGGAGCGCCGTCGCAAGCACCTGCAGGAGACGCGCTAGGACTGCCCGGCGCGCTGGACCATCGCCCGCGTCATCGCGCGGAACAGGAAAAGGTGCGCGGGGAACATCGCGTACCAGTACAGCAGGCCCCATACGCCGCGCGGATGCCAGTACGCGGTCTCGGTAAGCCGCGTGCCGCCGTCGGCGAGAGGCTCCAGCTCGAACTCGAGGACACCTGATCCCGGCGCCTTCATGCCGAAGTGCAGGGTCAGACGCCGTTCCGGCTCGAGCGCGAGGACAGTCCAGTAATCGATGGCGTCGCCGACGCGCAGCTCGAGGGGATCGCGCCGTCCGTGGGTGAAGCCCGGCCCGCCGACGAGCCAGTCGATCAGTTCGCGCAGCCACCACAGGACGTTGAGCGCGTAGTACCGGTTGGTGCCGCCGATCCCCGTCACCACCTTCCAGACCTTCGCCGGAGACGCCGCCGTATCTGCCGCGCCGCTGGCGCGCTTGGCATAGAACGCGTGATCGTGACGGTAGGCGCGATGCGGGAATGCGCCCTCGGTCCAGCGCCCCGGCACCTGGTGCCGGCGCTCGGCTTCGAGCGCTGCAACGACCGCTTCGCGGAAGGTCAGCAGCCGCTGCGGTACCAGCGCCCGAAGCTCGTCGTCGCGTGCCGGAATGTCGTGCTTGAGCCCGCCGATCAGCGCGCGCGCGATGCTGGCGGGCACGGCAGTGACGAGTCCGAGCCAGTAGGACGACAGCCGCGGACTCAGCACCGGCACCCGAATGATGCGCGGACGCCTGCCGATGACATCACCAAACGTGCGCATCATCTGCTCGTAGGTGAGGTACTCCGGGCCGCCGGCATCGAGCACGCGCCCGGCAGCGCCGGGAGCGTCGGCCACCTTCAGCAGGTAAGTGAGCAGGTTCTCGAGCGCAATCGGCGATGACCGGGACTGCACCCATTTCGGCGTCACCATCAGCGGCAGGTGATAGACGAGATCGCGCATCACTTCGTAGGCGGCTGAGCCGGCACCAACGATGATGCCGGCCCGGAGTTCGGTCACCGGAACATGGGTGGAGCGCAACATCTCGCCGCTTTCGGCCCTGGAGACCAGGTGCTCTGAATCCGCGCCTTCCGGAATGAGCCCGCCCAGGTAGACAATGCGCTCGACCCCGGCTGCCGCTGCCGCTGTCGCGAAGTTGAGAGCGGCCTCGCGATCGAGGCGGCCGAAGTTGCGGCCGGCTGCCATCGAATGCACGAGGTAGTAGGCCACGCGGCAGCCCGCAAGCGCCGCCGGCAGCGTCGCGGGGTTCAACGCATCGGCTTCTGCGAGTTCGACGTCGTGCCAGCCCCGGGCCTCGAGCACCCGCTTCTGTCGCGCGACCGCACGGACACGATGGCCGGCACGCCGCAGCTCGGGAACCAGGTTCGTTCCGACGTAGCCACTCGCCCCGAAGACCACCGTCACCCCGCCTTCGGCGGATACAGAAGCCGCTGAAGGACGGTCAGGCGCGCTCATACGAGCGCAGTTTACGTTCGCGAGGCCCCTACCCGGTCGAACGGATCATCGCCCCCTGGCCGCCTGCGCGGCCCGGCTCAGTAGCGGCCGTGCTGCTTGTAGATGTAGTTCGCGAGCTCGATCGACTGCACCGACAGCCGGCGCTGTATCGCGTGCGCAGTGCGGATGATCGCGCGCATCGCGCGGTAGACGATTTCGGGCTCGGTCTTCAGCAGCGACTCGAGCTGCGGCCGCCGCAGCGACATCACCCGCGTCGGTCCGACCGCCTGCAAGGACGCGTAGCGCTCCGTGTCGTCGATGAACGACATCTCGCCGGCAAAGTCGCCCGCCACGAGCGTGTGCAGCGTCACCGCCGGCTCGCCCTGCGGGTGCCGCACGACGCCCAGTGCACCGCTGATGATGATGAACAGGTGATCGTCCGAGGTCCCCTCCTTCACCAGCACATCGCCGTCCTTCAGCTCGAGCAGTTCGGTGAGAGCGGAGAGCGTCCGGCATTGCGCATCGTCGAGTTCGGCCGACAGGCGCGAACCCCGCAGAGCGTCATAGCGTGGGTCTGACATGGTGTCCTCGTGATGATGCCGCGCCGTCCCCTTGTAACGGACCACGTAACACGCAGCGACGTTTGACATTGTTGGACCGGCGCCTTGGTACGCCGTTGACGTGCATCAACGGGCCCGGTGCTCAAAGGAGAAGGATGCGCAAATGCGGCGCTGCCAGCGCACCCGGTCGTGCCACACGCGCAAGAAACCCCAGGGGAGAAGGAACCATGCTCGAAACGTCATATGAAGTGATGCGGCGGCAAGGGATCACGCGGCGGAGCTTCCTGAAGTTCTGCAGCCTGACCGCGGCATCGCTCGGGCTCGGCGAGGCCGGGGCGCAGGAGATCGCGAAGGCGCTGCAGACCAAGCCGCGCACCCCGGTGATCTGGCTCCACGGCCTCGAGTGCACCTGCTGCACGGAATCGTTCATCCGCTCCGCGCATCCGCTCGCGAAGGACGTCGTGCTGTCGATGATCTCGCTCGACTACGACGACACCATCATGGCCGCGGCCGGACACCAGGCCGAGGAAGCGCTCGAGCAGACGATCAGCAAGTACAAGGGCAACTACATCCTTGCAGTCGAAGGCAATCCGCCGCTCGCCGACGACGGCATCTACTGCATCCCGGGCGGAAGGCCCTTCGTCGAAAAGCTGAAGCATGTCGCGAAGGACGCGAAGGCGATCATCTCCTGGGGGTCGTGTGCGTCGTGGGGCTGCGTGCAGGCGGCGAAGCCGAATCCGACGCAGGCCACGCCAGTGCACAAGGTGATCTTCGACAAGCCGATCATCAAGGTGCCGGGCTGCCCGCCGATCGCGGAAGTGATGACCGGCGTCGTGACCTACGTGCTGACCTTCGATCGCCTGCCGGAGATGGACGCGCAGGGCCGGCCGAAGATGTTCTACAGCGTGCGCGTGCACGACAAGTGCTATCGCCGTCCGAACTTCGACGCGGGCCAGTTCGTCGAGCGTTTCGACGACGCCGGCGCCCGCCAGGGCTACTGCCTGTACAAGGTCGGCTGCAAGGGCCCGGTCACCTACAACGCCTGCTCGGCGGTGCGCTGGAACGAGGGGCTCAGCTTCCCGATCCAGTCGGGCCACGGCTGCATCGGCTGCTCGGAAGAGGACTTCTGGGACAAGGGTTCGTTCTACGACCACCTGACGACGATCCGTCCGCCGGGACTCGCCGGCGCGGGCATCGAGGGAACGGCAACGAGGTTCGGCGTGGCGGCGCTCGGCGTCGCCGGTGCCGCGCTCGCTGCGCACGCGGCGGTCAGCGCGCTGAAGCAGGCGCGCAGCCCGGGCCGAAATGACAAGGTCAACGAGACGGTGGAGAAGTAACCATGCCGACCATCCAGACTCAAGGCTTCACCCTCGACGACAGCGGCCGGCGCATCGTCGTCGACCCCATCACCCGCATCGAAGGTCACCTCCGCATCGAGGTGAACGTCGACAAGGACAACGTGATCCGCAACGCCGTGTCGACCGGCACGATGTGGCGCGGGCTCGAAGTCATCCTCAAGGGACGCGACCCGCGTGATGCATGGGCGTTCGTCGAGCGCATCTGCGGCGTCTGCACCGGCGTGCACGCGCTGGCGTCGGTGCGGTCGGTCGAGGACGCGCTCGGGATCAAGATCCCGAAGAACGCGAACACGATCCGCAACCTGATGCACGGGACCTTGTACGCGCAGGACCACCTGGTCCACTTCTACCACCTGCACGCGCTCGACTGGGTCGACGTCGTCTCGGCGCTGAAGGCCGATCCGAAGGTCACCGCCGAGATCCAGCAGAAGATCTCGCCGTGGCCGAACGCCTCGCCCGGGTACTTCCGCGAGGTGCAGAGCCGCCTGAAGAAGTTCGTCGAGAGTGGCCAGCTTGGCATCTTCGCCAACGCCTACTGGGGCAACCCGGCCTACAAGCTGCCGCCGGAAGTCAACCTGCTGGCGACGACGCACTACCTCGAGGCGCTCGACTTCCAGAAGGAGATCGTCAAGATCCAGACGATCTTCGGCGGCAAGAACCCGCACCCGAACTGGCTGGTCGGCGGCGTGCCCTCGCCGATCAATGTCGACGGCACCGGCTCGGTCGGCGCGGTCAACATGGCTACGCTGAACATGGTCAAGGACATCATCGACCGCACGATCGAGTTCATCGATCAGGTCTACATCCCCGACCTGCTGGCGATCGCCGGTTTCTACAAGGACTGGGCGAAATGGGGTGGTGGCCTGTCGAATCAGAACGTGATGTCCTACGGCGAATTCCCGGACATCCCGAACGACTACAGCAACAACAGCATGCTGCTGCCGTCCGGCGTGATCCTCGGCGGCGACCTGAAGAAGGTGCATGACGTCGACCTCAAGGACCCGGAGCAGGTGCAGGAGTGGGTCACGCACAGCTGGTACAAGTACGCCGACGAGAACAAGGGGCTGCATCCGTTCGACGGCGTCACCGACCCCAACTTCGTGCTCGGAAAGAACACCAAGGGCACGCGCACCAACATCCAGGAAATCGACGAGTCCGCCAAGTACTCGTGGGTCAAGTCGCCGCGCTGGAAAGGCAATCCGGTGGAAGTCGGACCGCTGGCGCGCTACCTCGTCGCCTACGCACGCGGCAACAAGGAGATCGTCGAGCAGGTCAATGGCGCACTGAAGGCGCTCGACGTTCCGGTGACGGCGCTCTTCTCCACGCTCGGCCGCACGGCCGCACGCGGACTCGAGTGCCAGTGGGCCGCCCACAAGATGCGCTACTTCTACGACCAGTTGATGGCCAACATCAAGGCCGGCGACCTTGCCACCGCGAACGTCGAGAAGTGGGAGCCGTCCAGCTGGGCCTCCGAGGCCAAGGGCGTGGCGCCCTGCGAGGCGCCGCGCGGTGCACTGGCCCACTGGGTCAAGATCAAGAACGGTCGCATCGACAGCTACCAGTGCGTGGTACCGACGACCTGGAACGCCGGTCCGCGCGATGCCAAGGGCCAGATTGGAGCCTACGAGGCGGCGCTGCTCAACACGCCGATGGCGAAGCCCGACCAGCCGGTCGAGATCCTGCGCACGATCCACAGCTTCGACCCGTGCCTGGCCTGCGCGACCCACGTGATGTCGCCCGAGGGAGAGGAAATCGTCTCCGTCAAAGTTCGCTGACAAGGAGCTGCCATGTCAAAACACGGCTATGGCGCGATGAGGGTCGATCCGACGAGCGGCGCCGTGCTGGGCGGTCCGCTCGAGCAGACGTACGTGTACGAGGCGCCGGTGCGGATCTGGCACTGGGTGATGATGATCGCGATGTTCGTGCTGGCCGCGACGGGGTACCTGATCGGTTCACCGTGGAGCGGCCCGCGCGAGCAGGCGACGTTCACCTACTTCTTCGGCAACATCCGCATGGTGCACTTCATCGCCGGCATGATCTTCGCGGTGGCCTTCGCGGTGCGCGTCTACTGGGCGATCGTCGGCAATAACCATGCGCGGGCGATCTTCATTCCGCCCGTATGGAGCGGCACCTGGTGGAAGGGTCTTTTCAGCCAGATGCGGTACTACCTCTTCATGAAGAAGGAAGCGGCGCTCTGGATCGGCCACAACCCGCTCGCGCAGTTCGCGATGTTCGCGATGTACGTGCTCGGTTCGATCGTCATCATCCTGACGGGCCTGTCGATGTTCGCCGAACAGCACGGCTGGGGCTCGGGCTGGATGAACTTCTTCGGCTGGGTCAACGTCCTGCTCGGCAGCTCGCAGATGGTGCGCACCGTGCATCACTTCGCGATGTACTACCTGCTGATCTTCGCGATCGTGCACATGTACATGGTGTTCCGCGAGGACATCATGAGCCAGCAGAGCGTCGTGGGCACGATGATCAGCGGCGTGCGCACCTTCAAGGCCGGCGCACGGGTCGAGAAGGTGTAACCACCGCAGTCCTCTCCGGACGGGACCGATGATGGCAGCACAAGGTTCCCGACGAGGCCAGTTGGCCTCGTTGGGAATCCCGGCACGGCGCCCGCCGCAGCCGGGACAGTTCCTCGAATCCCGCTTCATGAAGCCGCTCGGCATCACGCAGACCGAGCTGGCGCAGGCGCTCGGTGTCTCGCGCCGCCGCGTCAATGAACTGATCAACGGACGCCGCGCGATCACGCCGGACACCGCCGTGCGGCTGGCGATGTTCTTCGGCAACGAGGCCGCGTTCTGGATGCACCTGCAGGTCGCGTGGGACATGCACCTGGCTGCACGCGAAGTCCGCGCGTCGATGCGCGGCCGCTGAATTCCCCTGCACATTGGTTGCTTCGGCGCGGGCATCGCCTTCGCGTTGACGTAACTCAAGCGCTCTGGCACCGCGGTAGTTACAGTTGCTGTAACTCCTTCGGTTACACGACGCATGACTACGCAGCACGAAGTCCTGGTGCTCGGAATTGGCAATCTGCTCTGGGCCGATGAAGGCTTCGGCGTGCGCGCCGTCGAGGCGCTGAACCAGACGTACCGCTTTGCGGCCGGAGTCGAGCTGATGGACGGCGGCACGCTCGGGCTCGCCCTCCTGCCCTATGTCGAAGCGAGCCGTCGCGTGCTGGTGTTCGATGCGATCGACTTCGGACTGGCGCCCGGTGGCCTCAAGGTGCTGCGTGACGCGGAGGTTCCGGCCTGGGGCGCCCGCAAGCTGAGTCCGCACCAGAATGGCTTCAACGACATCCTCGCGCTCGCGCATTTGCACGGCCGCGCGCCTGAGGCCATCGTTGCGATCGGCGTGCAGCCGCAGACGCTCGATGACTTCGGCGGCAGTCTGACCGAGCCGGTCCGTGCGCGGCTCGATGAGGCCGTGGCGCTCGCCGCGGACGAACTGGCGCGCTGGGGCTACGCGGGCGAGCGTCGGGCGGCCAACGACACCGCCGCGCCGCTGGGCGCGGAGCCGGTCGGCCTCGCCGCCTATGAAGACGCACGCCCCGCTGCCGAGGCGGCCTGTCGCGTCGGCGACGCGCGGGTGCTCGAACTGCGCGAGCGCGCGCGACGCTGAGGACGGCCCATGTGCATCGGCGTACCCCTGCAGGTCGTGGAAGGCGACGAACAGACGGCCGTCTGCGTGGACGACGGCCGGCGCGAACGCCTCAACATGCTTCTGGTCGGCCGGCAACCGCCCGGAACCTGGGTGCTCGCCTTCCAGGGCTCGGCGCTGCGCGTGATGGACGAGGACGAAGCGCAGCAGACACGCGCCGCGCTGGCCGCGCTGGACGCGGCGCTGCAGGGCCACGATGTCGACGCCTTCTTCGCCGACCTTCTGAACCGCGAGCCGGCGCTGCCGCCTCACCTTGGTCGCACTGCAAAGGAGATCGATCCATGAGTGCCCCCGCCGCGACTGCGGCACCGCTGCATCCGCTGCTCGAGCAGCTGGTTTCGCGGCACGGATTCACTGCGCTTGACGCCGAGTCGATAGACGCCTTCGTCGCGTCACCCGGCCACGTGATGCTCGTCTTCACCGAAGATCCGGTGCGCTACCGGGAAACGCTCGATCTCGCCGTCATCGCGCCGGAAGTACTGCGGGCCTTCCCGGGTCGCTTCCGCACCGGCGTGCTGTATCCGGAGGTGGCCCGCAAGGTCGCGCCGCGCTACGGCTTCGCGCGCTGGCCGGCACTGGTGGTGCTGCGCGACGGCTCCTATGTCGGAGCCATCGACGGACTGCGCAACTGGGACGAATATCTCGAGGAGACCTTGCGGCTCCTCACCTCGGAGCCGACGCGACCGCCGTCGGTCGGCATCGCAGTCAGGCCGGCCGGAGGGGCTTCCGCCGGCTGCGGGCACTGAACTCTCATTGGACGCAAAGATGAAATCGATTCCCATCCCGGTTCGCATGGTCGGGCCCGGTTCCCACGTCGAGGAAGAGGAGCTGCAGTACCTCGACATGCCGCGCGACATGCGGACGTTCCAGATGCCACGCGTGCCGGAGCGTGGTGAAGCGCAGGCGCTGACAGCCGCCCGCGACCTGCTCGCCGGAGTGCTCGACAAGATGCAGCGCTGGATGCCGTCGGGCGCGGGCAACCTGCGTTTCGACCTGCGCGACGTACCGCCTCCGGTGCTGGGCGTGACGAACGAAATGCTTGGTGACGGCGAGGTCAGCATCCAGGTCAATGGCGCGCGCCGGCTGAAGATCCAGGAAAGCGTGTTCACCGGGCTGTGGCGTGCGTTCGAGGTCGACGCCGACGGCGCGGTTATCAATGACTGGATCGAAGCGGGCCCGCTGCCGGAGGACGTCGTCGAGGCGGCGCGCGCGGGCGCTCGCGGCGAGCTGCCGCTGGTGGAGGTCCCGGCGGGCGCGATGAACTCGCCTGCACTGCTGCATGAGCTGCGCGCGCAGATCGCAGGCCGCCGACAGGGCGATCGGGCGCATGTCATCAACCTGACTCTCTTCCCGCTGACGCCGGAGGACCATCAGGTGCTCGAGCGCGCATTGCCGGTCGGGTCCGTCGCCATCATGTCGCGTGGCTTCGGCAACTGCCGCATCACGTCGACGACGGCGCGCGACGTCTGGCGCGTGCAGTACTTCAACAGCATGAACACACTCATCCTGAACACCATCGAAGTCGTCGACGTGCCGGAGGTCGCGGTTGCGGCCGACGAGGACCTCGACGACACGCGCGGCCGGCTGGCCGAGCTGATCGAGTGGATGAGCGAGTCCTGCGCGGCCTGATCGTGACGACGCAACGGCAGTCGGCGATGGCGCCGACGACGCGCCTCGAGTGCAAGGTGTGCTGGCATGTGTACGACCCGGCCGATGGGGATCCGGCCTGGCAGATCGCGCCGGGCACGCCGTTCGGCGAGCTGCCGGCGCACTGGACCTGCCCGAACTGCTCGACGCCGAAGGACGGCTTCCTCGTGATCGACGATGACGCCTGACAGCGCCCTGCGCCCCAACCCGTCCGCCGCCCTCGAGCGCGCCTTCGGCGCGGTCGCTGAGCGCATGCAGGGCCTGGGTTTCGTCAATCCGGCGCTGCGCGTGCAGGCCGTCGGTTTCGCAACCTGGGAGGGTCACTGGCTCGGAGTGCTGGTGACGCCGTGGTCGATCAACCTGATGCTGCTGCCGCTCGATCCGGCGGTGTGGCGCGCGATCCGCCCCGGCGAGAAGCACCGCTACGAGTTCCCCGCCGGCGGCTACGAGTTCATCGATGCGGTCGACCCAGTGGCCGGCGAATACCGCATGTGCTCGCTGTTTTCCCCGGCGCTCGAGTTCGAGGACCATGTCACCGCGGTGACGGTGGCGGAGCTGGCGCGCGCGGCGCTGCTCGATGCGCAGCACGCCGAGCGACCGCCAGCGGCCGAGCGCCCTGCGGAAACACTGGCGCGGATCGGCGAGCAGGCGCATGCGCCGATGAGCAAGCGCGACTTCCTGCGCGGCCGCTTCCTGCGCGCGGGTGAAGCCGATGTTCAGGGAAGGTGAGCTGGACCTGCGCCTCGGCGTGCGGGCCGGCCGCATCCGGTCGGTCGGCATCCGGTCGACGCGCACTGCTCTGCCGCCGTCGCTGACGCGCGGCCGTCCCGCCGACGAGGTGGCCCGCGCGATGCCGTTGTTGTTCTCGATCTGTGCGCGGGCGCAGGGCGCAGCGGCCGCCGGCGCACTCGATGCCGCGCGCGGCCGGCCATTCGACGACGCCGGGCTTGCACTCCGCAACGACGAGGTGCGGCGCGAGGCGACGGTCGAATTGCTGACGCGGCTGCTGCTGGATTGGCCCCGCGTCCTCGGCGCCGCGGGCAACCTGAAGGCGCTGGCCCGTGCGCGGCAGGCGGCCCCGGGGCAGGGACTCGCGGTGAATCGCGAGATCGCGCGCGAGCACGTCTACGGCATCGAGCCGGAGCGCTGGCTCGCAGAGCCCACGCTGGACGCGCTCGACCGCTGGACCGCGGCCACGCCTACCGTTCCCGCGCAGGGGCTTGCACGCCTGCGGCGCGAAGCGGACGGACTGGGCTGCAGCGATGTCAGGCCCATGCCCGAAGCGGACGTCGACGACATCGCCCATATGCTGCCTGCGCTCGATGCAGCGCCTGCGTTTGGCCAGAGCCCGGACTGGCTCGGGCGGCCGGTCGAAACGGGGGCACTCGCACGCCGCGCGCAGCACCCACTGGTATCCGCCTTCCTCGAGTGCGACGGCAACAGCATCGCCGCACGGTTCGTCGCACAACTCGTCGACCTTGCACTACTGCTGGCGCCTGGCGATGAAGTCGCGCTCGTGCGCCAGCACAGCGCGGGCGACGGCACCGGCATCGGGCTCGCGCAGACGGCACGCGGCCTGCTGCTGCACCAGGCGCAGGTCGCAGCCGACGGGCGCGTCGAACAGTACCGGGTCGTCGCGCCCACGGAATGGAACTTCCATCCGGACGGTGCCCTGCCGCACGGTCTTCTCGGGCGCCTCGTGGCGGACGACGACGCTGCGCGGCGGGAGGCGACTCTGCTGGCGCAGGCGCTCGACCCCTGCGTGGCGTTCACTGTCGAGGTCGCCGATGCATGAAATGTCGCTGGCCGAGGGCATCCTGCAGATCGTCGAGGACACCGCGTCCGCCAACGCGGCCCGCCAGGTACGCGCGGTCGTGCTCGAGATCGGCTCGCTGTCGCACGTGGAGGAGCAGTCGCTGCGCTTCTGTTTCGATGCCGTCACGCGCGGCACGGTGGCCCACGGCGCGCGCCTCGATGTGCGGGCAACCCCCGGCCGCGCCTGGTGCATGCCGTGCGGCCAGAGCGTGCCGCTGGACCGGCTGGGCGACGCCTGCCCGTTGTGCGGCAGCTACCAGCTGCAGGTCACGCAGGGCGAGGAAATGAAAGTCAGGGAAATCGAGGTTGACTGAATGACCCCCACGCTCACTACGTTCGCTCGTCCACGGTTCGGCTTGCAAGCCGAACCGCTGCGCGAGGCGGGCATCAGGCCGCAGGGCCTGCCGCCTGTCCGCGCGCAGCCCCGTGGGGGCTGCCAGTCGGCTTGGGAGCGGCCCAGCGCCAACTGAGGCGACCTCCAGGAGAACGAACATGTGCACAACCTGCGGCTGCGGCAGCGGCGAGACGAAGATCGAGGGCGACGGCCACGAACACGAGCACGTCCACACGGACGGCACGGTTCACCGGCATGGCCACGCGCACGAGGGCGAACACGCGCACGGCGACGAGCAGCATCACGACGCCGAACACGATCACTTCCACCACCACGGGCATGTGCACGAAGGCGCGACTTCCCACCATCATGAGCACGAGCACGTGCATGTGATGCCGGACGGCAGTGTCGTGCGTCACGCGCATGCGCACGAGGGCGCCTCGGATCTGCACTATGGACACGGTCCCGCGCACGCTCACGCGCCGGGAATGAGCCCTGCGAAAATGGTGCAGGTCGAGCAGGACATCCTCGCGAAGAACGACCGCCACGCCCGCTTCAACCGCGAGTTCCTCGCAGAACGCGGCATCTTTGCCGTCAATCTGGTTTCGAGCCCGGGCTCGGGCAAGACGACGCTGCTCACCGAATCGATCCGGCGCCTGCAGCCACAGCAGGCGGTCACCGTCATCGAGGGTGACCAGCAGACCACGCACGACGCCGACCGTATCCGCGCCACCGGTGCGAAGGCGCTGCAGATCAACACCGGCAAGGGCTGCCACCTGGATGCCAGCATGGTCGAGCGCGCGCTCGAGCGGCTGCAGCCGGGCGACGGTTCCGTGCTCTTCATCGAGAACGTCGGCAACCTCGTGTGCCCGGCGGCGTTCGACCTCGGCGAGGCGCACAAGGTGGTCGTGCTGTCGGTGACCGAGGGCGAGGACAAGCCGCTGAAGTACCCGGACATGTTCCGCGCGGCCTCGCTGATGCTGCTGAACAAGGTCGACCTGCTGCCGTACGTCAGCTTCGACGTCGCTAAGTGCATCGAGTACGCGCGCCGCATCAATCCGGCGATCGAGGTGATGCAGGTCTCGGCGACGAAGGGCGACGGCATGGACCTGTGGATC
Source organism: Burkholderiaceae bacterium (assembly GCA_035429805.1). Lineage (GTDB taxonomy): Bacteria > Pseudomonadota > Gammaproteobacteria > Burkholderiales > Burkholderiaceae_F > JALORV01. The sequence goes on from DAOMFL010000068.1 coordinate 13,339, forward strand.
AACTGGGTTCGCCTGCATGCGGTCACGGCCCGGCACGCGGCGGCGCAGAACGTGGCTGCGCTCAGGCGCCGCGTGACCGAACTCGAAGCCCGGCTCGCGGAGCGGGGCTGAAACGCACCATGACGAGCCGCGCCGCCCCGACGATCAGCCGCCGCGCCGTACGCGTGCGTGGCCAGGTGCAGGGCGTCGGATTCCGTCCATTCGTGTATCGCCTTGCTCAGGACCTCGCGCTCTCGGGCCGCGTGCTCAACGACGGCGGCGGCGTGCAGATCGAGGTTCAGGGGTCGGCGGCGCAACTCGACGCCTTCCTCGCGCGGCTGGGCAGCGAAGCGCCCCGGCTCGCGCGCATCGATGCGGTCGAGACGACCTGCGCCGAGCCCCGTGTGGATGAATGCGGCTTCGTCATCGACGCGAGCGCCGGCGGCCCGGTCGTCACCGGCGTCACGCCCGACGCGGCGCCGTGCCCCGACTGCATCGCCGAGATGTTCGACCCGGCGAACCGCCGCTGGCGCTACGCGTTCACGAACTGCACCCACTGCGGGCCGCGCTACACGATCACCGCCGCGCTGCCCTATGACCGGCCTAACACCAGCATGGCCGCGTTCGCGCAGTGTCCGGCGTGCCGGCGCGAATACGGCGATCCTGGCGACCGCCGCTTCCACGCGCAGCCCAACGCCTGCCCGGAGTGCGGACCGAGACTCGAGCTTCGGGATGAGCAGGGTGACCTAATGGCGGTGGACGACCCGGTCGCCGCGGCGCTCGAATTCCTGCAGCGCGGCGAGATCGTCGCCATCAAGGCGGTCGGCGGATTCCAGCTCGCCTGCGACGCGCGCAACGCGGTCGCCGTCGCGCGGCTGCGCGAGCGCAAGGCACGCGAGGAAAAGCCGTTGGCGATCATGGTGGCCAACACCGCCTCCGCGGCCGCGCTCGCGAAAGTGGACAATGCGGAGCGCGCGTTGCTCGAGTCCGCGCAACGCCCGATCGTGCTGCTGGACCAGTTGCGCGGCGGCAGCGAGCCGCTGCGCGGAGTCGCGCCCGGCATGACGACGCTCGGCGTCATGCTGCCCTCCTCGCCGCTGCACCTGCTGCTGTTCCATGAAGCGGCCGGCCGCCCTGCGGGAACGGCGTGGCTGGCCTCGCGGCAGCCGTTGGCGCTCGTGATGACCAGCGCCAATCCCGGTGGCGAACCGCTCGTCATCGACAACGACGAGGCGGTACGTCGCCTCGGCGGCATCGCCGATGCATTGCTGCTGCACGACCGCCCGGTGCTGATCCGCTGCGACGACAGCGTGGTCCGCGCGGCACCGGACGGGACTCCTGCAGCTCCGGCTTTCGTTCGTCGCGCCCGTGGCTATACGCCCGTGCCGATCCGTATGCCCGACGACGGCCCGCCAGTGCTCGCGGTCGGGGCCTACCTGAAGAACACGGTGTGCGTGACGCGCGGAGCCGAGGCGTTCTTATCGCAGCACATCGGCTCCCTCGACAATGCGCCGACGTGCCGCGCGCTCGACGAAGCAGTCGACCACCTGTGCGAGGTACTGGAGATCACGCCCGAGGTCGTCGTGCACGACCTGCACCCGGACTTCTACAGCACGCGCTACGCGTCACGAGTCGCGCAGGAGCATGGTCTGCGCGTCGTCGGCGTGCAGCATCATCACGCCCATGTGGCGGCGGTCGTCGCCGAGCACGGGGTGCGCGGACCGGTGCTCGGACTCGCGCTCGACGGCGTCGGACTGGGATCCGACGGCAGCGCGTGGGGCGGCGAACTGCTGCGGGTGGACGGACACCGCTTCGAGCGCCTCGGACACCTGTGCGAGATCGCATTGCCCGGAGGAGACCGCGCCGCGCGCGAGCCGTGGCGCGTGGCCGCGGCCGTGCTGCACGCGCTCGGGCGCAACGACGAGATCGGCGGCCGCTTTGCGCAGCCGGCCGTGCACACGGTGCAGCAGATGCTGACCCGGGACGTGAACTGCCCTCGGACCAGCAGCATGGGGCGCTGGTTCGATGCCGTGGCCGGGCTCCTCGGCGTGCGCAGCATCCAGGCGTTTGAAGGCCAGGCGCCGATGCTGCTGGAAGGCCTCGCGTCGCGGCACGGCCCAGTCGCGCCGATCACCGACGGCTACCGGCTGGCGGGCGACGTGCTGGATCTGCTGCCACTGGCCGCGCACCTGGCCGGCGAGCGCGACGCCGCGCGCGGAGCGGCGGTCTTTCATGCAACGCTGATCGAGGCGCTGGGCGCCTGGTGCGTCGAGCAGGCCCGCGCGCAGCGGCTGACGACGATCGTCTTCGGCGGCGGCTGCTTCAACAACCGCATCCTCGCCGACGGCCTGCGCCGGCGCCTCGTCGAGCACGGCTTGGACGTGCTGGAGGCGTGTCAGGCGCCGCCGAACGACGGCGGCCTGAGCCTCGGGCAGGCCTGGGTCGGCCGGCTGGCGGTGGCTGCGCCCTCATTGCACTGAAGGAACATCGATGTGCCTTGCCCTGCCCGCCCGCGTCGTTGAGCTGCTGCCTGCGTCGGAGGGCCTGATCGACCTGGGCGGCGTGCGCAAGCGCATCTCGCTCGAACTCGTGAACGACGTGCAGCCGGGCGACTACGTCATCGTGCATGTCGGCTACGCGCTGCAAAAGCTCGACCCGGCCGAAGCCGAGCGCACGTTGGCGCTCTTTGCCGAGGCCGGCCTGGCCGCAGACACGGGCACCGCCGCATGAGGTACATCGACGAATTCCGCGACGGCGAACTGGCGCGCCGGATTGCCGCCCGCATCCGGGCCGAGGCCCGTCCCGAGCGCCGCTACAACCTGATGGAGTTCTGCGGCGGCCACACCCACGCGATCTCGCGTTACGGCATCAAGGAGCTGCTTCCGGAGAACGTGAACATGGTGCACGGGCCGGGCTGCCCCGTGTGCGTCCTGCCGATCGGCCGCATCGACAACGCGATCGAGCTGGCGACACAGCATTCGGCGATCGTCTGCACCTATGCCGACACGATGCGCGTACCCGCCTCGAACGGACTGTCACTGATGAAGGCCAAGGCGCGTGGCGCCGACATCCGCATGGTCTATTCGGCCGCCGACGCGTTGAAGATCGCGCAAAGCAATCCGGCGCGCGAGGTCGTGTTCTTCGCCATCGGCTTCGAGACGACGACGCCACCGACCGCCATCGTCCTGCGCCAGGCGAAATTGCTGGGGCTCAAGAACTTCACCGTGTTCTGCAACCATGTGCTGACGCCGGCGGCGATCACGCACATCCTCGAGTCCCCGGAGGTGCGCGAACTCGGCATCGTGCCGCTCGACGGTTTCATCGGCCCGGCGCACGTCAGCACGGTGATCGGCAGCCAGCCCTACGAGTACTTCGCCGAGGAGTACCAGCGTCCGGTCGTCATCGCCGGCTTCGAGCCGCTCGACGTGATGCAGGCGATCCTGATGCTGGTGCGGCAGCTCAACGATGGCCGCGCCGAAGTGGAAAACGAGTTCACGCGCGCCGTGACGCGCGACGGCAACGAGAAGGCCAAGGCGCTGGTGGCCGACGTGTTCGAGCTGCGCCGCACCTTCGAGTGGCGCGGACTCGGCGAAGTGCCCTACTCCGCGCTGCGCATCAAGGAGACCTACTCGGAGTTCGACGCCGAGCGGCGATTCGGCATCGAATACCACTCGGTGGCCGACAACAAGGCGTGCGAGTGCGGCGCAATCCTGCGCGGAGTGAAGAAGCCCGTGGACTGCAAGCTCTTTGGCACCGTCTGCACGCCGGAGAACCCGATGGGCTCGTGCATGGTGAGTTCCGAGGGCGCCTGCGCCGCGCACTACACCTACGGCCGGTTCAAAGACATCGAGGTGCGCGCCGCATGACCAAGGTCCGCAGCGACTACGTGCGGCCGGTCGATTTCAAACACGGCCGCGTCGATATGACGCACGGCGGCGGCGGTCGCGCGATGGCGCAGCTGATCGAGGAACTGTTTGCGCGCGCCTTCGCCAACGAGTGGCTGGCGCAGGGCAACGACAATGCTCTCTTCACGGTGCCGGCCGGCCGCATGGTGATGGCCACCGACAGCCACGTTGTGTCGCCGCTCGAATTCCCGGGCGGCGACATCGGCTGCCTCGCAGTGCACGGCACGATCAACGACGTGGCGATGTCGGGCGCGCGGCCGCTCTACCTTGCGGCCGGGTTCATCCTCGAAGAGGGCTTCCCGCTTGCCTCGTTGAAGCGCATCGTCGAGTCGATGGCCGCCGCGTCGCGCGAGGCCGGCGTGCCTATCGTCACCGGCGACACCAAGGTCGTCGAACAGGGCAAGGGCGACGGCCTGTTCATCACGACGACAGGCATCGGCGTCGTGCCGCCAGGCGTCGAGATTTCCGGCGACAGGGCGCGGCCCGGCGACGTGATCCTGGTTTCCGGAACGATCGGCGACCACGGCGTCGCGATCATGTCGCTGCGCGAGAACCTCACGTTCGAGACGACGATCCACTCCGACACCGCCGCGCTGCACGGTCTCGTGGCCGCGATGGTCGACGCCGTGCCGGCTATCCGCTGCCTGCGCGACCCGACACGCGGCGGGCTCGGCACGACGCTCAACGAGTTCGCGCGCCAGTCCGGCGTCGGCATGCTGATCCACGAGGCGAAGATTCCGGTGCGCGCGGAAGTCAACGCCGCCTGTGAGTTCCTCGGGCTGGATCCGCTCTATGTCGCCAACGAAGGCAAGCTGATCGCGATCTGCCCGCGGGAGGACGGCGAGCGACTGCTGGCGGCGATGCGCGCCCACCCGCTCGGTGCCGACGCCGCGATCATCGGCGAAGTCATCGCCGACCCGCACCGCTTCGTGCAGATGGAGACGAGCTTCGGCGGCCGGCGCGTCGTCGACTGGCTGACCGGGGAGCAGCTTCCCCGTATCTGCTAGCAGGGCCCTGCACGATGCGCATCCTGCTGCTCGCGCATTCGTTCAACAGCCTCACCCAGCGCCTCTGGATCGAACTCGAGGACTGGGGCCACGAGGTCTCGCTCGAACTCGACGTCAACGATGCCGTGACGATCGACGCCGTGCGGCGCTGGAAGCCCGACGTCGTCATCGCACCGTTCCTCAAGCGCGCCATTCCCGCAGCGGTCTGGGGCTCCGTGCGCTGCCTCGTCGTGCACCCGGGGGTCGTCGGCGACCGCGGCCCGTCGGCCCTCGACTGGGCGGTTCAGGATGGCGAAGCCCGGTGGGGCATCACCGTGCTGCAGGCGAACGCCGAGATGGACGCCGGCGACGTCTGGGCGCACGCCGGGTTCGCGATGCGCGACGCCAGCAAGGGGAGCCTCTATCGCAACGAAGTGACCGAGGCGGCCGTCGCCGCCGTGCGCGCGGCACTCGAGGCGATCGCGCGCGGAGAGCGACCGCAGCCGCCGGCCGCCGTCGCGGGAGCGCGCGGCC
>DAOMFL010000069.1:0-18257 GCA_035429805.1 Burkholderiaceae bacterium
GTTTCATCGAAGGCTTCTCACGGCGGGCCGAACGCCGGCGCGAGGAAGCCGAGGATCGCGCCATCGGCGAAGCCGCGAGCAAAGACCGCGAAGCGGCACTGGCCGAGGAGCGCGAACGCATCGAGGAAGCGCCGCCGGTGCACATCGAGCGGCAGCCCGCGCATGTCAAGGCCTCCGAGCGCAAGCAGAAGGAAAAGCAGGTGCCTCTGTTCGCCGAGATGGCGGATGCGCGCCTGCCGGCGCTCGACCTGCTCGATGAGCCGCCCCCGGCGATCGAGAGCGTCTCGACCGAAACGCTGGAGTTCACATCGCGGCTGATCGAGAAGAAACTGCGCGACTTCAACGTCGAGGCGCAGGTCGTGGCCGCCTATCCGGGGCCGGTGATCACGCGCTACGAGATCGAACCGGCGGTCGGCGTGAAGGGCAGCCAGATCGTCAACCTGGCGAAGGATCTGGCGCGCTCGCTCTCACTGGTCTCGGTGCGTGTCGTCGAGACCATTCCGGGTAAGAACCTGATGGGGCTGGAGCTGCCGAATCCGCGCCGGCAGGTCGTGAAGCTCGCGGAGATCCTCGGCTCCGCCGTCTACAGCGAGAGCGCGTCGCTGGTGACGCTCGGTCTCGGCAAGGACATCGGCGGCAAGGCGGTCGTCGTCGACCTGGCGCGCATGCCGCACCTGATGGTGGCCGGCACGACCGGTTCCGGCAAGTCCGTCGGCATCAACGCGATGATCCTTTCGATCCTGTACAAGGCGGATCCCTCGCAGGTGCGGCTGATCCTGGTCGATCCCAAGATGCTCGAGCTCTCGGTCTACGAGGGTATCCCGCACCTGCTGTGCCCGGTCGTCACCGACATGCGCGAGGCGGCCAACGCGCTGCAGTGGTGCGTCGTCGAGATGGACAAGCGTTACCGGGTGATGAGCAAGCTCGGCGTGCGCAGCCTGTCCGGATACAACGCCAGGATCGCTGAGGGGCGCGCCAAGGGCGAGCCGGTGAAGAATCCCTTCTCGCTGACGCCCGATGATCCGGAGCCGCTCGATACGCTGCCCATGATCGTCGTCGTCATCGACGAGCTGGCCGACCTGATGATGGTGGCCGGCAAGAAGGTCGAGGAGCTGATCGCGCGCATCGCGCAGAAGGCGCGCGCCGCCGGCATGCACCTGATCCTCGCGACGCAGCGGCCGTCGGTGGACGTCATCACCGGCCTCATCAAGGCGAACATTCCGGCACGGATCTCGTACCAGGTGTCGAGCCGCGTCGATTCGCGCACGATCCTCGACCAGATGGGGGCCGAGTCGCTGCTGGGGCAGGGCGACATGCTCTATCTCGCGCCGGGCACCGGACTGCCGACGCGCGTGCACGGCGCATTCGTGTCGGACGCCGAGGTGCATCGCGTCGTCGACATGCTGCGCCGGCGCGGGCCGGCGCAGTACATCGAGGGCGTGCTCGACGCCCCGTCCACTGAGGGCGATGAAAGTGCCGGCGGCCAGCCGGGGGGCGAGGCCGATCCGCTGTACGACCAGGCGGTCGAGATCGTCGTGAAGAACCGCCGTGCCTCGATATCGCTGGTGCAACGGCATTTGCGCATCGGCTACAACCGTGCAGCACGGCTGCTCGAGGACATGGAACGCGCCGGGCTCGTCTCGCCTATGCAGAGCAACGGCAACCGCGAGATCCTCGTGCCGGCGCGCGACTCGTGAGCTGGCGGGCGCTGGGGGGGTACGGGCGCGTGGCGCTCGCATGCGCGCTGTTCGCTTTCGGTGTGGGATCGGCTCGGGCCGCTGCGCTCGACCAGCTGCGCAGTTTTCTGACGCAGACAACCAGCGCCCGCGGCGAGTTCGTGCAACGTGTGATCCGCAGCAACGCGACGCAGCAGTCGAGCGGGCGTTTCGCGTTCCAGCGGCCTGGCAAATTCCGCTGGATCTATGAGAAGCCCTACGAACAGCTGATCGTCGCCGACGGCCAGCGACTCACGCTGTTCGACAGGGACCTCAATCAGGCGACCGTGCGCAAACTGCAGTCGGCGCTGCCCTCGAGTCCGGCATCGATCCTGTTCGGCTCGAACGACTTCGAACGCGAGTTCGAAGTCAGTGATGCCGGCGCACGCGACGGTCTCGAGTGGGTGCTCGCCAGACCACGGATGAAAGACACGCCATTTGAGCGCATCGAGATCGGCTTCCGTGACGGCCTGCCGGGCGCCATGCAGCTCGTCGACAGCTTCGGCAACACGACGCGCCTCACGTTCAGCAATGTCGAGCGCAACCCGAAGCTCGGCGCCGACACCTTCAGCTTCACACCGCCCAAGGGCGCGGATGTCCTGACCGAGTGAGCGTCGCAAGTGTACGCATCGGCTTCGCCGATGCACGTGCACTCGCGACGGAACATTTAGTCGGCTCCGGAGCGCAGCCGGCACAAGCAAAGTGCAAGCGCAGCGAGGGCTCCCGTCGAGGGTGCACGTGCGAGCGCGCAGCGCTCGCGTACAGCCGAGACGCTCATCTATCCGGCTCGAAGAACACCCACTGCGCCTGAGGAAAGGCCTCCTGCAGTGAGGCTTCGGCGCGGCTGATGGCGGCGACGAGTTCGTCGGCGGTGGGGACCGGGGCCATCTCGGCGCGGACCGCGACGACGATCTTCTCGCCCCATTGCAGCGTGATGATGCGGATGACGCGCTTCACCTCAGGCCGCGACGCGACGTGCCGCTCGATCGCCCGTCGAAGGGCCGGCTCAGCCGATTCGCCGACGATCATGCCCTTGACCTCGACGATGATCGCGATCGCAACGATGACCAGCAGCGCCCCGACGGCGATTGAACCCGCCGCATCGAACAGAGGATTGCCGGTCCACGCGGACAGCAGCACCGCAACGAACGCGAACACGAGGCCGCCGAGCGCCGCAATGTCCTCACCTGCGACCACCATCAGCTCGGATTGCCGCGTCTCGCGGAACCAGCGCAGCAGCGATCGACCGGCGCGCACCTTGCCGATCTCGCGCAAGGCGCCCCATAGCGAGATCGACTCGAGGACGATCGCCACGCCCAGCACCGCCAGTGCCACGTGCGCGTTGCTGAGCGGTTCGGGGTGCCGCAGGCGTTGCCAGCCTTCGTAGATCGAGAACAGGCCGCCGACGAAGAACAGCAGCAAGGCCACCATCATTCCGTAGAAGTAGGTGATGCGGTGATGGCCGAGCGGATGCTGCACGGTCGGCGCCGCTTTCGAGCGCTTCAGGCCGACAAGCAGAAGAACCTGGTTGGCGGTGTCGGCGACCGAGTGGATTGCCTCGGCGAGTAGTGCGCCGGAGCCGGTGTAGGCCGCCGCGGCGAATTTCGTGACGGCAATGCCCGCGTTCGCACCAAGCGCAAACAGGATCGCGCGGGTGCTATCGGCGGACACAATCGCCGCTCACGTGCGGCCGAAGGGCGCGTAAGTAAGCGGCGCTCGTCACTTGATTCCGAGCAGCTCGACCTCGAACACCAGCGTTGCGTTCGGCGGAATCGGGCCGCCGGGCGTGCCGCGCTCGCCATAGGCGACGTTCGCCGGGCAGGTGAGCCTGGCCTTGCCGCCGACCTTCATTTTCTGCACGCCTTCGGTCCAGCACTTGATGACGCGGTTCAGCGGGAACTCTGCGGGCTGGCCGCGCGCAATCGAGCTGTCGAACTCCTTGCCGTCCGGGAACGTGCCGCGGTAGTGCACCCGCACGACGTCGGTGTCCTTCGGGCTCGGCCCGGTGCCGTCCTTCAGCGAGCGATAGACCATGCCCGAATCCGTTTTGATGGCCCCCTTCTCGGCGGCGGCTTTCACGACAGTGGCATCCTGGGCCCATGCGAGGGGACTTGCGAGCAGCGCAAGCAGCACCAATTTCTTCATCATCGTCCTTCGTTGTTTGGATACGCTCTGCCCGCATTTCCGGGGCAGCGGGCGCGATGCTAGCCTGTCCGGACATCGGGCCCCCAAAATGAGCGACCTCTTTGCCACCGAGCCTGCCGATGCGCCGCTCGCGGAGCGCATGCGGCCGCAGACGATCGATGAGGTGGTCGGTCAGTCGCACCTGCTAGGCCAGGGCAAGCCGCTGCGCGTCGCGTTCGAGGCGGGACGGCCGCATTCGATGATCCTGTGGGGTCCGCCGGGAGTCGGCAAGACGACGCTGGCGCGGCTGATGGCCGACGCCTTCGGGCTGGACTTCGTCGCGATATCGGCCGTGCTTGGAGGGGTCAAGGACATCCGCGATTCCGTGGAACGCGCGCAGGCCAACCGCGCGCGCAGCGGCAAGGCGACTGTTGTATTCGTCGACGAGGTGCACCGCTTCAACAAGGCGCAGCAGGATGCCTTCCTTCCGCACGTCGAATCGGGATTGTTCATCTTTGTCGGTGCGACGACCGAGAACCCGTCGTTCGAGGTGGTCGGGGCGCTGCTGTCGCGCGCTGCCGTCTACGTGCTGCAGCCCCTCACCGCCGATGAGCTCGACTCACTGATCACGCGCGCCGCGACCGGGCCGCTCGGCGGACTCGAGGTCGAAGCCGCGGCGCGCCGCATGCTGATCGATCTCGCGGACGGCGACGCCCGGCGCCTGCTCAATGCGCTGGAAGTGACGGCGAGCGCCGCCGCGGACAAGGGCCGGCGCATGATCGACGCGGACTTCCTTCGCGCCGCGCTGCCAGCAACGCTGCGCCGGTTCGACAAGGGCGGAGAGAACTTCTACGACCAGATCTCGGCGCTGCACAAGTCGGTAAGGGGGTCCGATCCGGACGCTTCGCTCTACTGGATGGTGCGCATGCTCGACGGCGGCGCCGATCCGCGTTACATCGCCCGGCGCGTCGTGCGCATGGCGGTCGAAGATGTCGGGCTCGCCGATCCGCGGGGGCTCGACATCGCGCTCGCGGCCTCGGAGACCTACGAGCGCCTCGGCTCGCCCGAAGGCGAACTGGCCATCGCGCAGGCTGTCGTCTACCTCGCCGTCGCGCCGAAGTCGAACGCGCTGTACACGGCCTACAACGCGGCCCGTGCGTTGGTGCAGAGCGACGCCTCCCGCCCGGTGCCGATGCATCTGCGCAATGCGCCCACGCGGCTGATGAAGGACCTTGGCTACGGCGCGGGATACCGCTACGCGCACGACGAGCCGGGCGCCTATGCGGCGGGTGAGCGCTACTTCCCCGACGGGCTCGTTGCGCAGCGGTTCTACGAGCCGAAGGGCGAGGGTGTCGAGGCGCGCATTCGGGAACGCCTCGCACAGTTGCGCGCACGGGACGCCGGGCAGGGCGGCGAAGGGGCCTGAACGTCGGTGCCGGGTCCGCGCATCTGCGCTTATGCTGCGAATTTGCGTGGCATCGCTCGCTCGGCGAAAATGCGCAGCATGCGACCGCGCAGATTCCCTCGCCGCAGCTTCCGCTTGCTGAGTAATTGCAGCTCGCGTGACTGATCGATACAGGGGCCGCGCGATGCCGTGGTCCCGGCTCAGACACTGACGCGCCGGCTCCGCCGGCGACATCTCCCCTTCAGGAAATTCCATGCTCGACATCAATCTGCTGCGCAAGGACGTCAACGGCGTCGCCGAGCGGCTGCGCGCTCGCGGCTATGAATTCGACGTAGAAGGCTTCAACGTGCTCGAAGCTGAACGCAAGGCAGTGCAGGTCCAGACTGAGGAGCTGCAGGCGCGCCGGAACGCGCTGTCAAAGCAGATCGGCGCCCTCAAATCGCGCGGCGAGGATGCCAGCGCGGTGATGGCCGAGGTTGGCGCCATTCCGCAGCAGGTCAAGGACCTCGAAGTCCAGCTCGGCGAGATTCAGGCGCGGGTGAACGAGTTCATGCTGAATGTGCCCAACGTTCCGCACGCGTCGGTGCCCGGCGGGTCGAGCGCCGAGGACAACGTGGAAGTGCGGCGGTGGGGCACGCCGCACGCCTTCGACTTCACGCCGCGCGACCACGTTGACGTCGGTGCCGCGCTGGGACTCGACTTCGAGGTGGCGGCAAAGCTTTCCGGATCGCGCTTCGCGCTGCTCAAGGGTCCCGTGGCGCGCCTGCATCGGGCTCTGGCGCAGTTCATGCTCGACACGCAGACGACGGAGCACGGCTATACCGAGTGCTACACGCCGTACATCGTCAATCGCGACACGCTGCTCGGCACCGGCCAACTGCCCAAGTTCCGCGATGACATGTTCTGGGTGACGAAGGGCGGCGGTGAAGACAAGGAGGAGCTGTACCTCATCTCCACGTCCGAGATCTCGCTTACGAACACGGTGCGGGGCGATCTGTTGCGCGAATCGGACCTGCCGATGAAGCTGACTGCGCACACGCCGTGTTTCCGCTCCGAGGCCGGCAGCTACGGCAAGGACACGCGCGGCATGATCCGCCAGCACCAGTTCGACAAGGTCGAGATGGTGCAGATCGCGCATCCCGAGCGCTCATACGAGGTGCTCGAGGAGATGGTCGGCCACGCGGAAGCGATCCTGCAGAAACTCGGGCTGCCGTACCGGGTCGTGGCGCTGTGCACGGGCGACATGGGATTCGGCGCAGCGAAGACCTACGACCTCGAAGTCTGGCTGCCCGGCCAGAACGCCTATCGCGAGATTTCGTCGGTCTCCAACTGCGAGGCGTTCCAGGCGCGACGTATGCAGACACGGTTCAAGAATGCGCAGGGGAAGACCGAACTGGTGCACACGCTGAACGGGTCCGGACTTGCCGTAGGCCGAACGCTCGTCGCCGTGCTGGAGAACTACCAGAAGGCGGACGGCAGCGTGGTCGTTCCCGAGGTCCTGCGTCCATACCTGGGCGGCCTCGAGGCATTGAAGCCGGTCTGAACATCTGTCGCGGATATAATTCGCGGCTCACTGAAGTCGATTCGACCGGAAGGGTGGCAGAGTGGTCGAATGCGCCGGATTCGAAATCCGGTGTACGGATTCTTCCGTACCGTGGGTTCGAATCCCACCCCTTCCGCCAGAACAAAGGGCCCCTCGCGGGCCCTTTCGTTTTGGCGGAGTGAGGGTGGGTGAAAACGGCCTCATCGTTTCGGCGAGGCTAACCTGGCGCAGCCAGGTCAAGCGTAGCGGCCGGAGCCAGAAGCCACCTGGGTTCGACGAGCGCCGCGGTGCGGCGCGAAGGACGACCGCGCGAGCGCGGTCGGTCTCGAAGCGAAGCGCAGGGACGAGGCGCGTAGCGCCGAGCAATCCCACCCCTTCCGTCAGAACAGTGGACCTCTTGCGGTCCATCCACCTTCTGTGTGCGAGCAAAGTCGTGCGTACAAATCACCGGTTTCCGGCATTCCCGACTGCCGTATCCAGGAAACTCGGCGTTCTTTGATGTGAGCCAAGTACGACGCAGAGCCTTACGGGCATACCGGCGTACGGGCAGCGTCGGCTGCGGGTTTACCCGAGAGAATTCGATATTTCCCGCGCTGCAGCGTGGAAACCTGCTGTGCTGTCAGACTGCTGTAAGGGGGGGTTCATACCGTCCGCGCGAGCAAGGTATGTGCCCATAACGAGAAGACTGAGTGGAGGTGGAGGCATGGGGAACATCGAATCGGTCCTGCAGGAAAGCCGGGTCTTTCCGCCCAGTGCAGATTTCGTCAAGCAGGCCAACGTGTCCGGAATGGACGCGTACAACGCGCTGTTCGCTGAAGCGGAAAGGGACTTCGAGGGTTTCTGGGCGCGCCTCGCGCGAGAACACCTTGCCTGGAAGAAACCTTTCACGCAGGTGCTCGACGAGTCTGCCGCACCGTTCTACAAGTGGTTCGCCGACGGCGAGCTGAACGCCTCGTACAACTGCCTCGACCGCAACCTCGAAAACGGCAACGCCGACAAGGTCGCTATCGTCTTCGAAGCGGACGATGGCACCGTCACGAAGGTCACCTACCGCCAGCTGCACAAGGAGGTCTGCCGGCTCGCCAACGCGCTGAAGCACCACGGCGTGAAGAAGAGCGACCGCGTGCTGATTTACATGCCGATGTCGGTTCAGGTCGTGGTCGCGATGCAGGCCTGCGCCCGCATCGGTGCCACGCACTCCGTGGTGTTCGGCGGCTTCTCGGCCAAGAGCCTGCAGGAGCGGATCATCGACGCCGGCGCGACCGAAGTGATCACCGCCGACGGCCAGTTCCGCGGCGGCAAGGAAATCCCGCTGAAGCCGGTGGTCGACGAGGCCTTCGCCATGGGCGGTTGCGAGGGCGTGCGCAATGTCATCGTCTACAAGCGCACCGGCAGCAATATCCCAATGCAGGCGCCGCGCGACAAGTGGTGGGAAGACGTCGTCAAGGGCCAGCCGGAAACCTGCGAGCCGACCTGGGTGGGCGCCGAGCATCCGCTCTTCATCCTGTACACGTCGGGCTCGACGGGCAAGCCGAAGGGCGTGCAGCACTCGACCGGTGGCTACCTGCTGTGGGCCATCCTCACGATGAAGTGGACGTTCGACTACAAACCGAGCGACGTCTTCTGGTGCACGGCCGACGTCGGCTGGGTAACGGGCCATACCTACATCACATACGGTCCGCTCGCCGTCGGCGCCACCGAAGTGATGTTCGAAGGCGTGCCGACCTATCCGGACGCGGGTCGATTCTGGCGAATGATCCAGGACCACAAGGTCAGCGTGTTCTATACCGCGCCTACGGCGATCCGCTCGCTGATCAAGGCCAACGAGGGCAACAAAGACACGCACCCGACGAAGTACAAACTGTCGGGGCTGCGCATCCTTGGCACGGTGGGCGAGCCGATCAATCCCGAGGCGTGGATGTGGTACCACACCAACGTCGGCGGCGGGCGCTGCCCGATCGTCGATACCTGGTGGCAGACCGAGACTGGCGGCCACCTGATTACTCCGCTGCCCGGCGTCACACCGACCGTACCTGGCTCGTGCACGCTGCCGCTGCCCGGGATCATGGCCGCTATCGTCGACGAAACCGGCCATGACGTGCCGAACGGGCAGGGCGGACTGCTGGTGATCAAGCGGCCATGGCCTGCGATGATCCGGACGATCTGGGGCGACCCGGATCGCTACAAGAAGTCCTACTACCCCGAGGAACTCGGCGGCAGGCTGTATCTCGCCGGCGACGGTTCGATCCGCGACAAGGACACTGGTTACTTCAAGATCGTCGGCCGCATCGACGACGTGCTGAACGTGTCCGGTCACCGCATGGGCACGATGGAAATCGAATCTGCCCTGGTAGCCAATCCGATCGTGGCCGAGGCGGCCGTGGTCGGCCGTCCCGACGACATGACCGGCGAAGCGATCTGCGCTTTCGTCGTACTGAAGCGCGCCCGCCCGACCGGCGAAGAGGCGCAGAAGATCGCGAAGGATCTGCGCGACTGGGTTGGCAAGGAGATCGGTCCGATCGCCAAGCCCAAGGACATCCGCTTCGGCGACAACCTGCCGAAGACGCGTTCTGGAAAGATCATGCGGCGGCTGCTGCGTTCGATCGCGAAGAATGAAGAGATCACGCAGGACACCTCAACACTCGAGAATCCCGCGATCATGGATCAGCTGAAGGTGACTAACTGACGCGCGCGTGGCCGGAGGCAGAACCGGGCGATGCTGGGTCTGCTGAAGGTGAACAACTGATTTCCGACGGAGGCAGACAGCAGGGGCGAGCAGCCCCTGGATGACAAGGTCCGGCCGCTGCGGGGGCTGATGGACTCGCAGCGGACCGTCCGAAGGCAAGTCCGGCACTGCGCCACAAGAGCGCGGGCCGTTGCAGGGAGCAACCGGCGCTTCATCGCGCCGCCAAAGGAGACTCGATCACGTGGCCTTCCTCCTGGTCATCGTGAAGGCGATCGTTGAAGTGGCGATGCTCGCACTGATGGGGCAGTTCATCGTCGGCATCTTTGCGTGGGGTCGTCGCCACAACAACGTCGTCTACAAGCTGTTCCAGACCGTGGCGAGCCCGTTCACCTGGGCCGTGCGCAAGGTGACGCCACGCGTCGTGCTCGACACCCACATTCCGCTGGCGACTTTGCTGTTGCTGGTGTTCGTCTGGGTGTTTGTTTCCGTATCCCTGCGTGGGACCTGTATCTCCAACCCTGCGCAGGCCGCGTGCGACCGGTTTCAGCGGGTGAGCCAGTGAACGCGATCGAGCGGACGCTGTCGACCTGGTGGCTGAGCCGCAAGGCGAGCCTGGACGTGCTGCTCGACCGCAAGGCGGCAGCGATCGACGACCTGCGGCGCATCGTCGCGATCAAGCCGGACGACGAGGTCGCGCGTTCGGCGCTCGGCAATCTGCTGGCGGAAACCGGGGACCATGAAGGAGCCCTGGCCGAATTCCAGGGGCTCGTCGAGCGGAACCCGAAGAACGCCGAAGCGTGGTTCAACCTGGGCTACCTCCACGATCAGCGCGATGAACTGCAGGACGCCGAGAGCGCGTTCCGCCGCGCTGTTGCTCTGCGGCCGTCGATCGATCGCGCCTGGTACGGGCTGGGGCTGGTCCTGATCCGCCAGGGTCGTCTGGTCGAGTCGATTGATGCCTTCAGAAAGAACATCAAGCTGCAGCCCTTTTCGCCCTACGGCTACTACCAGCTCGGCATGACCTACCACCACCTCGGCAACAGCGCCGAGGCGCTCAGGACCTACGAGGAACTGAAGAAGTTCGAGCCGAAGTATGCAGCCACGCTCAAGCGGGATCTCGAGCGCACGGCGCCCCAGGCAGTCGATGGCAGTACCGCAGTTTCATCAAAGCAGGAGGACCCGGCAGCACACAACAGCTGAGGCAGGAGACGAAGGACAACCAAGGAGAACGCATGCAGCTCACCGAAAAGCACAAGGAGTACTGGAGCAGGAACCTCAAGATCACCGCGGTTCTGCTCTTCATCTGGTTCCTCGTCACGTACGTGATGGGGTATTTCGCGATCCCGCTGGCCGAGATCAATTTCTTCGGCTGGCCGCTGTCGTTCTACATGGCGGCACAGGGGTCGCTGATCATCTACGTCATCATCCTTTACTACTACGCCAAGAAGATGCGCCAGCTTGACGTGGAGTACGGGGTCGACGAAGGAGACCTGCGATGAGCGTCACCGCTAGCTCCAACCGGGCATTTTTTAACCAGCTGCGCAAGTACTACACCTGGTACACGGGTGGGTTCATTGTGTTCCTCGTATCGCTGGCAATCCTCGAACAGATGGGCCTGCCGAAGGTCTGGATCGGCTACGTCTTCCTGTTCGCGACGATTGGCCTGTACGCCGGGATCGGCATCATGAGCCGCACCGCCGACGTGGCCGAGTACTACGTCGCGGGGCGACGCGTGCCGGCGTTCTTCAACGGCATGGCGACGGGCGCGGACTGGATGTCGGCCGCATCCTTCATCGGCATGGCCGGGGGCCTGTACCTGCAGGGTTTCGACGGCCTGGCCTTCATCATGGGCTGGACCGGCGGCTACTGCCTGGTGGCGCTGTTCCTGGCGCCCTACCTGCGCAAGTTCGGGCAGTTCACGATTCCTGACTTCCTGGGTGCACGCTACGGCGGCAACATCGCCCGCTCGATCGGCGTGTTCGCCGCGATCCTGTGCTCGTTCACCTACGTGATTGCGCAGATCTACGGTGTCGGACTCATCACCTCGCGCTTCACGGGTGTCGAGTTCGGCGTCGGCGTGTTCCTGGGCCTCGCCGGGATTCTGGTCTGCTCCTTCCTCGGCGGTATGCGCGCGGTCACGTGGACGCAGGTGGCGCAGTACATCATCCTCATCATCGCCTACATGATTCCGGTGGTGTGGCTGTCGGTGAAGATCACCGGTGTGCCGCTGCCGCAGATCGTGTACGGCGGCGTACTCGAGAAGGTCACGGCGCTCGAGAAGAAGCTGACCGTCGATCCGAAGGAACTCGAGGTCCGCAAGATCTTTTCGGATCGCGCGGCGGACGCGAAGAAGCGCATCGAGGGCCTGCCGGGCACGTGGGAAACGGGCCGGGCGGACGCCGCCAAGAAGGTCGACCAGCTCAAGTCCGAGAACGCACCGGTGGCCGACATCCGCGCTGCCGAGAAGGCGCTCAACGACTATCCGAAGTCGGCTGAAGCCGCGAAGAAGGCCTGGCAGGGTCAGGTCGGCAGCAACACTGCGCGTGCCGCGGCGCCGCTGCCGCACGCCACTCCGTTCCCGACGAACAAGACCGGGGCTGCAGGCGAAGCGGACCGTGACCTGAAGCGGCTCAACTTCCTCGCGCTGACGTTGTGCCTGATGGTCGGAACCGCCGCCCTCCCGCACATCCTGATGCGGTATTACACGACGCCATCCGTCAACGAAGCGCGGCAGTCCGTGTTCTGGTCGCTGCTGTTCATCTTCCTGCTCTACTTCACGGCGCCAGCGCTGGCCGTGCTGGTGAAGTTCGAGATCTACAACAACGTCGTCGGTTCGTCGTTCGCCAGTCTGCCGGCCTGGGTCGCGGCCTGGGCGAAGATTGATCCGTCGCTGATGAGCATCGCCGACATCAACAAGGACGGCATCGTCCAGCTGTCGGAGATTGCGCTCGGGCAGGACATCATCGTGCTGGCCACGCCGGAGATTGCGGGTCTGCCGTACGTGATCTCGGGTCTGGTCGCGGCCGGTGGTCTGGCGGCGGCGCTCTCGACCGCAGACGGCCTGCTGCTCACGATCGCCAACGCGCTGTCGCACGACATGTACTACAAGATGATCAACCCGAATGCCTCGACCCAGAAGCGTGTGACGATTTCGAAGATCCTGCTGCTGGTCGTGGCTCTATGCGCGGCCTACGTGACGTCGCTGAAACCGGGAGACATCCTGTTCCTCGTGGGCGCGGCCTTCTCGCTGGCAGCGGCGGCCTTCTTCCCGGCGCTGACACTGGGCGTCTTCTGGAAGCGTGCCAACAAGGCGGGTGCGATTGCGGGCATGGTCGCGGGTCTGGGAATCACGATGTACTACATGGCCACGCGCTATCCGTTCTTCCAGAACATGCTCAGCCTGGCCCCGTCCGACTACCCGGCATGGTTCGGCATTGCGCCGATCTCGTCGGGCATCTTCGGCATCCCGCTCGGCATCATCACGATCATCGTTGTCAGCCTGCTGACGCCGGCGCCGGACAAGCAGACGCAGGAACTGGTCGAGCACGTGCGCTACCCGAACCTCAGGGGCGACACGATGCGCACGGAAGCCGCCTGATTCCGGCCTTACATACGAACTTCGAGCCCGCGGTTCGCCGCGGGCTTTTTTTCGCGCGTCTCCCGGCCGATATAATCCGCGACCCCAAGTGGAGAGATGGCCGAGCGGTTGAAGGCGCACGCCTGGAACGCGTGTATAGGTGAATAGCCTATCGTGGGTTCGAATCCCACTCTCTCCGCCAATCGAACGGGCCCGCAGGGGCCCGTTTGCTTTCGCCGAGTTCAACAGGTGAGCAGCTGCGCCGATTCGACGAGCGCCGCCGGGCGGCGCGAAGGACGACCGCGCGGGCGCGGCCAGTCCCGGAGCGCAGCGCAGGGGCGAGGCCAGGCAGTACCCAATCGATGCCACGCGTCCTGTCATCCGGGCTCGGCGACCTGCGCCGGTCCGACCTTCGGCACGACCCGGCCGCCCTGAATCCCGTCCATTTGGAGTGAATCAAGGCCGGACGCGGTTGCTACGCTACGGGTCGAAGTAACGCGCGGCCCGGCCGGTTCGTTCGACGGGCTTACCCTTCGTGTCCGCGACCCAGGCATCCGAACTCGACCAGGTCCTCGCTGCCGTATTGGACGGCAGGAGCGATGCTGCGCGGACGGTCCTGATCGACGGCATCGAGCGCGCGCGAGAGGCGGGAGACAGCGGCCTGCAGGCGCGCCTGCTGAGTCGGCTCGCGGGGCTCGAGGTCCGGCTCGGTGAATATTCCTCTGCCGATGCGCACGCCATCCAGGCTGCGAAGCTGCATGCCGCCGCGGGCAACGTTATCGGACAGGCTGGCGCGCTGACCTATGCAGTGCTGGCCTGTGCCCAGATGCGCCGTTACGACGACGCGTACGCGGCCGCGTTTGCGGCCCACGAAGTGGCGTCGCCGGGATCTCCTCCTGAAGTCCGCCTGATGGCGACCCGCGCGCTCGGCGCCGCCCACGGGGCCGCTGGCTCGTACGAGGAAGCGCTCCAACTGTTCGCGCGGATGATCGACATCGCGCGCGAGGAGGGCGTGGCGGCGTGGGAACGCACGGCGCGCACCGACTGGCTGATCACAAATCTCGGGTGGCTGACCGACCCGGCCGCCTTGCATGCGTCGGCTCCGGACCGCGAGCACCTGACGATGCTGCAGGGCTGGGCCGAGAACCTGCTGAACCAGAGTACCGATGGGTCGCCCGAGCTGCAGTTGCGCGAGCGCGCAGCGCACAACGCTGTCCTTGCACAGATCCATATTGCCCTCGGCCACGCAGCGGCAGCGCGCACGGCGATCGACGCGCTGCTGCGGGACGCGGCCCAGCTCGGCTGGTCACACGGGCTTGCCGAAGGTACCGTGGTCGAGGCCGATGTGCTGCTGCTCGAGGGCGATGCGCCACGCGGCGCCGAGCGGGCGCAGCGCGGCATCGAACTGGCGCAGGGCATGGACCTGCTGGTGGTGGAGTGCAAGGCGCACGATGCGCTGGCGCGTTGCGCCGAGGCGGCGGGCGATCACGCCACTGCCGTCAGGGCGCTGCGCCGTCACATCCAGGCGACGCGCGAAATACTGCGCCAGCGCAGCGAGAACCGCGTCCGCGTCGAGCGCTGGCGCGAGTCGCTCAAGCAGCGCGAGGAGCTCGACTCGCTCAGTGCCGAAGCGAGTTCGTTCCGGCAGTTGTCCTTGCAGGATCCGCTGACCGGGCTCGCGAACCGCCGCGCGCTCGATCCGCTGGTTCAGGACGCGCTGGCGGAGCTGCGCGCCGGCGGACGACAGTTCGCGCTGGCGGTGCTCGACATCGACCTTTTCAAGAACATCAACGACCGCCATTCGCATGTCGTCGGTGACGCGGTGCTGCGGACGCTTGGGGACATCCTGCGTGCGACGTTGCGTGCATCGGATTTCGCTGCGCGCATCGGGGGAGACGAACTGGTCGTGCTGTTCGCGGACGCGATGCACGAGGAGGCGGCGTTCGCTGCCGCGCGCATCCGCCAGGTGATTGCCACCCACACGTGGGACGAACTGGCCGAGGGTCTTCGGGTTTCCGTCAGCATCGGTGTGACATCGGCCCGCCAGGACGACACGGTCGAGTCGCTGATGCGGCGCGCCGATCGCCTGATGTACGAGCACAAGCCGGTCTGACGCCCGCGCGAGAGGCGCCGGGGCACCCGCGGGCCGGCACCCTCGACAGCAGAATTTCTCGGGCGTTGATCCGCGATCAGCGCGCGGGCGCGACGGCCTCGACGCCTGGCTGCTGCGCCAGTCGGGCAGCGCAGTCGGCCGCGTCGGGAACGCGGCTGGTCGGACGCACGGCGTAGGTGATGGTGTCCGGCGCTCCTGACCTGGCGACATAGATGACATCGCATCCGGTCGCGGTGGAGAGCGCGAACGCGCCCTGTGGATTCGGCGGGATGCGCGCGGGCTGGATCTTCACATCGTAGTTCTGTGCGCCGGGCATGCGGGCGTCGGTCAGCGCCGGATTGCCCGCGCTCGAGCAACCGCTCGCAAGGACCGTGATCACGGCGACGGCGGTCCACGCCATCGCGCCCCTGATGTTCTGCATATCGACTCCTCTTGCGTGGGTGCGAAGCTTACGCGGGATTCTTCGGCGTCGCCCCCTCGAGTTCGGCCGGGACGGCCTGCGGATACAGGCGATTCAGCACCGCGACGGTCGCCTCCCGCAGCTCCCGATACAGGCCGGGCACGGTCGCGTTGACGTGTCCGGCGGTGCGCGCGTTGCTCCAGAGCTCGTGCAGGGCGTCGAGGCGCCGCGCCAGCTCGGCCTGCACTTCGTCGTGCCAGAACGGCGGGGCTTCGCCTTCGATGAATCGGCCGCGACCGCGTCCGTAGTGCGCGACCGCCAGGTAGCGCAGCACGCTGGCGCGCACCAGCCCGTCGAGAAAGTCGTCGGGCCAGTTGAGGCGCGCACGCTCCGTGCCGGCAATACGATTGATGCCGCGGGCGATACCGGCGCCGCCGAGCCCGCCGAGCACAGCACCGACCAGCAGGCCAGCCCCCATCGACAGGCCGCCGGTGGCGAGATCAGCCTTCAGCCCGGTGAGGGCGCCCGTGAGCACTCCGCCGAACAGCGCGGCCCGGCCCTCCGGAATCGGCTCCTGCAGCGCGTAGACGTCCTGCACCCGCTTCATCACCGCGGCGGTGGCACCGCCATCGAGCCCGTGCAGCGAAATCATCCGGTCGGTCGCGGCCTTGACGTTCGCATCGAGCCGGTCGGCGAGCGAGGCCATGGCACGGCTCTTTGCGCCTTCGTCCCTGCGAAGTCCGAGAGTGACCAGCACGCGCGATCCGACCGAGCCTGCGGGCTCGTCGATCGTCTCGCCGTCATGTGCAGCGGCAGCGACCTGCTCGGCGAGGGTGCGCATGCAGGCATCGAAGCGCTCGATGTTGCGATCGAGCCAGCGGGCTCGCAGCCGCTCGAACGCGGCGGCCTTTGCGGCGGGCAGCCGGGCCGCCACCGCGCGCAGCAGCGTGCCTTCCTGCACCCAGCAACGCGCAAACGCATCCAGTGTCAGCACATCGCACGTCAGGCCGCGTCCCATCAGGTGGCTGCGCCACAGGTCTTCCTCGCGGGCTTCCTCGGCGCGCGGCCGCGGCGGTCCGAGCTGGTTCAGCAGCACCAGCACCGGTTTGTCGATCCACGCCAGCACCTGGACCTCCGCCTCGACGTACCCGGCGTCGCGCGGCGGTTCGGCGGCATTGACGAGGTAGAGAATGACGTCCGACGATGCCCGCGCGGCGCGCACGGCCTGCTGGCTGCACCAGAAGGGCCGGTCGCGGTGCCGGTCCCAGACTTCGCGCAGCAGCCAGCCGATCGGGTTGTCGGCCTGGCGCAGGCGCCGGACCAGCCGCGCCGAGTCACCGAAGCCGGGCGTGTCCCACAGCATCAGGCGGTCGCCGGAGGCGGACTCGAGCAGCAGGTAGGGCTCGGCAAGCTCAGTAACGTGGGGCGCATCGCGCACGATGCCGATGTCTCGACCGAGCAGGGTGCGCGCGAGCGTCGTCTTGCCGCTGTTCGTATGCGAGACGAGCACCAGCTCGACACTGACGGCAGGGCGCTCTTCGGCCGTCATGCCACGCCCCCGATGGCCGGGGCGAGTCCGGCTTCGGTGCCACGCAGATCCGGTGCGGCGAGGTCGGCGCAGGTGGCGACCAGACTGCGCTCGCGAGCGAACGTCTGCCAGGCGCGGCAGCGTTCCTCGATGCGCTCGCTCGCGCCGGCCTGTGTTCCAAGGCGGCGCTGATAGGGGCCGATGTCGACGAGCAGCACGGGCGGCACTGTCGTTGCCTCGCGCAGCGCGTCGAGGAAACGACCGTGGTTTTCGTTCTCCGGGATCGCGCTGGCGTTGAATACTGCGAGCAGCAGTGGCACGTCGTCTTCCGCGCGCGGAATGCCGTCACCGGCCGCATCTTCCGCGCCGAAGTCGGTGCTCGGGCGCAATGCCAATTCGGCGGAGTCGCCGAACATCTGCCGTGCGATCGCGTTCAGTCCCGCGACAGCCGCTTCGTCCAGCGTGTAGCTGTAGGGCGCGATGCGCACGCGGGCACGCCGTGGAGAGAAAGCTGCCAGCACGCGCCGGAAGTACGGCGTGCCCAGGTCGAGCCGGAACCCGTTCACGGTCCGGTGTTCGCGCCAGGCGGCCCACGCGGCGAGCACGAGGCGCGGCACGATCACCGTCATTCCCACCGTCACCGCGTACAGGTGGATCCACGGGCCGGCGTCGGCGCCACCCGTGCCGCCGGAGATTCGCATCGCCTCGATCGCATCCACCGGGGGAAACGGCATGCCGAGCAGTCTCGCCGCAGGCCCGAGCACGAACGCGAGGAACGCATGCACGGTCTCCGGCTGCAGGTATGTGCTCTCCCAGCCGATGCGGTACTCGAAGGCCAGAGCGCGAAGATAGAGCCCCAGCAGGGCACCGACCGCAAACAGCGCCGCCGCGAGATGCAGCACGCGGGCGGCGCGCGCTTCGAACAGCGGCCGCGCCATTTTCGACCACTCGGCCGTGAAGCGGCGGCCGGGATCGGGGAGCGCGCGGAGGGCGGCCTCCTGCAGCCGCGGCGCGCCAGCCAGCCAGCGACGCAGCGGACCCAGCGAGCGACCGAGCAGGGGACGCAGCAGCAGCAGCGCATAGACGACGACGTTCCACGCGATCAGCACGAGCAATGGGAAGGCAAGCACGTTGACATGCTGGCGATCGGCGACCTGCTCGACGAC
>DAOMFL010000070.1:0-18205 GCA_035429805.1 Burkholderiaceae bacterium
GCGGCGGAGGCGCGCAAGGCCACGCTGACGATCAACATGACACCGCGCGGCGAGCGCCACGGAATCAGCAAGCAGCAGATCGAACGCGAGATCCGCGAAGCGCTGACGGTGATCCCGGGTGCCCGCATCACCGTCGGCCTGGCGGGAGCGCAGGAGAAGTACGTGCTGGTGCTGGCGGGCGAAAACGGCGCCGTGCTTGCCGAACTCGCGCGCCAGGTCGAACGCGAACTGCGCACGATTCCCGGCATCGGCGCCGTGACCACCTCCGCGAGCCTGGTGCGCCCCGAACTGGTCGTGCGGCCGGACTTCGCGCGTGCGGCCGATCTCGGAGTCACGTCCGCCGCGATGGCCGATACGCTGCGCATCGCCACCGCCGGCGACTACGACCAGGGGCTCGCCAAGCTCAACCTGTCGCAGCGGCAGGTGCCGATCGTCGTGAAGCTGCCGCCCGATGCGCGCCAGGACCTGCGCCTGCTCGAGCGGCTGCCGGTGCCCGGCCGGCACGGCACCGTGATGCTCGGCAACGTGGCCCAGCTTTCGATCGACGGCGGGCCGGCAGAGATCGACCGCTACGACCGGCTGCGCAACATCAACTTCGAGATCGAGCTCAACGGGCAGCCGCTCGGCGAGGTCGAGAAGCAGGCGCTGGCGCTGCCGAGCCTGCAGAACCTCCCGCCGGGCGTGATCCAGACCACGATCGGCGACGCCGAAGCGATGAACGAACTGTTCGCGAGCTTCGGGCTGGCGATGCTGACCGGGGTCCTCTGCATCTACATCGTGCTGGTACTGCTGTTCAGGGACTTCGTGCAGCCGGCGACGATTCTCGTCGCGCTGGTGCTGTCGATTCCGGGCGCGTTCCTCGCGCTCTTCGTCACGCAGTCGGCGCTGTCGATGCCGTCGATGATCGGTCTCATCATGCTGATGGGCATTGCCACCAAGAACTCGATCCTGCTGATCGACTACGTGATCCTCGCGCGCCGCGACCACGGCCTGACGCGCTGGGAAGCCATCCTCGACGCCTGCCGCAAGCGCGCGCGGCCGATCGTGATGACGACGGTCGCGATGGGCGCCGGCATGATGCCGATCGCCGTTGGCCTCGGCACCGATCCCAGCTTCCGCGCGCCGATGGCCATTGTCGTCATCGGCGGACTGATCACGTCGACGTTCCTCAGCCTGCTGGTCGTACCGGTGGTGTTCACCTACGTCGACGACGCGCTGTCCTGGCTGCGGCGCAGATTGCCGCACCGCCGCCACGACGCTGCCGCGCCCACCGCCCACGGCGCCGGAGCCGAGTGATGCCCATCCTTCCTGAGCGTCTGCAGGGTCGCGTGTTCGCAGCGTGCAGCGCGCTCGCATTGGCGCTCGCGGCCTCACCGCTGGCGGCGCAGGTGCCGGACGATGCGCTGGCCAGCGTTCCGGCGACTTCCGCACCCGCCTACGGCACTGTTGAATTCGAACTGCACGACCCGGTTCGAGGACGCGCGGTCCCGGTGCGGCTGTACCTGCCGGTGTGGGATGGTTCCAGCGCGCGCGTGCCACTGGTGGTGTTCTCGCACGGCATCGGCGGCTCGCGGCGCGGCTACAGCTACCTCGGCAGTCACTTCGCGGCGAACGGCATCGCCAGCCTGCACGTGCAGCACGTCGGCAGCGATCGCGCGCTGTGGCTCGGCAATCCGTTCGGTCTGATCGGCCGGCTGCACGACGCCGCACAGGAGCGCGAAGCGATCAACCGTGTGATGGACCTGCACTTCGCGCTCGACCAGCTGCTCGCCGGCGAACACGGGCCGCGCATCGACCGTGCGCAGATCGTCGTCGCCGGACATTCCTATGGCGCCAACACCGCGCTGCTGGCCGCCGGCGCTCGTGTCGAACGCGACGGGCGCGTGCTCGACTTCCGCGACCCGCGCTACCGCGCCGCGATCCTGATCTCGGCGCCACCGTTCTATGGCGAGACCGACCCGTCGCGCATCCTCCGACACGTCACGGTGCCGACGCTGCACATCACCGCCACCGAAGACGTGATCCAGATTCCGGGCTACTACTCGGGCGCCGACGACCGCGTCGCGGTGTTCGAGGCGATCGGCAGCGACCGCAAGACGCTGGCGATGTTTACCGGCGGCTCGCACAGCATCTTCACCGACCGGCAGGGCACCGGCGGCCTGCAGCTCAATGCGCAGGTGAAGGCGGCGACGCGGGAACTCGCCCTGGCCTTCGTTGCGCAGGTGTTCGGCGGGCCCGGCGACGCGATCGACCGCTGGAGCGAGCGCTATCGACCGATTGTTTCGCGCATGGTTACGGCGCCGGTGCGCTGACGGCAGCGGCCTTCAGGACGGGCGGCCTGCCGCGTACGTCGTCCACTGAGCAGGTCCCGGGTGCGGGCCCTCGAGCCATCCGCGCGCGTCCGCGTTGCCCAGCAAGCGGGCTTCGAAAAAAGCCTGCACCGACAGCAGCAAGGCCACCCGTGCCGAGCGGTCCCCGGGTGTGGGAGCCGCAGAACGCGGTGCGCCCGGCATGTTCTGATGCGGACGCTGCGCCAGCAGGCTGCCCTGCTGTGCGCCGCCTCCGGGCAGCGTTGCGCCGGGGTTGCGCGTCGTACGCTGTGCCGGCTCGCTGCGCGGCATCGAGCTTCCGTCGGGCGGGGGCGCGCCTGCCGGCGGCATCGGCGCCATGGTCCCGCCCGGCACCAGCGTTCCGACGAGCGACGATGTGGGCAGGCGCAGTTCGGTGACCTGCGCATTCTTCAGTTCCGCAACCATTGCACGCCGTTGCTGCGACGTCATGCCAAGCCCATACGGGTCCGTTTCCGTCAGCCCATAGGCGACGAGCAGAGGCGTGACGATCGCGGCGTAACGCTGGTGCATCCCCGGCCCCTCGAATCCGACGTAGGGCCCCAGCAGCGCTGCGGCCACGATCCGCGGCTCGGATGCCGGCACCTGACCGCGCGCCATTGCCTCGCCAAGCATCCACTGCAGCGTCTGCGAGCCCAGTCCGATGCCGACCGCACCGACGCGCCGCATGGCAGCCGGCGACAACCATGGCGGCGGCTGCCGCTCCAGTGCATCCAGCGCGAAGCGGACATCAGCGCCACGCTCGGCCACCTCGCCTGCCGCGTACATGCGCCGCGCGGCCTGGGTGAAGTCGGCGCGCCGCGCCTCCGGGCCTTGCCACACCGTTGCGTCGTTGCCCGGATGTCCGAGGATCACGACGGCGAAGCCGGAGCCCGCCAGCGCCTCGATCACAGCCGGAGGCACGAAGGTCCCCTGCGCCAGCCCCGGCAGCACGAGCAGCAACGCGCGCGCCGCCGCGCCGGTCGGCGCCGTCCATTGCGCGGTGATCGTGCGGTCGCGGCTCGGGTCGGTCCACTCCATGTGCCCCGACGTCACGGTGAGCGGCACGTCATCGCGCCACGGCGGCGGCGGCAGCGGCTCGGGCTTGGCGGTCGGGGCCGCTGCACCCGCTTCGGCCGGTGGGAGCGAAGGCGACGGTGTACCGCATGCCGCGGCCAGCGTCGCTGCGCCAGCTGCCAGCAGGCGCATCGCCCTCATTGCAATGCGCGGCGGGATCTTCAGCTTCATCATCAGGGCGATTCTCCTCGACATCGCGGCACGCAGGCAGGGAATGCGGGCGTGATGTTGCCGCAAACCGCAGACGCGGCGTGGCCGCGGCCCGACCTGCGGCGGTAAAGTTGGCAATTCGCGCGGCGGGTCGTTCCGCCTGCGACCCGTGATACCGTCATCGACATGAGCGCCGCTGCCGACCTTGCGCACCCTCCGCCGCAGATGCTGGCCGAGCGCATTCCGCTCGAGGGCAGCGGCCCGGTCGACGCGGAGCGCCAGCGCGCAGTGGTCTCGCGCCTGCGCGCGTTCCTGCCCGAGCACTGCGTGCTCTGGCGCGACGAGGACACGAAACCCTACGAGTGCGACGGCCTGACGCTGTACCGGCAGCTGCCGATGGTGGTGGCGCTGCCCGAGGACGAAGCTCAGGTCGTGCAGATCCTGCGCGCCTGCCATGAACTGAAGGTGCCGCTGGTGCCGCGCGGCGCCGGCACCGGGCTCTCGGGGGGTGCGCTGCCGCACGGTCAGGGCGTGCTCCTGTCGCTCGCCAAGTTCAACCGCATCCTCGGGATCGATCCGCTTGCGCGCACGGCGACCGTGCAGCCCGGGGTGCGCAATTCGGCGATCTCCGAAGCCGTTGCGCACCTGGGCCTTTACTACGCACCGGACCCGTCGAGCCAGATCGCCTGCACGATCGGCGGCAACATCGCCGAAAACGCGGGCGGAGTGCACTGTCTCAAATACGGCCTCACGCTGCACAACGTGCTGCGCGTGCGCGGCGTGACGATCGAAGGCGACATCGTCGAGATCGGCTCGACGGCGCCGGACAGCGCCGGCTACGACCTGCTGCCGCTGGTGGTTGGCTCGGAGGGCCTGCTGCTGGTGCTGACCGAGGCAACGCTGAAGCTGGTGCCGAAGCCGCTGAAGCAGCAGGTCGTGATGGCCTCCTTCGACGATATCGAAAAGGGCGGCGACGCCGTCGCAGCGGTCATCGCCGCCGGCATCATCCCGGCCGGCATGGAGATGATGGACAAGCCGGCGACCGCCGCCGTGGAGCCGTTCGTCAAGGCCGGCTATGACCTCGACGCGGCGACGATCCTGCTGGTGGAGTCCGACGGCACGCCCGAGGAAGTGGCCGAGGAGATTGACCGCATCAAGGGCGTGCTCGACGGCAGCGGTGCCACCCAGTTGAAGGTCTCGCAGTCCGAACCCGAGCGTCTGCGCTTCTGGGCCGGGCGCAAGGCGGCGTTTCCCGCGGTCGGTCGGATCTCGCCCGACTACTACTGCATGGACGGCACGATTCCGCGCAGCCGCCTCGGCGAGGTGCTGAAGGCGATCGCGGCGATGGAGCAGAAGTACGGACTGCGCTGCGCCAACGTCTTCCACGCGGGCGACGGCAACCTGCACCCACTGATCATGTTCGACGCGAACGATCCTTCGTCGGTCGTACGCGCCGAGGAATTCGGCTTCGAGATCCTCGAACTGTCGATTGCCGTCGGCGGCACCGTCACCGGCGAGCACGGGGTCGGCGTCGAGAAGGTGCACCAGATGTGCCAGCAGTTCGACACCGCGACGCTGCAGTCCTTCCATGCGATCAAGCGTGCGTTCGACCCGCCCGGACTGCTGAATCCCGGGAAGGCGGTGCCGACGCTGGCCCGCTGCGCCGAGTACGGCAAGATGCACGTGCATGGTGGCCAGCTGAAGTTCCCCGAGCTGCCGCGGTTCTAGGCGCGACGATGCTGCACGCACCGCATCCTGCCGAACGTCCTTTCTGCGGCCCTCGATGAGCGAACACGAACACCCGGCGCTGACGCGCCTGCGCGACCGCGTACGTGACGCGGCCGCGCGGCGTGCACCGCTCGTGATCCGGGCCGGCGGCACCAAGGATTTCTACGGCAACGCCGCGTCAGGCGAGCCGCTCGATCCGCGCGACTACGCGGGCATCGTTGACTACGCGCCGACCGAGCTAGTCGTCACCGTGCGCAGCGGCACGCCGCTGGCGGATCTCGAAGCTGCGCTTGCCGAGCGCCACCAGATGTTGCCGTTCGAACCGCCGCACTTCGGAGCCGGCGCGACGATCGGCGGTGCGGTCGCGGCGGGGCTCTCCGGCCCGCGTCGCGTCGCGGCCGGATCGCTGCGCGACTTCGTGCTCGGTGCCAGCGTCATCGACGGCCGCGGCGACGTGCTCGCCTTCGGCGGGCGCGTGATGAAGAACGTCGCCGGCTACGACATGGCGCGCACGCTCGCAGGCTCGCTCGGCACGCTCGGGGTGCTGGTCGACCTGTCGATCAAGGTGCTGCCGCGGCCCGTGGCCGAGCGCACGCTGGCGTTCAACATGGACGAAGCCACGGCGATCAGGCGCCTGAACGAGTGGGGCGGCCAGCCGCTGCCGGTTTCGGCCAGCGCCTGGTTCGACGGCGAATTGCGTGTGCGGCTGTCCGGCGCGCGCGCAGCGGTCGATGCCGCGCAGACGAAGCTCGGGGGTCGCGTCGTCGATGACGCGGAGCGCTGGTGGACCGATCTGCGCGAGCAGCGTCATCCGTATTTCGCGGGCAGCGGCGCGCTGTGGCGGCTCGCAGTGGCCCCCACGACGCCACCCCTCGGACTCGGCGCGAGCCTGATCGAATGGCACGGCGGCCAGCGCTGGGTGCGCGGCGAGCAGCAGGCCACGGAGCTGCGCGCGCGCTGTGCTGCCGCGAGCGGTCATGCGACGCGGTTTCGCGGTGGCGATGCGCGCGTTCCCGCCTTCCAGCCGCTCGAGCCGGCCGTGGCGCGCCTGAACGCGCGCCTGAAGGCGGAATTCGATCCGGCCGGCATCTTCAATTCCGGCCGCATGTTTCCGGCCAACTGATCGATGCAGACGCAGCTTGCCGACTGGGTTCGCGACACGCCCGAAGGCCGCGAGGCCGACGCCATCCTGCGCAAGTGCGTCCACTGCGGCTTCTGCACGGCCACCTGCCCGACGTATCAGCTGCTCGGCGATGAACTCGACTCGCCGCGCGGGCGCATCTACCTGATGAAGCAGATGCTCGAAGGCGCTGCAGTGACCGCCAAGACGCAGCTGCACCTGGATCGCTGCCTCACCTGCCGCAGCTGCGAGACGACCTGTCCTTCGGGCGTGCAGTACGGGCGACTCGTCGACATCGGCCGCAAGCTGGTGGAGGATCGGGTCGAGCGGCCGCTCGGCCAGCGACTGGCGCGCGGCGTGCTGAAGGCCGGGCTCACCAGCCCGCTGTTTCCGCCGGCGATGAAGCTCGGCCAGCTGGTGCGGCCGCTGCTGCCGTCCGGCCTGAAGGCCAAGGTTCCGGCGGCGCAGGAGGCGGGCGCTTACCCATCGCGTAAACACGCGCGCCGCATGATCCTGCTCGAAGGCTGCGTGCAGCCGGCGATGGCACCGAACATCAACACCGCGACGGCGCGCGTGCTGGACGCCCTCGGCATCGAGGTCGTGCGGCCGGCCGCGGCCGGCTGCTGCGGGGCGATCCGCTATCACCTGAACGATCAGGACGGCGGCCTGGACGATGCCCGCCGCAACATCGACGCGTGGTGGCCGCTCATCGAAGGCGGTGCAGAAGCGATCGTGATGAACGCGAGCGGCTGCGGCCTGCAGGTGAAGGAATACGGGCACATGCTTGGCCTCGACCCGGCGTACGCCGCCAGGGCCAAGCGCGTCAGTGAACTGACCCTGGACATCGCCGAGGTGCTGTCGGCGCGGGCTGACGAGCTCAGGCACAGGCTCGGCACCGATATCGGCGGGCGGGTGGCGTTCCACTCCCCATGCACGCTGCAGCACGGGCTGAAGGTAAAGGGCGCCGTCGAAGCCCTGCTGACGTCGCTCGGTGCCACGGTATCTCCAGTGGGCGAAGGCCACTTCTGCTGCGGCTCGGCGGGCACCTATTCCGTGCTTCAGCCGGAGCTGTCGATCCAGCTGCGCGACCGGCGGCTCGGCCACCTGCAGGCATCGCAGCCCGAAGTCATCCTGTCGGCCAACATCGGCTGCATCACTCACCTGCAGGGCGGCACCGACACACGCGTGATGCACTGGATAGAGTGGCTCGACGAGCGTCTCGGCCGGCGCTGACCGCATGCTCGAAGCGCTCGCCACGCTGCTGGTGTTCCAGACGATCGGCGAGGTTCTGAGCTTTGCGCTGAAGCTTCCGGTGCCGGGGCCGGTGCTCGGCATGGTGTTGCTGCTCGGCCTGCTGCTGGTGCGTCCCGCGTCGGTGGAACGGATGCGGCCGACCTCGATCGAGCTGCTGAAGCACCTCTCGCTGCTGTTCGTCCCGGCGGGAGTCGGCGTGATGCTGCACCTGGCGCGCATCGGCCGGGAATGGCTGCCGATCGCCGTCGCCCTCGTGGTCAGCACGGCGCTGGCGATCGCCGTGACCGCGCTCGTCGTCACCTGGACCGCACGCCGCTTCATGCCCGATGACGAGCCTTGATTCCGTCTGGGTCTATCTTGCCGCCACGCCGCTGCTCGGCCTGACGGCGACGCTGCTGGCCTACCTGATCGCCTACCGCGTCTATCAGCGCAGCGGGCTGAACCCGCTGGCCAATCCGGTGGCGATTGCTGTCCTACTGCTCGTCGCGCTTCTGGAGCTGACCGGCACGCCGTACCGCACGTACTTCGACGGCGCGCAGTTCGTGCACTTCCTGCTGGGACCGGCGACGGTGGCGCTGGCGGTGCCACTCTACGACCAGCGCGGCCGGCTGCTGCGGCTGTGGCTGCCGCTGACGCTGGGGCTGGCCGCCGGCGTCGTGACCGCGATCACCTCGGCGCTCGGCGTCGCTTGGGTTCTCGGCGCGTCCCGCGAAACGCTGCTGTCGCTGGCGCCGAAATCCGTGACGACGCCGATTGCGATGGGCATTGCCGAGAAGATCGGCGGCCTGCCCTCGCTGACCGCCGTCTTCGTGATCCTGACCGGAATGATCGGCGCCATCATCGCGCGGCCTCTGCTAAGCGTGTTGCGCATCGATTCACACCCGGCGCGCGGCTTCGCGGTCGGCGTCGCGGCGCACGGCATCGGCACTGCGCGCGCGTTTCAGGTCAGCGAACAGATGGGCGCGTTTGCCGGTCTGGCGATGGGGCTGACGGCACTGGTGACCGCATTCGTCGCGCCGTGGCTGGCGCCCGCGCTGGTGTCGTCACTTGTGCGCTGACTTCCGCAAGGCGACGCGATGCCGACCGCCGAGAGCTCGACCGTGGGCACGATGCTCAACCTGGGCCCGAAGTCAGCCCGGTGGCTCGAGGGGATCGGCATCACATCGGCGGCCGCTCTGCGTCGCGTCGGCGCCGTGCCGGCCTTTGTCAGGCTCAAGCATGAGCACCCCGGAGTAAGCCTCAACCTGCTGTACGCGCTGGTCGGTGCCGTCGACGGATTGCACTGGACCGAGGTCCGGCGCACGCGCCGTCTTGACCTCCTGCTTGCGGTTGAAGATCGCGCACGCCTTCATCCCGCGATTCCGCGCCTACGCCGCGACGAACTGTTGGCACTGCGCAATATCGGGCCAGCGATGCGGCGCGACCTCGCGCTGCTCGGCATCTCAACGGTGGCACAACTCGCGCGCCGGAATCCGGATGCGCTGTACATGGCGCTCGCGCGCAGGAGCGGGAAACGGCAGGATCCGTGCGTGTGGGACACCTTCGCGGCTGCGATACATCAGGCCCGCACCGGCGAGGCCCTACCGTGGTGGCACTACACGCCGGAGCGCAGACGACGGCAGATCCAGGGTCTCTTCCCTCCTGGTGCAGCACGGCGCCGCCGCTGAGTGGCGGCGGCATCCCTGGCGACCAGCGCAGCGGAGCGGAGCGCGCGCTTCCCTGCGGAAACGACGCGCGCCGCGGTGTTCAGACACCTACTTCGCGAAACGGCCGTGTGCCTGCATGCGGTCGCACATGGCCTCGTTGGGACCGCCGACGGTCTGTCCCTTCTCCTTGGCCTTGGCCTGCAATTGCTTGCTGAAGTCGGCCAGGTAGGCCTTGCACTCGTCGTACGACGCCAGGCTCTGCATCTTCGCGCGGTGTGCCGTGCGTTCTTCGTCGGTCAGCAGCGCGACACCGGGGCCGGCGCCCGGTCCGTAACCCGGACCCATGCCTTGCCGCATTCCGGGACCAAAGCCGGCGCCGCACCCGGGTCCAACACCGCAACCCGTTGCCGTGCCCATCATGCAGCCTTGCCCGCCTCCGGGACCGTACCCGGCCCCGCAGCCCATGCCGTTGCCGGGCCCGTAACCACCGTGTGCAAGCGCGGTGCCGACCGCCAATGCGGCCGTCGCAATCGCGAGTCCGACGCTCACCACCCGTCTCTTCTGTCCTGCCGTCCTTGTCATCGCAACCTCCTTTGGTCTTGATGAGCACAGACTAGTTTTCAGGCGCGGCGCGCCCTTGTGCGCGGTCAAGCGCTGCCGGTCGCAGGGTGTGAGAGTCGTAACGAAGTGTTTCCGCGGAAGTGGGTGAGCGACCCGCAGCGCCAGGTCACTGCAGCGTGTCCGAAGACACGAGCCGCACGCCGGCATCGGAAAATGCCCGGTGCGCGGCTTCAAGCGAGCCGCCGGTATCGATTGCGCGGCAGGCATCCTCGATGACAATTGCCTCGAAGCCGCGCAGCCGCGCATCGAGCGCGCTCCACGCGACGCAGAAGTCGAGCGCGAGGCCGGTGAGGTACACGGTGCGGATGCCGCGTTCGTTGAGCAGCCCAGCAAGCCCGGTGGGCGTCCGGCGATCGGCTTCCAGGAACGCCGAGTAGCTGTCCGTGTGCGCGTGATAGCCCTTGCGGATCACGCCCTGCGCGTGCGGCACGACAAGGCGCGCATCGAAGGCGGCACCGTGCGTGCCCTGCACGCAGTGATCGGGCCACAGCACCTGTCTTCCATACGGCAGTTCGATCGTGGAAAACGGCACGTGGCCGGGATGCGTGGACGCGAACGAGATATGGCCCGGCGTATGCCAGTCCTGCGTCAGCAGGACGTTGTCGAAACGCGCGGCGATCCGGTTGATGACTGGAATCACCGCGTCGCCGCCTTCGACCGCCAGCGCGCCGCCCGGCAGGAAGTCGTGCTGTACGTCGACGACCAGCAGCAGCGCGTCGGAGCGCATGGCCTTGCTCGGGCCGTCGGCGTCGCGCCTTAGCCGACCGCCTTGCCCATCTCCTCGACGACCTTCTTGGCGTCACCGAAGACCATCATCGTCTTCGGCATGTAGAAGAGTTCGTTGTCGAGGCCGGCATAGCCCGACGCCATCGAGCGCTTGTTGACGATCACCTGCTTCGCCTTGTAGGCCTCGAGAATCGGCATGCCTGCGATCGCCGACTTCGGGTCCTTCGCCGCCGGGTTGACGACGTCATTGGCGCCGAGGATCAGCGCAACGTCGGCCTCGCCAAACTCGCCGTTGATGTCCTCCATCTCGAACACCTGGTCATACGGCACCTCGGCCTCGGCGAGCAGCACGTTCATGTGGCCCGGCATGCGGCCCGCGACCGGGTGGATCGCGTACTTCACCGTCACGCCCTTGGCGATCAGCTTGTCGGCGAGTTCCTTCAGCGGATGCTGCGCGCGCGCGACCGCGAGGCCGTAGCCCGGCACGATGATGACGGTTTCGGCATTCTCCATCAGGAACGCTGCGTCCTCCGGCGAGCCCGAGCGCACCGGCCGCTGCTCGGTCTTGCCGCCCGCCACAGCGACCTCGCCGCCGAAGCCGCCGAGGATCACGTTGAAGAACGAGCGGTTCATCGCCTTGCACATGATGTAGCTCAGGATCGCGCCCGACGATCCGACCAGCGAACCGGCGACGATCAGCATGAAGTTGTTCAGCGAGAAGCCGATGCCGGCCGCGGCCCAGCCCGAGTAGCTGTTCAGCATCGAGACCACGACCGGCATGTCGGCGCCGCCGATCGGGATGATGATCAGCACCCCCAGAACGAAGGCGATTGCCAGCATGGCCCAGAACGCGAGCCAGTCCTGCGTGAACGCGAACCAGAGGCCGAAGGCGAACATCGCAATCGCCAGCACGAGGTTCAGCATGTGCTGGCCGGAAAAGACGACCGGCGCACCCTGGAACAGCCGGAACTTGTACTTTCCGGAAAGTTTGCCGAACGCGATCACCGAGCCCGAAAACGTGATTGCTCCGACGAAGGCGCCGATGAAGAGTTCGAAGCGGTTGCCGGTCGGGATCATGCCGCCGTACGGCGCAATGCCGAAGGCCCACGGCTCGGCCACCGCCGCGATGGCGATGAACACGGCCGCGAGACCGATCATGCTGTGCATGAACGCGACCATCTCGGGCATCTTGGTCATTTCGACCTTGAAGGCGATCGTCGTGCCGACCGCGCCGCCAACGATGAGCCCGAGCAGCACCCACCCCATGCCGATCGTGGCGATCTGCGGTGCCAGCTTGTAGACCAGCGCGACGGTCGTGACGATCGCGATCGCCATGCCCACCATGCCGAAGGAGTTGCCGCGACGCGACGTCGTGGGGTGCGACAGGCCCTTGAGCGCCTGGATGAAGAAGACCGACGCAACCAGGTACAGCAGGATGATGACGTTCATGCTGAGTTCCATGCCCGCCCCTTACTTCCTTTCGGCCGAAGACGCCTTCGGCTCTTTCTTCTTGAACATCTCCAGCATCCGGCGCGTGACCAGAAAGCCGCCGAAGACGTTGACCGCGGCGAGCGCGACCGCGAGCACTCCCATCGCCTTGCCGAGGCCGGTCTCGGTCAGCGCGGCCGCGAGCATCGCGCCGACGATGATGATCGCCGACACCGCGTTGGTGACGGACATCAGCGGCGTGTGCAGCGCCGGAGTGACGTTCCACACCACGTGGTAGCCGACGTAGACGGCCAGCACGAAGATGATCAGGTTGTAGACGATGTGGCTGGCAGCTTCCATTGTTGTCGCTCGCTTGGTTCGGTCTAGTTCTTGCGCTTGATTTCGCCGCCGGTGCACATCAGGCAGGCGGCCACGATGTCGTCGTCGGCCGGCAGCGTGAAATTGCCGTCCTTGTCGACGACGAGCTTCAGGAAGTCCAGTACGTTGCGCGCGTAAAGCGCCGACGAGTCGGTCGGCACCGTGGCCGGAATGTTCGGCTGGCCGATGATGTGCACGCCGTACTTCGTGACGATCTTGCCGAGTTCCGACAGCGCGCAGTTGCCGCCCTGCTCGACCGCCATGTCGAGGATCACCGAGCCGGGCTGCATGCTCTTCACCATGTCCTCGGTGATCAGGATCGGCGCTTTGCGACCGGGAATGAGCGCAGTGGCGATTGCGATGTTGGTCTGCTTCAGCCGCTCGCCGACCGCGGCGGCCTGCCGCTGCATCCACGAGGCGGGCATCGGCCGCGCATAACCACCCACGCCCTGCGCGATCTCGCGCTCTTCGTCGGACTCGTAGGGAACGTCGACGAACTTGGCGCCGAGCGACTCGATCTGCTCCTTCACCGCCGGGCGCACGTCCGAAGCTTCGACGACGGCGCCGAGCCGCTTGGCGGTCGCAATCGCCTGCAGGCCGGCCACGCCGGCACCCAGAATCAGCACGCGCGCCGCCTTCACGGTGCCGGCCGCCGTCATCATCATCGGCATCAGCTTGCCGTAGGTCGCAGCCGCCATGAGCACCGCCTTGTAGCCGGCGATATTGGCCTGCGACGACAGCACGTCCATGCTCTGTGCACGCGTGGTGCGCGGGGCGGCTTCGAGCGCGAAGGCAGTCAGGCCCGCGCCGTTCATCGCCGCGATGCCGTCGTTATTGAAGGGTTCGAGCATGCCGATCACCACGGTGCCGCGCTTCATCTGCGCGAGTTCGGCAGCCTCGGGCAGCCGCACCTTGAGCACCATGTCGGCGCCGAAGGCGTCGGCGCCGGAACCGATCGAGGCGCCCGCAGCCGTGTACGCCTCGTCGGTAAAACTCGCCGCCACGCCGGCGCCGGCCTGAACGACGACGGCGTGCTTGGCCGTCACCAGCTTCTTGACGGTCTCAGGGGTCGCGGCCACGCGGGTCTCGCCCGGGCGGATTTCTGCGGGCACTCCGATCTTCATTCAGCGTCCCTCTCGCTCGTGGGTTCCGACGGTCGGCTCTTGTGCCATCAGCGGCCCCGTGGCACCTGCGCCGCAGGGCGGCCTGACGGTCGCGGCCGATAGAATCGCGACTTTACGCGAAAGCCCGGCGCCGACGCACGTCGCGCTGCCACGGCGCCATCCCATGCCATCTCCCTGGAAACCCAGCGTCACGGTGGCCGCGATCGTCGAGCGCGATGGGCGGTTCCTGATGGTCGAGGAGCAGACGTCGGACGGCATCCGCCTGAACCAGCCGGCGGGCCACCTCGACCCCGGCGAGAGCCTGGTCGACGCCGCCATCCGCGAAACCCTGGAGGAAACGACCTGCACTTTCGCGCCGCAGGCGCTGCTCGGCGTCTACATGGCGCGCTCCGGTTCGGCCTACGAGGCCGGGCCGGTCACTTACGTGCGCTTTGCCTTCACCGGAACGGTCGGCGAGCCCGACAATGCGCTCAAGCTCGACCACGGCATCCAGCGAGCATTGTGGCTCACCGCCGATGAGATCCGGGCGCGCGCCGAAATGCATCGCAGTCCGCTGGTGATGAAGTGCATCGAGGATCACCTCGCGGGCCAGCGCTATCCCCTGAGCGTGGTCCACACGCACCCTTCGGCCGTTGCATGACGCACAGCCGGGTCGTGGTCGGGATGTCCGGCGGGGTCGACTCCGCGGTCGCGGCATGGCTGCTGAAGCAAGCGGGCCACGAGGTCGTCGGCCTCTTCATGAAGAACTGGGAGGACGACGACGATGATGAGTACTGCTCGACGCGGCAGGACCTGATCGATGCCGCGGCTGTCGCGGACGTCATCGGCATCGAACTGGAGGCGGTCAACTTTGCCGCCGAATACAGGGAGCGTGTATTTGCGGAGTTCCTGCGCGAGTACTCGGCCGGACGGACGCCGAATCCCGACGTGCTCTGCAACGCCGAGATCAAGTTCAAGGCGTTTCTCGATCACGCGATCAGGCTCGGCGCCGATCGCATTGCGACGGGCCACTATGCACGCGTAAGACAGAGCGACGGCAGCTTCGAACTGCTGCGCGGCATCGACCCCGGCAAGGACCAGAGCTACTTCCTGCATCGGCTGAACCAGGCGCAGCTGGCGCGCACGTTGTTCCCGGTCGGAGACCTGCGCAAGACCAGGGTGCGCGAGATCGCGCGGGACATCGGCCTGCCGAACGCGGCAAAGCGAGACTCGACCGGCATCTGCTTCATCGGCGAGCGGCCGTTTCGCGAATTCCTGAACCGC
The DNA here is from genome assembly GCA_035429805.1 of Burkholderiaceae bacterium. GTDB lineage: Bacteria > Pseudomonadota > Gammaproteobacteria > Burkholderiales > Burkholderiaceae_F > JALORV01. The sequence goes on from DAOMFL010000070.1 coordinate 14,843, forward strand.
TACCTGCCGATGCAGCCCGGCCCGATCCGTGATGACGCTGGCCGCGTGATCGGCGAGCACGTCGGGCTGGCGTTCTACACACTGGGCCAGCGCAAGGGCATCGGCATCGGCGGGCTGCGGGGCGCCGCACAGGAACCGTGGTTTGTCGCACGCAAGGAGATGGCGAGCAACACGCTGTGGGTCGTGCAGGGCCATGATCATCCGTGGCTGATGACCGACCAGGTCGCTGCGATCGATGCGTCGTGGATCAACGGCCGTTCACCGGCGCCCAGTACCCGGCTTACGGCGAAGACGCGCTATCGGCAAGCCGATGCCGGCTGCGTGGTCACCACCGTCGACGGCAGCCGCTTCGAACTCGCGTTCGACGAGCCACAGTGGGCCGTCACGCCGGGCCAGTCGGTCGTGCTCTATCAGGAAGAAGTTAGTCTGGGTGGCGGAGTGATAGCGGGGGCTTCGATGGCTAGACTGGCCCGAGCTTCCACCGTCGGTCACGCCGCTTCATGAGCCGCAAGGCGCTGCTCTTTTCGCTGTCGATTTCAGTCGCCGCCGGCGCCGGCATGGTGGCCTGTGGCGGCGGCAACGACGTGGCCCCTGTGGCGTCGCCGACGCCCTCGCCCGGTCCGACGCCGACCCCTGCGCCCACTCCAACACCAGCGCCGACGCCGACGCCGACGCCGGCACCTGCACCATCGCCACCGTCACCTCCGCCGCCGCCTCCGCCGGCCGCGCCGTTCGAAATCAATGTCCAGACGCCGCCCCCGGCCACGTCGAGCGGAGTGAATCCGAAACTCACACTTTTTGCCACGGGCCTGTCGACGCCGTGGAGTATGGCGTTCCTGCCGGATGGCCGCTTGCTGGTGACGCAGAAGCCGGGCCAACTACGCCTCATCAGCGCCGATGGCACGACGGCCTCGGCGCCGATTTCCGGCGTACCCACGGTCGACGCCCGCGATCAGGGCGGACTGCTCGACGTCGCCATCGATCCGCAATTCGCGACGAATCGGCGCGTGTACCTGACGTTTTCCGAACCGGTCGTGGCCGGGTCGACCAATCGCACGGCCGTCGCGCGTGGTGATCTCAGCGCCGACGCGGCCTCGCTGCAGAACGTCAGCGTGATCTTCCGGCAGTCGCCCGAAAAGTCGAGCACGGGTCACTTCGGCAGCCGAATTGTCTTCCGTCCCGACGGCACACTGTTCGTGACACTCGGCGAGCGGCAGGGCTTCCCCACGGAAGCGCAGTTGCTGAATTCGCAGCTCGGCAAGGTCGTGCGGATCAATGCGGACGGATCGATCCCTTCGGACAACCCGTACGCAACCAGTGCGGACATCGCCACACGGCCGATCTGGAGCTACGGTCACCGCAATCCGCAGGCCGCCGCTCTGCACCCAGTCACCGGAGAACTCTGGGTCACGGAACACGGCCCGCAGGGCGGCGACGAAGTCAATGTCGCGCTGCCGATGCGCAACTTCGGCTGGCCGAATGTCTCCTACGGTTGCAACTACGGCGATCCGGTCGGCACAAATTGCCGCTATGGCGGAGGCACCCATAACGCGCCCTACACACCGCCGCTGGCGTTCTGGTATCCGACCTCGACTGCGCCCGGCGGCGCGATGTTCTACACCGGAGACAAATTTCCGGAGTGGAAAGGCAGCTTCTTCGTCGGTGGACTTGCCGGCAACAAGACGCTTTATCGGCTCGTGGTAAACAGCGCAAACAGCGCGATTGTCGGCCAGGAGCCATTCTTCGCCGCACAGCACGAGATCCGCGACCTGAAGCAGGGTCCGGACGGCTGGATCTACATGATCAGCCGCAACGCCAACGCGATCTACCGAATCGAGCGCTGATCGACGGCGGGCGGCTTCCGGCCGTGCCCCCTCGCGCCAGCACCAGTTCATGGCGCGCTGATGACGGCCTGGCGAATGCCAAGGCACTGCATCCTTTATCCTCCGGGCTCTTGAGGAGAGGCGCGTGTCGATCGTCATTGCGGGAACGGGCTACGTCGGGCTGGTGACCGGCGCGTGCCTGTGCGAAGTGGGTCATTCCGTGTTCTGTGTCGACATTGATCCCAAGCGGGTCGAGAAGCTCACGCGCGGAGAGGTCCCGTTCTACGAACCGGGACTCGCGACGCTCGTCGAAAGCGGCGTCGGATCGGGACGGCTGTCCTTCACGACCTCTCTGAAAGACGCTTACCTGCGCAGCAAGGAGGACCGCACGCTGAGTGCGCCGGTCGTGATGATCGCCGTCGGCACGCCGTCGGGCGAAGACGGTTCTGCCGACATCAGCGGCGTGCTGCAGGTGGCGAAGGAGATCGGCCGGGTCATCGACGAGTACACAGTGGTCGCGTCGAAGTCGACGGTGCCGGTGGGCACCGGCGACCGCGTCGCGCAGGCTATCGCCGAAGCCGGCGCCGACCCGAAGCTCTTCGATGTCGTCAGCAACCCTGAATTCCTGAAGGAAGGCGCCGCGGTCGACGACTTCATGCGGCCGAGCCGCATTGTCGTCGGCGCCAATTCGCCGGCGGCCGAAAAGTTGATGCTCGAGTTGTACCGCCCGTTCAACATGAACCACGATCGCGTGCTGACGATGAGCCGGCGCGAATCCGAACTCACGAAGTACGCCGCCAATGCGCTGCTCGCGACCAAGATCAGCTTCATCAACGAGGTTGCCAATCTGTGCGATCGTCTGGGGGTGGACATTGACAGCGTGCGGCGTGGCATCGGATCCGACCCCCGCATCGGCCACGCCTTCATCTACGCCGGCGCAGGTTATGGTGGATCGTGCTTTCCGAAGGACGTGAAGGCGCTGATTCACACCGCCAGGACCATCGACGTCGATCCGCTCGTATTGCAGGCGACCCACGAGCGCAACGAGCAGCAGAAGCACTATGTGCTCGACCAGGTGAAGCAGCAGTTCGGAGCCGACCTCTCCGGCCGGACTTTTGGCGTATGGGGACTCTCTTTCAAGCCCGGCACGGATGACGTGCGTGAGGCCCCGGCACTGACGATCGTGCGTGGATTGCTGGACGCCGGCGCGGCAGTGCAGGCCTTCGATCCGGTGGCAGCCCCTCTGTTCGAGCAGCAGTTGATCCGTGACATGGGCCGATGCGATCGGTTCCGGCTCGTTGCGGACAAGTACTCGGCGCTCAATGGCACCGACGCCCTGGTACTGGTCACCGAGTGGAAGGAGTTCCGCAGCCCCGATTTCCGGAAGATCCGCAGCCTGCTGAAGCAGCCGGTGATCTTCGACGGGCGCAACCAGTACGATGCGGCCCGGCTACGGTCCGAGGGGTGGACCTACATCGGCGTCGGGCGCGGAGCGATGCCGAACTGACGTCACGGGCACAGGTTCCGGCTTGAAAGCGAA
>DAOMFL010000071.1:0-17800 GCA_035429805.1 Burkholderiaceae bacterium
TGGCCTTGTCCTGCCCGATCACGTACTGGTCGAGGATGGCGCCGATCTCGCGCGGGGTCGGCAGGTCCGACTTGGCGGCCGCGCCGGCGTCCGACGTGGTCTCGTCACGGATGATGTCGTTGCAGAGGTCGATGCACTCGTCGCAGATGAACACCGACGGGCCGGCAATCAGCTTCTTGACTTCGTGCTGGCTCTTGCCGCAGAAGGAGCAGTACAGCAGCTTCTCGCTGGAACCCTTCTTTTCCGACATATCCCTCGAATGCCCCCGCCGCGCCGTTACGGCTGCTCGCCGCGCTTGACGAAGATCTTGTCGATGAGTCCGTAGCTTACTGCATCGTCTGCGGACATGAAGTTATCGCGATCGGTATCTTTTGCAATCTTTTCAATGGGCTGGCCGGTCCGGTCTGCCAGGATGCGATTGAGCCGCTCGCGCGTCTTCAGGATCTCCTGGGCGTGAATCTCGATATCGCTCGCCTGCCCCTGCGCGCCACCGGACGGCTGGTGAATCATGATGCGCGAGTTGGGCAGCGAGAAGCGCTTGCCCTTGGCACCGGAGGCCAGCAGGAACGCTCCCATGCTGGCGGCCATGCCGACGCAGATCGTCGACACGTCCGGCTTGATGAACTGCATCGTGTCGTAGATGGCGAGCCCGGCGTAGACCGAGCCGCCGGGCGAGTTGATGTACAGCGAGATGTCCTTGTCGGGATTCTCGGACTCCAGGAACAGCATCTGCGCCACGACGAGGTTGGCCGTCTGGTCATTCACCGGACCGACCAGGAACACGACCCGGTCGCGCAGCAGGCGCGAATAGATGTCATAGGCGCGCTCGCCCCGGCCGCTCTGCTCGATGACGATCGGCACCATGCCGAGGGCCTGGGGATCCATCGCCTGCGCGCTGGTGTGGCTCTTCATTTCCTGCTCTCCTTGCGTCAGCGTCAGCCCCGCGGATGTCCCATCAGCTCGTCGAAGGCCACCGGCGCGTCGACCACCCTGGCCTTCTCGAGCACCCAGCGCGTCACGTTCTCCTCCAGCGCTGTACCTTCGAGCTCGGCCAGGCGCTTGCGGTCCGAGAGGTACCAGTTGATGACTTCCTGCGGCTTCTCATAACTCTGCGCCAGTTCCTCGACCAGCTTGCGCATCTGGTCGGGACGCGGCTGCAGGCCGTGAGTCCGCACCACTTCTCCCACAAGCAGTCCCAGCCGTACCCGGCGCTCGGCCTGCGCCGCAAACACATCGAGAGGCAGCGGCGCCTTGTCGGCGTCGACCCCGCGCGCGGTCAGGTCGCGGCGCGCCTGCTCGGCAAGGCGCTGCTTCTCTTCATCGACGAGTGATTTCGGGAGTTCGAAGCTGGTCGCGCCGAGCAGCGCCGTCAGGGCGCTGTCACGCGTGCGCGCCTTCAGCCGCGAGGCGACTTCGCGCTCGAGATTGCTCCTGATCTCGGCCCGCATCCTGCCGAGGTCGCCATCGGCGATGCCGAGCGACTTCGCAAAGCCCGCATCGACGGGCGGCAGCACCGGCTGCTGCACCTTCTTCACGGTAATCGCGAACTCGGCAGTCTTGCCCGCGAGGCTGGCGGCCGAGTAGTCCGTCGGGAACGTCAGCGGAAAGCTCTTTTCCGATCCCGCGGTCATTCCGACGACGGCTGCCTCGAACTCCGGCAGCATCCGGCCCTGTCCGACCGTGAATGTGAAGTCACTGGCGCTTCCGCCCTCGAAGGCGACGCCGTCGATCGTCCCCTTGAAGTCGACGACAACGACGTCACCCCCGGCGGCGGCGCGGGCGACGTCTTCGAAGGTGGCGCGCTGCTTGCGCATGATCTCAAGCGTGCTGTCGATCTCCGCTTCACCGACGGGACACACAGCGCGTTGCACTTCCACGCCGGCGAGTTCGCCGACGGCGATCTCGGGAAAGACCTCGAACGTCGCCGAAAACGCCAGATCGTCCGAGCCCTCGACGGTACGCGGCTCAAGCTTCGGCGACCCGGCGACGCGCATCTTGCCCGCGCTCACGGCCGAGTTGAACGCCTCGCCGACCTTGTCGTTCAGCACCTCCGCCTGCACCTGCGGACCGTAGGTCGCCGCGATCATCTTCATCGGCACCTTGCCGGGCCGGAAGCCCGGCATCTTCACGTTGCGCGCCAGCTTGGCAAGCCGCGCCTGCACTTCCTTTTCGATCGCCGCCGCCGGAACGGTCAGGTCGATCTTGCGCTCAAGCGCGCCCGCTGTGTCCATCATCTGCTGCATCGTCTGGTTCTAGATAAGAGCGCCGCATGCGTGCGGCGAGTCGGGTTGTACTGGTGCGAAGGGGGGGACTCGAACCCCCACGCCGGTGAAGGCGTCAGGACCTAAACCTGGTGCGTCTACCAATTTCGCCACCTTCGCGCCACGACCGCGTGGCACTCCGGCGCGGAACGAGGCACGGATTCTAGCGGAACGGCCTCGCGAATCCGGGTGTGGTCGCTGTGTTAGCGTCGATTACATGGGCGTGGGTCATTACGAGAACTTTCCTGTCGCATCGCTGCTGGCGCCGCGCCGCCTGCGTCCGCCGATCAGGGCCATCTACCGCTTCGCCCGCACGGCCGACGACATCGCCGACGAGGGCACCGCGGCAGCGGCGGAGCGCCTGCACGATCTCGGCCGGATGCGCTCTGTCCTCGACGGCATTGCGGCCGGTCGTCCGGGCAAATGGCCGGATCTTGCCGAAGCCATTGCCACCCATGGGCTGCCGCTCGGCCTGTTCCGCGACCTGCTGTCGGCCTTCGAGCAGGATGTCGTCACGACACGCTACCGCGCTTACACCGGGTTGCGCGATTACTGCCGTCGGTCGGCTGACCCGATCGGACGCCTGCTGCTCGTGCTGTACCGACGCACCGACCCCGACTCGACGGCGCGATCGGATGCGATCTGCACCGGACTGCAGCTCACCAACTTCTGGCAGGACGTCGCTGTCGACTGGACCAAGGGCCGCGTCTATGTCCCGCAGGAAGACCTCGAGCGCTTCGGTGTCGACGAATCGGCAATCGCAGGGGCGCGCGTCGACGCGGCGTGGACTGCGCTGATGCGCTTCGAGGCCGAGCGCGCCCGCCAGCTGCTGCGCTTCGGCGCACCGCTCGCCGATGCGCTGCGCGGCCGGATCGGGCTCGAACTGCGCCTGGTCGTGCAGGGCGGGCTGCGGATCCTGGAACGCATCGACCAGGCAGGCGGGGACGTCTTCAGGCACCGTCCCCGACTCGGCACGGCGGACTGGCTGCTGATGGGCTGGCGCAGCCTGCTGGGATCGTCGGCAGCGCAGCCGGTCCATGGCTGACGCCCGAGCGATGACGCCGGACGAGTACTGCCAGAAGAAGTCGGCTGCGAGCGGTTCCAGCTTCTACTACGCGTTCCTGTTTCTGCCGCCCGAGCGGCGCCGGGCGATCACGGCCGTCTACGCCTATTGCCGCGAAGTCGATGACATCGTGGACGAGGTCAGCGATGCCGCCGTGGCGCAGGCGAAGATCGCCTGGTGGCGTGGCGAAGTGGAGGCGCTCTTTCGTCACGAGCCCACACATCCGGTGACGCGCGCCCTGCAGCCCTTCGTCGACGGAGACTACGGCATCACGCGCGAGCGCCTCGCCGCGGTCCTCGACGGCATGGACATGGACCTGCGCCAGAACCGCTATCTCGACTATCCGGCGCTGCAGCGTTACGCACACCTCGTGGCCGGGGTCGTCGGCGAGATCTCGGCCTCGATCTTCGGCTATCGGAACGACGCCACCCTTGAATTCGCCGCGCGGCTCGGACTGGCGCTGCAGCTGATCAACGTCATCCGCGATGTCGGGGACGACGCGCGCCGGGGCCGCATCTACCTGCCGCTCGACGAAATGCAGCGCTTCGGCGTGAAGGCGGCAGACGTCCTTGAGGCTCGCTATGTGGAGGGCTTTGCGCCGCTGATGCGCTTCCAGGCCGCGCGCGCGCGCGCCGTGTACCGCGAAGCGCTGGCGTTGCTGCCGGCGGAGGATCGCCGGGCGCAACGCGCCGGCCTCATCATGGGCGCGATCTACGTGACGCTGCTCGACGAGATCGAGCGCGAGGACTTTCGCGTGCTGCACCAGAGAATCGCGCTGACCCCGCTGCGCAAGCTCTGGATCGCCTGGAAGACCTGGGTGTCGGCGTGACCGTCCCGCTGCGCGTGGCCATCATCGGGGCGGGATGGGCCGGGTGCGCCGCGGCCAGCGCCTGCGCCCGTGACGGCCATCGTGCAATCGTGCTCGAGGCCAGCGGCGAACTCGGCGGCCGCGCACGCCGCGTCGTGCTCGAACTGGCCGGGCAGCCGCACACGCTTGACAACGGCCAGCACCTGCTGATCGGCGCCTACACGGCGACCGCGGGGCTCCTTGATGAACTCGGCGTCGCGCTCGACAAGGCGTTCGAGCGCCGGCCGTTCCAGCTCGTCTACCCCGACGGCACGGCGCTCCGCGCCGCGCGCCTGCCCGCGCCCTGGCACCTGGCCGCGGCGGTGCTGACCGCGCGCGGCTTTTCGTGGGCTGATCGCGCCGCGCTGGTCGGCCTGATGCCCGGCCTGCGTGCCGCGGGCTGGGCGGTAACGCCTGACCGGCCCGCGGGAGACTGGCTGCGCCAGCTGCGCCAGACTCCGCGCCTGATCGAACGGGTATGGCGCCCGCTGACGCTGGCCGCCCTCAACACGCCGGTCGAGCAGGCGTCAGCGCAGACGCTGGCGACCGTGCTGCGGGACAGTCTCGGCGCGCGCGCCGCCGCATCCGAAATGTGGCTGTCGCGATCGAACCTGTCGGAAGTGCTGCCCGACGCGGTGCAGCGACGACTGGCCTCGCTCGGCAGCGAGGTGCGGCGCAACCATCGCGTCGACCTGGCGCGCCGTACCGAGCGCGGCTGGACGCTGGCCATTCGCAGCGGCGGCGGCCACACGACGCTCGAGGTCGATGCCGTGATCTACGCTGCACCGCCGTCGCAGGTCCAGCGCGTCTTCGGACTGCATGCCGACGCGCTGACCGGACCGCTGCGCACGATCGAGCGCTTTCGCTACGAACCGATCACGACGATCTACCTGAAGTACGGCCGGGACGAGCAGCGCCTGCCGCCACTGTTCCAGCCGCTGCTCGAGGATGCGGCGCGCCGGCATCACGGACAGTGGGCATTCAACCGCGGCGCGCTCGACCCGGCCAATCGCGGCGTGCTCGCGGTCGTGATCAGCACCGGTGGAATCCACGACGAACCGACGCTCGAGGCGTTGTGCAAATCGGCCGCGCAGCAGATGACCGACGTCTATGGCCTGCCGCCGCCGCTGGATGCACGCGCGATCGTCGAGCGCCGCGCGACCCTGGCGTGCATACCCGACCTCGAACGGCCAGCCCAGTCCACCGGCCTGCCGCGGCTGGCGTTTGCCGGCGACTGGACCGCCTCGGAGTATCCGTGCACGCTCGAGACCGCCGTGCGGTCGGGCATCGAGGCGGCGCGCTGGGTCGTCGGACCCGGCGCGGCCTGATGTCAGCCCCGCAGGCGCTCGAGCGCCTGCACCAGCCGGTCCACCGCGACGACCTCGAGCCCCTCAATCGGATGGCGCGGCGCATTGGCGCGCGGTATCAGTGCCAACGAGAAGCCGAGCTTGGCAGCCTCGCGCAGGCGCTCCTGCCCGCGGGGCGCCGGACGGATCTCGCCTGACAGCCCGACCTCGCCGAACGCGACCAGCCCGCGTGGCAGCGGACGATTGCGCATCGAGGAGACGATAGCGAGCAGAACCGCGAGGTCGGCTGCCGGCTCGGCGATGCGCACCCCGCCGACCGCGTTGACGAACACGTCCTGGTCGAACGCCGCGATGCCCGCGTGTCGATGCAGCACCGCCAGCAGCATCGCGAGCCGCTGCGGGTCGAGGCCGACGCTCAGCCGTCGCGGATTCGGCACGTGCGCGGTGTCGACCAGCGCCTGGATCTCCACCAGCAGCGGTCGCGTGCCCTCCTGCGTGACGAGCACGCACGAGCCCGGCACGTCGCCGCCGTGGCCGTCGGGCCCGTGCTGCGACAGGAACAGCGCGGAAGGATTGCTGACGCCCTTCAGCCCGCGGTCCGTCATCGCGAACACACCGAGTTCGTTGACGGCGCCGAAGCGGTTCTTGAACGCGCGGATCAGGCGGAACGACGAATGCGTGTCGCCCTCGAAGTAGAGCACGGTGTCGACGATGTGCTCGAGCACGCGCGGCCCCGCCAGCGCGCCCTCCTTGGTCACGTGGCCGATCATGATCAGTACGAACCCTGACTGCTTGGCGAGCCGCGTCAGGTGCGCAGCACATTCGCGCACCTGCGCCACCGAACCCGGCGCCGAAGCGAGTTCGCCCGTGTACAGCGTCTGGATCGAGTCGATGACAACGACCTCGGGCTTCTCGTCGCGGATCGTCGCGACCACGCGCTCGAGCGTGATCTCCGACAGCAGCCTGACCTTGCGTGCGTCGACCCCGAGGCGGCGCGCGCGCAGCGCCACCTGGGCCGGCGACTCTTCACCGCTCACGTACAGCACCGCCGCGCGCGCCGAGAGCGCGGCCAGCGACTGCAGCAGCAGCGTCGACTTGCCGATGCCGGGATCGCCGCCGATCAGCACGACGCCCCCTTCGACCAGTCCGCCGCCGAGCACGCGATCGAACTCCTCGATGCCGGTCGGCAGCCGCGGCATCTCGCGTGCCTGCACCTCTCCCAGCGACTGCACCGGAGCGGTCGCCGCCAGGGCCGCGTAGCGATGTTCGCTCGCCGCTTCGACGCGGCTTTCCGAGAGCGTGTTCCACGCGCTGCAGTGCGGACACTGCCCCTGCCACTTCAGGCTTGTGCCGCCACACTCGGCACAGACGTACTGCGTGCGCGCCCTGGCCATCTCAGCCCACCGCCACCACGGGCACGCGCGGGGCCAGCGCGCACATCAACTCGTAGCCGACCGTTCCCGCGAGCTGCGCGACCCGGTCGATCGGCACCTGCGCGCCCCACAGTTCAACCGGCGTGCCGACCGTCGCGTCCGGCGCGTCCGCGAGGTCGACGGTGATCATGTCCATCGACACGCGCCCGGCCATCGGCACCACCGTGCCGCCGACCGCCACCGGCGTGCCGTCCGGCGCGTGCCGCGGATAACCGTCCGCGTAGCCGCACGCGACCACGCCGATGCGCGTCGCGCGCTGCGCGACAAAGCGCGAACCGTAGCCGACGGCCTCCCCGGCTGCGACCGTGCGAACCGCGATCAGTTCGGTAGCAAGCGTCATCGCGGGCCGCAGGCCGAGACTCTCGGCCGGGCGCGCCGAGTCGGGCGTCGCACCGTACAGCGCGATGCCGGGGCGCACCCAGTCTTCGGCGAGCGGCGGATGCAGGAAGAGCGCCGCCGAGTTCGAGATGCAGCGCGGCGCATCGAGCCCGCGGCACGCTGCGTCGAAGCGCTGCAGCTGCTCGTTCATCGACACCGGACCTGCGGCCGCATCGACGCGGTCCGAGTTCGCGAAATGCATCGACAGACCGTCGACACGCACCGACGGCAATCGCGCCAGACGGGCATGCACGGCGGCAACCTCGCGCGGCTCGAAGCCGAGCCGGTTCATGCCGGTGTTCGACTTGATGTAGACGCCGACGGCCGGCCCTGGCGGTGCCGCCTCGAACATGCGCAGCTGCGCCTCGCTGTGCACGACCGCGGTCAGATCGAGCTCGCGGCAGGCGGCGATGTCCTCCGGTGCAAAGAGTCCTTCGAGCATCAGCAGCGGCCCGTTCCAGCCCGCGCGCCGGGCACGCCGTGCCTCCTCGAAATCGATCAGTGCAAGGCCGTCGGCCGCGCCGAAGCCCAGCACCGCGCGCTCGATGCCGTGTCCGTAGGCGTTGGCCTTGATGACGGCCCAGATTCGCCGTCCTGCCGCACGCCGGCGGGCGGCTTCGAGGTTGTGGCGCATCGCCGCAAGGTCGATGCGCGCCTGGATCGGACGGGGCACGCGCAGGCCGCAGAGTGAAAGGTACATAGCATAGCGAGGCCGATTGCGGCTGCCCGTGACGGTGCGTGCTATAACGCCTCGCACCTCCCCGGCACCCGCATCTTGCGTTCCCTCGCCGTCCTGCCCGCCCGCCCCGGCCGATGAATCGCGGCTTCTACACGATCATGGCGGCGCAGTTCCTGTCGTCGCTCGCCGACAACGCGCTGCTGATCGCGGCGATCGCGCTGCTGCGCGAACTGGGTGCAGCGACCTGGATGACGCCGATGCTGAAGCTGTTCTTCGTCATCTCGTACGTGGTGCTGGCGCCCTTCGTCGGCGCCGTCGCAGACTCGTTTCCCAAGGGACGGGTGATGCTGGCCACGAACACGATCAAGATCTGCGGCTGCTTCCTGATGTTCCTCGGGTCGCACCCGCTGCTGGCCTACGCGGTCGTCGGCTTCGGCGCCGCCGCCTACTCCCCCGCCAAGTACGGGATCGTCACGGAACTGCTGCCACCGGAGCAGCTGGTGGTCGCCAACGGCTGGATCGAGGGCCTGACGGTGGTTTCGATCATTCTCGGATTCCTGCTGGGCGGCGTGCTGATCAGTCCCAAGGTGTCTGCAGTGCTGCTGGCCTTCGACATGCCGCTCATCGACACCGACATCGACACGCCGGCAGAGTCGGCCATCGCGGTCATCGCGGGAATCTACCTGGCGGCGGCGCTGGTGAACATGCTCATTCCTGAAACAGGCGCGCGCTACGCGAAGCAGCACGTGCACCCGTGGAAGCTGCTGGTCGGCTTTGCGCACTGCTGCAACGTGCTGTGGCGCGACAAGCTCGGCCAGATTTCGCTCGCGGTGACGACGCTTTTCTGGGGCGCCGGCGCAACGCTGCAGTTCATCGTTCTGAAATGGGCCGAGCAGGTGCTGGGGCTCGATCTCAGCAAGGCGGCGATCCTGCAGGCCATCGTCGCGATCGGCATAGCAATCGGTGCCGTCTACGCCGCAGCGCGGGTCTCGCTCAAGCGCTCGCTCGGTGTGCTGCCGGTCGGAGTTGCGATGGGACTGATCGTCGCGCTTGCAGCGCTGTACAACCGCGCCATCGCGCCCGCGGGAGCGCTCGAGATCGGCGCCGTGTCGGCCAGCTACTTCCTGATCATCGCCTGCGCGATCCTCGTGCTGATCGGCACGCTCGCCGGCTACTTCGTCGTGCCGATGAATGCGCTGCTGCAGCACCGCGGCCACGTCCTGCTGTCGGCAGGACACTCGATCGCGGTGCAGAACTTCAACGAGAACCTGAGCATCCTGGTGATGCTCGGCGTCTACGCGCTGCTGATCTGGCTGAATCTTCCGATCCAGGCCGTGATGCTGCTCTTCGGGCTGTTCGTCGCGGCATCGATGGTGCTGGTGATGCTGCGCCATCTGTACAACCAGCGTCAGTTCGACTCGGTGGCGCTGATCGGCAATTCACAGCACTAGCCCGACCCGGTCACGACTTCCCGCGCAAGGCACAGGTCCGCCCACGACTTCGCCTTGTCGCCCAGGTTGCGCAGCAGGTAGGCGGGATGGTAGGTGACGACGACCGGCACGCTGCGGCCGGCGACCTCGATCCGATGCACCCTGCCGCGCAGGCTCGCGATGCTGGCGTCGGTTCCGAGCAGCGACTGCGCCGCGAACCGTCCCATCACCAGCACGAGTTTCGGGGCGACGAGTTCGATCTGCCGCTTGAGAAAAGGATCGCACTGCGCGACTTCGTTGGGTTCCGGGTTGCGGTTGCCCGGCGGACGGCACTTGAGCACATTGGCGATGAAGACGGACTGCCCCGTCGCACCGCTGCGTGCCAGTCCGATCGCGGCAAGCATGTTGTCAAGCAGTCGGCCCGCCTGCCCCACGAACGGCTCGCCGCGCGCGTCTTCTTCCGCGCCCGGCGCCTCGCCGACGAGCATCCACTCCGCCGCACGGTTGCCGACGCCGAACACGGTACGGTTGCGGCCGCCGGAAAGTGCGCAGGCCGTGCAGGCCGCGACCGTGCGTTCGAGTTCGTCCCAGCCCATGCGGGCGATGCGCTCCGCCCGCGACAGTCCGGCCTCGGGATCGGCGGGTGCCTGGGCCGGAACACTGTCCGCGGGCGCGGCCGCGACGCGCAGCGACCAGACGGGACCGAGTCCCATCGCCGACCACAGGCGCGCCCGGCGCGGATCCAGCGTCACAGCGTCACCCTCATCACGATGGCGTCTTCGCGCCCACCGGTGGCCGGGTAGTAGCCGCGGCGTATCCCGATCGGCTGGAAACCATAGCGCTCATAGAGCCGTATGGCGGCAGGATTGCTCGGTCGCACCTCCAGCAGCATGGTGCGCGCGCCGTGGCCCCGCGCCACTCCGGCGATCCATTCGAGCGTGCGCCACCCGAGCCCCGTGCGCTGCTGCTCGCGGGCCACGCTGAGGTTGAGCAGATGCGCCTCGTCGAGCGCCAGCATCACGATCGAATACGCCTGCAACGCACCGTCGCGCCCGCGCAGCACCCAGCAGCTGTAGCCCGAACGCAGCGAATCCGCGAAGTTGCCGTGACTCCACGGGAACGGATAGATCTCGCCTTCGACGCGCGCGACGTCGTCGAGGTCGGCGACGGTCATCGGCGCAAACGCGTCGGGCTCGGGTCTCAGCAACGCGCTCATGCCGCAGCCCGGGCGCGACGTTCGGCGATCGTCAGCGCGACGTGGTCGCGAACATAGAGCGGCGCCGCCGCAGCCGCTTCGACTGCGCGGGCAAGCCCGGCCGGCGTCGCCGCGAGTCGCGCAATGTCAGCGGCATCCGCGCGCAGTGACGGAAAGCGGCGCGACGTCGCCCGGCTCCAGGCATCGGGGAAAGCGGTCAGGGCATCGCCGGCGATCGCATCGGCGCCATCGGCCAGTGCGGCGAGTTCGTCGGGCCGAGCGAGCGTCGGCGCCCGGAGTTCCGCCACGTCATCGCCGCGCCGGTACAGCGCGCAGTACGCCTCGTGCATGCGCGCGTCGATCGCGCAGAACACCGTGTCCACGTCCGATGCCAGCTGCAACACGCGTGCGGCCAGCGCATGCAGATTGCCGACCGGGATCACGCGCTTTCCGGCGCCCCACGCCAGGCCCTGCGCCAGGCCGCAGGCGATGCGTAGCCCGGTGAACGAGCCCGGGCCCGCGCCGAATGCGACGAAGTCGAGATCCCGCAGCGTCGCACCGGCGTCTCGCAGCAGTTCATCCACCATCGGCAGCGCACGCGCGGAATGACTCTGGCCGACCGTTTCGCTGCGCGCGGTCATCGACGTACCCCGATGCAGCGCCACCGAGCAGACGTCGGTGGCGGTATCCAGGGCCAGGATGCAGGGCGCGTTCATGCGACGGTGTGGCTGCCCATTCGGGGCAATCGCCGTCGATTCTAGCGATCGGTGCGCGTCCGCCGCGCAGTCGGCCCGCTAGAAGCGCGAACCGGGCTGCTGCAGGAATGCAAGTTCCTGCGCCGACGAGCTGCGACCGAGTATTTCGTTGCGGTGAGGGAAGCGGCCAAAACGCCGGATCACGTCGAAGTGCTTCTGCGCCCACTCCAGCGGACTGTCCAGACCGTCCCTGGCGAGTTGCCGGAACAGGCGCACCGACTCGTACTGGTCGACGAGACTCTCCGAATGCTCGAATGGCATGTAGACGAACCAGCGCTCGAGCGGCCGGCAGGTGCGGTCATGCCCGGCGGCGACCAGTCGGTGGGCCAGCTCGCGCGCGGACGCATCGCCGTCGAAAGACCGCGGAGTGCCACGAAAGACGTTGCGCGTGAACTGGTCGAGCACAAGGATCAATGCGCGCGCGCCCGCCGGAGTGGCCGACCAGCGCTCCAGATCCCCCGCCAGCGCCGCCTCGATCGTCGGGCCAAAACGGGTACGGATCTCGGCGTCAACCGCGTCCGACTTGCGGAACCAGAAGTCGCGCGCAGCGTTTTCTGCGTCCGACTCGGGGCCGAACCAGAACTCGAGCACGCTGCCGGGATTCATCGCCTTGCGAACCTCGTGGAAATTGGCGTCACCTGCAAAAACAAAACGAGGCGCCACGGCGCCTCGTTCAAGCCCAGCCGGGGTTCGTCAGGCCGCTGCGTACATCGTGGCACGTTTGCGCACCACTTCGAGCAGCCCCTGGCAAGCGTCCTCGACGTAGTCGAGCACCGTGCTGAAGCCCTCGGGTCCGCCGTAGTACGGATCCGGAACCGTCGCGGCGTCGAACTCGCCGGCGAACCGCATCAGCAGATGCAGCTTGTGCTTGTTGCCGCGCGGGCACTGCTGCTGCATCAGCGCCAGATTCTCCCAGTCCATCGCGAGGATCAGGTCGAACTCGCGGAAGTCGTCCTGGCTGATTTGCCGGGCACGAAACTCGCCGATGTCGTAGCCGCGCTTGCGGGCCGCCTGCTGGGCCCGGACGTCAGCAGGCTCGCCGACGTGATAGGCATGGGTCCCCGCCGACGCAATGTGAACGTGGTCTTCCAGGCCGGCATCGCGGACCATTTTGCGGAATACGCCTTCCGCCGTG
Source organism: Burkholderiaceae bacterium (assembly GCA_035429805.1). Lineage (GTDB taxonomy): Bacteria > Pseudomonadota > Gammaproteobacteria > Burkholderiales > Burkholderiaceae_F > JALORV01. The sequence continues at coordinate 12,484 of DAOMFL010000071.1, forward strand.
GGCGAGCGGCAGATATTGCCCATGCAAACAAAGAGGATCTTGGTCATCTCGACGTCCACCTTTCCCCGGCGAGCGGCTGGTCCGCCCTGGTCTTTTGTCAACTCATGTCCGCGACCGCGGACACAGCCCTTTTCTACCTGCCTGTCAACGTCCGGCCCCTGCGGCCGGACGACACGACTTCAAAACAGACTGCCCATCCCTGCAAAAGTTCTCGACCCCCACCTCGACCCGGGAACCCGGCCCTTAAGCCGCCTTCTCTCCCGGAATCAGAGGAATGACATTGCTGGGTCCGCCACCGAACACCTGTTCCCGCAGCAGCGCCAGCTGGTCCCGCACGCGGGCCGCCTTCTCGAACTCCAGATTCTTCGCGTGCTCGAACATCAGCTTTTCGAGCCGCTTGATCTCCTTGCCGACCTGCTTCTCGGACATGACCTCGTATTCCGCCGTCGCCGCCGCGGCCTTGCGTTCCTCGCGCTCCGCCGTCGGGTCGTAGACGCCGTCGATCAGTTCCCTGACTTCCTTCACCACACCGCGCGGGACGATCCCGTGCTGTGCGTTGAACGACTCCTGGCGCACCCGCCGGCGCGATGTCTCGTCCAGCGCGCGCCGCATCGAGTCGGTGACGGTGTCGGCGTAGAGGATCGCGGAACCGTTCAGGTGGCGCGCCGCACGTCCGATCGTCTGGATCAGGGAGCGTTCCGAACGCAGGAACCCCTCCTTGTCGGCGTCGAGGACGGCCACCAGCGACACTTCGGGCAGATCGAGCCCTTCACGCAGCAGGTTGATGCCGACCAGCACGTCGAACGTCCCGGCGCGCAGGTCACGGATGATCTCGACCCGCTCGACCGTGTCGACATCGGAATGCAGGTAGCGGACCTTGACCCCGTGTTCCGACAGGAACTCCGTGAGGTCTTCCGCCATGCGCTTCGTCAGCGTCGTAATCAGCACGCGTTCGCTACGCGCGACTCGGACCGAGATCTCGGACAGCACGTCGTCAACTTGGGTCCGGGCAGGCCGGACTTCAACTGCTGGATCGACAAGGCCGGTCGGCCGCACCACCTGCTCGACGACCTGCGACGAATGCGCCATCTCGTACTCCGCCGGCGTCGCGGTGACGAAGATGCAGCGGCGCATCTTGCGCTCGAACTCGTCGAATCGCAGCGGACGGTTGTCCAGCGCCGAGGGCAGCCGGAACCCGAACTCGACCAGCGTCTCCTTGCGCGCCCGGTCGCCCCGATACATGCCGCCGAGCTGCGGGATCGTCACGTGCGATTCGTCGACGATCATCAGCGCATCCGCCGGAAGGTAGTCCACGAGGGTGGGCGGCGGTTCGCCCGGAGCGGCCCCCGAGATGTGCCGGGTGTAATTCTCGATGCCCTTGCAGAATCCCAGCTCGTTGAGCATCTCCATGTCGAAGCGCGTGCGCTGCTCGATGCGCTGCGCCTCGACCAGCTTGCCGCCGGCGACGAAGGCGTCGATCCTCTCCTTCAGCTCCGCCTTGATGCCCTCGATCGCGCGCAGCACGTTGTCGCGCGGCGTGACGTAGTGCGAGGACGGATACAGGGTGAAGCGCGGAATCTTCTGGCGCACGCGCCCCGTCAGCGGGTCGAAGAGCTGGATCGAATCGACCTCGTCGTCGAAGAGTTCCACCCGCACCGCAAGCTCGGCGTGTTCGGCCGGGAAGATGTCGATCGTGTCGCCCCGCACCCGGAACGTGCCGCGCGAGAAGTCCATCTCGCTGCGCTTGTACTGCATCTGGGCGAGGCGCACGATGATGTCGCGCTGGCTCAAGCGGTCCTTGTGGCGCACCGTCAGGACCATCGAGTGGTAATCCGACGGGTCGCCGATGCCGTAGATCGCCGAAACGGTCGCGACGATCACGACGTCGCGCCGTTCGAGCAGCGACTTGGTCGCCGACAGCCGCATCTGCTCGATGTGCTCGTTGATCGACGAGTCCTTCTCGATGTAGAGGTCGCGCGACGGGACGTAAGCTTCCGGCTGGTAGTAGTCGTAGTACGAGACGAAGTACTCGACCGCATTGTTCGGAAAGAACTCGCGCATCTCCGAATAGAGCTGCGCCGCCAGCGTCTTGTTGGGCGCAAGCACCAGCGTGGGGCAGCCGGTGCGCGCGATGACGTTCGCCATCGTGAACGTCTTGCCCGACCCCGTGACTCCCAGCAGCGTCTGGAAGGCGAGCCCATCGTCCAGGCCCTGTTGGAGCTTGGAAATGGCCTCCGGCTGGTCACCGGCCGGCTCGAACGGCTGGTACAGCTGGAAGGGGCTGTTGGGGAAGGTCAAAAACACAGTATTTTTTGCACTGCAATAGCGCGAAAGCAAGCGTGGATGCTAGCATCGCGATGCAAAAAAGCCTATACCTTTCGTCCGCCGTTCCCTGAGGGCGGTCCTCTAAAAATCAAAGAGTTACGTTGCTTTGGACCGGTATCTGACAGGCGTTCGCGGGCATCGGCCGCCCCCCGGTGCCGTCGGAACGCGCCAACGGCGAGCATGCAGTGCCGCATTGAATTCGGTGATCTCAAGCAATTTGTTTAGGTATCTCCCTTAAGAACATGAATTTCCAACGGAAATCTGCCGCCGCCTGCTCGTGGAGACCGCGATGACGGCCTCCATCTTTGCCAAGGTCGAGCCCGCGCCCCGCGATCCCATCCTGGGCCTGATCGAAGGCTTCAACCACGACACCCGACCGCAGAAGGTGAACCTCGGAGTCGGCGTCTATCTAGCAGAGGATGGCAGGATTCCGATCCTCAAGGCCGTCGCCGAGGCCGAACGGCGTCGCGCGGCCGAGCCTTCGGCACGCGGGTATCTGCCGATCGAAGGGATCGCGGCCTATGACGCGGCGACCCAGAAGCTGCTGCTCGGGGCCGATTCACCATTGATTTCCCAAGGCCGCGTGATCACGGCGCAGGCACTCGGCGGCACCGGAGGTCTTCGAATCGGCGCCGACCTTTTGCGTCGGGTGCTGCCGAACTCCAAAGTGGCAATCAGCGAGCCCAGCTGGGAGAACCACCGCGCCATCTTCGAGGCGTCCGGGTTCACGGTGGTCAGCTACCCATACTACGACGCCGCCACCCAGGGGCTCGACTTCAACGGCATGCTGGCCAATTTGCGCACCCTGCCCGCGCAGACGATCGTCGTGCTGCACGCGTGCTGCCACAACCCGACCGGAGTGGACCTGCTGCTCGAGCAATGGCGCCAGGTGGTCGACGTCGTCAAACAGGCGGACCTTGTACCGTTCCTCGACATTGCCTATCAGGGGTTTGGCGAAGGCATCGAGGCTGACGGCGCCGCGGTCCGGCTGTTCGCCGAAGCCGGCGTCACGTTCCTGGTCGCCAGTTCGTTCTCCAAGAGCTTTTCGCTGTACGGCGAACGCGTCGGTGCGCTCACCATCGTTGACCAGAGCCAGGATGAATCGACGCGCGTACTGAGCCAGCTGAAGCGCGTGATCCGCGCCAACTACTCGACTCCGCCCACGCACGGCGGCATGGTCGTGGCAACGGTGCTGACCACTCCCGAGCTGCGCGCTTCCTGGGAGGCCGAACTCGGCGAAATGCGCGCGCGCATCAAGGCAATGCGGCTCCGACTTTCCGAAGGGCTGGCCGCAAGGACGATGAAGCGCGACTTCTCGTTCATCGAACGGCAGCGGGGAATGTTCTCCTACACCGGCCTGACGGCCGATCAGGTTCAGCGCCTGCGCGAGGAGTTCGGCATCTACGCCGTGTCGAGTGGCCGCGTCTGTGTTGCCGCGTTGAACACGAAGAACGTCGACTACGTGGCTGACGCGATCGCCAAGGTGCTCTGACACTCGCGTGACTTTGCGGCGACCCAACCGCGCCGCTATACTTGCCGGCTTCCTTTTCCCCGATAGCTCAGTCGGTAGAGCGACGGACTGTTAATCCGCAGGTCCCTGGTTCGAGTCCAGGTCGGGGAGCCAGAATTCAGAAGGGGTTGCGTCGTCGCGGCGCGGCCCCTTTTTCGCATCCGGACGGGTAATCCGCGCGAGCCCAGCGCAAGTCCCTGGGTGACGGTTCGTCGGGTCGGCCCGCGTTAGCTCTGAGCAGCACCGTGCGCGTTGGCGATGTCGTTCAACCAAGCGAGTCGTATGTGTACCGACTCCTGCGCAACTTGAACGTTGTGCGCCAACTCCTTTTGGATGATCCCTATCACGATGCCGAGAACTGTCTTTCCGTGACGGTATCGCTGAGGATTGGCCGCATATGACTCCCGAGCGGCCGCCGCGATTTGACCATAGTTGATTTCAGCACTCCAACTTCAGCCCGAGCGAACATTGTGTCCGCGCGCTGTCACGCGGAGTTGGCGTAATCTGAATTCCCGTGAGCTTGAGGTCGGAGCGGCGCTATGGATCGCAGGGAATTCGTCCTCACTGCGGCGCTCGCCGGCGCTGGTGTCGCCGCGTTGTCCGCATGTGGTGGAGGTGGAGGCCCTAGGCCCGCCCAAGCCTCCGCTGACACCCAAGCTTGGAACATATTTCCCGAGCCGGCGTTAATGGTGGGCGAAACCGGAGTCACGTTTGACTTGAAGAAGTCACTGCCCAACGGGGTTCGTCAGGGCGGCCGGTTTACGGTGTCCCCAACCGGTCAGCCGCTCCCGGTTGGAGTAGTCCTGTCGCCGAGCGGTGTGCTTGTTCTGACAAGTGCGGCCTCTGCACGCATCACGGCGGGCGTGGTGTTTGCCTATGACGAGCCGAGTTCATGACTCAGTGTCCAGTCGGCGCACTGAGGCGCTTGCGCAGTTGTTGTGGGAGCACGAATCATCGTGCGACAGTGTCGGCGTCAACCAAACTGCCGGTACCCAATACTCGCGGTTGGCAGCGCTTCAGTTCACGTCACTGGCGACTATCGCAGATGGCCGTCAAACCCCTGACCCGGGTGCTACTAGCCAAACACCGGCCCGACTACCGGTGCAGGTCAGAAGGCACCCTCGATCTGGATCGCGAAGAAGTAGACCTCCCACGAGGCGGGTTCATTGCGGTCGGGAGCACCGGACAGACTTCTCCCCAAGTCCATCGCAGGCAAAGGCGATACCGATTGAACGTCCGTCAAGTGCAGTGCGCGGCGACCATGATGAAGTTCGCCTCCGGCGTCTCACTGCGTGACCAGTAGGTTGATGGCTCGCACAACCAGCGCCCTCCTTCCGCCGGCGAATACCTGCGGCCCCCCCCAATACGGCGGCAAGTTATCCTGCCTTGATGCGCCGGAGGAATTTGATGCGTTCCTTTTAAACACGCGTTCTCAACAGCCCGCCCGGATGGCTATAGCAGCTGTGGGGGGGGGGCATGCAG
>DAOMFL010000072.1:0-16685 GCA_035429805.1 Burkholderiaceae bacterium
AATCGTCCCTACATTCACATGCGGCTTCGTACGCTCAAATTTGCCTTTGGCCATCGCTGACTCCTGACTGCCCGTTCTTCATATCCCCCGGTCTCGTGGACCAAGGTGCTCGCTGCATTGCCTTCAACCTGGTGCCCATGACGCGGATCGAACGCGTGACCTCTCCCTTACCAAGGGAGTGCTCTACCACTGAGCCACATGGGCCTCGCGTCGTGTTCGCTCACGCTCAACGCCGCGCTTGCTGATCTGGACTTGGTGCGTATTCCTCGTGGTGACTGGAGCGGGTGAAGGGAATCGAACCCTCGTCGTAAGCTTGGAAGGCTTCTGCTCTACCATTGAGCTACACCCGCTCGACGAACTCCTGGCTCTTCAGCACTGCACTCACTCGCAGCAGGTGATCCGGTTTCCGCATTCCCTTTTCGCCCGGGAAAGCTTGGTGGAGGAGGCTGGATTCGAACCAGCGTAGGCGTAAGCCAACAGATTTACAGTCTGCCCCCTTTAACCACTCGGGCACCCCTCCGCGGCGAACCGCAAATTATGGTTGTGCAACAAAGGCTTGTCAAACCGTCGCCTCTCCGGTGCAGGGTGTCGTGCCTAAGTACCCGATTCCGTTCGGAAGCGGTTGCCTTGGCGACGCGTGCAGGACCACAGACCTCGGCGAAATCCGAGACAAGTTAGCGCACACTCAGGCGTAGGGAGGAATGATTTAGAAAGATCTACCCATTGACGCGCGGGCCATCATCCGGATATTGATGCAATGCACAATTCTTCTGGGAAGAGTGACATCTCCAGAAATATTCCTGCCGAGGCCGGCGCCGACATCCTCCTGGCGCAGTTAGGGCCCACTCACCGCGCCTTGATCGAGCGGCATCTGCGGTCTCTGCCAGCGACAGACCGCCGGCTCCGTTTCGGTTACGCGATCCGCGATGAGTCCATCGCGCACTATGTTCGACACATGCGGTTCTACCGCGACGCGGCGTTTGGCGCCTTCGATAGCGCCGGGGCTTTGATCGGATTCGGTCATCTAAGCAATCATGAGCACGGCGCGGAGTTCGCACTTTCGGTGGACCCCGCGACGCGTGGGCGCGGCATCGGTCGAGCGCTGCTCAAGCGAGCCGCCGCGCACGCCCGCAACCAAGGCCATCGGGTGCTCGTCATGCAGTACTTGCCGGAAAATCACGCCCTTGCTGCACTCGCGAGGCGATCCGGGATGCAGGCCGTCTGCGATTCTTCCGAGTGCCGGGCCTACATCGGACTGAAACCGCCGACGCCGCACTCGTTGCTGCGGGAGGCGTGGCGTGAAGCGGTTGCGGCGATCGACCTTGGATTCCGCCGCAGCGCCGCCGGCGCTACATCTGCTTGAACAGGTGCGTGTAGTTCCGGCTGACCTCGAGCTTGTCCGGCCGGCCCTTAACCTGGACCAGCTGCCGTCCTCGAAAATCGCGTGTCACCCCCGCAATGGCATCGACATTGACGATCGTCGAGCGGTGAATCTGCCAGAACTTGGCCGGATCGAGCTCCTCGACGAGCTCCTTGATCGGCTTGCGGATCAGCGCCTCCAGGGTCTCGGTCTGCACTCGCGTGTACTTCTCGTCGGAAGTGAAGAAAAGGACTTCGGCCACCGGAATCAGCTTCAGCTGCTGACCGACGCTCGCCTGGATCCACTGCAGCCTTTCGGAGCCTGACCGCGCGGGCACCGCTCCGGCACCGCCATCGAGGCGATCAGCGAGTCGGGTCAACAGGTCCCTCAAGTCACTGGGAGGTTGCCCGAGCCGTTTCTTCAGCCGCGCGACGGTGACTTCGAGCCGATCGCGCTCGGCCGGCTTCAGCACATAGTCCACCGCGCCCTGCTCGAAGGCTTCGACCGCATATTCGTTGTAGGCCGTAATGAAGACGACGTGACAGGCATCGCCAATTGCGCCGGCGGCCTCGATGCCGGTCATGCCGGGCATCCGGATATCCAGGAACACGAGGTCCGGCCGGTGTTCCTGGACCGCCGCGACCGCTTCCTCGCCGTTCTTGGCCTCCGCGACGATCTCGAGTTCGGGCCAGACGTCCACAAGCCGTGAGCGCAGCTGCTCACGCATCAGCCGTTCATCGTCCGCGATGATCGCCCTTGGCATCCAGCGATTATGCGTCAGGCGGGCTGGGCGACGGGTTGTGACGGAGCGTCGGCCTCGAACGTGTAGGGAATGTCGATCGTGACGATGGTGCCGGTCGGGTCATTCGCATCGATCGACAGCCGCGCGCGTCCGCCGTAGAGCGCAGACAGCCGCTCCCGGACATTGGCCAGCCCGACCCCGGTGCCGGGCCGCGACGCGGCGGCAAAGCCAAGCCCCGAGTCGGCCACCGTGACGCGCAGCCGCCCGTCGACGATATCGGCCGAAATCGTAATTGCACCGCCCTCCGGCTTGGGCTCGAGGCCGTGCTTGATCGAGTTCTCGACCAGCGACTGCAGCATCATCGGCGGGAACTGTGCCGACATCAGGCCTTGCGGGACCGTCACTGTGTACTGCAGCCGGTCCTCCATTCGGAACTTGAGGATCTCGAGGTACGCCCGGCACAGCTGCACCTCCTTGCCAAGCGTTGTCGACCCTTCCCTCATCTGCGGCAATGCAGCGCGCAGGTACTGGATCAGGTTCTTCTGCATCTTCGACGCAGTCGACGGATCGGTCTCGATCAGGTAGTCGACCGAAGCCAGCGTGTTGAACAGAAAGTGCGGTTCAACCTGCGCCTGCATCATCTTGAGCTGTGCCTCGACCAGCTGGCGCTTCAGCCCTTCTTCCGCGGCCGTGGCGGTGGCGACCTGAGCGCGCCGTTCAGCGCGCTTCTTGCCGCCGAGGACGACCTTCACGATGATGCCGGTCAGGATCAGCAGGACCGCGAAGCTCATCATCCAGTCGCCGCTGCGCTCCTGATAGGAGCGCACCTCGTGCGCAACGCTGCGATTGACCTGATCGGAAACGATGGACTCGATTTCGCGGCGTGCGCTCTCCATTGCCTGTTCGATTTTCGCGGGATCGCCGGCGACATCGGGTGGGATGACGACCGCGCCATCGCGCTCGATGACAACGGCAGGCGGAGCGTCCGGCGCGGGGGGCGGGGCCTTGGCTCCGTCCTCGACGCGGATTCCGTCGCTGTCGATGACCACCTGCACAGGCTTGCCGTCGCGCTGCGACTGAATGCGAACCCCGTTTTCGTCGATGCTGACGGCACTCGCGCCCTTGCCGGGCGCCTCGGGCGGCGCGGGCGGGGTGGGCGGAACCGGAGGTTTGGGCAGCGCCGGCACGCGCGGAGTCGTTGGCCGTTCGATCCGCACGCCATCGGGACCGACTTTGATGTCAACTTTGACCTTATCCTTCTTCGCGCGATCGACGACCACCACCGAGGGCTTGTCGTAGATGACGTTGGAGGCCAGACCGAAGAAGGCGAGCAGCAGTATCGCGACCAGGGTGAACTTGCCCCAGCCGACGACGGCCAGCCAGTCGCCAATGCGATTCAGCAATCGGCGCACCGGCGGCAGCAGGTGGCTCTGAACAAAGTCCCACACCCTCGCGGCACCGCTCGCGACATCCGGGCCGGCCGTGCGGGCGCCGGCCGCAGCGGCAGCACTGACACGCCCCAGTTTCCCGCTGGTTACCGGTGTTTCAGTGGATTCCTGACGCTCGACCATGACGGGATTATCGAGGCACCAGCGCGGCGGGCCGCGCGGAGCCCAGGATCTGTGTGGAACATGCCGGCACAATATTCGCCGCAACTTGCCGCGGCCATCTGCCTGCGACGGGCTGCACGAAGCGGGGCCCAGAGTGCAACGGCAGCGGGCAGAGCGCCGGCAGCCGGCGGGCACCTCCTCATGACCTTTCTAGACCTGCCGATGGCCTTGGAGCGCTTTCGAAGCGGCTCCCTGGCCAAGAGCACCCGTAGGGCGACTCAGGAGGTGCCGGCGAAGCGCAGGATGAGCGAGATGCCCAGCAGGATCCAACCGGCGCGCCCGGCCATGTCCGACCATGGGTGCGTGGCCTTGAGTTCGGCGGCCTGCTTCAGCAGTTCCTCATGACGCCGCCGCGCGCGCTCCGGTGAACCATCATCTTCGGCGCTTGCCTGGATGACGGCGCGCACAAACGGAAACTGCGAGATCAGCGACACCATCAGGATCGAGGCGCCGAGATCACCCAGCCCGTGGGCCCATCGCCCCGCGTCGAACTGCACCAGGGCCAGGCCGAACAACGACGCGCTCAGCACGAAGAAGGTATTGCGCCAGATGCGCTCGCCGGGCGTAGCGACCGGAGCGCGAGCGGATTTGCGATTCGGGTCCATACGCCAATTAGATGGCAGCGGCGACGGCCAGTTCAAGCCGGGGGAACGCGCAGCAGCGGCAGGGCCGTCGTGTCCTTGATGCACTCCAGCGCGAAACTCGATTTCACGTCCACGACGCCGGGTTGGCGCAGCAGCCGGTCCATCACGAAGCGCGAGAAGTGCTGCAGGTCTTCGACCTGCACGTGGAGCAGATAATCCATCTCGCCCGTCATCGCATAACAGCTAAGCACTTCAGGCCAGCCCTGCACGCGCGCCCGAAACTCCTCCATGGGCATCTTGCCGCGTTTCTCGAGCTTGACACTGACATAGGCCAGCAATCCGAGCCCGACCCTCTCTGCATCGACCAGCGCGACATAGCCGCGAATGACTCCCTGCTCCTCGAGGCGCTTGATGCGGCGCAGACACGGCGAGGGCGACAGGGAAACCCGCTCGGCCACTTCCTGGTTGGAGAGGCGGCCTTCGTTCTGAAGCACCTCGAGGATGCGAACATCCGTGCGGTCCAGCGGCAATGCGGGCATGAATCCACCTCAATGTGGCCTTTGTGAAGCATTTTATTGCGCAACGGGTTGAAAAGCGACCACAGTTCGCAATCGGATGTCCATCGGCTTCGCAGATACTTCTCGCCTTTCACCGCGCTGCCCACAGGAGGCGCCGATGCAGTTCACGCCCTGGGACAATCCCATGGAGACCGACGGCTTCGAGTTCATCGAGTACGCCGCTCCGGATCCCGCAGCACTCGGCGCGCTGTTCGAGCGGATGGGCTTCGCGCCGATCGCCCGACACCGGCACAAGCGGGTCACGCTGTACCGCCAGGGCGAGGTGAATTTCATCATCAACGCCGAGCCTGATTCCTTCGCGCAGCGCTTCGCGCGCCTGCACGGACCATCGATCTGCGCGATCGCCTTTCGCGTGCGCGACGCGGCGCGGGCGTACCGCCGCGCGCTCGAACTCGGCGCCTGGGGCTTCGATTCCAAGAGCGGACCGATGGAACTGAACATCCCGGCGATCAAGGGCATCGGCGATTCGCTGATCTACTTCGTCGACCGCTGGCGCGGCAAGGACGGCGCGGCCGCCGGTGGTATCGGCGACATCAGTATCTACGACGTCGATTTCGTCGCTCTGCCCGCAGCCGAGCAGCAGCCCAGGGGGTTCGGACTCACCTACATCGATCACCTGACGCACAACGTGCACCGCGGCCGCATGAAGGAATGGGCCGAGTTCTACGAGCGCCTCTTCAACTTCCGCGAAATCCGCTACTTCGACATCGAGGGCAAGCTGACAGGGCTCAAGTCGAAGGCCATGACGAGCCCGTGCGGGAAGATCCGGATCCCGATCAACGAGAGCTCGGACGACAAGAGCCAGATCGCCGAGTACCTCGATCTGTATCACGGCGAAGGCATCCAGCACGTCGCCCTGGGAACGGACGACATCTACGGCACCGTCGACGCGATGCGCGCCAACGGCGTGGCGTTCCAGGACACGATCGACACCTATTTCGACCTCGTCGACAAGCGCCTGCCCAGCCACGGCGAGCGGCTCGACGAACTGCGCCGTCTGCGCATCCTGATCGACGGCGCTACGCACCAGGGCGCGCCCAACGAGCTCCTGCTGCAGATCTTCACGCAGACGGTGATCGGCCCGATCTTCTTCGAACTTATCCAGCGCAAGGGCGACGACGGGTTCGGCGAAGGTAATTTCCGCGCGCTGTTCGAATCGATCGAACTCGACCAGATCCGGCGCGGCGTGCTCGGCGCCGACGCCAAGGCCTCCACGTAACGATGGCCGTCACCCCTGCCACCTACGGCACGAGCGAGCGACCGCCGCGCGGCGACTATTCCGCCGCCCGCGTGGACTACACCTGCGATCAGGACTGGAGCGCTTACACCGCGGCGGAGCACGAACTCTACGCGCGCCTCTGCGCGAGGCAGGCAAGGCAGATCAAGGACCAGGCCTGCAATGAGTTCATCCATACGCTGCCGCAACTCGGCAGCGAACGCGAAATCCCGCGCTTTGAGTCGATCAGCCTGAGCCTGCGTCGCGCAACTGGCTGGGAGCTCGTCGCTGTCCCGGGCCTGATTCCGGAGCGGGCCTTCTTCTCTCTGCTGGCCAGTCGGCGTTTCCCGGTCACTGTCTGGCTGCGTCGGCCGGAGGAGTTCGACTACGTCGTCGAGCCGGACGTCTTCCACGACCTGTTCGGCCACGTGCCACTGCTCTTCAACCCTGTGTTCGCGGACTACATGCAGGCGTTTGGCGCGGGGGGACTCAAGGCGCAGGATCTGTCCGCGCTCGAGTACCTGGCGCGGCTCTACTGGTACACGGTGGAGTTCGGGCTCATCGCCACCCCAAAGGGCCTGCGCGCCTACGGCGCGGGCATCCTGTCTTCGGCCGGCGAAACGGCCTACGCGCTCACGTCGATGAAGCCGCAACGGCTGCCGTTCGAACTGGAACGCGTGCTACGCACGCCTTACGGCATCGACAGCTTCCAGCACACCTACTTCGTCGTCGATTCGTTCGCGCAACTCTTCGACGCAACCGCGCCCGACTTTGCGCCGATTTATCAGCGCGTATCGCGCCTTCCAGGTCTGACAGCGAAGGACCGGCTGCCGGGCGAGCGCGTCGTCGCGCCCAACCCGGCCGAGGCGCCCATGCCGGAGCAGGGCAGTCTGCGCAACCTCTAGGGCTTGACCGGTTCGGCCGACGCCGCACGGTTGGGCCGCGGGTGCGACTTGCGCCAAGCGGCGAGTTCGTCGCGCGTCAGCACCCCGTCCTTGTTGGTGTCGATCGCGTCGAAATTCGCGGCGAGGTAAGGAGCGCTCTTCGCCTCGTCGCGCGAGATCGACCCGTCGTTGTTGTTATCCAGATTGCCGTGGTGCGCGTGGTGTCCGGGCGGCCGAGCCGCGCGCAGTTCGTCGGGCGAGAGCACGCCGTCCTTGTTGGCATCGATCCGATCGAAGGATTCGGCGAGCCGCGGATGGCCGGATGCTTCCTCGCGCGAGATGACGCCGTCGCCGTTCTTGTCGAGGGCTCCCAGGCCCCGGGCCGGCGGCCCGGCATCAGGGGTGGCGGCGAAGCTGAAGGAGCACGCGGTGGCCAGGGCCGCTGCGAAGAGGGTTCGGGTCAGCATAAGGAATCTCCGTTGAAGGTGTGCCCATTCAACGGCGCGCGGCGCCCACGGTCGACGGTTCTTACGGTTGCTTACAGCTGAAACGTGTCGGCCACGATGCGTGGCCGCGCAGCAATTCGCTACGTCTGCGGCGGCGAGCCCGGCGGATTCTGCGGAACCCCGGGCTGCGGTTGCGGCATGCTGGGCGGGGCAGGCGGCGCCGGGCGTGGAACCGCGGGTGCACCGCTGGAACTCGGCGCTGTCAGAGTGTTGCCCTCGCGCGTGAAGGGCTGCGCGGGGGGACCTCCGCTCACGGCCACGGTCGGCGGCGGCGGCAGTCGTACTTCCTGCCTGCCACTCGGGGTCTCGAGAACTATCACGCTGGAGCCGATCGATGCCAGGCGCGTGCCCGGCACGACTTCCTGCCCTATAAGGAAGACCCGTGCTGGCTTGCCGTCCACCACGAGCACGGCGCTCGAGTCCTTGCCCGCGGCGAAGGCCCCGAGTGCCTGGATATTGGCCGCGACAACGGTCTGGGCCACTTCGACCTTGCCGAACATGCGCGCGGCGGCGGCGACGTCCGGGTCCCGCAGGGGCGGCGGCGGCAGGGGCGGCGGTGCAGCGGTGGGCGCCGGCGTGAAGATGCGGACCCCCCAGTAGGCGGCGATCGCCACCACACCTGCAAAGAAAAGCAGGTGAACGGCAGCCGCGGCAATCTTTTTCAGCATTGCTTGTCCAATCCGGTCCGATGATCGCGCAGTCCGAAGGAGGATCGGTCATCCTCACGTATTACCGGCCCCACCGGATCCCGCTTAAGAGGGGTAAGGTGGCAAAGCGGCATTGATAATATCGGGCGCAGACACGGTTGTCCGCGCCCAAAACACAAGAAGTTCAATGCCTTCGGCGCGTATCTTCAAGTTTTCTTTAGCCTGTGGCAGTGATCCTATGAGTACGATGAAGGCTCTCCGTCCTGTGCGCAGCGGCGGCTTTACCCTGATCGAGATCATGGTCGTGATCACGATCCTCGGGATCCTCGCGGCGCTGATCGTCCCGCGCGTCGTCGGTCGCACCGATGACGCCCGCATCGCTGCCGCGAAACAGGACATTGCGTCGGTCATGCAGGCACTGAAGCTGTACCGGCTGGACAACGGACGCTACCCGACCACCGAACAGGGCTTGCAGGCGCTGATCAGCAAGCCGACGGCCGAGCCGGTGCCGACCAACTGGAAGCAGGGCGGTTACCTGGAGCGCAGCAGCGTGCCGAAGGATCCGTGGGGACATCCCTACCAGTACCTGAACCCCGGCCTGCGCGGCGAAATCGATGTGTTCAGTTTCGGTGCCGACGGCCAGTCGGGCGGCGAGAACACCGACGCCGACATTGGCTCCTGGTCGCTCTAGCCGCGCGCTTCGGCGCCGGGCTGGGGTCCTCGCATCGCACCGTTTGCCGAGACCGACGATGAGCCGAACCGGTGAACCGACGGGATCATCGCGCGGCTTCACTCTGCTCGAAATGCTGGTGGTCATCGTGCTGGCCGGCATCCTGGTTTCGATCGTCACGATCAACGTCACGCCCGATCCGCGGCAGAAGCTCACACGTGAGGCCCAGCGCGTCGGCCAGCTGATGTCGCTCGCCGCCGACGAAGCGCGCATCCGGCAGCTGCCCATCGTCTGGGAGGCCGACCTGCGCGGCTACCGCTTTGTCGCCGAAGTCGCCGGCGAGCGGCGACTGCTTACCGGGGACGACTTGCTGCGCGAGCGCAGCTGGGAGTCGCCGCTGACGCGGCTTGCGGTCCAGGACGGAGCCGGTCCGCAGCCCGCGCAGGTGCTGCTCGGGCCGGGCGCGCCGCCGGTGCGCATGGCGATCGCGCGCGAATGGGTGCAGCCGCGCTGGCGCCTGGAGCTCGCCAACGAGGATGCGACCGTGCGGCTCGAGTTCGACGAGTCCGGACGCGCCGTGGTGCTGCAATGAACGGGCGCGACGACGGCTTCACTCTGCTCGAAGTGCTGGTCGCGCTGGTGATCATCGGCGTGGCCCTGGCCGCCGCGATGCGTGGTGCGATGGCGCTGACGACGAGCGCGGAGTTCACGCGCGAAAAGATGCTTGCGGTCATGACCGCCGAAAACCGCCTGCTCGAGCTGCGTCTGGCACGCGAGAGGCTGGACCAGGGCGAGAACTCCGCGCCCTGCGAGCAGGGCGGTATTACGTTCCAGTGCGTGCAGGCAGTGAAGCCGACCCCGAATCCGTTCTTCCGCCGCGTCGAGGTCCGGGTCTACAAGGCTGACCTCGACGGCTCGCTGCGCGTGATGGCTGAACTGATGACAGTGCTGCCGACCAACCAATGAGCGCAGCGCTTGGCCGTCTCAAGCAGGCTCGCGCCGCAGGGCGGAGCCCGGAGGTCCGTTCCTTCGCGCGCGGATTCACGCTGCTCGAGCTGCTGGTCGCGATCACCGTGCTGTCGGTGGTCTCGGTGATCGCCTGGCGCGGACTCGACTCGCTGACGACCACGCGCGAGCGGCTCGAACCGGAGGCCGACGATGTGCGCGCGCTGCTGACAACTTTCGGACAGATGGAGCGCGATCTGGCGCAGGTCACGAACCCGAAGTTCCTCGGGCTGACGACGGCGCCGGTCAACGTGTCCATCACCGACGGCGCGGTCATGCTGCAGCTCGCGCGCGTCGCCCCCTCGGCGCCCGACCGGCCCACCGAAGTGCAGACCGTGTACTACCGCATCGTCGACGGGACGCTGATGCGCCAGGCCTCGCCGGCGCTGTCGGCGTTCGAGACGATACCCACGGAGCGGCTGGAGTCGGCCCGACTGCTCGACAAAGTGCGACTGATGCAGTTGCGCACCTGGTCGCCTGGCGTGGGCTGGGTCGACCCGAACGTGCCGCAGCAGCAGGACGCGGGCAGCGCACCGCAGCAGGGAACCGGCGTCGTGCCCGGCATCGAAGTGACGCTCGAGCGCGAGAACGGCCGCATCTACCGCCGCGTGCTGCTGGTGGGCGCATGAGGACCGCGCCGATCCGGGTTGCAAGGCGCAGGCAGCGCGGTGCCGCCGTGCTGCTCGCGCTCTTCGTCGCGACGCTGTCGACGCTGATCGTCAGCGGGCTGTTCTACCGCCAGTTCGTCCTGCTGCGCACGATCGAGAATCAGCAGCTGATGACGCAGAGCCGGATGCTGCTGCGCGGCGCGCTCGACTGGGGCCGCGCGATCCTGCGCGAGGACGCCAATCGCTCGAGTTACGACGCCCTGTCGGAACCATGGGCCCAGCCGCTGATGGAGACGCGGCTCGACCAGCTCGGCGAAACATCGGCGCTGGCGTCGATGGCATCAATCGCCGGTTCGATGGAGGACGCGCAGTCGCGCTTCAACCTGCGCAACTTGGTGGAGAACGGCCAGGCGATGGAAATCGAGGTCGAGGCGCTGCGCCGCCTCTGCACGCTGCTGCAGGTGCCTGCGCAGACAGCGGACCTCATCGCGCTGCGGATGCAGGACGCATTGCCGGCCACGACGCCCGACGAGAGCGGCAAGATGCCCGGCAGCGCGTCGATGTCCGACAGGAAGCGGCCGATTCCGCTAATGCTGCCGCAGGACCTGATGTCGATTCCAGGCATTTCTGCCGAGGCCGCCCAGCGCCTGGCGCCTTACATCGTCGTCCTCGACGAGCGCACGCCGATCAACGTCAACACCGCCCGCCCGGAAGTGATCGCGGCACGGGTGCCCGACATGTCGCTGTCCGACGCGCGCGCGCTGGTCGCCGAGCGCGAGCGCATCTCTTACTTCAACAACGTCGGGGAAGTCCGTACCCGGCTGGGCGCCAAGGCAAACGGTGTACAAGAGACCGATCTGGCTACCGCTTCGCGCTTTTTCTTCGTGCGCGGAGAGGTCAAACTCGACCGCGCGGTGACCCGCATGGAGGCGCTCGTCCGTCGAGGCGTCCCCGGACAGGGCATCCAGCCGGTGAATGTGCTGTGGATCCGCGAGATCTGAGCGAGCGATGAAGGAAAAGTCCCTGCAGCGACTGCTGGTCTTTGTGCCGCCGCGCCGGTCATTCGGCGCGAAGGGACACATGTCGACCGGCACCGTCGTCAGCTACGTCGCGCCGGGCAGCGCAGCTGCCGCCGCCGAAACTCCGCTTGCGCTGCTACCGAAGGCCGCCGCCGTTGAACTCGTGTTCGATCCGGCCGACGTCTTCGTGACCGCAATCGAGCCGCCCAAGCTGTCCGAAGGCAAGCTGCGCCTGGCGCTGCCGAACCTGCTGGAGGACCGGCTGCTCGCGGATGCCAACGACTGCCACTTCGGATTCAACATCCCGCGCGGCGGCACCGGATCGACGACGATTGCGGCGATGCCGAAGATGCCGGTGGCGGTGATCGATCGCGGCGTGCTGACCCATGCGCTCGACGCGTGCACTGAAGCCGGTTACCGGGTGCGCGCTGCCTATTCCGAGATCTACACGCTGCCCGCCCCGGCCGCCGGAGTGCTGTCGGTGCGGCTCGACCGCGGCCGCGGCGTGGCTCGCTCGGCCACGCATGACGGCTTCGCATTTGACCTCGCGGGCGACGAGGTGCCGCCGGCGCTCGCCCTTGCGGTGCGCCAGCTTGGAATTCGCCGTATCCAGGCCTACGGTCGGGAAGCCGGGCGAATGAATGCCATCGCGGTCGCCCTCAACGTCCAGGTCGACGTTGCGCAATCGGAGGTCGATGCCAGCAGCATCGAAGGCGCGGTCAACCTGCTGCAGGGCAGCTTTGCGCCGGGCGGCTTGCTCGGCGGTCTGATGCCGCTCGCCGGGCGCGCAACCGGCCTGCGCGGCGCGTCGCTCAAGGTCCCGCTGATCTGGGGCGCGGTCGGAGCGACCGTTGCCATCGCGGGAATGAACGCCTACTGGCTCAAGCTCGAGTCCGAATCGAAGGCCATCAAGCAGCAGATGGAGAACGCATTCCGGGCCAATTTCCCCGAGACGACAGCGATCGTCGATCCGGTGCTGCAGACGAAGCGCCAGCTCGACGGCCTGCGGGCCCGCGCCGGGCTGCCGTCGGCGAATGATTTCTCGGTGCTGAACGCCCGCACGGCGCTGCTGCTGACCGCGGCGCCGCTGGGCAGCGTGACGGCGATCGACTACCGCGACGGTGCGCTGAAGGTGAAATTCAAGAGCGGCACCGCCGACAACCCGGCCTTCCAGAACACATTGCGCGCGGCCGGCGTGCAGCAGGGACTCGCCGTGCGCTTCGAAGCGGACGGCTCGGCCCGCGTCACCGCGGCGGGGTCATGATGGACGCGCTCAAGCAGTTCTGGATCGAGCGCGCACCGCGCGAGAGGCTGATCCTCGGCACCGGCGGCATCGTGCTGCTGCTCGTGGTCGGCTACCTGCTGCTGATCGAGCCGGCCTGGACCGGCATCGGCCGCCTCGAGCGTTCTCTGCCGCAGCAGCGGGCGCAGGCGGCGGAACTCGACTCGCTGCTGGGCGAGATCAAGGGCCTGAAGGCGCAGCCGCAGGTCGCAACCGTCTCTCCGTCCGAGGTGAAGGGCGCCATAGAGGCGTCCCTGGCGCGGGCCGGGTTGAAGACAACCCGCATCGTTCCGCTCTCGGACGGCGACGTGCAGCTCACTTTCGCCAACGTGCCCTACGGAACCTGGGCGGCCTGGCTGGCAGGCATCGAGCGCGAACTGGGGGCCCGCACGATGTCGGTGGTCGTCACCGGCAAAGCCGAGACCCCGGGTAACGTCGACGCGGAACTCGCGCTGCGTCTGGCACGGAAATGAACCCCGACCATGCGCGCCGCCCTGTATCTGCTTGCTGGCCTCGTCGTGCTCGCCGTCACGGCGATGCTGATTGCACCGGCCCAATGGGCGGCAGGCGTCGTCAGTTCGGCGACGCAGGGCCGGATCGAACTGGCGGAGTCGCGCGGCACGGTCTGGAGCGGCTCGGCGGTGCTGGTGCTGACCTCCGGGTCGGACGCCGGTGCGGCCCGCGCCAGCCTGCCAGAGCGCCTGTCGTGGCAGCTGAGCCCATGGTCGCTGCTCGTCGGTCAGGTGGACCTGACGCTGTCGCATCCTTCGGCTCTGGCGCAGCCGCTGGCAATCCGCGCTCCGCTCTTCGGCGGCTCTGCGACACTGGGCGCCACCACGCTGCGGCTGCCCGCGTCGCTGCTCGTGGGCCTCGGCGCACCGTGGAACACGATCCGACCCGGCGGCATCCTGATGCTGAGTTGGGATCGCTTGCAGATCGAACATGGTCGCATTGCCGGGAACTTCTCCGCGGAGTGGCAGCAGGCCTCGAGCGCGTTGACACCGGTATCGCCGATGGGCCATTACCGACTGAAAACGAATGGCGTCTGGCCGGGAACTCAGCTGGATTTACTAACCATTTCGGGTCCCCTCGAGCTGAAGGGCAGTGGCACAATCCCGGAGGGTGGGCGCTTACGCTTTACCGGCCGCGCCCAGGCTCTGGCGGGCACCGATCCCGGTGTAAAGGCACAACTCACGGGCCTCATCTCGCTGCTGGGACGGCGCGATGGCGATGGGGCCCTCCTGAACTTCGGCGGTGGCTGACATGACTAGCGGGCGCACAACCATTCGCGCAGGGGGGGCATCACGGTCCCGATGGCGCCGTCTTGTCGCGCTGGCCTGTGCCATCACCGTGACGCTGACCCCGGCCGCCCCCGGGGCGCTGGCACAGTCCAAGACCGCCAAAGCCAAGTCCAAGTCCGCCGAGGCACCGGCGAACGACAGCGTGATGCTGAACTTCGTCAATGCCGATATTGACGCCGTGGTGCGGGCGATCGGCCAGTACACCGGTCGCACGTTCGTCATCGACCCCCGCGTCAAGGGCACGCTGTCGCTCGTCACCGAGCGGCCCGTGACCAAGCAGCAGGCCTTCGAGCAGTTGCTGTCGGCGCTGCGGCTGCAGGGTTTCACGATCGTCCAGACCGGCAATGTCATGCGCGTCGTGCCGGAGGCCGACGCCAAGCTGCAGGGCGGCACCGTCGTGGTGCCGCGCAGCCCGTCACCGGGCGGCGACCAGCTGGTCACTCAGGTGTTCCGGCTGCAGTACGAATCCGCCACCGCAATGGTGCCGATCCTGCGGCCGCTGATCGCGCCCAACAACACGATCTCGGCCTATCCGCAGAACAACACGCTGGTCATCACCGACTACGCCGAGAACCTGAGGCGGATCCAGAGCATCATCGAGGCCATCGACACGCCGGCGACTTCCGACGTGGAGATGATTCCGGTGAAATACGGGCTGGCGATGGAGATCGCCAGCGTCGTCAACCGCATGCTCGACGAAGGCGCCCGTGCCGCCGGCCAGGCGGTCGACGCCGGTCAGCGCATCTCGATCCTCGCCGAGCCGCGCACCAACATGCTGATCGTGCGCGCCCCAAGCCAGGCGCGCCTGACACTGGCCAAGAGCCTGATCGCGCAGCTCGACCGGCCCGCGTCGACGCCCGGCAACATCAACGTCGTCTATCTGCGCAACGCCGAAGCGACGCGCCTGGCGCCGCTGCTGCGGGCCATCATCAGCTCGGATCCGTCCTACACGCCGGCGACAACGTCGAGCGGCGGTCTGTCACCGCAGAGTTCGACGTCCGGGCAGCCGGGACTGTCGCCCGGCACGGGCATGGCGGCGGGCGCGGCGGCGACCGCCGCGACGGGCGGCGGGGGTGGCGGTGGCAGCGGTCCGCTCGCGGGCCTGATCCAGGCCGACGCTGCGACCAATTCGCTGATCATCACGGCGCCCGAGCCGCTCTATCGCAACATCCGCGCGATCATCGACAAGCTCGACGTGCGCCGCGCGCAGGTCGTCATCGAGTCGCTGATCGTCGAGATGACGGCCGACAAGGCGGCCGAATTCGGTGTCCAGTGGCAGGCGCTGGGCGCCGTCAACAACACCGACGTCGGCGTCGTCGCCAGCCAGAACTTCGGCACCCCGGGCACCAACATCATCGGCGTCGCCGGCAACCTGACTTCCGTCGGGCAGGGTCTCAACCTCGGCGTCATCAACGGCAAGATCAATATTCCGGGAGTGGGCGAAGTCATCAACCTCGCCTTCCTGGCACGCGCGCTCGAAACGACCGCCGACGCCAACATCCTGTCGACGCCGACGATCCAGACGCTCGACAACGAAGAGGCGAAGTTCCTCGTCGGCCAGAACATCCCGCTGATCACCGGCTCGTATGCCGCCGCCGGCGGCGCCACGGCCGTGGGCGTCAACCCGTTCCAGACCTTCGAGCGCAAGGACATCGGCCTGCAGCTGCGCGTGAAGCCGCAGATCTCCGAGGGCGGCGTGGTGCGGCTGGCGATCTACCAGGAGCTGTCCTCGATCCAGAACACCCTGACGGCGGCGCAGGGCGGCATCATCACCAACAAGCGATCGTTCGAGTCAACCGTGCTGGTCGAGGACGGCAACATCGTCGTGCTTGGCGGCCTGATCGAGGACCGCACCGACAACAGCCGCAGTTCGCTGCCGATCCTGGGCCGCATCCCCGGGCTCGGTTATCTCTTCAGCTACGAAAACCGCGGGCGCAAGAAGACCAACCTCTTCGTCTTCCTGCGGCCTTATGTCGTGCGCGAGGAAGGCAAGTCCTCGGATCTCGCGCTCGACCGCTACAGCTACATCCGCGGCCAGGTGGCGTCCACGACAAAGCCGGACAACTTCATCTTCCGTGGTTTCGAAGGCCGGCAGTTGCCCGAGACGGCACCGGTGCCGTCGGCAATGCGCGGCCGTGGCGAGACGACGCCGGGCAACCCGGCCTCCCCGGCTGACCCCGGGGCCCGCGAAGCGCCCCGCCCGTCGACGCCGGCCCCCGAACAACCTGCGCAGCCGGCGCCGGCTCCGCTGCCCGCACCGCTGCCCGAGTCGCGTCCGGCGCCGTCGTCTTCCGTCGCGCCGACATCGACGCCCGCCGCGCCGCTTGCGACTACGGCGTCGACGGCGACCCCTTCGCCGGCAACAGCGACTCCAGCAACGACAGCGGCCGCCGCGCCGGTCCCGACTCCGGCGCCGACGACGCTGCGCACCGAGCCAGGCCCGACGGCTGTGGAGCCGCCGAAACTCGCCTCGAGCCCGCCAACAACCGCCGTGTCGCCGGCGCCCGCTGCCCGTGCTGAACCCCCTGCCGCAGTCTCCGAGCCAGCACGCGCAGCGCCTTCGGTGGCAGCGCTACCCAAAACGGAGCCGCCGGTTGTGACGCCGGTCGCCCCGGTCACGACGCCGGCGCCAAGCGAAAGGCCGTCGACGCCGCCGTCCGCGGCGACTGTCGC
>DAOMFL010000073.1:0-16590 GCA_035429805.1 Burkholderiaceae bacterium
CGTTGCCGCTCACGTTCACCGTCTGCGGCGCCAGCGCAAGATTGGTCAGGCCGCTCGTGCCGGTACCGTCAGACACGAAATTGAGCGTGGCCGAACCGCTCTTCGCGCCAGCGCTCGAGGCATCAACACCGATACGCATCGCAGTGTTGTTGCTCGCGCCGCCGGCCAGCAGGTTGATCGCGCCGCCATTGACCGTGGCATTGCCCGTGGTTCCGGCGAAGCTCGCGTTCAGGCCTTCGGTGAACGCCCCTGCAGGTGCCGTGTTGGCGACCGTCAGGGCCTGCGTGAGTCCGGTCCCCACACGTTGATTCGCCAGCACCACCGGATTGGGCGTGACTGATGCCGCGGCAGGGTTGTAGGCCGCGGCGCCAGCCGAACTGGTGATCGTCAGCAGCTGCGAGCGCGTGTTTTCGAAGTTGTTCAGGATGTTGACGGCCTGCCCCGCGAGCGGCGCAAAGACGCCGGCGGTGCCCACTGTGATGGTGACGTTGCGCGACACCGAGTTCCCGGTGGTGACCGGCCCCCAGTTGCCTGCCGTCACGCCGGAGCCGGACAGCCTCGCGTCGCTGATGTTGGCGCCGTTGACGCCCGTCTGGATCGCTCCGCGCAGCGCCGGGCCGGTGGTGCCGACATTGGCGATGTCGTAGTTGAACGTGTTGGCACCCACGCGCACGTTGCCGATCACGAGCGTCGGGTTCGCCGACGTACCATTTGCGATGTTCGCCCCGTTAATGCCCTGGTTTGCATCGCCGGCCGCGACGAGGCGGTTGCCAGCGCCCGTGGTCGAGACATTTGCACGCCGGTTGAAGGCGTCGCCGACGCCGAAGTTCGCGTTGTTGTAGTCGATGAAAACGGTGACGGTCGAGCCGGCCAGCACCAGGTTACCGGCGGTGATCAGATTGCCGACGGTACTTGCCGCGTCATGCTGAAACGTGGCGCCGCTAGCCACGTTCACGGTGCCCGTCGGACCCTGCGTACCGCTGACGAACCGCATCGTGCCGGAGTTCAGGTTGAGCGTCCCGGAATTGTTGAAGACGACCCCGAGGTCGACCGTCGTGATCGTGTTGGACTGCTTGTTGTAGGTGCCGATGTTGTTGAAATTGTGAGGGCCGCCGACGTTGTGTTCGATGAAGGACGCAAAGGCATTGGTGTCGTTGAAAGTCCCGTTGTTGTTGATCGTTGCCCCGTTCCAGAAGCGGATCGCGTTGTTGTTGTCCGCGGTATTGCCGCTCCACGTGGTCGTAGCGTTCAGATTGACCGTGCGGCCGCCAACGATGACCTTGAGATTGGGACCGGAGATCGCGACGTCGTTGCTGAAGGTAGTGGCCGCGGCGCCGGAAATCGTGCCGCCGGTCCATGTCGCAAGCCCCTGGAAGGTGGCGTCGGATCCCGCCATGGTGCTGCCGCTGAGGACGAACCGGGTGGTGTGCGTGCCGCCGTTGACCGCGACGATGGCGTCCGCGCCGACGTTCTCGGTGCTGATCTCGAATGTGCCGGCACCGCTCGTGGTGACGTTGTTCAGCGTGTGATTGCCATTGCGGAACTCCAGCTTGGCGCCATTGGCGATATTGAAGACGCCACTGTCGGTGCCGCCGCCGTTCATCAGCAGCGTTCCGGCGTTCACGTTGACGGTGCCAGAGCTGTTGAAAGCCACGCCAATGCTGGTCGTCGTGTTCGATTGCTTGTTGAAAGTACCGTTGTTGTTGAACGCGCCGCCGCCGTTGCCGACGTTGATGGCACTGTCGAATGCGTTGGCATCAGTGAAGGTACCGCTGCTGTTGAAGGCGCTGGCGCCCGATATGCCGATGGCGTTGTTGCCATTGCCGGTGTTGCCGGTCCACAGGGTGTTGCCGGCGTTCACACTGCGGCCGCCGGACAGCGTCTTGTTGTTCGGACCGCTGATGGTCAGGTCGTTGGCAAAGGTCGTGCTCGCCGCAGCCGTACCTGTGATGGTCCCGCCCGACCATGTCGCCAGGCCCTGGAAGGTGTGACTGGTGCCCGTCAGGATGCTGCCGCTGAGGACGAACGCCGTCGTGTGCATGCCGCCGTTTACGGCAACTGTTGCGTCCGCGCCGACGTTCTCGGTGCTGATTTCAAAGGTGCCGGCACCACTGGTCGTGACATTGTTCAGCGTGTGACTGCCATTCCTGAATTCAAGCTTGGCGCCGCTGGCGACATTGAAAACACCGCTGTCGGTGCCACCACCATTCAGCAGGAGGGTGCCGGCATTCACGTTGACCGAGCCGGTGCTGTTGAACACCGTACCGATGCTGGTCGTCGTATTCGACTGCTTGTTGAAGGTGCCGGAGTTGTTGAAGATGCCGCCACCGCCACCGGCGTTGATGGCGCTATCGAAAGCGTTGGTGTCGGTGAAGGTGCCGGTGTTGTTGAACGCGCCTGCCTGCGAAATCGCGATGACGTTGTTGCCGTTGGCCGTGTTGCCGGTCCAGGTCGTGTTGCCCGCGTTGATGCTGCGGCCGCCGGACAGCACCTTGGTGTTCGCGCCGCTGATCGTCAGAGCGCCGCTGAACGTCGTGCTCTGCGCCGCGGTGCCCGTGATGGTGCCGCCGGTCCAGGTGGAAGGACCCTGAAAGGTCTGGTCTGTCCCGTTCATGGTGCTGCCGCTCAGCAGAAACCCCGAAGTGAGCGTGCCGCCGTTGATCGTGACAAGCGCATCCGCACCAACGTTGTCCGTACTGATCTGCAACGTGCCGGCGCCGCTCGTCGTGACGTTGTTCAGCGTGTGAGTGCCATTGCGGAATTCGAGCAGGGCGCCGGCCGCCAGGTTGAACACCCCGGTGCTCGTGCCGCCGGCATTCATCAACATCGTTCCGGCGTTCACGTTAACGGTGCCAGTGTTGTTGAACACCGAACCGATGGTGGTTGTTGTATTCGACTGCTTGTCGAAGTTGCCGCTGTTGTTGAAGGTGCCACCGGTAATGCTGGTGTTGAATGCGTTGCTGTCGCTGAAGCTTCCTGCATTGTCGACGGTCGCGGTGCTGGCCAGCGAGATCGTGTTGCCAGTGCCGCCCGTATTCCCGCTCCACGTTGTCGTACTGTTGAGGGTCACGACGCGAGTGCCTGTGACTTGCTTGGTGCCATTGCCGCTGATCGAAAGTGCGGCATTGAACTGAGTGGCGCCGCTGCCCGTCTGGGTGCCTCCAATCCAGGACGAGGCTCCCGAGACCGTGACCAGTCCCGACCCGGACAGCGTGCTGTTTTGCGTCAGCGATGCGAGGTTCGAGGTGCCATTGAGAGTCAGGCTGCCGCCCGAAATCGTCGTGTCGCCCGCGTTGGAGAACGCGTTGGCGACCGTCAGGCTCCCGCCCGATACAACGAAGTTCTCCTGACTGGTCAGGCTGTTGATTGTCGTCGCGAGGGATCGGTAGGTGACGGTGACCAAGCCGGCGACATTGAGCGTCACGTCATCGGCCGCCCCGGGAAGCGCCGGGTTGCTCGACCAGTTGGTCGCGATGTCCCAGAATCCGTCCGCGTTCGGGGTCCAGCTGATCGCAGCCGCTGATGCCGGTCCGGACAACCCGGCGGCAGACAACATGCTCAGCGCATGGATCAGGGCGCGGCTTGGAGGCTTGATGCGGGGTGCGGACCAGTAACGCATGACCAACCCCTTCCCGGCGCGACATAAAGGAGCGCTCAGTAAGCGAGATTCATACCCGTCGCGGTCACGTGTTGATTTCCTGACACTTCTTTGCGCGGATCAGAGTCCGGCTGCAAATGGTTGTCAAATTCGCCGACGCATGTTCAGCGCGACCGGCTAGCGGATATGTCGAGCGGGGCCCGTCTGCAGTAACGCTTAGAGCCCAAACGCGAGGCGCTCAGTAACGGTAGATGCTCCGGGCATCTCGCGAAGCCAGCGTTCGACCATCACGGCCCGGGCCACTGGCCGGGTCACGCAGGGCGATACACGTCACCGCCACTGCGCACGAATTCGACCGACTTCTCTTCCATGCCCTTTGCGAGCGCGGTTTCGGCGCTGACGCCGACCTTTTCTGCGTAGTCACGCACGTCCTGCGTGATCTTCATGCTGCAAAAGTGCGGGCCGCACATCGAGCAGAAGTGCGCGGTCTTCATCGCGTCCTTGGGCAGCGTCTCGTCGTGGAAGTCCTTGGCGGTGTCCGGATCGAGCCCGAGGTTGAACTGGTCTTCCCAGCGGAATTCGAAGCGCGCCTTCGACAGCGCGTTGTCGCGTAGCTGCGCGCCCGGATGGCCCTTGGCGAGATCTGCGGCATGCGCTGCGACCTTGTACGCCATGATGCCGTCCTTGACGTCCTTCTTGTTTGGCAGCCCGAGGTGCTCCTTCGGCGTCACGTAGCAGAGCATCGCGGTGCCGTACCAGCCGATCATCGCCGCACCGATCGCGCTGGTGATGTGGTCGTAGCCGGGCGCGATGTCGGTGGTCAGGGGTCCCAGCGTGTAGAACGGCGCCTCGTGGCACAGCCGCAGCTGCTCGTCCATGTTGTGCTTGATCAGGTGCATCGGCACGTGGCCCGGCCCCTCGATCATCACCTGAACGTCGTGCTTCCAGGCGACCTGCGTCAGCTCGCCGAGCGTGGCCAGTTCGGCCATCTGCGCCTCGTCGTTGGCGTCGTAGATCGAGCCCGGCCTCAGGCCGTCGCCGAGCGAAAAGGCGACGTCGTAAGCCTTCATCAGCTCGCACATCTCCTCGAAGTGCGTGTAGAGAAAGCTCTCCTTGTGGTGCGACAGGCACCACTTGGCCATGATCGACCCGCCGCGCGAGACGATGCCGGTCATGCGCTTCGCGGTCAGCGGGATGTACGGCAAACGCACGCCGGCGTGGATCGTGAAGTAATCCACCCCCTGCTCGGCCTGCTCGATCAGCGTGTCGCGGAAAATCTCCCACGTGAGTTCCTCGGCCTTGCCGTCGACCTTCTCCAGCGCCTGGTAAATAGGCACGGTGCCGATCGGCACCGGGCTGTTGCGCAGGATCCATTCGCGCGTCTCGTGGATGTGCCTGCCGGTGGACAGATCCATCACGGTG
This sequence comes from Burkholderiaceae bacterium, assembly GCA_035429805.1. Lineage (GTDB taxonomy): Bacteria > Pseudomonadota > Gammaproteobacteria > Burkholderiales > Burkholderiaceae_F > JALORV01. Next base: position 5,021 of record DAOMFL010000073.1, read on the forward strand.
TCCGCGCCCCAGCGGATCGCCCAGGTCATCTTCTCGACCTCTTCGCCGATCGAGCTCGTCACGGCCGAGTTGCCGATGTTGGCGTTGATCTTCACCAGGAAGTTGCGGCCGATGATCATCGGCTCGGTTTCCGGGTGGTTGATGTTGGCCGGGATGATCGCGCGGCCGCGCGCCACCTCGTCGCGCACGAACTCCGGCGTGATCGCCTTGGGCAGCGCGGCGCCGAAGCTCTGGCCCGGGTGCTGGCGACGCAGCATTTCCGCGAACTGCTCGGCGCGCTGATTTTCCCGAATGGCGATGAACTCCATTTCGGGCGTGACGATGCCGCGCCGCGCGTAGTGCATCTGCGTGACGTTGGCACCCGCCTTCGCGCGCCTTGGACTGCGGTGCAGGTTGAAGCGCAGCTCCGCGAGCTTCGGATCCGTCAGCCGCTCGACGCCGTAGCGTGAACTCGGCCCGCCGAGATCTTCGCTGTCGCCGCGCTCGTCGATCCAGCCGGCGCGCAGCGGCTCCAGGCCTGACCGGATGTCGATTTTCACGGTCGGATCGGTGTACGGACCCGAGGTGTCGTAGACCGTCAGCGATGGATTCTTCTCGACGCCGGACGCGGTCGGCGTATCGCTCTGCGTGATCTCGCGCATCGGCACGCGGATGTCGGCACGCGTGCCCGCCACATAGACCTTGCGCGACTTCGGCAGGGGCTGGACCGCTGCCTCGTCGACATGGGCAGTGGCCGCCATGAACTTGGGATTGGCGCTCATGCTGTGCTCCTAAAGTGGAGGGAGCGGCGCCCGCAGCGACCGCGTTTCCCTCCGCCGGTATCAACCGGATCAGGTTCCCGGGGACTCTCTCAATCGCGGCGACCGCGATACCCCCAACGCGAGGCGCAGACAATAGCCCCGCGGGGTCCACCACGCAAATGGTCACGGCTTCCGCGGCGGCCGGGATCGGCTATCGAACCTATCTCAGGATTCCCGGTGGTCGCGGCGGGGCCGCATGGGGATGCAGGGCTAGGCGCGGTGAGGGGACCATTGCACGGGCAAGGACCCGAGCCGCAACAACGCCGTGCGCCCCATGCGACCCCGCCCCGCAGGGTTGCCACGATAACCCGGCGCCTGCGGCGTTGGCCGGCTCGGCCGTAGGCCGGGCTACTGTCCTTCGCCAGCCGCCTTGCATCCGCCCGGTTCTCGTGGCAACGCGATCCATCGGGAATCCTGAGATAGGTTCTAAACTTTGCCCGCTCGGGCGCCGGTCACGGACACACAGCGAATAACAGGCCCGAATCCAACGGAGACAGGAATGAACCGCACTCGCCGACAGTTCGTCGCTGCCACGTCCACCGCCTTCGCCGCCGGCGCGCTCGGACTCCCGATCAGCGCGCGCGCGCAGGCGACGGAACTCAAGATTTCGCACCAGTTTCCAGGCGGAACCGCGACGGAAGGGGATTTCCGCGACCGGCTGTCGCGACGCTTTGCGGCCGATGTGGAGAAGGAGACCAAAGGCGCCGTGAAGCTCACGGTCTACCCCGGCTCGTCGCTGATGAAGGTGAACGCGCAGTTCGCCTCGATGCGCCGCGGCGCGCTCGACCTGTCGCTGGTGCCGCTGTCGTACGCCGGCGGCGAGGTGCCCGAGACCAACATCGGGCTGATGCCCGGGCTCGTGACGTCGTACGAGCAGGCGTATTCGTGGAAGAACGCCGAGGTCGGCAAGCTGCTGGCGCAGATCCTCGCTGAGAAAGGCATCATTGTCGTGACATGGATCTGGCAGGGCGGCGGCACGGCGAGCCGCACCCGTCCGATCGTCGCGCCCGAGGACGCCAAGGGGCTGAAGGTCCGCGGCGGCAGCCGCGAGATGGACATGATCCTCAAGGAGGCCGGCGCCTCGGTGATTACGTTGCCGTCAAACGAGATCTACGCCGGCATGCAGACCGGCGCGATGGACGCGGCGATGACCTCATCGACCAGCCTCATCTCGTTCCGGCTCGAGGAAGTCTCGAAGGCCCTCACGACAGGCAAGCGCTGGAACTACTGGTTCATGTTCGAGCCGCTGCTGATGTCGAAGATCGTCTTCGACAAGCTGCCGAAGGACCAGCAGGACGCGATCATGAAGGTCGGCGCGCAGCTGGAGAAGTTCGCGCTCGAATCGGCGAAGGCCGACGACGTCGCCGTCGCCGAGGTCTATGCCAAAAAGGGCGCCAAGGTGGTGGATCTCGACGAGGCCTCGGTGAAGAAGTGGCAGGCCATCGCGCGCGAGACGGCGTGGAAGGACTTCGCGGCGAAGAACGACAACACCGCGAAGCTGCTTGCCGCCGCGATCAAGACGCTATGAGCCACGGCCTGGAGGTCCAGAGTCACCAGGTCGTCCCCGTTCCTCCGCCGCTGGCGCCGCTCGCGCGTGCGCTGGCGTTCGTCAATCGTGTCGTGCTCGCCGTCTCGATGGCCGCGCTGGTCGTGGCCTCGGCCATCCTGACCTACAGCGTGCTGTCGCGCTACTTCTTCAAGGCCGCGACCGACTGGCAGGATGAGGCCGCCGTGTTCCTGCTCGTCGGCGCGACGTTCCTGTGCGGCGCCTACGTGCAGTCGTACCGCGGCCACGTCGGCATCGAAGCGATCGCCTCGGTGCTGCCCGAGTCCGTGAACCGGTTCCGTCGCCTCCTGGTCGACCTGCTGACCGGCCTCTTCTGCGCGTTCTTCGCGTGGAAATCGTGGACGCTGTTCCACGAAGCGTGGGTGGACAAGCAGACGACGTCGTCGAGCTGGGCCCCGCCGCTGGCGATCCCCTACGGGCTGATGGCCGCCGGCATGACGCTCCTGACGCTGCAGGTCGTGCTGCAGTTCGCCGCCGAAGTCATGGTCCGCAAGTACCCGCGATGAGCGTGCTCGGCATCGGCCTGCTGTTCGGAGCCGTCACGCTCGTCGTAATGTTCTCCGGCATGCCGATCGCGTTCGCGCTCGGCTCGGTCGCAGCGATCTTCATGTTCTTCTTCATGCCCTCGGCGTCGCTCGACACCGTCACGCAGAATGTGTACGAGGAAATGGCGAGCATCACGCTGCTGTCGATTCCGCTGTTCATCCTGAAGGGCGCGGCGGTCGGACGTTCACGCGCCGGCCAGGACCTGTATTCGGCGCTGCACGTGTGGATGAACCGAGTCCCGGGCGGCCTCGGCATCGCCAACGTCTTCGCCTGCGCGCTGTTCGCGGCAATGGCGGGATCGAGCCCGGCGACCTGCTCGGCAATCGGCAGCGCCGGAATCCCCGAGATGCGCAAGCGCGGCTACTCGCCCGGTTTCGCGGCGGGCATCATCGCTGCCGGCGGCACGCTCGGCATCTTGCTGCCGCCGTCGATCACGATGATCCTGTACGCGGTGGCCGCCGAGCAGTCGCTGGGGCGGCTCTTCCTCGCAGGCATCGGCCCGGGGCTGCTGCTGGTCGTGTTGTTCGCGCTGTATGCGATCTACCGCTACCGCGTCGAGCACGCACAGGCGGTGCGTGCGTTCGAGCAGCACGGCACCCAGTCTGCCTACCTCGACAGCGCCAGCTACACGCTGCGCGAGAAGATCGAGATGCTGCCGCGCGTGCTGCCCTTCGTCATCCTGCTGATCGGCGTGATGGTGGCGCTCTATGGCGGTTTTGCGACGCCTTCGGAAACCGCGGGCCTGGGCGCGATCCTCGCGTTGCTGCTGGTGGCCACGATCTACGGCCTGTGGACGCCGACCGATCTCAAGCCGATCCTCGGCGCCACGCTGCGCGAGTCGACGATGCTGATGTTCATCATCGGCATGTCGCTGCTGTACTCCTACGTGATGAGCTACCTGCACATCAGCCAGTCGGCCGCTGAGTGGATCGTCGGACTGCACCTGTCGAAGTGGTGGCTGCTGGCGGCCGTGCTGCTGCTGGTCGTCGTGCTCGGGTTCTTCCTGCCGCCGGTCAGCATCATCCTGATGACCGCACCGATCCTGCTGCCGCCGCTGAAGGCCGCCGGTTTCGACCTGATCTGGTTCGGCGTGCTGATGACGATCGTGATGGAAATGGGGCTGATCCATCCGCCGGTCGGGCTCAACATCTTCGTGATCAAGAACGTCGCGCCCGACATCCCGCTGCGCGACGTGATCTGGGGCGTGATTCCATTCGTGCTGCTGATGCTGCTGGCCGTCGTGCTGATCAGCGTGTTCCCGACGCTCGCCACAGGCCTACCCGATCTGCTGATGGGCGAGGCGACGAGGCGCTGAGTGCCCCGGGAGGGAAGGGTAGATGGCCGTCCTCGACCCACTGCGGACTTCACCGCTCGCCGAAAGCGGACGTACTTGCCATACGCGAAAGCGGTCCTAACGTCCTACAAGTAATCGTCCTCGCGCTGGTGGCGGACGGCAAGAATCGTCACGACGTCGCTGCCCTCAATCTCGAAGAGTGCGACATACCCTGCGGAACCGAACGGGATGACGAGTTCGCGCAGAAATGGGCTGCCTCGGTCACCGGCCTTTCGGTAGCTGAACGGGGAGCGCTCGAGTCCGGATATGGCGTGGCGGATGGCTTCCAGCGCGCGCTCCGCCAGCGCCCCGTCCGTCACATCCCGATCGAGGATGAATTCGTACAACCGAATCAAGTCCTCTTCGGCCTCACGCGTGAAGCGGACGCCGAATGTCACTTCGCGGCGGCAGTCCGTTTGGCCTTCTGCAACATGCTTTCCAAGCGGCCCAGGACTTTGCCGGCCGGCACGTAGTCCTGATTCCGCATCGCCGCCTTTCTCGACTTCAGACCCCTTGCGATGAACTCGCGCTGAGCCTGACGACGCTGGACACCATCCCGGATTGACTGCTCAACGAAGCTGGAGAGGGTTTCCCCCTTCTCAAGCACCTCTTCCGCGGCAGTCCTGAGTTCAGGTTCGACCCGGAGTGAAGGAATGGTGGCGGTCTTCATCGAAGCTCCATGCGTCGCAATTGCAGCGCATTCTCGGGCAGATCCGCGATGTCCGCAAGCCCACGGCTCCAGCGACATGGAGATGGCCGTTCCTGGCCATCAGCGCGCCAGCCAGCCGATGGAATGCAGATGCAGGTTCTGCACATAGAGCCGATTGGCTGTTTCAGTGACACCTGTGGTTTCCGGGTAATTGCCCGACGGGTCCTGCAGATCGGCCACCACCCTGCCGTCTTCCGTGAATGCGAAGACGTGCCCGTACTTCTTTGGCAAAGGCCAGAACATGCGGGGCAGGCGCAGCGTCACTTCACGCAGGAACGGCTTGTCGGCCATTGCATCGACCTTGGGACTGCGCGGCCCGGTGAAGCCCAACCAGATCCGGCCGTCGAGACCGCGCATCAGGTTGTCGGGGTAGCCGGGCAGGTTGTCCAGCAGCACCGCGGCATTGGGCGAAGGCTGGCCCACATCGAGATCGGAGGCCGCCGCGTCGATCTTCCACACGCGGGATCGACCGGTCTCGGCAACGAACAGCGTGCGCTCATCACCACTCAGCGCCAGGCCGTTGGCAAAGCTCAGGCCCTTGGCCACGACGCGGGCGGTCCTGCTGGCCGGGTCGTATTCCAGGACGCGGCCGGTCGCCGCTTGCTCAAGGATGTCGAGCACCGCCGCTTCGAAAGTGCCGCCCCACTGCGCCGGCGAAAAGCGTCCAGAGGCGTCGGTGAAATACACCTTTCCCGTGCTCGCGACGACGACCGCGTCGGCATACCGGATGGGGTCGCCGCCCACCCGATCGGCAAGGAGCGTGACCCGGCCGTCCGGGCTAATGGCGAGAAGGCCCTTGATCGCATCGGCGGCAATCAGGTTGCCGGCGCGATCGAAATCGAACCCAAGGACTCGCCCCCCGGTATCCGCAAATACCTCCTGCGCCGTACCGTCGGGATTCATCCTCAGCACCCGGCCGCTGGCGACGGCTGCGTAGAGCTTGCCGTCACGCGCCAGGACGATGTGCTCGGGCCCCGCTTCGGTGCCAAGCGGGATGAGGTTCAGACGGGCCAGTCTCTCGTTGACTTCGTGCGGGCCGGTGTAGCCGGGAGCAGCAGTAGCTTTCCACGAGACCGCTCGAATCGGTACGGGCCAGAACGACAAGTAGGCGGCCAGCGCGACAACGGCAAGCGCAAGCATCCAAAGGACCCGTTTCATTTCGCTCTCCGTTCAACGGCTCAGAGTCGGTCGGGAATTGTGTCTGCATTCGAGAAGACTTGTCATCCAAAGCGAATGGCAAGTCTTCCCCGGCATCGCCACTGGACTGCCCGGCGTCCTGATGCGCGAGGCGACGAGGCGCTATGCACAGGGCCCTCGTCCGTGCGGACGGGCGCAAACCAGCGACGCTTCGATAGACTCGGCCGGTGCCGCAGCGCGGCCGCAACCGCGCCTCGACGCGCAGGAGACAACTCGATGAAGCTGGATCTCGAGCCCGACATCAAGGGTTTGCTGCCGGACAGGAGCTACGACCGCCGCGACTTCATCTGGACCGCGCTGGGCGCCAGTGCCGCGCTGGCCGTGTCGGCACCCGTGAGTGCGCAGCAGATCACGACGGACACCGAAGGGCTGGACGCCGCCGACGTCATGATTCCGACGCCGACCGGCGATCTGCGCGGCTACCGGGCGATGCCAGCGAAAGGCGGGCCGTTTCCGGTCGTGCTGGTCGCCGCCGAGATCTTCGGGCTCAACCACTACATGAAGGACGTCTGCCGGCGGCTCGCCAAGGCGGGCTATTACGCGATCGTTCCGGACCTGTACACCCGCAAGGCGGATCTCACGAAGTTCAAGTCGATGGAAGAGATCCGGCCGATCGTGAACACCAAGTACGACTCCGAGCTGATTTCGGATTACGACGCCACCGTCGACTTCGTGCGCGCAGACAGCCACGGCGACCTGGCGCGCATGGCGATCACGGGCTTCTGTCGCGGCGGACGGACGCCGCTCGTGTACGCCGCGTCGAATCCGAAGCTCAGAGCGGTTGTCGCCTGGTACGGACCGGTGGGCGGAGCGGTCAACGAGTACACGCCGCGCACCGTGATGGATCGCGCGGCCGAGATCAAGGCACCGGTGCTGGGCCTGTACGGTGCGAAGGATGCCGGTGTGCCGATCGCGGAAGTCGAGAAGTTCTTCGCAGCGCTGAAGGCCGCCGGCACGCCGTGCGAACTCGTCACCTATCCGGAGGCCGGACACGGCTTTCACGCCGACTTCCGAGCGGACAGTTACCGCAAGGCGGATGCCGAAGATGGATGGCGGCGAATGCTCGACTGGTTCCGGAAGTACGGCGTCTGACGCCGCAGCGCAACCCCTCGCGCCTGCGGGCTCCCGGCCCGCGGCGCGTCAGTGCTTCTGGCCGAGACCGAGGTAGCTTTCGATCACCCGCGGGTCGTTGGCCAGTTCGTGGGCCGGACCATTGAGCACGGATTCGCCGGTTTCCAGCACGTAGGCGTAGTCGGCGATCTGCAGCGCGGCACGCGCGTTCTGCTCGACCAGCAGGATCGACACGCCGCGCCGCTTCAGCTCGACGATGATGTGGAAGATCTCGCGCACGATGCGCGGCGCGAGGCCGAGCGACGGTTCGTCGAGCATCAGCAGCTTCGGCTTGGCCATCAGCGCGCGGCCAACCGCCAGCATCTGACGCTCGCCGCCCGAGAGCGTTCCCGCGAGCTGGGTGCGGCGCTCCTGCAAGCGCGGGAACAGCGCATAGACCTCGGCCATCGTCTTCGCCTGATCGCGCTCGCCGGAGCGGTAGCGCTGGAACGCGCCGAGCAGAAGGTTGTCCTCGACGGTCATCTCGCCGAAAAGTTCGCGCTTCTCCGGCACAAGCGTCATGCCGCGCGCAACCATGGCCTCGACCGAGGGCTTCCCGGCAACTCCTCCAAAGCGCACTACGCCGCGCGCTGCGCCGTTGGCTGGCAGCGCGCCCATGATCGCTGCCAGTAGCGTCGTCTTGCCGGCGCCATTAGGCCCGATGACGGTGACGATCTGACCGACACCGACATCGAGGTTGGCATTCGACACCGCCTCGACCTTGCCGTAGGCCACCGACAGGTCGCGGACTTCGAGGACGCGCTCGGAGTTCATGAAGCTATGCCGCCTCCTTCTCGTCGATGCCGCCGAGATAGGCTTCGAGCACGCGCGGATCGCGCTGCACCTGTTCGGGCAGGCCTTCGGCGATCTTCTGGCCGAAGTCCATCACGTAGACGCGGTCCACCAGCCCCATGACGAAGTCCATGTCGTGCTCGACCAGCAGGATCGACACGCCCTCGCCCTTCAGCTTGCGCAGCAGGTCCGCCAGCGCGCGCTTTTCGAGGTAGCGCAGGCCGGCGGCCGGCTCGTCGAGCAGCAGCAGGCACGGATCCGAACACAGCGCGCGGGCGATCTCCAGGATCCGCTGCTTGCCGAGCGGCAGCGAACCGGCGGCAGCGAACATATGGTCGGCCAGGCCAACGCGCTCGATCTGCCGCGCCGCTTCGGCGAGCAGCCGCGCTTCGTCCTTGCGGTCGAGCCGCCACGCGCCGCCGAACACACCGGGCAGCAGTCCGGGATACTCGCGCCGGTGCGCACCGATCGCGACGTTGTCGACCACCGTCATCTGTGGCAGCAGGCGCACGTGCTGGAAAGTGCGCGACATGCCGAGCCGGGCGATCTCGCGCGAGGACCTTCCCGCGACGTCCTGGCCGAGAAAGCGAACACTGCCCGCGGTCAGGTCGAGCACCCCCGAGATCAGGTTGAACATCGTGCTCTTGCCGGCACCGTTGGGGCCGATCAGCGCGACGATCTCGCCCGCCTTCACCTGCAGCTCCATCGAGTTCACTGCCACCAGCCCGCCGAAGCGCTTGATCGCGCCCTGCACCTCGAGCAGGGTTGTGCCCGCTGCGGGCAGCGGCCGGCGCGCGAGCGGCGGCACTTCGGGCGCGATGACGCGGCGCGCCTGCTTCACCGGGAAGCGCTTCGCGATGACCGGCCACAGCCCGTCGGGCGCGCGCTGCAGGATGACGATCATCAGGATGCCGAAGACGATGACTTCGAAATTGCCGGCCTGCCCGATCAGCTGCGGCAGGAGGTCCTGCAGCCACGACTTCGACACGGTGATCACCAGCGCGCCGAGCAGCGCGCCCCAGACGTAGCCGGCACCGCCGATCACCGCCATGAACAGATACTCGATCCCCATGTGCAGCGCGAACGGCGTCGGATTGACGAAGCGCTGCATGTGCGCGTAGAGCCACCCCGAGGCACATGCCATCAGCGCGGCCAGCACGAACGCCACCATGCGCGAGGCCGAGGTGTTCACGCCCATCGACTCGGCCATCACCATGCCGCCCTTGAGCGCACGGATCGCGCGGCCCTCGCGCGAGTCGAGCAGGTTGCGCGAGGTGAAGATGCCGGCCAGCAGGAACGCCCAGATCAGGTAGTAGATCTGGCGGCCGGATTCGAACTTCCAGCCGAAGATCGTGATCGCCGGGATGCCGGACATGCCGGTGTATCCGCCGAGGGTCTCGGACGTGCCGAACAGCATCGCCAGGCTGATGCCCCACGCGATCGTCCCGAGCGGAAGGTAGTGCCCCGAGAGCTTCAGCGTCAGCGACCCGAGGATCGCGGCCACGGCGAGTGTCAGCGCAAATCCGGCCAGCAGTCCGAGCCATGGCGAGGCGCCGACCCAGGCGATCCACGACGGCAGATCGGTCGATGTCGACAGCACGGCCGTCGCATAGGCTCCTACTCCGACGAACGCGGCCTGTCCGAACGATGTCAGTCCGCCGACGCCGGTCAGCAGGACGAGGCCGAGCGCCACCAGCGCGTACAGGCCAATGTAGTTGGCCAGCGTAACCGAAAATTCCGGCATCACCAGCGGCGCGGCCGCGACGACGAGCAGGAACACTGCGATCAGCCAGGAGGAGCGCAGTCCCCGCATCACTCGTCCTCTTCGACGTGGTGGGCGCGCAGCGACCGCGCCAGCAGCACCGGGATGATCAGCGTGAAGACGATCACCTCCTTGTACGCGCTCGCCCAGAACGACGAGTACGACTCGAGCAACCCGACGAGGATCGCGCCCGCGGCCGCGACCGGATAGCTGGCGAGCCCGCCGATGATCGCGCCGACGAAGCCCTTCAGACCCATCAGGAAGCCGGTCTCGTAGTAGATCGTCGTGATCGGCGCGATCAGGATTCCGGAGAACGCGCCGATCAGCGCGCACAGGAAGAACGACAGCTTGCCGGCAAACTCGGTCGGGATGCCCATCAGCCGCGCGCCGCGACGGTTCACCGCGGTCGCGCGCAGCGCCTTGCCGTAAATCGTGCGCTCGAACAGGAAGTAGAGCAGCGCGATCAGCCCGAGCGAGCAGCCGATGATCCACAGCGACTGCGCGCTGGCGGACAGTGCGCCGATCTGCACATTGCCTTCCGAAAACGGCGGCGTGCGCGAGCCTTCGGCGCCAAAGACCAGCAGGCCGAGGCCGACCATGACGACGTGCACCGCCACCGAGACGATCAGCAGGATCAGCACGGGCGCCTCGGCCAGCGGCTGGTACGCGAGCCGGTAGATCATCGGCCCGAGCGGCACCACGATGGCCAGCGCCAGAACGATCTGCAGCACCATCGGCCACTTCGTGACGGGTACGGCCCGCACCAGCAACCAAAGGGCGAGCGGGTAAGCAACATTCCACAGCAGCACCCAGCCGTACTCGCGCCACTGCTTCGAGCGAACCGCCGCAACGGCTTCGGCCAGCGCGACCAGCGCTCCGGCCGCGAGCAGCAGCCACACCGTCCCCGGCAGGCGCCCGGCCTGCAGCGCGACCAGCGTAAGCGCGCCATACGCGACGAACTCGCCCTGCGGGATGAAGATCACCCGCGTCACCGCGAACGCCAGCACGAGCGCCAGCGCCAGCAGCGCGTAGATCGCACCGTTGGTGATGCCGTCCTGCGCCAGCAGCAGGGCGATGTCGAAGTTCATCGGTGGGGGAGTCTAAGCACTGAAGGTGGGTAGTAGCGTTGAACTCTGTGTTATCTGCCTTCCACAGTGCGCTTCAGGGCCGCGCGGCCCGTTACTTTCTTTGTCTTGGCAAAGAAAGTAACCAAAGAAAGCCGCGCCTGCGAAGGCGCCCTCCGGGTGCCCTGTGCTGCTCGGGGTCGCGGGCGGGCCTGCAAACTCGCGCCCTTTCGGGCGCTCAGACAGGCAGGCCCTCAACGGCCCCCGCACCCCCTGCGCTGCGCGGCGCCTTCGAAGGCAGAACCCCCAAGGCGTCGCGCTTGGCCAGTGCAGGGAGCAGGTGGTGAATCCGCTCGGGGACGCCGCCGCGGTGCGGGGCAGCGGCGGGGCCCTGCCGGGCGCGCTGTCTGAGCGACCGCAGGGAGCGAGTTTCGCGCACGGCCCGCTGACGCCCTGCAGCGCAAGGGAAGCCGGAGCGTCAGCGCAGGCCGGCCTCGCGCGGTCGCCTTTCTTTGGTTACTTTCTTTGGCGAAGCAAAGAAAGTAACCGGCCCCGCGCCGTGAGCGGTCGGTCGAGCAAGAACGATGACGCCCGTCGCGTAGCGGCACTGAATGTGTTTGCCGCACGGCGCGCGGTTGACCGCTCATGCTGACCATCAACTCCCTCAACCAGTACTACGGCGGCAGCCAC
>DAOMFL010000074.1:0-16522 GCA_035429805.1 Burkholderiaceae bacterium
GTCGCCTGGCCGGCGAAGTGGAACGACACCGGCGTGATGACGTTCCTTGTCAGCCACGATGGCAACGTCTACCAGAAGAATCTTGGCGCCGGCACCGACGCCGCGGCTCGCGCAATGACGCGCTTCAATCCGGACAAGAGCTGGACGCAGGTGCCGGACAGCCTGCTGCTCGCCAAGCCGTAGTCCCCTTCCGCACCGCGCCCACAGCAGGGCGCGGTGCGTTCCTTCGCAGGATGACGGCCGGGCGCGCCCTCGCCTGGCGACGCCCGTGACCTCGCCTCCGTCATCACTCGCCGCGCTGCGCGCCCGCTACGGCCCGCGCTACCGCTGGTACGTGCTGGCCACCGTGATGCTGGGCACGATCGCCTCGATCATGGCATCGACGATCGTCAACGTCGCCGTGCCCGACATGAGCCGGCACTTCACGCTCAGCCCGTCCCAGGCACAGTGGCTGGCCGCGGGCTTCATGGCGGCGATGACGATCTCGATGCCGCTGACGCCATGGCTGCTGGAGCGCCACGGCTATCGCCGCACCTACGTCGGTGCCGTGGTCCTGCTGCTCGCCGGCAGCATCGCCGGTGGTCTCGCCAATAGCTATGCGCTGGTGCTGGCGATGCGCGTGGCCGAAGGCTGCGCCGCCGGCGTGCTGCAACCGATCCCTGCCGTCATCGTGCTGCGCGGCTTCGACGCCCGGCAGCAGGGCCGGGCGATGGGCCTGTTCGGATTCGGAGTCGTGCTGGCGCCGGCCCTCGGCCCCAGCATCGGCGGCATCCTCGTCGAGTGGTTCGGCTGGCGCTCGATCTTCTTCGTCGCTTCGCCGTTCTGCCTGGCCGCGATTCCGCTGGCGTGGAAGCTGCTGCCGCACAGCGCGCCCGGCGGCGCCGAGGTGAAGACCGCCTCGGCCCGTCTCGACCTGCGCGGCCTGGCGCTGGTTGCGGTCGCCATCCTGCTCGGCCTGAACGGTCTGGCGCTGCTGCACGGCACGCAGGCGGAATCGGGGCTCGGAATGCTGCTGGCCAGTGGCGTGGCCTTCGCGCTGTTTGTGCGCCACCAGCGCCGCTCACCGGCCCCGCTGATGCGGCTCGACCTCTTCAGGCACCGGCGCTTCCGGCTCGGAACGATCGTCGCATTCGTCTACGGCGCGGGCCTGTTCGGTTCGACCTACCTGCTGCCGATCTTCATGCAGGAAGCGCTGGCCCTGCCGCCGTCGCAGGCCGGCGCGGTGCTGCTGCCCGCGGGAATCGTGCTGGCCTTTACGATCCCGGTAGTCGGCCGCATCGCGATGCCCGCGACGCGCGGTGCCTATGTCGTCGCGGGGCTGGCGCTGCTCACGCTGTCATTCGTGCTGATGCTCACGGTCGGGCCCGGCTCCGCGCTCGCGCTGATCACGGCCTTCGCGGTGCTCGGCCGCATCGGCCTGGGCTGCATCCTGCCGTCGCTCAACCTGACCGCCATGCAGGGCGTGGCGCCCGAACTGGCCGCGCAGGGCACCAGCATGATCAACCTGGTGCGGCAACTCGGGGGCGCGGCCGGAGTCAGCCTGATCGGCGTCTTCCTGGCATGGCGACTCGACGTCGCCGGCAGCCCCACGTCGATCCCGGCGTTCCATCAGGCCTTCCTGCTGCTAGGCGCATTGACGGGTCTGGCGCTCGTTGCCGCGTGGGGCCTGCGGCGCGCGCACGAATGACGATGCGTGCCGCGACGGCGCGAGCGCACGGGCGCGACCGCCGGCTGATCTACGGCGCCGCCCTGCTGCGCGGGCTGGCGGCCGGGGCCATCAGCGTGCTTGCCGCGGTCTATCTCGCGAAGCGCGGCTTTCCCGCCGACGACATCGGCATCGTGCTAAGCGCCGGCATGGCCGGTGTCCTCGCCGGCACCTTCTATGGCACCTTCGCCGCCGACCGCGTCGGCCGCCGTCGCAGCCTCGTGCTGCTCGCGCTCCTCGCTGCGTCCGGTGGCGCGGCGCTCGCATGGTTCGATTCGCTGTGGTCGGTGGCGCTCGCCGCCTTTGTCGGCATGCTGGGCACGCAGGGCTCGGATCGCGGTGCCGCGCAGGCGCTGGAGGTGTCGATGCTGCCCGCCACGACGAGCGACGCCGACCGCACGCGCGTCTATGCCTGGTACAACGCGCTCGCCGACATTGGCGGCGCCGGCGGTGCGCTGCTTGCCGCGCTGCCCGCCGTGCTGCGCACGCGCCTCGAACTCACCGAATTGCGCGCCTACGACACGACGATCCTGCTCTACGCCGCGTTGCTGGTTGCCGCGGCTACGCTCTATGCGCGGCTGTCGCGGGCGACCGAGCCGGCGCGCGCCGACACGACGCGCGCCGCGCCGGACCTGCCTGCGAGCGCACGCCGGAATGTCTGGCGCTTCGCCGGGCTCTCCGCCATGGACTCGCTCGGCGGCGGCTTCATCGGTTCGGCGCTGATCGCCTATTACCTGTACGCGCGCTTCGGCATCGGCGAAGGGGCGCTTGCGCTGCTCTTCGCCGCCGCGCGCGTGATGACAGTGCTGTCGCACTTCGCTGCCGCGTGGCTCGCAGCGCGCATCGGGCTCGTCAACACGATGGTGTTCACGCACATCCCGTCGAGCCTGCTGCTGATGACCCTGCCGGTTGCGCCGAGCTTCGCCGTGGCGGCGCTGCTCTTCATCCTGCGCGAAGGCCTGTCGGAGATGGACGTGCCGACGCGGCAGTCCTACCTGATGGCGATCGTGCCGCCGCACGAGCGCGCGTGGGCGTCCGGGCTCACGCAGCTCGCGCGCGCCGCGGGCCGCATGATCGCGCCCGCCTTCGCCGGCGCCGCGATGCAGGCGGGCGCACTGTGGTTGCCGCTGATCGCGGGCGCCTCGATCAAGATCGCCTACGACCTGCTGCTGTGGCGCGCCTTCCGCGCGACCAAGCCGCCGGAGGAGCGCTGAGCGTCCCCGGCCGCGGCGGCCGTGGCAGCATGCACGCCTGGAAACCGGACCCGGGGACGACCGTGCGCCGCCGTGCTGTCGTCGGGCTGCTGCCCCTCCTCGCGCTGGCGCGCGCCGGGCGATGCTGGGCGCAGTCCGGGAAGGTCCGCTACGACGGTCGGCTCTTCGACGGTCACCTGCACCTCAACTGGGAGAACGGGTTCCACCTTCCGGTCGACGAGGCGTTTGCGCTGATGCGCGCCAACGGCGTGACGACGATCCTCGCGACCAGCCGGCCCAATGACGGCACGCGTGGCCTGGTCGAAGGCGCGCAGGGCGCGAAGGGAGTGCGCGTCGTCCCGTTCCTGCGGCCGTACCGCGTACGCAGCGACGTGCAGAGCTGGTCGACCGATCCCACGACGCTGACGCTGCTGGAGGAGGAGTATCGGCGCGGCTATTACGTCGGCGTGGGCGAATTCCACCTCAGCGGCGACGCCGCCGCCAGCGACGTCGTGCGCAGAACGGTCCAGTTTGCACGGCAGCGCGGTCTCTGGCTGCACGCGCATGTCGACGACGCCGCGCTCGAGATCCTTTACCGGCACGACCCGGAGGCGAAGATCGTTTGGGCGCACACCGGATTCTCGACGCCCACGGAGATGGTCGCGGCGTACCTGCGCGCGCACCCACAACTGGTCGGAGAGCTCTCGTACCGCTATGGCATCACCGGCGATGGCGGACGGCTCACGGCCGAATGGCGCATGCTCTTCGAGGCCTTCCCCGAGCGCTTCCTGATCGGCTCGGACACGTGGATTCTGCAGCGCTGGCAGGTCTACGGTGAGCTGATGGAGGGCTACCGCGCGTGGCTGGGGCAGCTGCCGCGCGAGGTCGCCGACCGCATCGCGCACGGCAACGGCGAGCGGCTCTTTCCAGCGCTGTCGCGCTGATCAGGCGCGGCCGTACAGCGTGACGACGCAGGCGCCGCCGAGGCCGAGGTTGTGCTGCAGCCCGAGGCGAGCGCCGTCGACCTGGCGCGCCTCGGCCCTGCCGCGCAGCTGCTGCGTCAGCTCGTAGCACTGCGCAAGCCCGGTCGCGCCGAGCGGGTGCCCTTTTGAAAGCAGGCCGCCCGACGGGTTGGTGACGACCTGGCCACCGTAGGTGTTGCCGCCGTCGGCAACGAATTTCGCACCTTCACCAGACGCGCAGAAGCCGAGCGCCTCGTAGCTGATCAGCTCGTTCTGCGCGAAGCAGTCGTGCAGCTCACAGACGTCGATGTCGCCGGGTCCGATGCCGGCCTGCGCGTAGACCGCGTCGGCGGCGGCCTTCGCCATGTCGGCCCCGACCAGGCTGATCATCGAGCGGCCGAACGTGCTCGCGGTATCGGTCGTCATCGACTGCGCGAGCAGGCGCACCGTCGCGTCCAGCCCCCGGCGGCGCGCCGTGGCCTCGGAGACCAGCACCGCAGCAGCGGCACCGCAGGTCGGCGGACACGCCATCAGCCGTGTCATCACGCCGGGCCAGACCTGCACGTCGCTCAGCACCTGCTCGGGCGTCACGACCTTGCGGAACAGCGCGAGCGGATTCTTCTCCGCGTGGCGGCTCGCCTTCGCGCGGATCTGCGCGAAAGTCTCGAGCGGCGTGCCATAGCGCTGCATGTGCTCGCGTCCGGCGCCGCCGAAATAGCGCAACGCGAGCGGGATCTGCGCCTCTCCGACCAGTTCCTCGGTCACCGTCTCGAAGCGATCGAACGGCGTCGGCCGGTCCGTGAACACGGCGCCCAGCGCGCCGGGCTTCATCTGCTCGAAGCCGAGCGCCAGCACGCAGTCGGCGCCGGCCTCGATCGCCTGCCGCGCCAGGTAGAGCGCCGTCGAGCCGGTCGAACAGTTGTTGTTGACGTTGACGATCGGCACGCCGGTGAGGCCCACCTCGTAGAGCGCGCGCTGGCCGCTGGTCGAGTCGCCGTAGACAAAGCCGACGTAGGCCTGCTGAACATCCTCATAGGCGAGGCCGGCATCGGCAAGCGCGAGGCGCGTCGCCTCGGCACCCATCTCGAAGTAGGGCGGGTGATCCCCCGGTTTCCTGAACGGGATCATGCCGACCCCGGCGACGACGATCTTGTCCGACATGCTGGCTCCTGCGCGCGCTACAGCGAGCGCGCGATGATCTCTTTCATGATCTCGTTGGTGCCGCCGTAGATCGGCTGCACGCGGGCATCGACGTACATGCGCGCGATCGGATAGTCGAGCATGTAGCCGTAGCCGCCGAAGATCTGCACGCACTCGTCGACAACCTTGCATTGCAGATCAGTCAGGTACCACTTGGCCATCGACGCGGTCGCGGTATCGAGCGTGCCGTCGATGACCTGCTGGATGCAGCGGTCGATGAACGTGCGCGCGACCACGGCCAGCGTCCTGATCTCCGCCAGCTTGAATCGGATGTTCTGCATTTCGATCAGCTTCTGGCCGAAGGCGCTGCGTTCGCGCGCGTACTCGACCGTGAGGCGCAGCGCGCGCTCGATCGACGCGACCGCGCCGATGCCGACCAGCGTGCGCTCGTACGGCAGCTCGCCCATCAGCTGCGCGAAGCCCTTGCCTTCGATGCCGCCCAGCACCGCATCGGCCGGCACGCGCACGTTGTCGAAGAAAAGCTCGCAGGTGTCCTGCCCCTTCTGGCCGACCTTTTCCAGGATGCGGCCGACGCGGAAGCCGGTGACGTTGCGCGTCTCCACCAGCATCAGCGAGATGCCGCGCGCGCCGGCGGCGGGATCGGTCTTGGCGACGACGACGATCAGGTCGGCGAGGTAGCCGTTGGAGATGAAGGTCTTCGAGCCGTTGATGAGGTAGCCGTCGCCGTCGCGCACCGCGCGCGTGCGCACGCCCTGCAGGTCGGAGCCGGCGGCCGGCTCCGACATCGCGATCGCCGCCACCATCGCACCGCTGGCGAGCAGCGGCAGATACCTGCGCTTCTGCGCCTCGGTGCCGTGGTTCAGCAGGTAGTGCGCGACGATGATGTGCACGTGCACGCCGAACGACGTATCACCGGCCGCAGCGAGGTCGTCGAACAGCGCCGCCATGTGCGCGAAGCTGCCGCCGGCGCCGCCGTAGTCCTCCGGGATGTCGGCGCACAGCACGCCGAGTTCGCCGGCCTTCGTCCACAGCGCGCGATCGACGTGCTGCTGCTTCGCGAATCGCTCCTGGTGCGGGACGATTTCGAGGTCGATGAATCGGCGCAGCGTGTCGCGGTAAACCTCGATCTCGGGTGTCATCCACGGCGACGTAGTGGCGGCAGGCAGCATGGTGCGGGATAACGGCAGCGACAATTATTCAAGCTAGCACGCCGCCCCGCCGTGCGCCGCCACGCGACTAGACGGGGGACTCCAACCCCCAGGGTTTCAAGCCCGTCCGGCGCCAGCCCCTGTCGGTTCCAGGCTGCCGACACGCACGCCGAGCAGGCGGATCCGACGCGCGAGATCGACGCGCTTCAGGCACTCGCCGGCAGCACGTCGGATCGAAGCCGCGTCGCTGACCGCGAGTTGCAGCGTCTGGTCCCGGGTGACGGTGGCGAAGTCTTCGAAGCGCAGCTTGATGCCGATCGTGCGGCCCGCGTAGCGCTTGCGCGCCAGATCGGCCGCGACCTGCGCGCAGAGCGTCGTGAAGATGCGCGACAGTTGCGCCCTGTCACGAACTGCGTGCAGGTCGCGATCGAAGGTCGTCTCGCGGCTGATCGACTTGGGTTCGCTCCAGGTCACGACCGGCCGTTCGTCGATGCCACGCGCGGCGTCGGCGAGCCAGCGACCGTAGCTCGCGCCGAAGTTGCGCGCGAGCCACGCGGGTTCCGCCCCGGCCAGTTCGCCGATCGTCGCGATGCCGAGCCGCGCCAGCTTCGCGGCCGACTTCGGACCGACGCCATTGAGCCGCCGCGCCGAGAGCGGCGCGAGCCGGGCCGCCACGTCCCGCGCCGGGATCACGGTCAGGCCATCCGGCTTGTCGAGCTCGGATGCGATCTTCGCGACCAGCTTGTTTGGCGCCAGCCCGACCGAGCAGGCGAGCCCGGTCGCCACCCTGACCGCCTGCTTCAGCTCAGCGGCGACTTCGCGTGCACACCACCAGACGTTGCGCTCGGCATCGTCGGGGTCCGTGTCCTCGTCGGTCGGCAGCCGCGAAGCGACGATGTCGGTGAGGTCGATGTAGATCTCGTCGATGCCGCGGTCCTCGACCTGCGGCGCCAGCGCGCGCACGGCAGCCTTGAAGAGCCGGGAGTACTTGCGGTACTCGTCGAAGTCGACCGGCAGCAGCACCGCATCGGGCGCCTTGGCGGCCGCCTTCATCATCCCCATCGCCGAGTTGACGCCGAGCGCCCGCGCCTCGTAGGTGGCGGTCGTGACGACACCGCGCCCGGCGTAGCCGCGCAGGGTCGAAAACCGCCGCCGGCGCTCGCTGGTGACAGGGTCCACCTCCCACGCCGGCTGGTGGGCCCGCCCTCCGCCGATGACGACCGGCCTGCCGCGCAGTTCCGGATAACGCAGCAGTTCGACCGACGCGTAGAACGCATCCATGTCGAGGTGGGCGATGACTCGCACCGGGCTCATCTGCGAGAGCCTAACCGCTGCCGCGCAGGCGCATTGCGCGGAAGGGTTCGCCGCCACACGCCGGGCGAGGGAAGACTATCCTGCGGCCCGTCGGCCTGGAGGCATGAGCGCATGAACCCGATCTCGGCATCGACGCCTGCGGAGGCCCGAGAGGGGCAGTCGTCCGCGGCGCGCCGCTACGGCATTCCGCCCGAAGGCCGGCGCCGCCGTGCCTTCGTCGTCATCTTCGAATCGGACACGCCTGCCGGACGACGGTTCGACATCATCCTGCTGTGGGCCATCGTCGCCAGCGTCACGGTCGTCATGCTCGACAGCGTCGCCGCCATCTCCAGGCACTTCGGCCTGCTGTTCGACGTCCTCGAATGGGGCTTCACGCTGCTCTTCACCGTCGAGTACACCGCGCGGCTGTGGTGCGTCGAGCGTCCGCTGCGCTACGCGCGGAGTTTCTTCGGCATCGTCGACCTGCTGTCGGTGCTGCCGACCTACCTGGCGCTGTTCGTACCCGGGCTGCACGCGCTGATCGATATCCGCCTGCTGCGCCTGCTGCGGGTGTTCCGGATCCTGAAGCTCACCGAGTACGTGCAGGAGTACCGCCGGCTCGGTACGGCGCTGGCCGCGAGCCGGCGCAAGATCGCCGTGTTCATCGGCACCGTGTTCATGATGGTGGTGCTGATCGGCACGCTGATGTACCTGATCGAGGGCCCCGAGAACGGCTTCACCAGCATCCCGATCGCCGTCTACTGGGCGATCACGACGGTGACGACCGTCGGCTTCGGCGACATCACGCCGCATACCGATCTCGGGCGTGCGCTGGCGAGCTTCAGCATGCTGCTGGGCTGGGGCATCCTTGCGGTGCCGACCGGAATCGTGACGGCCGAGATGACGAGCCAGCGCATCCGCGAGGAGCAGCGCGTTCGCGCCTGCCCGGGGTGCGGCAGCACCGACCACACCGCCTACGCGCGCTACTGCCAGGGTTGCGGTGCAAGCCTCGAACCGGCCGCGACGAATGCCACGAGGCCCTGAGCGTCGCGCCGCCGGGTCTCAGCCGGGTCTCAACCGATAGTCATCAGGCTCGCGTTGCCACCCGCGGCGGCCGTGTTGAGCGATACCGTGCGTTCCGCGCACAGCAGGCCGAGCGGATACGCGCCGGCCATGCGCACGCCGGGCGCGCAGGCGTGCAGCGTGACGATCGGCCCCGGCCGCTGCGCCAGCCGACGACTCCAGTCGCGCATCGCCTCGACCGGCGCCTGCGCCAGCGCGGCGTCGACTTCGGCGGCGAGCGGATCGGGAACGAGGTCGACACGCGAGCGCAGTGCCGGCGGCAACTCGTCCCACACGCGCCGCGCCAGCGCGTCGTCGGGCCAGACAGCGCGGCTTCCTGCCGCGAGCACATGCGCGAACTGGAACAGCAGGTCGCCGCGCTCCTGCGCGACCGCAAGGACCGCAGCGCGCGGCACGCTGGCGTAGGTGTTGCGCTCGCCGGTCGGCCCCGGCAGCAGCTGCGCAATGCCCAGCGGCGACTGCATCAGCAGCGCCTCGCACGCTGCCACCAGCGGATCCGCGCTCGCCGTCTGCGACAGCCATTGCCGAAGCTCGCGCAGCGGCGCGAGCACGGCTTCGCGCTCCGCGGTGCCTGTGCCCGATGCCGCCGCGCCGCGCTCGGCAGAGTGCGCGCCCCGCACGAGGCGACGCAGGTACAGCGGCCCGCCAGCTTTCGGGCCGGTCCCGGAAAGCCCGTCGCCGCCGAACGGCTGCACGCCGACGACCGCACCGATCATGTTGCGGTTCACGTACTGATTGCCGACGTGCGCCCGCGCTACGATGCCGTCGATCGTCTCGTCGATGCGCGAGTGCACGCCGAGCGTCAGCCCGTAGCCGGTGGCATTGACGGCATCGACCAGCGCGCCGAGGTCCTGGCGCCGGAAGCGCAGCAGGTGCAGCACCGGCCCGAACACTTCGCGCTCGAGCTCGGCCAGGCTGCCGATCTCGATCAGCGTCGGCATCACGAAGCAGCCGCTGGCACGGGCTTCCGCCGCGGCGACCTCCTCAGCCTGGAACACGCGCCGGCCGTTCGATTTCATCGCCGCAATGTGCGCCTCGATGCCGCGGCGTGCCTCCTCGTCGATCACGGGCCCGACATCGACGGCCAGCTGCTCCGGACAGCCGACCGCGAGCTCGCGCATCGCGCCTTCGAGCATCGGCACGATGCGGTCGACGACGTCTTCCTGCAGGCACAGCACGCGCAGCGCCGAGCAGCGCTGGCCCGCGCTGTCGAATGCCGACGACAGCACGTCGGCGACCACCTGCTCGGGCAGCGCGGAGGAATCGACAATCATCGCGTTCTGGCCGCCGGTCTCGGCGATCAGCACGATCGGCCGGTCGCCCTCGTCGATCCGCCCGGCAAGGCTGCGCTGCAGGATGCGCGCCACTTCGGTCGAGCCGGTGAACATCACGCCTCGTATGCGCTCGTCGCCGACGAGCGCGGCGCCGACCACCTCGCCGCGGCCGGGCAGCAACTGCAGCGCGCCGCGCGGAACACCCGCCGCGTGCAGCAGAGTGACCGCCTGCGCCGCGATCAGCGGCGTCTGCTCGGCGGGCTTGGCGAGCACGGTGTTGCCGGCAGCCAGCGCCGCAGCGACCTGCCCGATGAAAATGGCGAGCGGGAAATTCCACGGACTGATGCAGACGACCGGCCCCAGTGGCGCGGGGTTCGCCCCCAGCTCGGCGCGCGCCTGAGCGGCGTAGTAGCGCAGGAAATCCACCGCCTCGCGCACTTCGCCCACGGCGTTCGCGGCCGTCTTGCCGGCCTCGCGCACGATGAGCCCGATGAGCTGCGGCATCTGCTCTTCCATCGCATCGGCCGCGCGCTCGAGCATCGCCGCGCGTGCGGCAGCCCCCAGCCCGTGCCACAACGGCTGCGCGGCGGCGGCCGCGCCGACGGCGGCTCCCGCATCGGCAGCCGTCGCTTCGCGCACCGTGCCGACGAGATCGCGCCGGTCCGCCGGATTGCGCAGTTCGACGACCGCGCCGGCATGGTTCGAGGCCTGCGCGAGGACCGGCTCCGCGGTCCAGTCCCGCCGCGCGCTCGCCTGCAGCAGCGGCAGCAGATCGGTCAGCTGCCGTTCGCTGGCGAGGTCGAGGCCCAGCGAGTTGCGACGCGCAGCGCCGAACAACCGCGGTGGCAGCACGATCGCAGGATGCGATGAACCCATGCCGCCGTCCGCGCGCGCCTGCTGCTCGACGGTCGCCACCGGGTCCGCGACCAGCTCCTCGATCGGCACCGCGTCGTTGGCAATGCGGTTGACGAACGAGCTGTTCGAGCCGTTCTCGAGAAGCCGGCGCACGAGATAGGCCAGCAGCGTCTCGTGCGTCCCCACCGGCGCATAGATGCGACATGGCCGGCCGAGGCCTTCCGGGCCGCGCGCGACGACCTGCTCGTACAGCGGCTCGCCCATGCCGTGCAGGCACTGGAATTCGTACTGACCGGGGTGGAACGCGGCCCCGGCCGCGTGAACGATGGCCGCCACCGTGTGCGCGTTGTGCGTGGCGAACTGCGGATAGATCGCGTCCGGCGCGGCCAGCAGCTTGCGCGCGCACGCGAGATACGACAGATCCGAGTGCGCCTTGCGAGTGTAGACGGGGAAATCCGCGAGGCCGTCGATCTGCGCACGCTTGATCTCGGCGTCCCAGTAGGCGCCCTTCACGAGCCGGATCATCAGGCGGTGTCGCGTGCGACGCGCGAGATCGATGACGAAGTCGACGACCTGCGGCGCGCGCTTGAGGTAGGCCTGCACGACGAAGCCGATGCCGTTCCAGCCGGCGAACGCCGGCTCCGCGCACAGACGCTCCAGCAGGTCGAGCGAGATCTCGAGGCGATCCGCCTCCTCGGCGTCGATGTTGATGCCGATGTCGTAGCCGCGCGCCAGCAGCGCGAGGTCGCGCAGACGCGGATAGAGCTCCGCCATCACGCGCCCGCGCTGCGCCCGGCTGTAACGCGGATGCAGCGCCGAGAGCTTGAGCGAGATGCCCGGTCCCTCGTACAGCCCGCGGCCCGCCGACGCGCGCCCGATCGCGTGGATCGAAGCCTCGTAGGCGTCGAGATAGCGACGCGAATCCGCGGCCGTCATGGCCGCCTCGCCGAGCATGTCGTACGAGTACGTGAAGCCCTCGGCCTCGCGGCGGCGCGCGACCGCAAGCGCTTCGTCGATCGTTTCGCCGGTGACGAACTGCTCGCCCATCAGGCGCATCGCCATGTCCACCCCGCGGCGGATCAGCGGCTCGCCGCTGCGCGCAACGACGCGCGCCAGGGCACTGCCGAGGCCGCGTTCAGTGTGGGTCGAGACCAGCTTGCCGGTCAGCAGCAGTCCCCAGGTGGCGGCGTTGACGAACAGCGACCGGCTGCGACCCAGATGCGACTCCCAGTCGGCATCGCCGATCTTGTCGCGAATCAGCGCATCGCGCGTGGCCGTGTCCGGAATGCGCAGCAACGCCTCGGCCAGACACATCAGCGCCACGCCTTCCTGCGACGACAGCGAGAACTCCTGCACCAGACCCTGCACCAGGCCGGCGCGCCCGGCTCCGGTTCCGCGCGAACGCAGGCGGCGCGCCAGATCGGCTGCCAGCGCCTGCGCCGCCGCCGATTGCACGGGTGGCAGCCGCGCGGCATCGATCAGGGCGGCCACGCACTCGGGCTCCGGGCGTCGCGTCGCGGCGGTGATCGCCGCACGCAGCGGCGACGGCGTCGAGAGCGCTCC
Source organism: Burkholderiaceae bacterium (assembly GCA_035429805.1). Taxonomy (GTDB): domain Bacteria; phylum Pseudomonadota; class Gammaproteobacteria; order Burkholderiales; family Burkholderiaceae_F; genus JALORV01. Next base: position 12,238 of record DAOMFL010000074.1, read on the forward strand.
GGCAAAGTCGGCGAATCGAAGCGAGATGTCGGCAGGCAGGGCGGCGTCCATGCGCACCTGGTCGGAGTCGGAGGCCGGATTCTGCTGCGGCCCCCGGACTGTGGCAAACCGCGATACACGCCGGGACGCGCTTTCCGCGCCCCGGCGTTTGTGCGCTAGCTATTCAATCGAAGGCCGCGTCCCCTGAAGGTCACCGCGCGATTGTTACGCGTAGCCCCCTGCGGCCTTGCGTCGACCCAGGAACTCCTTCTTCGGCGATGAATATGGAAAGCCTTCCCATTCGAGCGGCCGAACGTGAATTTTGACGTCCTTGAGGTCACGATCGGTCGTTGACGATCGATAAAAGGCACTGCTACCTTGCTTCCGGACCGCGCGGCCTCATCGATGGAACAAGCGCGGACAAGCAGTCGGGGGAAGGCATGACTGACGTACAGAACAGTAGGAGCGCGACTTCGCGGGTTCAAAGCAACCTTGCTCGAGACCTCACGCATGGTGCCCTATCAGCAGGCCGCGCTCTGTGCGCGCGCTCAGAAGCTACTGCTACCGAAGGGCACGACGTCGGCAGCCAACCAGACCCAATCGTTTTCGCTTCAGCCCATGCGCTGATGAGGATGCCTTTGTCGAATGAGGCGTGCGCATCATCCGATGACGATACGGCGCACCGGCTGACCGCCATTGCCGACCACCAAGGCAGCCGCGTCACCAAGCGCGCCTCGGATAGCTGCGGCACCCTCGTCAGCAATTTCCAGCGAAACATCGCCTCACGCAAACGGGTGCAGCAGGTCACCGGAGCGAAGTAGATGAAGCGCCAGGGCTCGACCCAACGCCACAGGCTCCACGTCATTCCGCTGTGCGCGGCACTGGTGTTGGCGTCGGCCCCCGCCTTTAGTCAGACACCATTTTCCTGCCAATCGGACTATGGCGGAACAACGGTCTGCACGACGCCCGCAACCGTCTTATACGGAGTGTTTGTTCCGGCCGGAGGGTTTTACGGCCGCACGCGCGAGGAGGCGTGCCTGAAATACGCCGCAGCAGTTCCAAACCCGAACCGAGGCGCGTTCTTCCAGGTCGCGCCCTACCAAAGCAACCTCTATTACTGCGTATTTCAGTTTGGCACCTACCCGAACGGTGATCCTGCGTACGGGTTCGACGGGGACAACCGCGAAGTCAAGACGTGCCCGATCAACAGCGTAATGCTCAACTCGTCTGGGCAGTTGGCTGGGGATAACTACCTCCGCCCGGGAACGCTCTTCATGGCTCCACCGTATGTTGGCTCGGCGTTACCCGATAACTCCGCTCTGTATCCAACAACGGTCAAGGTTCTCGCGGGCACTTCGGTCGACTACAACAACGTTACGTGCAGCTCACGCGGCGCCGTCGTGCCAGCGCAGGAGTTTGGCCCATCATGCAACGACGTCGGCAACCCCATCAATGCGGCAAGCGGGATCAAGTCCCATCGCGAACGCGACTACGCCGCTAACGGCCTTGTTCTATCAAGGACATACAACAGTGGCGCTGGTGCGATCCACTTTGATATTCCGTACGGCCGCGGCTGGCAGTTGTCTTATGGCATGCATCTGACCGCGGCTGGTGGAGTAACAATCTCGCGCCCGACGGGTCGACTCGTTCAGTTCGCGGCCTCCGGGACTGCATGGATCAGTTGGCCGGATTCCAAGGCGAACCTTGTCGAAGTCAAGGACGCCTCAAACGTCAGGACCGGGTGGAAGTTCGTGGACGGCGAGTTGGGGCAAGTCGAAGCCTACGCCGCGGATGGTCTGCCGCGAGCGATTACGACCGTGGACGGATCGTTCACGACCCTCTCCTACGCCGATGGGAGTGCCGCAGGAGCAAACGGCGGAGTTCTCGAGGGTACGGCCACCCCGGTGCCGCGCGGCGCGCTGATCTCCGCTACGAATCATTTTGGCGTAGCGCTGAAGTTCTTCTACGACACGGGATTTCGCTTAGTCCGTGCGCTATTGCCTGACGGCAGCGCCGTCAGATACTCGTACGACGCGCGTGGCAACCTCGCATCCGTGACCTATCCCGGGACTCCCGCTGGCGCGGTCCGAACATTCTTGTACGAGAACGCAACCTTCCCCTATGCCTTGACAGGAGTGATCGACGAGTCAGGCAATCGCTACGCGACTTACGGCTACGACACAACCGGCCAGGCCAACACCACTGAGCACGCTGGCGGAGCCGATCGGTACACGCTTGTTTTGGGAGCAACATCGACTACGGTCACGGATCCTCTGGGAAGCGCACGAGTGTATGGATTTGCGAATACCTTCGGCTCGGCATTGCGAACCTCACTCTCCCAGCCTGGAGGCTCCGGCTGTGGTCCCTCGGCGTCAGCGCTGACGTACGACGCCAATGCCAATGTGGCTTCGCGCACCGACTTCAATGGCGTAAAGACCTGTTACGCGTACGACCTGAGCAGGAACCTCGAGACCAAGCGGGTGGAGGGAGTCGCGGGGGCGACCGACTGCGCCATCGCGCTGACGTCGCCGCCTGCCGGTTCGCGCGTCATCAGTACGCAGTGGCATCCCGACTGGCGCCTCGAGACCCGCATCGCCGAGCCCAGCAGGATCACTACGACCACCTACAACGGCCAAGGTGCAACCTGCGCGCCGAGTGCGGTGCTGGTCGACGGCAAGCCACCCGCAGTGGTGTGCAGCAGGAGCGAACAGGCGACCACTGACGCCACCGGAAGCCTTGGCTTCGGTGCCGGCCTGAGTGGCACCGCCCGCACCTGGAGCACCACCTACACCACCTACGGCCGGATGCTGACCACCGTCGATCCCAACGGCAAGACGACCACCACCACCTACTACCCGGATGACGATCCGGACCTGGGTCGCCGAGGCAATGTGGCCACCGTTACCAATGCCGCCAACCACGTCACCCGCATCACCGCCTACAACCTGCACGGGCAGCCGACCCAGATCGTCGATCCTAATGGGTTGGTCACCGACCTGACCTATGACCTGCGGATGCGGCTCACCAGCCGCAAGGTCGGCAACGAGCTGACCGGCTTCACCTATGACCCGCGCGGACTACTGACCAACGTTGCGCTGCCCGATGGGGCCGGCGTGACCTACAGCGCCGACGCGGCCCATCGACTGATCGCCATCGCCGACCAACAGGGCAACCGCATCGACTACACGCTCGATGCGGTGGGCAACCGCATCGCCGAGCGCGCCACCGACAGCGGTGGCACCCTCGTCAGGAACCTCCAGAGAACGATCGATGCGCTCAACCGGGTGCAGCAGGTCACCGGAATGCAATAGCGAGAGGGAAACAGGCATGCGAACAAACCGCCTCGCTCGAGCCCTCGTTGTGACGGCCGTCAGCACCACTCTCGCCGCGCCCGGCGGCATGGCCTGGGCGCAGAGCCGTCCGGTGACCAGCTTCCAGTACGACGCCAACGGCAACCTCACCGCGACCACCGACGCCCTCGGCCGCATCACCAGCCAGAGCTATGACGCCCTCAACCGGCTGCGCGCGGTGACTCAGCCCAAGCCCTCCGGCAGCGAGCCCAATCCGGTGACGCAGTTCGGGGTGGACGGCCTCGACCAGCTGACCTCGGTCACCGATGCCCGCAACCTCGTCACCGGCTACACCGTCAGCGGCCTTGGCGACCTGACCCAGCAGGTCTCGCCCGACACCGGCACGACGATCAACACCTTCGACGCCGCCGGCAACCTCAAGACCCGCAAGGACGCGCGCGGCAAGACCACCACCTACACCTACGACGGCATCAACCGCCTGACCCAGGCCAAGTACGGCGACGCCACGATCACCAACTTCTACTACGACGAGGGCGCCAACGGCGTCGGCCGCCTGACCCGTATGGTCGACCCGGGACCGGTCACCACCACGTGGACGTATACGACCCAGGGCCGGGTCGCCAGCACGAGCCAGGCACTGACCGCCGGCGGCGCCACCCGCACGCACACGATCCAGTACACCTACAACCCGACCACCGGCCAGCTCAGCTCGATGACCTATCCGAGCGGGCGGCTCGTCGGCTACCAGTACGGGGCGAGCAGCAAGCAGGTGGCGAGCGTCACCGTCGACGGCACGCCGGTGGCGAGCAACGTCGCCTACCATCCCTTCGGCGGCATCAAGAGCCTGCAGCTTGCCAATGGCCTGGCGTGGGTCAGCACGCTCGACCAGGACGGCCGCATGGCGAGTTACACCCTGGGCGGGGTCGTCTACTCGCTGCAGTGGGACGCCGCCAACCGCATCACGGCGATCACCCATGCCACCACCCCGTACTGGA
>DAOMFL010000075.1:0-16458 GCA_035429805.1 Burkholderiaceae bacterium
ACGGCCGGATTTCCGCACGACCTGCGCGCTGAGGAGTTCAACAGTCACGAGGTCCGCCCGACAACGGCCACGACCTGCCATTAGCCGAGCCTGCCGGATTCGCTTGTTAGCGGACGTCCCGAGACCACTCAATCTGTCTTGAAGCTGACTCCTACGGACTGCGCCATTTGACGGTGCAACCTTCTTCAGAAATCGGGCGACTTGAGAAGCAAGTTCGCATCGCTCCGAGAATCTCAGTTGGCCTCAGCTCCAATGTCTGGGTTGGCCCGAGCCGAACCCTGGTCGGTGGAGCATTACTGGGAAGTCCGCCTGGACGCCTCGATTGCAGGAGTAGGCCGCCCGTCTGAAGTTGCCCCAGAGCTTCGACACACACCGCGCTCCGAGTTGCCCCGAGCGAATGTTCCTCCGGAGCGTGCTGCGCAGCAGCGGTCGATGTGAACGTCGCCTGCGGGTTGCGCAGGATCAATTCTTGTGTCCGCCACGGGCGTACGGTCGCCGAATGTCCTTACTGCCTGTAGGGGGAGCTAGAGAAGGACATACACGCTATCCATCACCGCTGACCTCAGGCGTCCGGCGGACGCTCTGTGCCATTTTCTCTCGCGTCTGTCATTGAGCTAGGCACGCGCGCCTTTCCGCGGCTTCGACTTCGGCGGGAAGTTGTCTTCTGCCTTCAGGCTGGGAGTCGAAATGCGCGTCAGAAACGTGTGGGCAATTGCTGCAGCAGCAGTTCTGGCTTTGACGTCTTGCGGAGGCAGCGATACTCCGCTTGACTCTTCAACTTCCGCCCAAGCGCCGTCGAACATCGCGACGGCCCTTCGCGCGCAGACGAAGCCTGACCTCAAGGTCCTTTCGATCATTCCGGTCGGTGAGTCCGTTGTTGTCCCCGGCTACACGGACAAAGTCTTCCGGATCATGGTGCTCAATGGTCCGAGTGAGCTCACGGGCTACATGGCTACCGTCATCGGCGCCGGCGCCGGGACGACGATCGTCGACGGCAGCGTCCTGCTCGGCACACTGCGGCCACGCGGGACGACATCGCCGGCCGACACGATCACCCTTCGGCAGAACCAGGCGCTTCCCTTCATTCCGGCCCGAATCGTCTGGGAGATCACAGCGCCGATCAACGGAATTCCTGTGCCGCCTCTGCCAGATCCTGTGGCGAATCAGGCAACGATTGCAGGTGTGGACGCCAACCAGAACGGTATTCGCGACGACATCGATATCTACCTCGCCACAAGTTTCGGGACCGATGTGGCGCAGTATGAAACGGCAGTACAGCACGCACGGTCGCTGCAGGTTGCCTTAGTGAGCCCAAGTGTGGAGAACTCTGCGCAGCATCTAGCCTCCTTCCTCTGTGTTCAACCGGCACTTCTGCCGAGACTCAGCGGAACGACGCTGGCGACGTTGGACTCGCCACTTCGTAGGGGAACCTACCGCGATGTCTTTGCAGGCTCGCTTCTGTCGAGGGAAGGCTGTGAGCTCGCGCCGCTCGCGTCGGCAAGTCTCAGGACGGCATCGCCTGGCAGGGCTACGAAACTGTCATCGAGCATCGCCCCTCGCCAGTACGTCATATACATCAATGGAATTCAAAACACCCAAGAAGAAGCGCTCAACACGGCAGTTGCGATCAACGACGTTTTGAAGGCATCGCGGAACCATACTGACAGCACCAACCGCAGCTTCCTCGTCGATTCGGTATGGAATCCCGTTGGATTCTATGGCGAGAAAGATGGAAACCTATGGGCAGAGGACAACGCTGAGCTCTTTGTCGAAAAGACCGCAGAGGAGTGGTTTCGGGAGAAGTTTCTTAAGATCCTCACGCCGCACAATCAACGCCCAGAGCAAAGCGACGTGATTCGGCAAAGCGCTGCCATAAGTGTTCGCCTCTGGCTGCAAAACATGTTGCAGGGGCGGACTTCGCTCGAAAGCGATCCGGTTCAGATCACCGCCGGCAGCATGGCCAAGACTCAAGAAGCGGTTTACCAATTGATGGACAAGATCCGCAAGCGGCCCACGGTCGTGATTGCGCACTCTCAGGGCAACTTGCTTGCCAATCTCGCGCATGCCGCGCTGGCCGCGGAGGACGGCATTGATGTCTACAAGATGCTTCGTGTGGTCAATGTCGCCAACACGTCGCTCTTCTCTGTGAGCCGGTTGAATCTGACACACGACAAGGACAGAGCGCTTGCTGGTCTGGGCGCCTTGCCAACAGTCCACAAGGATCCAAAATGGGGTCGCAACACGCCCTTGTGCGGCTCAGAATCGGCTTGGGGCTACTGCCTCTTCTACATGGCTCCAGCAACGTTCAGCGCCGATGACGAGCCGTTTCTTGACACTCGCCACAACATGGTTGACACGTACCTTTCTGACAGGATCATCGGTGTGATCGACTCTCAAGGGGTGAGCTTTACCCCCGGAGCCAACAGTTTTAGGGATCGGTTCGAGGACCTCGTCTACGCCGGTGCGGCTTCGCTTGAAGCTGCCAATACTTCGCCATCTGAGCCGAACATCGAAATTGCTCCGCCCTCTTACGATTTCGGCAGCCAACAACTTGGCACTCCAAGCGCTCTCAAGGTCTTCGGCATCACCAACACGGGAAGCGCACAGCTGACCATCTCAAGCATAACCCCGACGGGCGCTAACGCCGGGGACTTCTCTATAGCGAACGAGACTTGCACCACGGCGCCGCTTGCGCCCGCAGGCGGCTGCTCGGTGTCCGTCGTCTTCACACCCAGTGCGCTCGGAGCCCGTTCCGCCGTCCTCAGCATCGCCGACAACGCGGCCGGAACGCCGCACAGCGCAGCACTTGCGGGCACTGGATTGGCCGGTCCGCCACCACCGCCGACAGTCAGGGAACTCGCGCGCGGCTTGGAGGTACTTGGCTTTGCCGTCGATGACGGCTACGTCTACTACTTCAAGTACGGACGAACGAGCAATGCTGAGCTGCACCGCGTGACAGTCGACGGAGCGGCGGACGAGATACTGTGGACGGGAAGCGGCATATGCAGCGACGATGCACCCGTTGTTACACCGACCAGGGTTGCGTTCAAGGGCTGGTACAACAGCCTATGCACGCTGGTCTTCGTCTCTAAAGGCGGACCGACCCCGTGGCCGCTAACTCCTGTGCAACCGCTTGACTACTACTCTTTCCTGTCGGGCTCCCAGGGGGAGAACCTCTACCTCACGGAAGCTTCCTACGGCGTCCGCCGCATCAACCTTGACAACCTGGCCGATGTAGAGCTCTTTGGGCCGACTGGTATCAGTGGCCAATCGAAGGTCGACTTTCCGCATATCTACTACATGCCGAGTCCTACCTCCGGGCAGCTTCGCCGCGTCAATACGATCACCAAGCTGGATGAGCTTGTCGGCGTGGCACCGTCCCCGTTTGGTTGGTTCGCCATTGATTCAGACAACGTCTATTTCGGCGGGCGCACGGCATATCCTCCAATTGGGGTTCCTGGAATCACCCGAGTCTCAAAGTCGAACTTTTCCGACACGTCTATCCTGGCCCCTGCCTATCTTGCGAACACCATCGCGGCAACGGGCGGCACTCTCTACTTCTATGAAGGGCTCGACAACAACGTCCGGTCGGTTCCTGTAACGGGCGGAGCGGTAAGCGACGTACTGTTCACGGGAGAGGGTGATCCACGCTGGGCGTTGACTGACGGGACGGCCGTCTTTTGGAATGAAAGTTGCTGCTTTTCCAGCTGGCACAGGATCCTAAGGATGACCAGGTGAAGCGCCATTGCAGCATGGGGGGCGGCTGGCGCGACCGTCGATGTCTCTCTTGCTTTAGCTAGGTGAGGCAGTAACCCGCACGAGCAGCCCGCGCGCTTCGACGTCTCAGACAGTATGGGAGTCGCGCGGGCTACTAGGACGTTGAACCGGGATGATCCGGCAGCGTTGTGCCCACGGAACATTGTTTGAGAGCAATCGCCGCCGTTCCGAATCCGCTTGGACGAAAGGCGCGGAGATCGTGGATGTCGGTTCGAGTTTCGTTTCGCTGCAGCCCTCTACAAGTCCTGACGACCGCGATGGCTCACGGTCTGCCGACTAGTTCAATGTCGGCTCTCGACGTGATTTCGACGGCGGCTTTCGGGCGACGCGAATGGCAGTAAGGGGTCGACTTCTGCCGATCGAGGGAGCCCGACGGACTTTCTTTCGACAAGGCCACCTGGGTGAAACAAGGAGTTGCCGGCGCCGACTCCGAGGGACCACTTTCTCCCTGATCAGCGGCGGTTCAGGGACCGGACTCTATGAATTTCGCGCCGAGCAGCCCTACGCCGTCGCGCAGCGCCCGATAGGCCGCGTCGACAGCTTCCGGCGGTCCCTTGACGCCGAGCTCGATGTGCCGCCGCGCGATGCGGCCGTCGCTGCCGTCTCCCACGGATGGCAGGCTGAACGCCTTGACGGGCGCGAAACTCTGCTCCAGTTGCTGCATAAGCGGCACCAGCGCTGACTCAGGCGTCTCGAACACGACCAACGAACGTTCGGCGATGACGCCGGAGCCGAAGTCCGCCCGGTAGTGCGTGTCGAGCACCCATTCGAGCATGGGCCACGCCATGACCGGGAAGCCCGGCACGAACCAGTGATCGCGGATCGAGAATCCGGGAATGCGGTTGAACGGGTTCGGAATGATGCCGGCGCCGCGTGGGAACTCACCCATCGTCAGGCGTTGCCGGTTCTCCGGCGTTGTCATGTCGGCCGTGCCGCGGCCCTCGCGTGCCATTTGGGCGCAGCGCTCCGCGATCAGGCGCTCGGCCTCGGGGTGCAGCGCCAGCGGCACCGCGAGCGCCTCCGCCGTCGCCTGCCGCGTATGGTCGTCCGGCGTCGAGCCAATGCCGCCGCAGCTGAACACGACGTCGCGCCCCGCGAACGTGCGGCGGTACAGCGCCACCAGCGCTGCGCGGTCATCGCCGGCGTAGTGCGCCCAATCGAGACGCAGTCCGCGCGCCTTCAGCAGCCCGATCACGCGCGCGAGATGCTTGTCCTCGCGCTTGCCCGAGAGGATCTCGTCACCGACGATGACAAGACCGAAATGCCGCCGGCTCATGCGCTCCCCACCGTCGCCGGCGCGCGCCGCGTCGCCAGGCGCACCAGCGCCAGCCACTGCTGCGCCCAGAAACCGCGACCGTAGTCACGCGCTGACCCGGCCGGCGGCGGCAGTTGATCGCGGATGCCGGTCGGTTCGGTCGCAATCCGGAAATCCGCGGTGCCGAACAGCACGTCCCACACCGGAAAGAGCACGGCGAAATTGCAGCCGCGGTGCGCGCCTTCGTGCCCGTAGCCGATCGCGTGGTGCCGGCGATGGAAGAGCGGGCTCACGATGACCCGGCCGAGGGGACCGAGCGCTGTCCTGAGGTTCGCGTGCTGCAGGCTCTGCATCATGCGAGTGGCGACGATCAGCAGGACGAATTGCGCCGGCGTGATGCCGATCGCCAGCGCCACCGCGGCCTTGCTCGCGTCCATGATGAGGTCGTCGAGCAGGTGGTTGCGGTCGTCGGTCCAGAAGCTCATCTGCCGCTGCGAGTGGTGAACCGCATGCAGTTCCCACCACCAGCGGAAGCGATGCTGGCCGCGATGCAGCCAGTAGTCGACGAAATCGAACACCACCAGGTAGATAAGGAACGTCACCAGCGCGATGTCCGTGACGCCGGGCCAGAGTGCGTCGAGGTTGAACGGTGCAAATCCCGCCGCGCGCAAGAGCTCTGCCAGGGTGTCGAAGACAGGAGTCAGCAGCAGGAAGAGCGCCAGAGGCACCACGCCGAGCCGCTGCAGCAGCGTATAGATGACGTCGACCCGGGCAGCGCGCCGGTTGGTCCAGCGCTCCGCCGGAAACAGCGCCTCGAGCGGCCGCAACACCACGTAGAGCACACCGATCTGGATCACGCCCAGCAGGAACCACTCCGTCGCTTCGTAGGCGGTCTCCTGGAATCGCATCCAGCCCGTGGCATAGAGCAGCGGCTGCACGCAGGTTTCGAAGAGCCATGCCTGCAGGCCGGTGAACGCAGTCGTCAGAACGTCGATCATCGTCCGGAAGCCGGTCGCGCCGTTGGCGCGAGCGTGAGCGGAGGCGCGTCGGGCCGGTAATCCGGGTGTTCGCTCAGCGTGCGGAAGCAGAAGCCGCGCTGCTTCAGACCCGCGATCAGCGGGTCGATCATCGGAGCGAACGGATCCTGGCGTGACCAGATGCCGAGATGCGCCATGATCACGTCGCCGTCGCGCATGCCGCGCAGGGCGCGCTCGAGCAGCGTGCGGTTCGGGTATTTGTCGGACGGCAGTTCGTCGCCAAGGAAGCCGGCGTCGGCCCAGCGCACATGCGAATAACCGCACGACTGGCCCGCGGCAAGCACGCGCGGTGTGAGCTGGCCTCCCGGCGCGCGCCACACGGCGTCCAGCGGCCGGCCGGTGTACTCGCGGAATGCGGTATCGACCCGGCGCAGCTCGGCACAGAACTGCGCATCGGTGAGCCGCAGCGCGCGGCCGGTGTCTTCACCGAACTGCGGTCGGTACGCAATCGCGCCGGAAGCCTCGCCGATCCGGCCGTGGCGCCAGGTGTGGGTGCCGAATGCGTGCCCCTCGGCGGCCCGCGCCTTCCAGTACGCAGCCCAGGACGGATCGAGCGCCGAGTCCCCGCGCGGCGTCTTCTCGTTGGCCATGAAGAACGTCGCGCGCACGTCGTACTTCTGCAGCGTCGCCGCGATCTCCTCGGCGTAGCGCATGTTGCCGGTATCAAGCGTCAGGTAGACGACGCCCTTGCACTGCCCCGCCACCGGCGCCGCGTGCAGAGGCAGTGCCGCCGCGGCGGCCGCGGCCACCAGCAGCCCGACGCCGAGGCGTCGCAGGCCGCGCCGCCAGCTTACTTCCACGGGGCCGAGTCGACGAAAAAGATGCCGTGCGGCGAACGGCCGACCGCGACCTTGTCCACGACCTTGCGTTGCGCAATGTCGACGACCGCCACCTGCTTGATCCAGCGCTGAGTCACCCACAGCATCTTGCCGTCCGCCGTCACTTCCATGCAGTCCGGGCCACCCGGCACCGGGATGTCGTACAAGCGCTCGAGCGTGACCTGGTCGATGACGCTGATCGTGTTGTCGACACGGTTGGAGACGAACAGGTGCCGCCCGTCGCCCAGGGGCCGGAAGTTGTGCGCGCCCTTGCCCGTGGGAATGCGCTTCACCAGCGTCTGCGTGCGCCAGTCGATCACCTCGACATGGTCGGCCCCGGTCATCCCGACCAGCAGGTACCTGTTGTCGGGCGTCATCCACACGCCGGCCGGCATCGCTCCGACCTTCATCTTCCATTGCACTGCGGGCTCGGCGAGGCGAATGGCAACCAGCTCGTTGCTGTCCTGGATCGTCACGAAGGCAAGCTTGCTGTCGGCGGAAAACGCGATGTGGCTCGGCGTCTTCGGCGCCGAAATCGAGCCCGCCAGCCTGAGTTCGTTGTCGCCCTGGACGGAGTACACGTCGATGCGGTCGAGCCGGTTGCCGGCAACGACGAACCACTTGTGATCCGGCGAGAACCCGATCTGGTAGGGATCCCGGATGTCGCGCACGCGGCGCTGGATCTCGCCCGTCCTTGGATCGAGGAACATCAGGTCATTGCCGGCCGCGTTGGCAACGATCAGCGTCTTGCCATCCGGCGTGGCCATCAGGTGATGCGGCTCCTTGCCGACGTCGAGCCGCCGCAGTTCCTTGCGCGTCGCCTGGTCTATCAGGCTGATCGTCGCGTCGCCCGAGTTGAGGACGACGACGACTGTCGCCGAGGCGGAGGCGCAGCCACAGGCCACCGCCAGACCGACAAGAATTCGCTTGAGAAGCTCCATGACCCTGCTTTCGATGCTGCCATTGGCGTGCAGCGCAAATTCTACGGGAGTGCCTGCGCGGCCGACCGCTTGAAAAGCAACCCGAGGACCGCCTCCGTCCGGTGGTCGGACCGCACTCGCCGCCGGCAACTTGTGTCATGCGGAACAGTCATAGCGTCGAAGCCAGCCGTCGTTCGATTGTGCTTAAATCGGGCGAGCCCCACCGCAATTCGCCGTCCACTGGAGGTTGCCGATGTCGATGTCCCGCCTGCTCGTCGTGCCGGTCATCGTGCTTGCGGCCGGATGCGCGACACACGACGCGCCGCCGGCCGGTACAGCGGTGCCCGCGGCGCCGGCTGCGGCTCCCGCGATGACCAGCAAGTCGGCACCGATCGAGGTGGTCTCCGCGCAGTTCGGCGTGTTCGGTGCTGACGCCACCGGTCGTCGCATCCTCTACGAAACGGCGAAGTTTCCGGCCGTCGTGGCGGCCCCCTACGGCTGGTACATCGTCTTCAAGACGGAAAAGCCCACCGTCATCTGGCGCGAGGAGTTTGAGTTGCCGGAACCTCCTCCGACCTGGGGTCCGGGCGAAGCGATGGGCATCTACACCATCTCGCCCGACCGCAGGACGGCGGTAACCGAGCGCATCATTCCGACGCGGCTCGGCTTCATCGCGAACGAGTGGCGCTACGCGCCGGGCGACCCGATCGGCGCGCACAAGATGCGCGTCTACATCGACGGCCAGCTGATTCGCGAATTCGCCTTCGACATCGAGCAGGGGCCGAAGGACGAACCCGGTCGGCGGCGCAACCCGCACGACGGGTCGCAGACGCCCTCGACGACCTGATCCGGTTCGACCGCAGTCCCGCCACTTTCGGCGTGCGCTCACGAAACGCGCGCGCCTGAATCACGTTCGCACCGCGAGCCGCAACACCCGGCACGGCCACCGTATTCCACGCGTCGCCGGTGCGGACGCGGGAGTGACGCTGTGCTCCACCCGGGCGCAGCATGACCTCCGTCACAGAACGCTAGGGCCGCAGCGGGCCCAGGAGGTCAGACATGAATCGATCGCGTCGATTGTTCGTGGCAAACACGGCGGGCAGCGCCGTGGCATTCGCCCTCACCGGCTGCGGCGGCAGCGACGGATACATGTCGCCACCTCCGCCCGTTGCGGCGGCATCACCCCCGCCGCCGCCTCCCCCTCCGGCCGCGCTGTCCTGTGGTGCCACGGCCATCACCGGCAATCACGGGCACGCGCTCAGCATTCCGGCGGGCGATGTCGATTCGACAGTGGCCGTCGTCTACAGCATTCTCGGAACCGCCGACCACAACCACAACGTGACGCTGAGCGCGGCGCAACTGGCACAGATCAAGGGCAAATCGCCGGTCACCGTGGTCTCGACGATCGCGGGCGACGGTCACACGCACAACGTTACTGTCAACTGCGCCTAGGCCCGGCGCCGCCGCCGCGGCGCTCAGTCGGAACTCAGTCGGCGAGCGCCCAGTCCACCGCCTTGCGCGCATGGATCGCGGTCGTGTCGAAGAGCGGCACCCTGGCATCGGACGGCCGGATCAGCAGCGTGATTTCGGTGCAGCCCAGGATGATGGCCTGCGCACCCTGCCTGACGAGGTCGTCCATCACGTCGACGTAGGCGGCGCGTGACGTATCGAGCACCCGGCCAAGGCACAGTTCGTCATAGATGACCCGATGCACCACGTCGCGGTCCGGCGCGCCCGGCGTCAGCACGCTCAGCCCGTAACGATCCTCCAGCCGGTCCTTGTAGAAGTCCTGCTCCATCGTGAACCGCGTGCCGAGCAGGCCGACCGTTGAGATGCCGGCGGCCCGGATCTCCTCGGCGGTGGCATCGGCGATGTGCAGCAACGGGAGGCTGACCGCCGCCTCGATCGCTGGAGCGACCTTGTGCATCGTGTTCGTGCAAAGGACCAGGAAGTCGGCACCGGCACGCTCGAGCGACCGCGCCACGTCAGCCAGCAGCGCACCCGCGGAAGCCCAATCGCCCGCGCGCTGCATCTGCTCGACCGGGTCGAAGTCGACACTGGCGAGCACGATCTTCGCGGAGTGCAGTCCGCCGAGGCGCTCCCGGGTCGACTGATTGATCAGCTGGTAATACGGCACCGTCGATTCCCAGCTCATTCCGCCAATCAGGCCGATTGTCTTCACGTGTCGCTCCTCACCTAGCGCTGCAGCGCGTCCCATGCCTTCTGCAGGCGCTTGCTGCTGACCGGCATCGGCGTGCGAAGTTCCTGCGCGAACAGGCTCACACGCAGTTCCTCCAGCAGCCAGCGAAACTCTTCGAGCCGCGGATCGTGCACACCCTTGCGGGCCGCGAGCTCACGCAGCCACGGTACCTGCAGCGCAGCCACTTCCTGCATCCGCTGCGCATCGCGGGCCGGGTCGGCACGGAGCTTGTCGAGCCGCAGCCCGATCGCCTTCAGGTAGCGCGGATAGTGCGCGAGCTGCGCGGCCGGCACGTCGACGACGACGTTGCGCGGAAACAGCCGCCCCAGCTGCTGCTCGATATCGGCGATCGCCGGTGTGAACGCGCGCGCCGCATTCATCTTCTTCGGCAGCGTGGCCGCCTCCGCGACGATCGCGGTCAGCAGTCGCGCGATCTCCTGCGCGATCAGCGAGAGCTTTGCGCGCGCCTCGTCCTTGCGTGCGACGAAGCTCGCGCGGTCGATTGGCCAGGGCTCGGCTAGGCAGGTGCGGTCGATCGCCGCGACCAGCACCTGCTCACGCATCGCCTCGAAGCCGGGAAAGGCCGCCGCCAGTGCCGGCACCGCGCCCGCCTGCATCTGCGTCGCCTGCAGGCCTGCAAGGCTCTTCTCGAGAAACTTCAGCTGTTCCCGCAGCTGCAGGCGGAACAGGCGCCGCAGGCCGCCGCGGTGCGCTTCGCGCGCCTCTTCGGCATCGTCGAAGACGTCGATCTCGCAGTGGTGCTGCCGGTCCACCAGAGCCGGATAGCCGACGAGCGTCATCTGCCGCCCATCCGGCCCGCGGCGCTCAAGCTGCAACAGCTCCGGCAGCTCGCCGAAGTCCCAGTCGCGGATGTCGCCCTGCAGGCTGCCCGCCACCGCGGTGTCCGCGCGCGCGGCGCTGCGGAAGCTTACCTGCACCTCCGCACCGAACTCGGCGCGCAACTGCGCGAGGTTGCGCCCCATGCCGAGCTGGCGGCCGTGCTCGTCCACGACCTTGAAGTTCATCGTCAGGTGGGCCGGCAGCGTTTCGAACTTGAAATCGGCGCGCTGGCAAACGATGCCGGCGTGCTCGCGCAGGTCCGCAATCAGCACGTCGAGCAGCGGCTCGTCGGCACGGTGGCCCTGCCGCGCAGCAAATGCCGCTGCGTACTCCGGCAGCGGCACGCAATGGCGCCGCAGCTTCTGCGGCAGCGACTTCAGCAGCAGGTGCACCTTTTCCTTGAGCATGCCGGGCACCAGCCACTCGGCACGCACCGCGTCGATCTGGTTCAGCGCCGCCAGCGGCACCGTCAGCGTCACGCCATCGCGCGGGCTGCCGGGCTCGAAGTGGTAGGCGAGTGCCAGCGACGTTTCGGGCCCGGCCTTGCCGCGCAGCGCGAGCTGCTTCGGAAAGAGATCAGTCGTCACGCCCGCCGCCTCGTGCCGCATCAGCTCGTCGCGCACGAGAAACAGCAGCTTCGGATTCTGCTTCTCCGCCTCGGTACGCCAGCGCTCGAACGACGCGCCCGTTGTCACGTCGGCCGGGATCAGCCGGTCGTAGAACGCGAAGATCAGCTCGTCGTCGACCAGCACGTCGAGCCGGCGCGAGCGGTGTTCGAGTTCGCGGATCTCGCGCAGCAGGCGCAGGTTGTGCGCGAAAAATGGCGCCCGCGTCTCGTACTCGCCGGCGACCAGCGCATCTCGGATGAAAATCTCGCGAGCGTGAACCGGATCGAGCGGCCCGTAGTGCACGCGCCGCTGCTGGTAGACGAGCAGACCATAGAGTGTCGCCCGCTCGAACGCCATCACCTGCGCCGGCCGCTTCTCCCAGTGCGGGTCGCTATGCGACTTCTTCAGCAGGTGGGCGCCGACGCTCTCGAGCCAGGCCGGCTCGAGCGTGGCGATCGTGCGTGCGAAGAGCCGCGAGGTCTCGACGAGTTCCGCCGCCATGATCCAGCGCCCGGCCTTCTTCAGCAGCGCCGATCCCGGCCACACGTGGAACTTGATGCCGCGCGCGCCGGCGTACGGCGGCTCGCCGCGGTCCGCATCGAGGATGCGGCAACCGACGTTGCCCAGCAGCCCGGCGAGCAGCGCGCAGTGGATCTGCTCGAAAGTGGCCGGCGACATGTTCGGACGCCAGCCCTGCTCACCGGCCAGCGCCGCCAGCTGCCCATGCACGTCGATCCATTCGCGCACGCGGCGCGGACTCAGGTACTGGCTGCGCAATTCCTCGGTCAGCTTGCGGTTCGACTTCTTGTGGCCGATGCGCTCCTGCACGAAGTTCCAGAGCTTCACGAGCGTCAGAAAGTCGCTCCTGTCGTCGGCGTGCCGCCGGTGTGCCTGGTCGGCAGCGTCCTGCGCCTCTAGCGGCCGCTCGCGCGGGTCCTGCACCGACAGCGCAGCGGCGATGACCAGCAGCTCGGCGAGGCAGTTCTGGTCGCGCGCGGCGAGCAGCATGCGGGCGACGCGCGGATCGAGCGGCAGCTTCGCCAGGTGCCGCCCGGTCGTGGTCAGCTCGTTGCGTTCGTCGACGGCGTTGAGCTCCGCCAGCAGCTGCATGCCGTCCGCGATCGCCCGGCCCGAGGGCGGTTCGACGAACGGGAACTGCGCGACATCGCCGAGGCCCAGCGACTTCATGCGCAATATCACGCTCGCCAGCGACGACCGCAGGATCTCCGGCTCGGTGAATCGTGGCCGCCTGGCGTAGTCCTCCTCCGCGTAGAGACGGATGCAGAGGCCATCGGCGACCCGACCGCAGCGTCCGGCGCGCTGGTTTGCTGCGGCCTGCGAGATCGGCTCGACCTGCAGCTGCTCGACCTTGTTGCGATACGAGTAGCGCTTTACCCGCGCGAGGCCCGTGTCGACGACGTAGCGGATGCCGGGGACGGTCAGCGAGGTTTCCGCGACATTGGTGGCGAGCACGATGCGGCGGCCCGAGCCGGCAGGCTTGAACACGCGGTCCTGCTCCTCGGACGACAGCCGCGCGTACAGCGGCAGGATCTCGGTCGACGGCGGATGGTGCTTACGCAATGCCTCGGCCGCCTCGCGGATCTCGCGCTCGCCCGGCAGGAACACCAGCACGTCGCCGCGCCCGGTGCCCGCACACTCGTCGACGGCATCGACCAGCGCGTCCATCAGCGTGCGGTCGTCGGCGTCGTCGGCGTCCGCTACCGGGCGGTAGCGGATCTCGACCGGATAAAGGCGTCCAGAGACCTCGATGACCGTGGCCGGCGCCTCGTTCGTGCCGAAGTGGCGTGCGAAGCGCTCGGCATCGATCGTCGCCGACGTGATGATGAGCTTCAGCTCCGGGCGCCGCGGCAGCAGCTGCTTCAGGTAGCCCAGCAGGAAGTCGATGTTCAGCGACCGCTCGTGCGCCTCGTCGATGATCAGCGTGTCGTACTGCCGCAGCAGCGGGTCGGCCTGCGACTCGGCGAGCAGGATGCCGTCGGTCATCAGCTTGATCGACGCTCCGGGCCGGGTTTCGTCGGTGAAGCGAACCTTGAAGCCGACGATCTCGCCGGGCGGGGACTGCAGCTCGTGCGCGATGCGCCGCGCGATGCTCGACGCGGCGATGCGACGGGGCTGCGTGTGGCCGATCCGGCCGTGCTCGCCGCGACCCAGCCCGAGGCAGATCTTCGGCAGCTGCGTGGTCTTGCCCGAGCCGGTCTCGCCGCTGACGATGACGACCTGGTGTGCATCGATCGCGCGTGCGATGTCCTCGCGCCGGGCCGAAACCGGCAGCTCCTCGGGAAAGGTGATGGCCGGCAGCGGCGCGCGAACCCTGGGCCCCCGTGAACGGGGCGGGCTGGGCGTTGTGGACGGCATCGGCTCGCGTCGCACCCGAAGGTGCTAGCGCGTCATCGTGGGCTCGCGGGGTGGCTGCATCAGGAACGCAGGGTTCGCGAAAGTATACTTTCGCCGATGAACGACACGCCGGCATTGCCACCTCTGGCCCAGCTGTCCGACGCGACGCAGTTCGTGGCCTGGCTGCGGCAGGTCGCGCCGTATGTGCATGCGCACCGCGGCAGGACCTTCGTCGTGGCTTTTTCCGGCAGCCTCATCGAGGCCGGTGCACTGACGGCGTTGATCCAGGACGTATCGCTGCTCAACGCCATGGGCATCCGCATCGTCCTGGTCCACGGCTCACGGCCGCAGGTGCAGGCCCAGCTCGCGCTCAAGGGCATCGAATCGCGCTTCCACAACGACGTGCGCATCACCGACGCGGCGGCGCTCGAGTGCGTCAAGGAGGCTGCCGGCGAGATCCGTCTCGACATCGAAGCGGCGTTCTCGCAGGGCCTGCCCTCTACGCCGATGGCGCACTCGAAGGTGCGCGTCGTCAGCGGCAACTTCGTGACCGCGCGGCCCATGGGGGTCATCGACGGCATCGACCTTGCACTGACGGGCGTCGTGCGCAAGGTCGACACCGAGGCCTTGCGCTTCGTGCTCGCCAATGGCGGACTCGTGCTGCTTTCGCCCCTCGGGTTCTCGCCGACCGGCGAGGCATTCAACCTGACGATGGAAGACGTCGCCTGCAGCGTTGCCACTGCGCTCAAGGCCGACAAGCTCGTGCTGCTCACCGAGACTTCGGGCATCACGGACGCCACGGGGCAACTGCTCAACGAACTCTCGGTCGAAGACGCCGAACGCATGCTAGGCGCTGGCGAAGTGTCCGGCGATGCGGCCTTCAACCTGCGCTACGCGGTGCGCGCTTGCCGCGGCGGCGTCGCGCGGGCGCACATCCTCTCGTATGCGCTCGATGGCGGGCTGCTGGTGGAGCTCTTCACGCACGAGGGTGTCGGCACGATGGTCGCGCCGGAGAACCTGGAGAAGATGCGGGATGCGACGTCCGACGACGTCGGCGGCATCATCAAGCTGATCGAACCGCTCGAGGCCGACGGCACGCTGGTCAAGCGGCCGCGCGAGCTGATCGAGCGCGAGATCGACCGCTTCACGGTGCTCGAGCACGACGGCTTCATCTTCGGCTGCGCCGCCTTGTATCCGTTCCCGGAGGAACGCACCGGCGAACTCGCCTGCCTCACCGTTCACCCGCAGTATCAGGGCTATGGCGACGGCGAGCGACTGATGAAGCGCATCGAGTCCAGGGCCAAGGCGGTGGGCATCGACCGGCTGTTCGTGCTGACGACACGGACCGCCCACTTCTTCATCAAGCGCGGCTTCAAGCCCGCCACCGTCGACGACCTGCCGCCGGCGCGGCAGAACATGTACAACTGGCAGCGCCGTTCGCAGGTGCTGATCAAGCCCCTTTAGGAGAACGCTACATGGCGCGTATGGTCAACTGCGTGAAACTCGGCCGCGAGGCCGAAGGTCTCGACTTCCCGCCCGTGCCGGGCGAACTCGGCAAGCGGATCTGGGAGAACGTTTCCAAGGAAGCCTGGGCTGGCTGGCTCAAGCACCAGACGATGCTCGTCAACGAGAACCGGCTCAACCTCGCTGACGCCCGTGCGCGCAAATACCTGCAGACGCAGTTGGAAAAGCACTTCTTCGGCGAAGGGGCGGACCAGGCCTCCGGCTACGTACCGCCCTCGAACTGATGCGTTGATCGGCTGGGTCCACCTGCCGTATTAGCGGCGCGGCGGAGGCAGCTGTGCGAGGACCGCTGTGTCGAACGGCGCCCAGGTCGCGGTGCGGATTCCGGCGGTGTCGAGCATCCGGCGCGTCCACTCGTTGCACGTGTACCAGAACGTGTAGACCGGCACCGCCTCGTAGAACGCATCCGTGTTGAAGTATCCCAGCCTGTCGATGCGCCGGACGGCCCCATCGGCGCCGCGCGCGAACGAAGCGCGGATCGCCGCCGCCAGTCGTCCATATTGCGCCGCTGAAATGCGTACCGTGCGCGCGTCGTAGGCGAGCGGAGACTCGACGTATTCGACATGCATCACACCCTCGCCGAGCCCGCTGATCGCGACGAGTGCTGTGAGCGGGTGCAGATCGGCCCAGGTGGGCGTCGTCAGCATGAAGCCGCGGTCGCCCCAGCCGAATGCGATCCACCCGGTCGGCGCAGACAGCGTACGCATATGGTGTGCCGGGAACTCCACCGTCCAGTCGATGTCGGCCATTCGCGCCGGCAGCACGAGGTCCGCGTGGACGCCATTGGTGCGGACGAAGACGGGAATCCCGTCGGGGGTCTCGACGAAACCGGAATTGCGCGGCAACGCGCCCAGCACCAGCGCCGCCAGCCCGTAGAGCACGACCAGCAGCAGCAGCGCCGCGAGCGCGAGGCCCGCAGCGCGCGCCAGCCGTCTCATGACCGGCGCGTCTCCCGGACGCCTTCCGGGGTGCCGAGCAGCAGCACGTCAGCTCCGCGCGCCGCGAACAGCCCGCAGCTCACCACGCCGGCGAGACGTTCGATGCGCGATTCGAGCGCGACCGGATCGTCGATCGTCAACCCATGCAGGTCGAGAATGACGTTGCCGTTGTCGGTGACGAAGCCG
>DAOMFL010000076.1:0-16436 GCA_035429805.1 Burkholderiaceae bacterium
CGCTTCTACCGCTACGGCCTGCTCGCGAACCCGTCGCTGCGGATCTACAAGCCGTGGCTCGACCAGACCTTCATCGACGAGCTCGGCGGTCGGGCCGAGATGTCTGAGTTCATGAAGCAGGCCGGCTTCGCCTACAAGATGTCGACCGAGAAGGCCTATTCGACCGACTCGAACATGCTGGGTGCCACCCACGAGGCGAAGGACCTCGAGTACCTCGCCAGCAACATCCGCATCGTGCAGCCGATCATGGGCGTCGCGTTCTGGCGCGACGAGGTCGCCATCAAACACGAGGAGGTCATCGTCCGATTCGACGAGGGCCAGCCGGTCGCGCTCAATGGCATCGAATATTCCGACCCGGTGGAGCTGATGCTGGAAGCGAACCGCATCGGCGGCCGCCACGGGCTCGGCATGTCGGACCAGATCGAGAACCGCATTATCGAAGCCAAGAGCCGCGGCATCTACGAGGCGCCTGGCATGGCGCTGTTGTTCATCGCGTACGAGCGGCTCGTCACCGGCATCCACAACGAGGACACGATCGAGCAGTACCGCGACAACGGCCGCAAGCTCGGACGGCTGCTCTACCAGGGCCGCTGGTTCGACCCTCAGGCGATCATGCTGCGCGAAAGCGCGCAGCGCTGGGTCGCGCGCGCTGTGACCGGCGAGGTGACGATCGAGCTGCGCCGCGGCAACGACTATTCGGTCATCAACACCGAGTCGCCGAACCTGACGTACAAGCCCGAGCGCCTGACGATGGAAAAGGGCGAGTCCGCGTTTTCGCCAGCCGATCGGATCGGCCAGCTGACGATGCGCAACCTCGACATCGCCGACACGCGGGACAAACTGATCACCTATACGAAGGCGGGATTGCTGTCGGCACCGTCCAGCGCGACGTTGCCGCAGCTCACCGAAGGCTCCAAGCGCGACTGAGCGCGGCCGGCCCGACGGGTTACTCGGCCGACAGGCCGTTTGGACGAGTGCGCCACGCGGCGTTTGGTGCGACAGTGGGGTCGTTCGCGGCCGCCGGTGCTCTGCGCGTACTCCTCACCGCAAGCGAGCTCTCCGACCGGCGACCGGAACAAGCTCTTGGATCGCAGCGATGTGTTGGGCCCGCGACTGCGGGCCCTTTTTTTTGCCTAGACAATGAGCGGCTCCGGTTCCAGCGCGACACCGAACTTGCGCTCCACACGGTCACGGACCTCCTGCGCGAGCTGCAGGATCTCCGCACCGCTGGCGCCGCCCCGATTCACCAGCACCAGGGCCTGCCGTTCGTAGACCGCTGCCCGGCCGCGGACATAGCCCTTCAGTCCGCAGGCATCGATCAGCCAGCCGGCCGCCAGCTTGTAGCGGCCGCCACCGATGTCGTAGCTCACCAGCGACGGGTGATGCGTGATCAGCTCGTTCCGCTGCTGGCGTGACACCACCGGGTTCTTGAAGAAGCTGCCGGCGTTGCCGATCAGCGCGGGATCGGGCAGCTTGCGGCGCCGGATCGCCACGACGGCGTCGAACACGTCGCGCGGCGCCGGCCTCGCGAGGCCGCGCGATCTGAGCTCGTTTTCCACGTCTGCATAGCCGGTGACCGGCCTCCACTGCCGCGGCAGCGCCAGCGTCACCGCGAGCACGACGTAACGCCCCGGCTCGTGCCTGAACACGCTGTCGCGGTAGCCGAAGCCGCACTGCGCCGCGTCCATGACGACGCGCCGGCCAGTCGTCGTGTCGCGTGCTTCAAGGCACTGGAAACGCTCGGCCAGCTCCAGGCCGTAGGCACCGATGTTCTGGATCGGCGCCGCGCCGGTGGACCCGGGGATCAGCGCGAGGTTCTCGACTCCGGGCAGGCCCTCGTCCAGCAGGCGCTCCACCGTGGCATGCCAGTTCTCCCCGGCGCCTACGCGCACGAGGTGTGCATCGCCTTCGATGCCGCGCCGTTCGAAGCCCGGTATCTCGATGCGGATCACGACGCCGTCGAAGTCGCGCGTCAGCAGCAGGTTGCTGCCGCCTCCCAGCACCAGGCGCGGCAGCGTGCGCAGGCCGGCATCGTCCAGCAGCTCGTCGAGTTCGTCGGCGTGCCGGACCCGCACAAAATGCGCGGCGCGCACATCGACTCCGAAGGTATTGAATGGCGCGAGGCTGACGTCGCGCTCGATCGTGACCGGCATCGCTGCATTCTAGGATGCAGCGCCTAGACTCCCGGCGGCCCCCGTTTCCGGAGATTTTCTGATGCCATCGTTCGACGCAGTCTGCAAGCCCAACATGGTCGAAGTGCGCAATGCGCTCGACCAGGCCAACAAGGAGATCAGCAATCGCTTCGACTTCAAGGGTTCGGACGCCCGCATCGAGGCCAAGGAGTTCCAGCTGACGGCCTTTGCGGATGACGACTTCAAGCTCGGACAGGTGCGCGACGTGCTGATGGCAAAGCTGGCCAAGCGCGGCGTCGACGTGAGGCTGCTCGATATCGGCGCGCCGGAGAAGATCTCCGGCGACAAGCTGAAGCAGCCGATCAAGGTGAAAAATGGCGTCGAATCGGCGCTCGCCAGGAAGATGGTGGCGATGCTGAAGGAGAGCAGGCTGAAGGTCAGTGCCAGTATCCAGGGCGAGGCAGTGCGCGTGACCGGCGCCAAGAAGGACACGCTACAGGAGGCCATCGCGCTGCTGCGCAGCCAGGTTACCGAACTGCCGCTGACTTTCGAGAATTTCCGCGACTGACCGGCCGGCCAGCGGTCCGGATCGACCGTTGTTCCTCGCGCCGCCGCTAGCGCAGTCCGCCTGGCGTCGTGAGCGCGCCGCTCGCTCGGCCGGAGATTGAATTGGCTCGACCCAGGTCCTACCGTGGTCGCCATGTGGTCTCGACACGAGGCTCCGCCCTTCCCGGGCTTGCCCGGCGCGGATGACCTAAGGTACCCTGAACACGGTATGCGAACTCCGATTTCCCGCTTCAGCGCTTTCGCAGGCACCGCCGACCGGGCTCACGAGGGCTATCCGACGGTCACCGCCGTGCAGCACACGCCGGTCGCCAACGAGCCTCGATCGGCGGTCGAGAAGGGCTATCCCGCGGTGGCGCGCGCGCTCACGCTGCTCTGGGGTCATCCGGAGATGAACCAGTACTTCGAAAAGGTGTGGAGCGGCCAGGACCCGTCGCTCAACCTCGACCCGGAAGCAATGGCCGAGATGATGCTGCTGGCCGCGGTGCACCAGCGTGTCTGCCCGTATCGCCCTGCCAAGTCGGTCGAGGACCTGTACGGCACCGGTCGCTGGGCCGACACCTGGAAGCCGGCCCGAGCGCGCCGCTAGGTTCATCTCTCAGTCGCGCACGCCACGCAGCCAGCGATCGTAGAGGTGTGCCGCAACCCGGTACATCTTTGCGGCGCGCTGCTCGACGGCGTCGACCATCTGCTGCGGCGTCTGCACGGCCGGACCTCCGGTGCGGCGACGCTCGGCATCGGCCTCCCGCGCCGCCGCCGGATCGTTGGCCCAGAGGCGCACCAGTTCGGGCGTCATCTCGATGTGAAACTGCATGCCGACATGGGCAAAGCCGTCGCGCTCGATGACGTAGGCCTGGTTCGCGCACCAGGTCCCCGTCAGCAGGCGGCGCGCTGCAACGGGCAGTGCGAACGTGTCGCCATGCCACTGGAAGAACTCGACAGCGTCGGCTCCTTCACCGAGCCACTCGCGCGCGAGTGCAGCGTCGTCGACCGCCACGTGTCCCCAGCCGAGTTCCACGTGCGCCGCGCGCGTGACCGGCGCGCCGAACGCCCGCGCGAGCAGCTGCCCGCCGAGGCAGTGGCCGATGATCGGCACGCCGCGCCGGTCGGCATCCCGCATCAGCCCGATCTCCGGTTCGATCCAAGGCAGCGAGTCGTTCACGCTCATGTTGCCACCCAGCGAGCACAGCCCCGCATAGGCAGCGGCCGAGGCCGGCAACGGATCACCGGCGTGCAGGCGGATCACCTGATAGGGTCGGCCGCGC
Source organism: Burkholderiaceae bacterium (assembly GCA_035429805.1). Classification (GTDB taxonomy): domain Bacteria; phylum Pseudomonadota; class Gammaproteobacteria; order Burkholderiales; family Burkholderiaceae_F; genus JALORV01. Next base: position 3,962 of record DAOMFL010000076.1, read on the forward strand.
GCCTGCAGATGCCATTCGAAATTGCCGGGCGCGACCTCGGCCTCGTGCTGAACGATCGCAATCGGCTTCACGCGGTCCGGGCGGGGCGGTTCAGCCGACCGCCGACCTCTGTTCCGTCGCCACCAGCGCGCCAAAGCGTCTGCGGATCGATGCGGCGATGCCGGCGCGGTCGAGCCCGCACTCCTTCAGCAGCAGCGCCGGATCTCCATGATCGACGAAGCGATCGGGCAGACCGAGCTGCAGCACCGGCACGGCGAGATCAACAGCAGCCAGCGCTTCGAGCACGGCGCTGCCAGCTCCTCCCATGACCGCGTTTTCCTCGATCGTGACCAGCGCGTCGTGCGAGCGCGCGAGCTGCTGCACCAGCGCGAGGTCGAGCGGCTTGACGAAGCGCATGTTGGCGACCGTCGCATCGAACTCGTCGGCCACGGCCAGCGCCGGCGCCAGCATCGGCCCGAACGCCAGCAGCGCGATCCGGTGTCCCGCACGCGCCCGTGTGGAGCGTCGGATCTCGCCGCGACCAAGCGGCAACGCCTTCAGTTCCTGGGCAATCGGCGCACCGGGCCCGACCCCGCGCGGATAGCGCACCGCGGCCGGCGCCTCGCAGGAGAGCGCCGTTGTCAGCATCTGGCGGCACTCGTTCTCGTCCGCGGGCGTCATCACGACCACGTTCGGGATGCAGCGCAGGAACGACAGGTCGTAGGCGCCGTGATGGGTGGCGCCATCCGCGCCGACCAGTCCGCCGCGGTCGAGCGCGAACACCACCGGCAGGCCCTGCAGTGCGACGTCGTGGATCAGCTGGTCGTAAGCACGCTGCAGGAACGTCGAGTAGATCGCCACGACGGGCTTCATGCCATCGCAGGCAAGGCCGGCCGCAAACGTCACTGCATGCTGCTCGGCGATGCCGACGTCGAAGTAGCGGTCCGGAAACTCCTTCTCGAACCGCACCAGGCCCGAGCCTTCACGCATCGCCGGTGTGATTCCGACCACGCGCGCGTCGGCGGTGGCGGCGTCGACGAGCCAGTCGCCGAAGACCTGGGTGTAGGTCGGCTTGCCGGCCGCAGCCTTGGTGATGCCCACGTCCGGGTCGAACCTGCCCGGCCCGTGATACAGCACCGGATCGGCCTCGGCGAGCTTGTAGCCCTGCCCCTTGCGGGTGACGACGTGCAGGAACTGCGGTCCCTGCAGCGCCTTCAGGTTCTGCAGCGTCGGTATCAGCGAATCGAGGTCGTGGCCGTCGATCGGCCCGATGTAATTGAGTCCGAACTCCTCGAACAGCGTCCCGGGCACCACCATGCCCTTCGCGTGCTCCTCGATCTTCTTCGCGAGTTCGAACACCGGCGGAAAATTCTTCAGCACCTGCTTACCGGCATGCTTCGCTGCCGCGTAGAAGCGTCCGCTCATGAGCCGCGCCAGATAGCGGTTGAGCCCGCCGACTGCCGGCGAGATCGACATGTCGTTGTCGTTCAGCACCACCAGCAGGCGGATGTCCTCGGTGACTCCCGCGTTGTTCAGTGCCTCGAAGGCCATGCCAGCGCTCATCGCGCCGTCGCCGATGACAGCGATCGCATGGCGCTTCGAGCGCTGGCTGCGCGCCGCCACGGCCATGCCGAGCGCGGCAGAGATCGATGTCGACGAATGCGCGGTGCCGAAGGTGTCGTACTCGCTCTCGGAGCGGCGCGGAAATCCCGACATCCCGCCGTACTGGCGCAGCCGCGACATGCCCTCGCGGCGGCCCGTCAGGATCTTGTGCGCATAGGTCTGGTGGCCGACGTCCCACACGATGCGGTCTTCGGGCGTGTCGAAGACGTAATGCAGCGCGATCGTGAGTTCGACGGTGCCGAGGTTGGAACTGAGGTGCCCTCCGGTCTTCGACACGGAGTCGAGCACGTACTGCCGCAGTTCGTCCGCCAGCTGGTGCAGCTGCGCGCGGTCGAGTCTCCGCAGGTCGGCCGGGCTGTCGATCGTCTGCAACAGGGAACCCATCGTCGGCTCAGTGCGTGCGGCACACGATGAGATCGGCCAGCTCGCGCAGGCGCAACGCCCTCGGACCGAGGCCCGCAATCGCATCGAGAGCCTGGGCCCGCAATCGCAGGCTCAGCGCGCGCGCGGCCTCGAGTCCCATCACCGAGACGTAGGTCGGCTTGCTCTGCGCCGCGTCCTTGCCGGCAGTCTTGCCGAGGGTCGCGGTGCTCGCCTCGACATCGAGCAAATCGTCGACGACCTGGAACGCGAGTCCGATCGCGTCGCCGTAGCGCGAAAGCGCCTCGCGCGTGCACTCGGTCAGCAGCGCCGCCTGGCCGCACAGCGCTCCCATCAACACCGCGCCGCGCAGCAGCGCCCCGGTCTTCATGCGATGCATGCGCTCGAGTTCCGGCAGCGCGAGCGTGCGGCCGACTGCGGCCAGATCGATCGCCTGCCCGCCGCACATGCCCTGCGTCCCTGCCGCGTGCGCCAGTTCGCGCATCAGCGATGCGGTCTGCGACGCCGGCAGCGGGCCGTCTGCCAGCACCTTGAACGCTTCGGCCTGCAGCGCATCGCCGGCGAGCATCGCGGTGGCCTCGTCAAATGCGACATGCACCGTCGGCTTGCCACGCCGCAGCACGTCGTTGTCCATGCAGGGCAGGTCGTCGTGCACCAGTGAATACGCGTGCACGTATTCGACCGCCAGCGCCGCGCGATCGAGCGCGTCGCCGTCAGCAGCGGTGACTTCACCTGCGGCGTAAACCAGCAGCGGACGCACGTGCTTGCCTCCGCCCAGCACTGCATAGCGCATCGCCTGGTGCAGCCGCTGTGGCACCTCGGCGATGTCGGGCAGCATCTGCCCTGCGGCGGCCTCGAACCGCTCGGTAGCCTCGTGTATCCACCGGTCAAAGGCCTCGGCTGCCGATGCGCCCGGGCCGATCGCCGCCGCCGCGGTCATGTGCCGGCGCCCTTCAGGTCAGCTGGATTCAGCGGCTTCAGCAGGTCGCCTTCCAGTTGCTTGATGTCAAGCTCGGCCTGGGCGAGGCGTGCCTGACAGTAGCGCGCGAGTTCAGCTCCTCGCCGGTACGCCGCAATCGATTCGTCGAGCGTCAGCTCGCCCGACTCCATCCGCCGCACCAGCGCATCCAGTTCATCGAGTGCCTGCTCGAACGACGGTGGTGTGGCGGCGGATTTTGACGGCATCGGGTCGGCGCGTTTCGAGTGAAACGAGCCGGGATTCTAGTGCAGCGGCGCCCGCGGCCCGGCCGTGAAGACAATCGGCACGGCTCTCTAGAATGCCGCCGATGAGCGCGCTCTGGATGCTGGTGGCGGCAGCCCTGTTCTCGGTGATGGGCGCCATGGTGAAGTTCGCCATCCAGCAGTACGGCGTGCTCGAGGTTGTGTTCTACCGTTCGCTGATCGGCGTCGTGGTCATCTATGCGTTTGTGCGCTGGCGGCGCACGACGCTCGCCACGCCCGTGGCGCGCGAGCATCTGACGCGCGGTGCGGTCGGGACGGCTGCACTGTCGCTGTGGTTCTATGCGACAGGCGCGCTGCCACTCGGCACGGCGATGACGCTCAACTACACGTCGCCACTCTTCCTGGCAGCCCTCGCCGCCGGCGTGGCGATGCGCACCGGAGAGCGCATCGACTGGCGCCTGGTCGCTGCCATCCTCGTCGGCTTCGTCGGCATCGTGCTGCTGCTGCAGCCCACGTATTCGAGCGAGCAGGCGCTCGCAGCGGCGGCCGGGCTGGTGTCGGGCGTGCTGTCCGCCGTGGCGTACTGGTACGTCCGCACACTCGGCCAACTGGGCGAACCCGAATGGCGCACCGTGTTCTACTTCGCGCTGTCGGGCACGGTCATCGGTTTCATCGGCACGGCCGTGCAGGGATTCTCGCCGCATGACGCGCGGGGCGTCGCACTGCTCGTCGGCGTCGGCATCACCGCCACGCTCGCGCAGCTCGCGATGACGCGTGCCTACGCCTATGGCCACACGCTGGTCGTGGCCAACCTGCAGTTCGTCGCTGTTGTGGCCGCATCGCTGCTTGGCATTGCCGTCTTCGGCGACCACATTCCGCTGACAGGCTGGATTGGCATTGCGATCATCATCCTGAGTGGCGCCATGTCCACGGTGCTGATCGCGCGACAGCGCGGTCTGCCGACCGAGCCCAAACCGCGATCGCCCACCTGAACTGCCCCTGCCATGGCCTATACCACCCTGATCTCCGCCGCCGACCTGAAGTCGCACGTCAGCGACGCGTACTGGAAGGTGTTCGACGTGCGCCACGACCTTTTCGACACGGACGCCGGAATGCGCGCCTACCGGGCCGGTCACGTGCCAGGCGCCCGGTTCGCGCATCTCGACGACGAGCTTTCGGGTCCGAAGAACGGAAGAAATGGCCGGCATCCGCTGCCGTCGCGCGAGGCGCTGACCGAGCGCTTCCGCGCGTGGGGCATCGACAATGACACGCAGGTCGTCGCCTACGACGCGCTCGGCGGGCAGTTTGCAGCGCGACTGTGGTGGCTGGCGCGATGGCTCGGACACGCCAAGGTCGCCGTGCTCGACGGCGGCTGGCCGGCCTGGGTCGCCATCGGAGGAGCCGTCGATGTGGCGGTTCCGCCGCCGCGTCGCGGCGCCTTCGAGGCCGGCGAATCGCTGGTCAGGCTCGACACCGCGGCCGATGTGCTTGGCGCCCTCGATGACCCGGCGCGGCTGATCGTCGATGCGCGCCTGCCCGAACGCTACCGCGGCGAGCAGGAGCCGATCGATCCGGTCGCCGGCCACATTCCCGGCGCACTGAACCGTCCGTGGACGCAGAACCTCACCGGCGACCAGCGCTTCAAGTCGCCCGACGCGTTGCGCCGCGACTTCGCCGAACTGCTGGGAGCGCACCGACCGGACCGCGTGACGGTCCAGTGCGGTTCGGGCGTCACCGCGTGCCATCACCTGCTGGCGATGGAAGTCGCCGGGCTGACCGGCTCCGCCCTCTACGCCGGCTCGTGGAGCGAGTGGATCGCCGACCCGCAGCGTCCGGTGCGCACCGGCGCCGAGCCCTAGCTCCGGCCTCAGTGTCCGTGCAGCGCGCCGGTCGCCAGTGCGGCGATGACGACGCCCGCCAGCACCAGCCCGACTTCCGGCATCGACTTCGCGAGCGACGAACGCCGCATCATTTCGGGAAGCAGGTCAGAGAGGGCGATGTAGATGAAACTGGAAGCGGCGAGCATCAGCGCAAATGGCAGCAGCGACTGCACCGCCTCGAGTACGAAAAAGCCGATCACGCCGCCGACCACGGCCGACATGCCGGACACGAGGTTGAAGAAGAACGCCCGCTTCTTCGTGAAACCGGCGTTCAGCAGGATCATGAAGTCGCCGACCTCATGCGGGATCTCATGCGCCATGACGGCCAGAGTCGCGATGACCCCGAGGTTGCGGTCGACGAGGAACGCGCCCGCGATGACGACTCCGTCGGCGAAGTTGTGAAACGCATCGCCAACGAGGATCGGCATGCCGCCGCGCCCCGCCTCGTGCGCATCGTGGCCGTGCTCATGGTGATGATGGTCGCCTTCGTGATGGTGCGTGTGGTGGATCAGCGCGAGCTTTTCCATCAGGAAGAAACCGAGGATTCCGGCCAGCAGCACCCACCCGAGCGAGTACGGGTCGGCCTCGCTGCGGAACGCCTCGGGCAGCAGGTGCGTGATGGCGGTGGCGAGCAGCAGCCCGGCCGACACCGGCACCATGCGGTCGATGACATTGGACAGGTAGCGGAAGCTCAGTGCCGCCGCCAGGCCGATCGACACCAGCGTCGACACCAGGTTGGCTGCGATGATGTAGCCAAGCGTGCTCATCAGGTCTTCCGGGCTCTCTCCGATGCCACTGCAGCCGCAATCAATGCAAAGGGGCGCGAGTCTTTCGCGCCCCTTCATCCTGCCGGGTAGCGTAGCAGGGTCGTCAGCTTCGGCCCGTGAGTTTCACACGAGGTACTGCCGGAACCACGCCGTCAGGCGCTTCCAGCCGTCCTCCGCCTGTTCCTTGCGGTAGCTCGGCCGGTAGTCGGCGTGGAAGGCATGTGGCGTGTCCGGATACACGATGATCTCACTGCGCGTGTTGCCCGCAGACTTCAATGCCGCGCGCATCGTGTCGACCGTATCGGTGGGAATGCCGGCATCGGCCCCGCCGTAAAGGCCCAGGACCGGCGCCTTGATGAGCCCGACCACTTCGACGGCCCCTTTGTCACCGGGAAAGCGACCGGTCGCCACACCGCCATACCACGCCACGCCGGCCGCGAGCGACGGGTCGTGGGCCGCATAGATCCAGACGATGCGTCCGCCCCAGCAGAACCCGGTGATGCCGAGCTTGCCGCCGCCCCCGTTCCTCGCGGCCCAGGCCGCCGCAGCATCGAGGTCTGCCATGACCTGGACGTCCGGCACTTTGGAAACCACGTTCGCGAGGATCTCCGGAATCTCCATCTTCGAGACATCGCCCTGCCGCGCGTACAGCTCCGGCGCCACCGCAAGGTAGCCAAGCTTTGCGAGCCGACGGCACACGTCCCTGATGTATTCGTGCACGCCGAAGATTTCCTGCACCACGAGCACCGTCGCCAGTCCGGACCTGCCGGCGGGCTGCGCACGATAGGCCGGGATGCTTCCCTCGCCGTCCGTCGTCGGGATCTTCACTTCGCCGGCGGTGAGGCCGTGTGTATCGGTCGAGATCATCGTTCCTGCCTGCACTGGAAGTACAGCCGCGGCGGCTCCGACGCCGGGTGATAGCCGCACGCAACTGCGGCGCACGGATCGCAGCGGCGCCTGCGGGTTGTCGAAGCCGGATTCTGCAGCGTCATGTCGCGGTGGCTTGCGATGCGTCGGGCCCTGCCTATATCGCGTCTGCGACAGCCGGCGTTTCTCTTGCCGGCCATGCAACGAAACTAGAATGCCCGCAGACCCAGACTCCAGCGCGGGAGGCCTGAGGTGCGATGTCCGCGCGCGATACAGCACGCTACCACGGAGAGTTCCGATGCCCAGGCAGACCGCCCGGATTGCAGCCACCCTGACCGCACTGGCGCTCGCTGCGTGTGCAACAGGCCCATCGACGCCGGCCGGCCGCCTCGCAGGTACGGCCTGGCGCGCAGAGAGCATCGACGGCAGGCCCGCGACGGACCCGCAGAATCCGAGCACGCTGCGCTTCTTCGATCGCCAGCTCGCCGGGGGCTCGCTGGGCTGCAATGCGTATTCGACCACCTTCTTCGCCGATGCGGCCGGGCTGCGTTTTGGCGAGCTCGCGCCCAGCCGCAGGCAATGTGCGGCGCCCGTGATGGAACAGGAGTCGCGCTTCAGCGCCGTACTGACCGCCACGCGGAATTCACGCATCGATGACAAGGGAGCACTGCTGCTGCTCGACGAGGACGGCAAGGTGCGGGGGCGGATGCTGCCGATGACGCCGTAGCCGGCGCATTCATGCGTCCGCGACGGCCATCGCCGCTGCGACACCGGAGGACCACGCCCACTGGAAGTTGTATCCGCCGAGCCAGCCGGTCACGTCGACGACCTCGCCGATGAAGTGCAGCCCCGGTGCCCTGCGCGCTTCCATCGTGCCCTGCGAGAGTTCGTCGGTCGCAACGCCGCCGCGCGTGACTTCCGCCTTGCGGTAGCCCTCGGTGCCGGACGGCACGATGCGCCAGTCCTTCAGTGATGCCGCAAGAATGCGCAGCTGGCTGTCGGTGACCTCGGCGATGCGGCGCTCGGCACCATCGCCCGCCAGGCGCGCCCATTGCGCTGCAAGGCGCTGCGGCAGCAGCGTCGTCAGCGCGTTGCCGAGTGTCTGGCGACTGGCGCGCTTCAGGCTCAGCAGGTGCTGCTCCAGTTCACCGCGCGGCGTGCGCGGGGCAAGGTCGATCTGAAGCGCATCGCGCGGATTCCAGTAGCTCGAGATCTGCAGGATCGCCGGACCCGACAGGCCGCGGTGAGTGAACAGAAGGTCCTCGTCGAACAGGCCTTCGCCGCAGCGCACGCGGACCTCGAGCGAGAGGCCGGCGAGGTCCGCAAAAGGCTTCCACGCGCCGGCATCAAAGGTCAGCGGCACCAGCGCCGGTCGCGGCTCGACGATGCGCAGTCCGAACTGGCGCGCGACGCGGTAGCCGAAATCGCTGGCGCCGATCTTCGGTATCGACAGCCCGCCGGTGGCGATGACGACGCGCTGCGCCTGCAGCACGCCCGCGTCGGTGTCGAGCTCATACACGTCGCCGCACCGGCGCACGGCATGGACGGTGCACGGCATGCGCCACTGCACACCGCCGGCATCGCATTCCGCCTTGAGCACGGCGATGATCTGCTCCGCGCTGTCGTCACAGAACAGTTGCCCCCTGTGCTTCTCGTGGAAGGCGATGCCGTGCCGGCGCAGAAGCGCGATGAAATCGGACGGCGTGTAGCGCGTCAGCGCCGAGCGTGCGAACCGGGGATTCTCGGAGATGTAGCACTCATGGCGCACCGCATCGACATTCGTGAAATTGCAGCGCCCGCCACCCGATATGCGGATCTTCTCGCCGAGATGCCGGGCATGGTCGACCAGCACCGCCCGCGCCCCGCGCTGGCCGGCGAGGGACGCGCACATCATGCCGGCCGCCCCCGCGCCGATGACGGCGACATCGAACGTGTCGGCGTTCACTGCATCGTGCGGCACGCGGCGAGGGGGCTGAGCGGGACGGGTACCTGGCGCGCCGTTCCCTCGTGCTATTCGGCCGTGAAGAAGCCCTTCATGCGATCGACGAAGCTCTTTTCCTGCGGCGAGTGCTTGGTGCCGCCGGCCTTGAGCGAGGCGTCGAGCTCGCGCAGCAGCTTCTTCTGCTTGTCGTTGAGCCGCACCGGCGTCTCGACGCTGACGTGGCAGTACAGGTCGCCGGGGTAGCTCGAGCGCACGCCCTTGATGCCCTTGCCGCGCAGGCGGTAGGTCTTGCCGGACTGCGTGCCTTCGCCGATTTCGAGACTGGTCTTGCCGACGAGGGTCGGCACGTCGATCTCGCCGCCGAGCGCAGCGGTCGTGAATCCGACCGGGATCTCGCAGTGCAGGTCGTCGCCGTCGCGCTGGAACACGGCGTGCTGCTTGAGGTGGATCTCGACGTAGAGATCGCCCGGCGGCCCGCCGTTCATGCCGGGCTCACCCTTGCCGGAGAGGCGGATCCGCTGGCCTTCGTCGATGCCCTGCGGGATCGCCACTTCGAGCACCTTGTTCTTCTTCACGCGCCCGGCCCCATTGCAGGTGGCGCACGGGTCCGGGATCACCTTGCCGCTGCCGCGGCACGTAGGGCACGTCTGCTGGATCGAGAAGAACCCCTGCGACATGCGCACGCTGCCGGCGCCGCCGCAGGTATTGCAGGTCTTGGGGCTGGTGCCGGGCTTGGCACCCGAACCGCTGCAGGTTTCGCAGGTGTCCCAACTTGGCACGCGGATCTCGGTGGCGAACCCTTCGGCGGCCTGTTCGAGCGTGATCTCCATGCTGTAGCGCAGGTCCGCGCCACGATAGACCGCGTTGCGCCCGCCTCGCGCGCCGCCGCCGAAGATGTCGCTGAAGATGTCGCCGAAGGCATCGGCAAATCCGCTGAACCCCTCGGGTCCGCCGCCGCCGAAGCCGCCCGGTCCGCCTCCCATCGCTGCATGGCCGAAGCGATCGTAGGCGGCGCGCTTGCTGGCATCCGAGAGCACTTCGTAGGCTTCCTTGGCTTCCTTGAACTTCTCCTCGGACTCCTTGGCGTTCCCGTCCGTATTGCGGTCAGGGTGGTGCTTCATCGCCAGCTTGCGATAGGCCTTGGTGATGTCCTGCTCGGATGCATCCTTAGCCACGCCGAGGACTTCGTAGTAATCACGCTTCGACATCTTCCTATCCCATCGACTTCCGTGTTCAGGCGGCACCGGGCCCGCAGTCTACGTAACGTGGTCAGTGGCTCGGCCCGCTGTGTCTCAGCGTCGCGTCGAGCCGGCGGTAAAGATCCTGCTGTTCCGTCGTCAAGTGCGTCGGAGTCTCCACCTGAACCTGCACGTAGAGATCGCCCGCTTCTCCCGATTTCATGCCCTTGATGCCCTTGCCGCGCAGGCGGAATCGCCGGCCCGGCTGTGTGCCGGCGGGAATCGTCATCGTCACCCGGCCGTCGAGCGTGTCGACCTCGATCTCGCCTCCGAGTGCGGCCTTCGGCTGGCTGATCGTCACGCGGGTGACGAGATCGTCGCCTTCGCGTTCGAAGCGCCCATGCGGCTCGATATGGATCTCGACCAGGGCATCGCCGGTGGGGCCGCCCTGCAGGCCCGGGTGGCCCTTGCCCGCGAGACGCACCTTCTGCCCGTCGCGGATTCCGGCGGGAATCTTCACTTCGAGCGTCTGCGATTCGCCGCCCTCGCCCGGCACCGCGATCTGCGTTTCGACGCCGTGCGCCGACTGTTCCAGCGTGATGTTCATCCGATAGAGAACGTCGGCGCCCTTGCGCGCGCGCGGAGCGCGGCGGCCACCCCCCGCCCCACCGAAAAGGCCTTCGAAGATGTCCTCCGGGTTGCCTTCGAAGTGGAATTCCTGGAAGTCGGGCCCGGCGCCGGAGGGACCGGCGCCCCGGCCACGCGCCTGGCGGAACACCTCGTTGAAGTCGAACCCGCCTGTGCCACCACCTGCGGCTGCCATCGAAGGGTCGATGCCGGCGTGGCCAAAGCGGTCGTACGCGGCGCGCTTGTCCTTGTTCGAGAGCGCGTCGTAAGCCTCCTGCACCTCCTTGAAACGCGTCTCGGCGTCCTTCCGGCCCTTGTTGCGGTCCGGATGGAACTTCATCGCGAGCTTGCGATACGCCTTCTTGATCTCGTCGTCGGAGGCCGTCTTCGCCACGCCGAGAATCTCGTAGAAGTCACGCTTGCTCATCTGCTTTCGAATGGCCGGTCTTCAACGCAAAAGCCGGGTGAGGCCCAGAAACTACTGGCCTGCACCCGGCGGTTCCGGGCGTTGGCCCGGGGTTTGCGGCTGGCGAGTTCTCGCTTAGCCGCGCTTCACTTCCTTGAACTCGGCGTCGACGACGCTTTCGTCCTCGGGTTTCGCACCGCCCTGCTGCGCGCCGCCACTAGAGGCCTGCGCACCCTGCGCCTGCACCGCGGCCATCAGCTGCTGGTGCGCCTCGGTCACCGCCTTGAGCTTGGTCTCGATGGCCGACTTGTCGTCGCCCTTGATCGCCTCTTCAAGCTCCTTCGCGGCCGACTCGACGCGCTCCTTGGTCGCCGCACCGGCCTTGTCACCCGCCTCGGTGACCGCCTTGCGCGCTTCGTGCACGGCAGCGTCCGCCGTGTTGCGCGCCTGCGCCAGTTCAAAGCGCTTGTGGTCCTCGGCCTTGTTGGCCTCGGCGTCCTTGACCATGCGCTGAATCTCGTCTTCGGTGAGGCCCGAGTTCGCCTTGATCGTGATCTTGTTTTCCTTGCCGGTGGCCTTGTCCTTCGCACTCACGTGCAGGATGCCGTTGGCGTCGATGTCGAACGTGACCTCGATCTGCGGCATGCCGCGCGGCGAAGGCGCAATGCCTTCCAGGTTGAACTCGCCGAGCAGCTTGTTGCCGCCCGCCATCTCGCGCTCGCCCTGGTAGACCTTGATCGTCACCGCCGGCTGGTTGTCCTCGGCCGTCGAGAAGGTCTGCGCGAACTTGGTCGGGATCGTCGTGTTCTTCTGGATCATCTTCGTCATCACGCCGCCGAGCGTCTCGATGCCGAGCGACAGCGGGGTGACGTCGAGCAGCAGCACGTCCTTCTTGTCGCCGGCCAGTACCGAGCCCTGGATCGCTGCACCGACCGCAACCGCCTCGTCCGGGTTGACGTCCTTGCGCGGCTCCTTGCCGAACAGGTCCTTGACGACTTCCTGCACCTTCGGCATCCGGGTCTGGCCGCCGACGAGAATCACGTCGTGGATGTCCGACACCTTGACGCCGGCGTCCTTCAGCGCGGTCTTCACCGGCTCGACGGTGCGCTGGATCAGTTCCTCGACCAGCGACTCGAGCTTCGAGCGCGTCAGCTTGATGTTCAGGTGCTTCGGACCCGACGCATCGGCTGTGATGTACGGCAGGTTGATCTCGGTCTGCGTGGCCGACGACAGTTCGATCTTGGCCTTCTCGGCCGCGTCCTTCAGGCGCTGCAGCGCAAGCACGTCCTTCGAGAGGTCGGCGCCCTGCTCCTTCTTGAACTCGGCCACGACGTAATCGATGATGCGCTGGTCGAAGTCCTCGCCGCCGAGGAACGTGTCGCCGTTGGTCGACAGCACCTCGAACTGGTGCTCGCCGTCGACCTCCGCGATCTCGATGATCGAGATGTCGAACGTGCCGCCGCCCAGGTCGTAGACCGCGATCTTGCGGTCGCCTTCCTTCTTGTCGAGGCCGAACGCGAGCGCGGCCGCGGTCGGCTCGTTGATGATCCGCTTGACCTCGAGGCCGGCGATGCGGCCCGCATCCTTCGTGGCCTGGCGCTGCGAGTCGTTGAAGTACGCCGGCACCGTGATGACGGCTTCGG
>DAOMFL010000077.1:0-16276 GCA_035429805.1 Burkholderiaceae bacterium
GTCGTGTTCCTGTATTCGCCGAAGACAACGCTGGCGTCGATTTCGATCCTGCAGCTCGACGAGGCGGGCGCGATCGGGTCCGCGGCCGCGATGGCCACGCTGATCGTGCTGACCTCGGCGATCGTCACCGGAGTGCTGTTCGCGCTGGAGGGATGGCTGATCCTGCGCACTCAGGCGTGGCGCAATACCGCGCCGCGCTGAAAGGAGAGAACAAGATGATTGTCGGCAACGATCCGATCCTGCTCACACCCGGCCCGCTGACGACGTCGCTCACGACCAGGCAGGCGATGCTGCGCGACTGGGGCTCGTGGGACGCCGCGTTCAATTCGATCACCGCGAGCCTGCGCCGCGACCTCGTCGATATCGTCGGCGGCGGCGATGAATACACCTGCGTGCCGCTGCAGGGCAGCGGCACGTTCTCGGTGGAGGCCGCGATCGGCACGCTGGTGCCGCGCGACGGCAAGCTGCTGGTGCCGAACAACGGCGCGTACTGCGCGCGCATCGTGCGCATCTGCGGCTATCTCGGACGGCAGGTCGTCGAGATTCCGGTGCCGGAGGATCAGCCGGCCACCGCGGCCGCCGTCGACGCGGCGCTCGCCGCCGATCCGTCGATCACGCACGTCGCGCAGGTGCACTGCGAGACCGGCGCCGGCGTGCTCAACGATCTTGCCGGCATCGCGCAGGTCTGCGCGAAGCGTGGCAAGGGACTGATCGTCGACGCGATGAGTTCCTTCGCCGCGCTGCCGATCAATGTGGCCTCCGTGCCCTTTGATGCGCTGATCGCTGCCAGCGGCAAGTGCCTGGAAGGCGTGCCGGGCATGGGCTTCGTCATCGTGCGCAGGAAAGTGCTCGAGGCGTGCTCCGGTAATGCGCATTCGCTGGCGATGGACCTGCACGACCAGTATGTCTACATGGAGAAGACGACCCAGTGGCGCTACACGCCGCCGACCCACGTCGTCGCCGCCCTGCGGTCCGCGGTCGACCAGTACCAGGCCGGGGGCGGACAGCCGGCGCGGCTGGCGCGCTACGCAGCGAACTGCGAGACGCTGGTCGCCGGCATGGCGGCGCTCGGCTTCCGACCGTACCTGAAGCCCGAGGTGCAGGCGCCAATCATCGTCACGTTCCACGCGCCCGCGGATCCGGCCTACCAGTTCAAGTCCTTCTATGCCGCGGTGCGCGACCGCGGCTACATCCTGTACCCGGGCAAGCTCACACAGGTCGAGACCTTTCGCGTCGGCTGCATCGGCGCGATCGACGCGAACGAGATGCGCAACGTCGTTTCGGCCGTGGCCATGACGCTGCAGGACCTGGGCATCAAGACGGTGGCGCCGCCGATGCAGCGCGCGGCATGAACGGCAGACGACTGCCCGGGAAGAGGGACGCTCTCGCATGACGCCGGTTTCGGTCGGTCTTATCACGCTGCTCTGCACATTCGGAGGCGCGCTGTTCGGCATGTGGTTCCGCGAACGCCTGCCGGCGGATCACGTCGAGGACAGGTCGAAATCGACGATCGGTACTTCCATCGGTCTCGTGGCGACGATGACGGCGCTGGTACTGGGTCTCGTCACCGCTTCGGCCAAGAATTCGTACGACGCGGCCGATGCCGCCGTCAAGCACTCGGCGTCGCAGTTGGTCACACTCGACCGCGCACTGGCCCGGTACGGCCCGGAGACGAAGGAGATCCGCGCGGAATTGCAGCAGCTGGTCGCGCGGCGCATCGCCGAAGTCTGGCCGGACGGGTCGAAACCGGTGCAGCCGGAGTCCGCGATCTCCGCGGCGCCCCACCTGCCCGAGCGCATCTCTCACCAGATCCGGACGCTGCACCCCGGCACGGACGAGCAGCGTGCCTTGCAGTCTCGCGCCACTGACCTCGTTGAGCAGATCCTCGATGCGCGCTGGGCCGTGCTGGCCACTACCGAGGACACCGTGCCGACGGCGTTCCTCGTCATCATGATCTTCTGGCTGTCCGTGACGTTCGCGAGCTTCGGACTGTTTGCACCGCGGAACGCGACGGTCGTCGCGGCGCTGCTGCTGTCGGCGTTGTCCGTGTCGTGCGCGATCTTCCTCGTCCTCGAACTCGGCTCGCCATTCGAGGGCCTGCTGAGGGTTTCGGGGGAACCGATGAAGCACGCCCTGCAGCTGTTGACCCGCTGAACGACGGCGCGCACGCGAAGCCACTGTGCATGGCCGCGCCGGCGGCCGCTGTCGTGCCAGCGCCGAAATCGTTGGGGGCGGCGAGTTTCATTTCGAATTCAAGCGACAGGACCGGGCTAAGCGTCAGCAGAGCCTTGCCGTAATAGCCGGTGGACGTGGCTCCGGGCGGGACCGGACCGGAGTCGTAGCCGACGCCGGCGACGGCCCCGACCGACGATGAGCCCTCGGCGGCGGTGTAGAAGACGGGCTACCCCTGCAGCACGAATCGTGTCCAAGCGGGCTCGCCGTCCGGATTGACGCTTCGCACGCCCGGCGAGAGCTCGAGGCTGCCGGTGAAATTGCAGACCGACGCCCCCTTTATCGCGCGCGCCGTGTGCGCCCCAGGCCCGGGCTTCAATCTGACACGACTTCTCCCCTCGATGACGTCGACGTCGTCGGTGACACGCGGCGCACCGGCCTGCGCTGCGGGCGTCCGTAGCAGTGCCAGTGCGACGGCCGTCGCGATGCACGGCAAGCCGGTCCAATCCCGAATGTGCGATGAACTCGCCCTGAAGTGTTCCTCAGCGTTGCCAGTCGCTGCCGCCGACACAGCAGCCGCGCCACGGTTCAAGCGTTACCCCGCCTTCAGCGCGATGACGCCGACTGCGACGGCGGCCACGCCGGCCCAACGCCGCGGGGTCAGGTGCTCCTTCAGCATGCGCGCGCCGATCAGCGTGGCGAACAGCACCGACGTCTCCCGCAGCGAAGCGACCAGGGCAACCGGCGCCTTCGTCATTGCCCAGACGGAGATCGCATAGGCTGCGGCAGAGAGACCACCGCCGATCAGACCGCGCCGGCGGCGCTCGGCGAGCGCGGCGATGAACTCGGCGCGCCGCGTGACCAGCAGAAACAGCGAAAACGGCAGGGCGTCGAGCACGAACAGCCACACGATGTACGACCACGCGTTGCCGGCGAGGCGGGCGCCGCTGCCGTCGATGATCGTGTACACGGCGATGACGACGGCATTGGACAGTGCAAAGCCCACCGCCCTGCCATGACCGTGCAATGCGGGGCCGATGCGCGGACGCAATGCAAGCGCCATCACGCCCAGCGAGATCAGCAGCATGCCGGTCCAGCCGAACGGGCCCGGCCACTCGTGCATCCAGACGATCGCTAGCAGGCCTGCGAGCAGCGGTGCGACGCCGCGCATCAGCGGATAGACGAGCGACAGGTCGCCCGACCGATAGGCGCTGACCATGAAGAAGTAGTAGGCGAGGTGCGTGACGATCGAAGCGAAGATGTAGGGCCAGCTTTCCGGATTCGGCAGCGGCACCAGGAACGCGAACGGCACGGCAACCAGACCGGCGCCGACGACGATGGCCGCGGTATCCATCAGCACGTCGCGGCCGCCCTTGATCATCGCGTTCCACGACGCATGCAGCAGCGCCGCCAGCAGGACGGCGATCGACACCTCGAGCGACACGATGCCGTTCCTCGTTCAGCGCGAGGCAGCTCGCGCCGCGGCCGGAGCAAGCGGTGAGCGAAGGACTTCCGTTGGCCGCGGTGCTCCGGTCACAGCGGCAGGACGGAATCGGCCGCGGCGTACGGCAGATTCAGCGCTTTCGACACCGCCTTGTAGGTGACCTTGCCCATCGCGATGTTGAGCCCCTGCTTGAGGTGCGGGTTCTCCGTCAGCGCGCGGCGCCAGCCCTTGTCGGCGATCTGCAGGCCGAACGGCAGCGTGGCGTTGTTGAGCGCGTATGTCGACGTGCGCGGCACGGCCCCTGGCATGTTGGCCACCATGTAGTGCACGACACCATCGACGACATACGTGGGCTCGGCGTGCGTGGTTGCGCGGCTCGTTTCGACACTGCCGCCCTGGTCGATTGCGACGTCGACGATGACCGAGCCCGGCTTCATCTTCGGCAGCATTGCCTTCGTGATCAGCTTCGGCGCTTCCGCGCCGGGAATCAGCACGCCGGAAATGACGAGGTCGGCGCGCAGCACCTCACGCTCGACGTTGTCGCGGTTCGAGAACACCGTCATCGCGCGGCCGTTGAACATCGCGTCGATCCTGCGCAGCGCATCGATCGACTGGTCGATGACGACGACCTGCGCGCCGGTGCCCACCGCCATCTGCGCGGCGTTGGTGCCGACCACGCCCGCGCCGAGGATGACGATACGGCCCGGCGCGACACCGGCGACGCCACCGAGCAGCATGCCCATGCCGCCGGCCGATTTTTCCAGGCAGCGCGCGCCGGCCTGCACGGCCAGGCGGCCGGCGACCTCGGACATCGGCGCCAGCAGCGGCAGCCCGCCGCTCGGCGAGGTGACGGTTTCGTAGGCGATGCAGACGGCGCCGCTCTTCAGCAGGTCCGCGGCCTGCTCGGGATCGGGCGCCAGGTGCAGGTAGGTGAAAAGAATCTGCCCCTCGCGCAGCATCGCTCGCTCGATCGCCTGCGGCTCCTTCACCTTGACGATCATCTCGGCGCGCCGGAATACATCCTCGGCGCTCGCTGCAATCTCCGCGCCGGCGCGGCGGTAGTCCTCGTCGCTAGCGCCGATGCCGGTGCCGGCATCGGTCTGCACCAGCACCTTGTGGCCGTGCGCCACCATCTCGCGCACCGACGACGGCGTCAGGCCGACGCGGTACTCGTGAACCTTGATCTCCTTCGGAACGCCGACCAGCATGGTGTCTCCTAGGCTTTTGTTCTTGACGAGGACGGATCGTACGGCGCTTTCAGGGACACCGCCGCATCGAACCGCTCTCCAGCGAGGTCGATCGTGTAGCGGCCGGCGTCGATCCACGCAGTGTCGGCGGGCCCGTGGGCGTTGCTGACGATGCCGAGCGCGACGGGTCGGCCAACCGTGTGGCCGAACGCGGCCGACGTGACGAACCCGGCCGGCACGTTGTCGCGCAGGATCAGTTCGCCGCCCCACAGGTTGGTGTGCGGCGCGTCGACCACCAGCGACACGACGCGACGCGTCGCGGTGGCGGCACCGCCCGCTTCCTTCACCACCTGCAGCGCGCGCCGGCCGCGGAAGTCGCCTTTGTCAAGTTTCGCCGCGAAGGCAAGGCCGGCTTCGTAGGGATTGATATCAGGCGTCAGCTCCCGTCCCCAGGCGCGGTAGCCCTTCTCGAGTCGCAGCGAATCGATCGCGTAATAGCCGGCATCGACGAGGCCCAGGTCCTCGCCGGCCGCCAGCAGCTGCTCGTAGACGCCGACGGTGAACTCGACCGGAACGTACAGCTCCCAGCCGAGTTCGCCGACGTAGGTGAGGCGTGTCGCGCGCACCGTCGCGTAGCCGAGGTCGATCTCCTGTGACGTGCCGAACGGGAATGACGCGTTGTCGAAGCGCGCGGTCGAAACGCGCTGCAGCAACTCGCGCGAGCGCGGGCCCATCACCGCCAGCATCGAGATCATCGATGTGATGTCGGTCACCGTGCAGCGCAGGTTGCGGCTTCGCACGGCGCGCTCGATGACGTCGCGGTCGCGCACCGCCGAACCGGAGCTGGTGACGACCAGAAACTGGTCGTGCTCGATGCACGTGATCGTGAAGTCGCTCTCGTAGCCGCCGCGCTCGTTCAGCATGCCGGTGTAGACCGTGGCGCCCGGCGTAGTCGGCACGTCATTGGCGACCAGCCACTGCAGTGCGGTGTGCACCTCCGGGCCCTGCAGCAGCAGTTTGGCGAACGAGCTCATGTCGAAGACGGCGACACGCTCGCGGCAGGCGCGGTGTTCGGCCGCGACCCACGGGTGCCAGTTCTGGTGACCCCAGCCGTACTCGATCCTTGCCTGCGCGGGCGTGGGTGCGAAGAAGTTCGCGCGCTCCCAGCCCATTTTCGAGCCGAAGCAGGCTCCCCGCTGCTTCAGGCGGCCGTAGAGCGGTGAGCGACGGAACGGCCGCGCGCTCTCCAGTTCACGGTTCGGCCACGGCATCTTGTAGTGCATGCCGAGCACTTCGGCGATGCGGTCCGGCAGCCACGTTTCGTTGCCGTTGAAGCGCGCGAAGCGACGGATGTCGACCGGCCAGAGGTCGAGCGTCGGCTCGCCCGCGATGATCCACTCGGCGAGCGCCTTGCCGGCGCCGCCGCCGGACGCGATACCCATCGAATTGAAGCCGCAGCCGACGAAGAGGTTGTCGATTCCGGGCGCCGGGCCGACGATGAAGTTGTTGTCAGCGGTGAACGACTCCGGACCGTTGTAGAACTGCTTCACACGCGCGGTCTCGAGAGCCGGCACGCGCATCATCGCGTTGTCAAGCAGGATCTGGAACGCGTCCCAGTTGTCATGCAGCAGCTGGAACTCGAAGTTCTCCGGGATGCCGCCCTTGTGCTCCGCGCTCTGCAGCCATGGCGTGGCCTGCGGCTCGAAGCCGCCCATCAGCAGTCCGCCGACTTCCTCCTTGAAGTAGATGTAGCCATCGGGGTCGCGCATCACCGGCAGGTCGCGGTGCACGCCGGCGATGATGTCGGTGACGATGTAGTAGTGCTCGCAGGAGAAGAGCGGCACCGTCACGCCGAGCCGGCGGCCGAGCGCGCGCGACCACTGTCCGCCGCAGAGCACGACGATGTCCGCAGCGATGCGGCCGGAATCGCCTGCCTTGCTGGCCCACGCGACCTGCGCAATGCGTCGGCCCGCACCGGTCTGCGTGATGGTGCCGGTGACGCGCACGCCTTCGCAGATCTTCACGCCGCGGTTGCGAGCGCCTTTCGCCAGCGCCAGAGTGAGGTCGGCCGGATTGGCCTTGCCGTCGCCCGGCAGCCAGACCGCGCCCTTGAGGTCCGCGGTCTGCATGATCGGGTAGAGCGCGCCGGCCTCGGCGGGCGAGATGACGTCACAGGTGACGCCGTAGGCCTGCGCCACGGCGGCGGTGCGCTTCAGCTGCACCATGCGATCGGACGTGCGAGCGACCGCAAGCGAGCCGCATTGCTTCCAGCCGGTCGAGAGCCCGGTCTCGGATTCGAGCCGCGCGTAAAGATCGGTCGAGTAACGGATCAGCCGCGTCATGCTCTCGTGGTTGCGCAGTTGCCCGACGAGCCCCGCCGCGTGCCAGGTCGTCCCCGACGTCAGCCGCCCCTGCTCCAGCAGCACGACATCGGTCTGGCCAAAGGAGCTCAGGTGATAGGCGACCGAGCACCCCATGATCCCGCCCCCGATCACCACGATCCGCGCCGCCTGCGGCGGCCGCACATGCGTCGTCAGTGCCTCGTCTACCACCCCGATCTCCTCACCTTGCGGTTGTCCTGCGGGCGGAGCGCCCGGCCGCTCCGAAGCGAGCCCGCCCAATTAGTCATTGCGGCCGCGCAGCGGCCGTGCCGCGACCGGTGCACGTGCGACCCGCAGGGTCGCGTACACCGGGAGCGCCAGGCGATCGGCCGTAACCGTGAGCGATGCACGTGCGACCCGCAGGGTCGCGTACATCGCTCACGCACCCCGCAGATGCCACGCCTTCGGCCGCGTGAAGGTCTCGATGCCGTAGGTCGACAGCGTCAGGCCCACGCCGGAGTGCCCGACGCCGCTCCAGGGCAGACGCGGGCTCACGCGGTCGCAGCAGTTCCAGTACACGGAACCTGCGTGGACCTGCGCGAGGATGCGGCGCGCACGGGCCTCGTCGCGCGTGTAGACGCCCGCCGTGAGGCCGTACTCGGTGTCGTTCATCAGTCGCACCGCCTCGGCGTCGTCGGCCACCTTCTGGATGCCGATGACCGGACCGAAACTTTCCTCGCGCATCAATGCCATCGAATGATCGACGCCGGAGAAGACGGTCGGCGCGAACCAGTTGCCGGGCCCGTCGAGGCGCTGTCCGCCAACCAGCAGCTTTGCGCCCTTCGCCTTCGCGTCGGCGACCTGGCGTTCGAGCACCTCGAGCTGCGGTGCGCGCGTCAGCGGGCCGATGTAGGCGGCTTCGTCGGTCGGGTCGCTGATGGTGAAGCCGCGCACTTCCTTCACGAAGGCCGCGACGAAGGCGTCGTGGATCGACGCGTGCACGTAGATGCGCTCGACCGAGCAGCAGCTCTGGCCGGTGTTGTACATCGCGCCATCGGCGAGCGAAGCGGCCGCCGCGGCCGCATCGACATCCTCGCAGACGTAGGTCGGATCCTTGCCGCCGAGTTCGAGCTGCAGCTTGATCATGCGCGGCCCGACCGCCTGCGCGATCTTCGCCCCGGTGGCGTACGAGCCGGTGAAGAACACGCCGTCGACCGGTTGCGCCAGCAGCGCCGCGCCGACCGCGCCCGCGCCGACCAGCACCTGGAATGCCGGCTGCGGAATGCCGGAGACGTGCAGCAGCTTGCCGATCTCGAGCCCGGTCAGCGTGGCGAACTCCGACGGCTTGTACAGCACGGTATTGCCGGTGATCAGCGCCGGCACGAAGACGTTGGCACCGACGAAGTACGGATAGTTCCATGCCGAGATGTTGGCGACGACGCCGAGCGGCTCGTGCGTGATCTGCTCGCGCATCCCGCCTTCGTCGAAGACCTGCCGCGGCGCCAGCGTCCGTTCGGACTCCGCGAGAAAGAAGTCGATGCGGCCGAGCAGTCCGTTGATCTCGTTGCGCGACTGGCGGATCGGCTTGCCGACCTCCGACGTGAGGATCGCGGCCAGCCGCTCGGTCTCGCGTACCAGCTCGGCGCGGAAGCGGCGGATCGCCTCGATGCGCGCGGGCAGCGGCTGCGACGCCCAGCCCGGCTGCGCGGCGCGGGCGCGCTGGTACGCGGCAGCGACGGTCTCGGCCGTGTCGTCGGGAAGTTCGGCGATAACGCGGCCGTTCGCGGGATTGATGATGTTCAGCATGCTGCGGAAGGCGCGCGCGGAGCGGCGCGGGTGGCGTCGAGAAAATCGTTGAGCAGGGGGTCGCCAGACAGCAGCAACGTGTTGGTCCAGTCGTGAAACTCGGGGTGCCACTGCACCGCCGCGACGTACGACCGCACCGGGCCGCGCGCGCCGTCGTAGCGGATCGCCTCGATGACGCCGTCGTTCGGGCAGCGCGCTTCCACGTTGAAGCAGGGCGCGAGCTCGCGGATGCCCTGGTGGTGCACGCTGTTGACGACATGGTGCGGCAGCGGCCGATCCGGCGCCTTGAATCCGGGCTGCGGATAGAGCTCCGCCAGCCGCGAGCCGGGCACGATCTCGATCGTGTGGAAGTTCTGGTCGTAGAGCCCGGCGTTGCGGTGTTCGATCGCGCCCGGATGCTGGGTCACGATGTCCTGGTACAGCGTGCCGCCGAAAGCGACGTTGATCACCTGCAGGCCGCGGCAGATGCCCAGCACCGGTTTGCCGGCATCGACGAAGGCGCGCAGCAGGGCGATTTCGTACTCGTCGCGGATGCGGTCGCCGCGCCACTCCGGACGCAGCGGCTCCTCGCCGTAGCTGCCCGGCCACATGTCCGAGCCGCCTTCGAGGACCAGACCGTCGAGCAGCGCCGCATAGTCGGCAAGCGTGACGTCGCCGCGCTGTGTCGGTCCCTCGGGCGACGGGATGACGAGTGCCAGCGCCCCCGACGACTGCACCCAGTGCACGATCGACTGCTCGACGTACTGCAGCGTCTTGCCGGTGAAGATGGGACGCGCCGGATCGGCGTGGAAGAAGCACGCCGAAATGCCGATTCGGGGTCGCGAAGCCATCAATACGCCTGTTCGAAGAAGCGTTCGAAGTCCGCGGCCGCGCACGGACGCGGATTCGTCTGGTGGCAGACGTCCTTGACCGCGAGTTCGACGAGGCGCGGGAATTGCTCGCGCTTCACGCCCACCGCGGCCAGCGACGGCGCGATGCCGATTTCGTTCTTGAGCCGGGCCAGCCAGGGAACGAAATCGCCGGCGCTGTCGAGTCCGGCCACGTGCGCGAGTTCCGCGAACTTCGCCGGCACCGCCTCGGCGTTGAAGCGCATGACCGGTTCGAGCATCAGCGCATTCGCGAGCCCATGGTGCAGGTCGCAGACCGCGCCGAGCGCGTGTGCGCACGAGTGCACGGCCCCGAGGTCCTTCTGGAACGCGATCGCGCCCATCATCGACGCCATCATCATGTCCGACCGCGCCTGCAGGTTGCGGCCGTCGCGTACTGCGACCGGCAGCGCGCGCGCGGCAATGCGCACGCCTTCGAGCGCGATGCCGTCGCACAGCGGGTGGTAGGCCGGCGAAAGGTAGCTCTCGATGTTGTGCGTCAGCGCGTCGATGCCGGTGGCCGCCGTCACGGCCGGCGGCAGGCCGAAGGTCAGCTCCGGGTCGGCAAAGACGGCGCGCGCCAGCAGCTTCGGCGAGAAGATCACACGCTTCACGTGCGTCGTGTCCTCGCTGACGACGCTCGAGCGCCCGACCTCGGAGCCGGTGCCGCTGGTCGTGGGCAGCGCGAAGAAGGGCGGCAGCGGATTCACCAGCGGCTTCACCTGCGGGTGATCCCACGCGTACTCGATGACATCGCCGTCGTGCACCGCCATGGCGGCGACGACCTTGGCGATGTCGAGTGCCGCGCCGCCGCCGAAGCCGACCACGCAGTCGGCGCGATGCGCCCTGTACGCGGCCACGCCCTGCACCACCTGCGATGCGGTCGGGTTGCCGTGCACACCGGAATACACGCCGGCGTCGAGCCCGGTCGCCAGATGCTGTCTGAACTCGGCGAGAAGCGGCAGCGCCGCCAGCCCGCGGTCGGTGACGATCAGCGGTCGCTTCAGGCCGAGTTCGCGCAGCTGCTCGCCCACGAGTTTGCGTGCGCCGGGGCCGAAGTGGATCGTCGTCGGAAAGGAGAAGCGTGTGATGGACATGGCGGTCGAAGGGTACGGAAGTTCAGTCGAGTCGGGCCCAGCGCAGTTCCAGCGTGTCGTTGGGCCACTGTACGACGCTGATGCGGGGTCGCATGGCCCACGCCAGCGTGCGGCGATACAGCGGGACCAGCGGCAGGTCGGCGTGGATCATGCGCAGCGCATCGCCGACCAGGCGGCGCCGGGTCGCGAGATCCGGCTCGACGCGGATGGCATCGATGATCTGGTCGAGCTGCGGGTTCGAATAGCGGCCGGCGTTGAACTGGCCGGCGCCGGTACCGTCGAAGCTGCGGAGGATGGAATTGAGCGTGGCCCAGGGATCGACGCCCGGCGTCCAGCCGAACTCGAAGAAACTCGCGCCTGCCTGAGTCAGCTTCGGAAAGAACGTTGCGCTCGGCGACGGCTGGAACGTCACGCGGAGGTTCACCTGCGCAAGCATCGCCGCGATCGCCTGACACACGGCCGCGCGATAGGTGACGTTCACGCAGTCGAGAGTCACTGCAAAGCCGTCCGGATAGCCGGCTTCCTTCAGTAGCGTGCGCGCAGCAACGGGGTCGTAGGGCAGGCGTTTCTCGAGGTCCGGCACGTAGCCGTCGACGAGCCGTGAGAACATCGACCCCGCGGGGGTGGCCTGTCCGCGCAGCACCTTCTGGATGATGAGGTTGACGTCGACAGCCTGCGCAATGGCCCGCCGCACGCGCAGGTCCTTGAACGGGTTGCCCCGGGCCTCGCCGAACTGCAGTTGATCGCGGTTCTGGTCGAAGCCGAGGTACTGCGTGCCGATGTCGGTCGTTTCCAGCACCTTCAGCGATTGGTCCGCCTTCAGCTTCGCGACGTCCTGGAACGGCGGATCGATGACGAAGTCGACCTGACCGGAGGCCAGCGCCGCCAGTCGCGTGGCGTCCGACTGGATCACGACGTACTCGGCCTGCTGCACGTTGCCGGCGCCCTTCGCAGTCCACCCCCACCACTCGGGGTTGCGCTCCAGCACGGCGCGCTGGTCCGGCGTGTAGCTCTTGAGCCGGAACGGGCCGGTGCCGTTGGTGTTGCGTACGGCGTAGGTCTCCTGCTTGCCGTTGTAGTCCTGCGGCAGCAGCACGCCGTGCTTCTCCGACCACGCGCGGCTCATGATCGCCAGCAGCCACATCTTCTCGGGCAGCACGGCGTCGGGCGCTGCGAGAACGACGTCGACCGTCAGCGCGTCGACTTTGCGCGCGCCGTTCACGCCGCGCAGCTGGAATGCACGCTGCGAGGTCTTCGCGAGGGCCCGTTCGATCGAGAACACGACGTCGTCGGCCGTCATCGGCGTGCCGTCGTGGAACTTCACATTGGGCCGCAGCCTGAAGCGCCAGGTCTTCGAATCGACCGCTTGCCATGAGACCGCGAGCGCCGGCTCGAGCCTGAAATCGCGATCGCGGTTGACTAGGCTCTCGTAGATCTGCGTCACCACGCGCGACTGGTACAGCAGCGCCAGCGCGTGCGGATCGAGCGAGTTCGGATCGAAGGCACTGGCGAGGCGCAGTGTCTGCGCCTGCGCAGCGGGTAGGACTCCGACGACCGACAGGGTCGCGATGAACGCAAGGCGCCGGATCACGGTCAAAAGTCGACGTGGAACGGCCATGACTTGCGTGGGGGCTGAACGGGCAGTCGCGGAAGACGGCGACTATAGGCCATTGCACGCGCAGGGGCGCTGTAACCGCAGGTGCCGGCTTCACGAATTCACTGCAGGAACCCCTGCAACGGAGGTTGCGTGATGACACGACGGCGAGACTGGATTTCGAAAGTGGCAGTGGGCGGCATTGCGGCGTGGGCAGGCCGTTCGACCGGCGCGGCCATGCCGGCGCCGCGGCGGGCGGATGCGATCACGCTGTCCGACGCCGAGTGGCGTGCACGGCTCACAGCCGAGCAGTACCGCGTGCTGCGTCGTGAAGGCACCGAGGCGCCGTTTTCGAGTTCGCTCAATGGCGAGAAGCGGGCCGGCACCTACGCGTGCGTCGCCTGCAGCCTGCCGCTTTTCACGAGCAGGATGAAGTTCGACAGCGGCACCGGCTGGCCGAGCTTCTTCGAAGCGCTGCCCGGCGCGCTCGGCTTCAGCACCGACTACAAGCTGATCCTGCCGCGCACGGAATACCACTGCGCGCGCTGCGGCGGGCATCAGGGGCACGTGTTCGACGACGGGCCGCGACCGACCGGCAAGCGCTACTGCAACAATGGCGTGTGCCTGAAGTTCGAACCGGAGGCGGCGTGATGACGCGCTGGACGTTGGGTCTTCTGCTGTCGCTGCTGCTGGTGCCGGCCGTCGGGGCACAGGCCCCGCGTGCGCCGGTGAAGACAGAAACGGCGATCTTCGCCGGCGGCTGCTTCTGGTGTGTCGAGGCCGACTTCGACAAGGTCGATGGCGTATTGACGACAACCTCCGGGTACATCGGTGGTCGTACGGCCAATCCGACCTACCCGGAGGTTTCTGCCGGCGGGACCGGGTACGCCGAGGCGGTCAGGGTCGAGTTCGATCCGGCGCGTGTGAGCTACGCGCAGCTGCTCGAGAAGTTCTGGCCGATGATCGACCCGACGGTGAAGGACCAGCAATTCTGCGACGTCGGGTCGCAGTACCGGACTGCGATCTTCGCGCTCGACGCGCGGCAGCTGAAGGAAGCCGAAGCGTCGAAGGCGGCGCTGCAGAAGTCGAAGCCGTTTTCCGCGCCGATCGTCACCGAGATCGTCCTGGCCGGGACGTTCTATCCCGCCGAGGAGTATCACCAGGACTACCACCTGAAGAATCCGATCCGCTACGCGTTCTATCGGCGCACCTGTGGACGCGACGCGCGACTGAAGCAGTTGTGGGGCGACAGGGCCATGCCTTGATCGGCGCGGTCGCGGCCGTGCGGCACATGCCCGCTCAGCGCTGCAGCGCGTGGTCGAGCGCATCCCCCAGTTTCCCGGGCCGCGCCATGTCGGTGGCCAGTTTCTGCGCGGCGGCGATGTCAGTGGCAGTCATCGAGCGTGCCATTTGGGCACGATGCCCGAGCGAAGGATTGTTCTTCGGATCGCTGTCGGCCGACACGGTGTAGAGCGCATACGCCGCCACGAGGCTGCGCGGCACGCCCTGTCCGCTCTGGTAAAGGTTCGCGAGCAGCAGCTGCGCCCGCGCATCGCCCTGCTCGGCCGATTGCCGGTACCAACGCGCAGCTTCCACGTAATCCTGGCGCACGCCGGTACCGCCCTCGTGAAGCACGCCGAGCAGCAGCTGGGCTCCGGCACTGCCGTTGTCGGCGGCCCGTCGGTACCACCGGACCGCGGCCTGCATGTCCTTCGGGACGCCGTCGCCGTTCTTGTACATCTCCGCCAGCGCGAATTGCGCAGGCGCGTGTCCCTGTTCGGCGGCGCGGCGATACCAGGCGACCGCCTGCGCGTAGTCCTGCGCCACACCCCGGCCCAGGTCGTACATCTCGCCAAGCCGGTACTGCGCGGCGGCGTCGCCGCTGCGTGCGGCTGACAGGGTCGCCTTTGCCTCCACGCCGGTCTGCGCATCGGCGACGGCAGGCAGGGAAAGCAGGGCTGCGCAGATGCAGCGGCCCAGCCTCGCCGGCAGCAGCGCTCGCAAAGGGGCTCTCGTTGGTTCACCGCGGCGTCGTTCGTCCATGCGGCGTGTCCGGCTGTGTGCCCGCTCGGGCGGCGTGGCGCGCGATAACCGGCCCTTCACTGCGGCGCGGTGATTCGCCGTTCCCGTTTTGTCCCCCGTTCTGCCGGCGCCACTCCCGAGGCGCCATGCCGGTCCAGCCGCGGAACGCGCGCGTCAGCGCACTGGAGTCCGAGTAATGAAGGGCCGCGGCAACCTCGCTGAGCGGAAGCCGCGTCTGCTCGATCAGCTGCTGGCTGACGAGCAGCCGCACTTCGGCGATCAGTTCGTTCAGCGATACGCCCTCGCGCGCGAGGTGGCGGCGCAGGCCGCGTTCGCTGAGCGAAAAGATATCGGCAATGCTGCGTGCATTGGCGGTACCGGCCAGCACCGCGGTACGCAGCACACGGCGGACCTGCTCAGCGAGAGTCATCTTCGATTGGCTCTCGATGGTGGCCAGCAGGCCATTTAACACCCGCAGCAGCTGCGGGTCGGCGCCGGCGACCGGCCGATCCAGCCACCGGCTCTCGAACACCAGTTCCGTCAGCGGCGCGTCGAAGCGCACTGACGATTCAAACATCTCGCGGTACGCACGGGCGTCGTTCAGGATCGCCTGTGCGATGCGGACCTCGACGGGTCGCCAGGTCGGTCCGCAGAGTGCCTTCATCAGCCTGAATGCAATCATGATCGCCGAACTGCAGATGAGCCCCGTCTCGGGCGTCTGTGGCGTACACACGGCGTAGCTGAGGCGCGCCGGCCGGCTGCCATCTTCCTTCAGGCCTGCCACTGCGCCGCGGTCCTGCAGGTGCAACTGAAGCGCGAGTGTTCGCAGCGCCGCGCGGACGGTCGGCTGATTGCGAACCAGGTACCCGAGCACGCCCAGCATCGGCAACTCGAACCGGGAGGCCACCAGAAGGCCGAAGTTCGGCTCGCCGGTCGCGTCGATGCAGGCGCGCAGCAACAGACCCACCCGCTGCAGGCTGACTCGACGAGAGCCATCGTCGAACGCGCGGGGGTCGACTCCGGCACTGGCGATCACAGAGTCCGGTTCGACGCCGAGTTCCCTGAGCACGGCCGGCAGCACCATGAACGGGCCGATATCGACGCTCCCGAAGGAGTAGGCGGCGTCTGCAGGAGGCGCTTCCCTAGGCGATCGTCTTGGTGAGATCCCCGCCGCGAGGCTTACGTAGCTGTTCGGCACTCTGACGCACCCGAATTCGAGGCCGCGATCTTTGCAACTTGGCCAGAATTGTCAAGACCGCGTAACTGCACAGAGCTAGATTGGATGCGCTGGCAGGGTTTCCCCTGCGAATAATTGTCGGCTGTCGCGCAGGCCCGGAGTTTCGGCGCGATGCGTGCGGCGAAGCATCACCGGGGGGGCGTCGCGCCCCTTGAGTCGGGATCGATCCCACTGTTGCGTCACGGTGCGGCTCCGAATGGAGCACGGAGGACACATGTTCAAGCAGACGCGCGCTTCGATGGCGCTCCTCGCTGGCCTGGCTTTCGCTTCAGGTGCCAGCGCCCAGCAGGTCACCGGGATGCCGGGATCGCCCAGCGCGACGACGACGATCAGCAACCGGCAGCTGCCGCCCCCGGATCCGAAGTTCGGCGGCGTGATCAAGAACGACGCACTGCAGTCGAAATCCTGGTGGGCACCGCGCGTCGTGCCGCCGAAGAGCGCTCCGAACATTCTGCTGATCATCACCGACGATGCCGGCTTCGGCGTGCCGAGCACCTTCGGCGGCGTGATCCCGACGCCGACGATGGACC
>DAOMFL010000078.1:0-16232 GCA_035429805.1 Burkholderiaceae bacterium
GGGTTGCCTGTTCTCTCCCTTTGCCGAAGAACTTCTGCAGGACTCCGACCACGAATTCCATCGGCGTGTAGTCGTCATTCAGCAGTACCACCTGATACATCGGCGGCGGCTTGACGCGAGAAGCCTGCTTCTCGACGACGGTGCCTTCGTCAATCCGCTCACTCATTGACCTGCATTCTGACCTGCATTCTAGGCAAACCGGCCCACACTACCCGGATACAAAAAGCATACCAATCATACGGTAAATCCCTCTGTACTCTCGTATGAAGACCATGACCGAACCGAGTCGGCAAAGATGCAACAGCACCTGCGAACGCGATCGCTCGGACACGCGATGACCGCCCCTCAGGCGCCGCGCCGATGTCAACCATGCCGACACCGAAGCGCCGGCCTCTAAGCGCTGCAGCAGAGCGATGGGATGGCACCAAGAGACCGCTTGACCGCTGCGGCTTTTGCTCGAACAATCGCGGCGTCAAGCCGGCCTGCGGGGGCATGCCGTGCTGATGCGCACCCGACGGCTGGCAAGGCGTGCGCGGGATCGGGGCTGCGCCGGGTACCACAGATGACTACGGCGCCGCCCCTTCATACGTGGGAAGGAAGACGGAATGGCAACTGGTACGGTCAAGTGGTTCAACGACGCCAAGGGGTACGGCTTCATCACGCCGGACGACGGGGGTGAGGATCTGTTCGCACATTTCTCGGCGATCCAGATGAATGGGTTCAAAACCCTGAAAGAAGGTCAGAAAGTGCAGTTCGAAGTCGTGCAGGGACCGAAAGGCAAGCAGGCGTCGAATATCACCGCACCGTCCTGATTCTCTGGCGCACTGTCTTATGAACCCCGCTGCGGCGGGGTTATTTTTTGCTCTGCGCTCCTCGTGTACGCGACCGCTACGCGGCCGCACGTGCACTCGGAGCGGCACGGTTCGCGCGGCGCGCGTATCGAACCCATCACACGCACCGAGTAGCCGCAAAAAGCGTTACCTATGTGCCTGGCCTAACCCGTTACCGATGTTCCCGGTTGCACAGGTCGAGTGCCAACCCCCTCCCGCTCGGCGGGAGGGTCAGGGTGGGTGTCGTGCCGTTGAAAGTCGGCGGAGCGCGCGGCCGCTCCGGAGCGTGGCCGACTGACTTGCCGTTCCGTCGCGAGCGCACGTGCGATCGGCGCAGCCGATCGCGTACGTGAGCGGCGCCAGTCACTACATGTGATCGATCATCACCTGACCGAAGCCCGAGCAGCTGACCTGGGTCGCGCCTTCCATCAGGCGCGCGAAGTCGTACGTGACCTTTTTGCTGAGGATCGAGCGTTCCATCGACTTGATGACCAGGTCGGCGGCCTCGGTCCAGCCCATGTGCCGCAGCATCATCTCGGCCGATAGGATCTCGGAGCCCGGATTCACGTAGTCCTTGCCGGCGTACTTGGGCGCCGTGCCGTGCGTGGCCTCGAACATCGCCACCGAGTCCGACAGGTTCGCGCCGGGTGCAATGCCGATGCCGCCTACCTGGGCCGCGAGGGCGTCCGAGATGTAGTCGCCGTTGAGGTTCATCGTCGCGATAACGTCGTACTCGGCCGGGCGCAGCAGGATCTGCTGCAGGAACGCGTCGGCGATCACGTCCTTGACGACGATGTCGCCGTGCGCCGCCTTGATCTTCATCCACGGTCCGCCGTCGAGAAGCTCGGCCTTGAACTCTCGCTTCGCCAGTTCGTAGCCCCACTTGGCGAACGCGCCCTCGGTGAACTTCATGATGTTGCCCTTGTGCACGAAGGTCAGGCTCTTGCGCTTGTTGTCGATCGCGTACTGGATCGCCTTGCGCACCAGGCGTTCGGTGCCTTCGCGAGAAATCGGCTTGATGCCGATACCCGAAGTCGCCGGGAAGCGGATCTTCTTCACACCCATCTCGTCCTGCAGGAACTTGATCAGCTTCTTCGCCTTGTCCGTCTCGGCCTCGTACTCGATGCCGGCGTAGATGTCTTCCGAGTTCTCGCGGAAGATCACCATGTTCGTCTTTTCCGGCTCCTTCACCGGGCTGGGCACGCCCTTGAAGTACTGGATCGGGCGCAGACAGACGTAGAGGTCGAGTTCCTGGCGCAGCGCGACGTTGATCGAACGGATGCCGCCGCCGACCGGCGTCGTCAGCGGTCCTTTGATCGAGACCACGTACTCGCGCAGGACCTTCAGCGTTTCGTCCGGCAGCCAGACGTCGGGGCCATAGACCCGGGTCGATTTCTCCCCTGCATAGATCTCCATCCAGACTATCTTCTTCTTGCCGCCGTAGGCCTTCGCAACGGCGGCATCGACGACCTTGATCATCACCGGAGTGATGTCCACGCCGGTTCCGTCCCCCTCGATGTACGGAATGATCGGCTGGTCGGGAACGCTGAGCGTGTAGTCCCTGTTGACGGTGATCTTCTGGCCGGTCGTGGGGACCTTGATGTGCGCGTACATGGTGTCTCCGGGATGAGTCTTCTTCTGGACGGCCTGCCGGTCGTGTGTCAGCGAAAACCGCAGACCGACAAAGCAGGCGAAGCAGTTTACTCGGGCCGAACAGCGCGCGCGCTGGTGCGCCTTGGTCCATGTCAACCAAACCGAGCGCAGCGGCGTTCTAGCCTCCGACCAGTCGGTCGTCCGGTATTCCGGACGGCTCGTGGACACCGTGTCCCGGGCCCCTTCGCACAAACTAGGGAGCGAACATGAAGAACGTCATCGCCGCGCTTGTGAGCGCACTGTTTGCCGGCGCCGTGCTGGCGCAAGGTACGACCCCAGCGGCTCAGCCCGCCGCACCGGCCAAGTCGGCTGCGCCAGCCGCAGCGCCTGCGGCTCCGGCCGCTGCGCCCGCCGCTGCCCCTGCCGCCAAGGCCGAGGCGCCCAAGGCTGACACCAAGGCCAAGTCGACCACCGACAAGAAGGCCAAGAGCGACAAGAAGGCGAAGAAGGACAAGTCGAGCACTCCTGCTGCGACGACTACGCCGACCGACAAGCCGAAGCAGTAACCGCGGCGGCTCAGTAGAAAGGCAGGGACTCGTCCCTGCCTTTTTCATTCCCGGTCAGCTTCCCGGCCCGACCCACCGCGCTAGAGTGCGGGCCGTCATTTCCTCCAATCTCCCGCCAGTCATGTCACCGTCTGCCCTGCGTCGAATCGCCTTCATGATCGCCGGAGCACTGCTCGCCGCCGCCGTGGCGGCGCAAACCGGACCCCAACCGACGCTGCCGACGGCCCGCCTGACGGCCGGTATGCACGTCATCACGGCCGAGCTCGCCACGACAGCCCAGAGCCGTTCGACCGGAATGATGTTTCGCGAAAAGGTGGCGCCCAACCACGGAATGCTGTTCGTCTTCGACTACAAGGGTCAGCAGTGCTTCTGGATGCGCAACACGCTGCTGCCGCTGTCGATCGCCTTCATCGACGACGACGGCACGATCCTGCAGATCGCCGACATGGCCCCGAAGAGCGACGCGTTGCACTGCTCGCAGAAGCCGGTGCGCTACGCGCTTGAAATGGAGCAGGGCTGGTTCGCGCGGAAAGGCGCCGCGGCGGGATCGAAGCTCGGCGGACTGCCCGCCCTCAACTGAAGACGGCCGCCGCCGCCGGCCGTCTCCGCGCTGCAACCGGTCGTCAGCCGAAGTTTCGCGCGGCAAAGTCCCAGTTGGCCAGTGACGTCAGGAAGGTCTCGACGAACTTCGGGCGCGCGTTGCGGTAGTCGATGTAGTACGCGTGCTCCCAGACGTCGACCGTAAGCAGCGGCTTGTCGGCCGTCGTGAGCGGCGTGGCGGCGTTGCTGGTGTTGACGATGTCGACGCTGCCGTCGGCCTTCTTCACCAGCCAGGTCCAGCCGGACCCGAAGTTGCCGACGGCGCTCTTCGTGAACGCCTCCTTGAACGCCGCGTAGGAGCCCCACTTCGTGCTGATCGCCCTGGCGAGCGCGCCGGTCGGTTCACCGCCGCCACCGGGCTTCATGCAGTTCCAGAAGAAGGTGTGGTTCCACACCTGCGCGGCATTATTGAACACGCCACCCGACGACTTGCGGACGATGTCCTCGAGGCCGAGCGACTCGAATTCGGTGCCTTTGATCAGGTTGTTGAGGTTGGTGACGTAAGCCTGGTGGTGCTTGCCGTAGTGGTACTCGAAGGTCTCCTTCGACATGTGGGGGGCCAAAGCATCGGTGGCGTACGGCAGCGCGGGTAGCGTGTGTTCCATGCAGGACCTCGGACGTGGTTCGCGGATAGAACGGTGATTCTATCGTCGCCGACTCACGCTGCGCCCTTTCCCGTCGCTGGCTACTCGCTGTCGACCGACTCGACCCGCACTCCCGCTCGACCCTGCGCCAGCAGGACCTGCAGCGCGTCGCCCGGTTCGAGGTCCTGCGCGCGGGTGACGGCACGCCCTGACGCGTCGAGTGCCATCGCATAGCCACGCGCCAGCACTGCATTCGGGTCCAGTGCGGCCAATCGGGCCGCGAGCGGGACGAGCCGCAGTCCCAGCGCATTCACTCCCGCCCTGCCGCCCGCCATGAGTCGGCTGCGGCGCGCGAGTACCGCCTCCATGTCGGGTATCGGTCGCACCTGCACACACCTCGCCTGCAGCGATGCGAGCCGAGAACTGGCCCGAACCGACAGGCGCGCCGCAGCCGCTATCGCACGCGACTGCAACGCACCGACGCGGGTCTCGAGCGCAGCCAGCACGGAACGCGGGGTCGCGAGACGACGTTGTGCGTAGTCGACGCTCTGGGCCGCGGCCTGCAGCTCCCCCCGTACGTTTCGCGCGAGGAGCCGCAGATCGGCTTCGATGCCTTCGCGCAGGCTGTCAGCCGTCGGAGCCACCAGCTCCGCGGCCGCGGTGGGAGTCGGGGCGCGCACATCCGCCGCGAAATCCGCGATCGTGAAATCGCTCTCATGCCCCACCCCGACGACCACCGGCAGCGTGCAGGCGCGGATCGCGCGCGCGACGACTTCCTCGTTGAACGACCACAGGTCCTCGATCGAACCGCCGCCCCGTACCAGCAGCACGACATCGACTTCGGCGCGATGCGACACGCACGCAAGCATCGCCGCGATCTGGGCGCCGGCACCGGTCCCCTGCACGGGCACCGGGTAGATGACCACGTGCAGGTACGGCGCGCGCCGCTGCAGGGCGCTCAGGACATCGCGCAGCGCCGCCGCCTGCAGCGAGGTGACGACGCCGACCCGCAGAGGCAGCCGCGGCAGTGGCCGGCGCGCCTGGTCGAACAACCCCTCGGCTGCGAGGCGCTGTTTGAGCCGGAGGAATTCCTCGTACAGGCGGCCCAGCCCAGCACGCTGCATCGATTCGACGTTCAGCTGGAACTCGCCGCGCGCCTCATAGAGCGACACGACGGCGTTGACTTCGACGTCGTCGCCCTCGCGGGGTTGCCAGCCGATCAGCGCATTGCGGCCGCGGAACATCACGCAGCGCACTTGCGCGGAATCGTCCTTGAGCCCGAAATACCAGTGCCCGCTCGACGCCCGCGTCAGGTTGCAGATCTCGCCCTGAACGCGCACCAGCGGAAAGCTACGTTCGAGCAATCCCGCAACGGCGCGGTTCAGCGCGGAAACCGTCAGCGCAGGCCGCGCCGCTGCTGGCTCGGAGGCCTCAAACCCAAGCGCCATGCGGGTTTCCGGGCGAAATCTGTCCACAAACGGCTTCAGTCCGCGAAACCTGCACCGCTTCCCCTGCCAAGCCGCGTAGGATTCGCGTCAAGTGATTGATTTGCCTTGCGTTTTTTGGATGCTCAAAGGCTGAGCACGCAGTC
Organism: Burkholderiaceae bacterium; assembly: GCA_035429805.1. Classification (GTDB taxonomy): domain Bacteria; phylum Pseudomonadota; class Gammaproteobacteria; order Burkholderiales; family Burkholderiaceae_F; genus JALORV01. Next base: position 5,765 of record DAOMFL010000078.1, read on the forward strand.
CAAAGGCCGATGCGACAAGGGTTTAGAGCGCGTCTCACAAAGTTCTTCACAGACTTGTCCACAGGAATTGTGGAAACTTGCGGCAGCGCGGGCGCCCTACTACGCTTCGCGCCTTTCGCGCGCCGCCTCTCGGGAGTCAAAGCCGTTGCTTGCCATCATCATTGACCTGGGCTGGCCAGTCTGGCCTTTGATCATTGCGTCGGTTCTGGCGCTCGCCCTGATCATCGAGCGCAGTATCGCGCTGCGACGCCCGCGCATCTTACCGAGCGGCCTGCTCGACGACGTGGTCGGGCTGGTGCGGAAGCAGACGGTCAACGCTGACGTCGTGTCGAAGCTCGAGCAGAACTCCCCGCTCGGACGCGTGCTTGCGGCCGGATTGCGCAACGATCGCGTACTGCGCGAGGGCGCGATCCAGCAGATCGAGGCCGCCGGCGCCGTCGTCGCGAACCGCCTGACGAAGAACCTGACGCTGCTGGGCTCGATCGGTTCGATCGCGCCGCTGCTCGGACTGTTCGGCACGGTCGTCGGCATGATCCAGATCTTCGCCTCACAGCAGGCCGGTTCGAGCCCGCAGGAACTGGCGCGCGGCATCTCGGTCGCGCTGTACAGCACGGCGTTCGGGATCATCGTCGCGGTCCCGGCCGTGCTGGCGCACCGCTACTTCCGGCGCCTGGTCGAGGACTATCTGGTCGAAATCGAAGAGCACGCCGAGCGCCTGCTCGAGGTCATCTACAGCGACCGGAGAAGCTGATGCGCTTCCGGCGCCCCTACGAGGAAGAGCCGGAAGTCAACCTGATTCCGCTCATCGACGTCCTGCTGATCGTGCTGATCTTCCTCGCGGTCAGCACCACCTACTCCCGCTTCGCGGAACTCAAGATCCAGCTGCCATCGGCCGAGGCCACGACGCCGGCCACACCGCCCAACGTCGTGAATATCGCCGTCACGGCGGACGGCCGTTACGCGCTCGACAGTTCGCTGCTGCCGGGCGACTCGGCAGCGCTGGCCGATGCGCTGACGCGTGCCGCAAAGGGACGCGAGGACGTGCTGCTGGTGATCAATGCCGACGCCCAGGCGCCGCACCAGTCGGTCATCAGCGTGATGGAGGCCGCGCGAGTGGCCGGCATCGTGCGCATCAGCTTCGCCACCCAGCGTACCGCCGGTCGCCGCTGAACCCGCGGTGCCTGCTGACACGCGCTTCACCGCACTCCTCGCCGCGGCCTGGCAGCGGCGCGGGCTGCTGGCCTGGATACTGTCGCCGCTGGCACTCGTGTACGCAGCCGTGATGGCCGTGCGCCGACGCGCCTATGCGGGCGGGATGCTGCGAACGACGCGCGTCGCGGTCCCGGTCGTCGTCATCGGCAATCTCTACGTCGGCGGCACCGGCAAGACCCCCCTCACGATCGAACTCGTGCGCGCACTCAGGCAGCGCGGCTTCGACCCCGGCGTCGTTTCGCGCGGTTACGGCGGCACCGGGCCCGCGGCGCGCATGGTCGGAGCCGGGGACGCTGCCGACGCTGTCGGCGACGAGCCGCAGTTGATAGCCGGCACCGCGGCGGTTGCGGTGGCGGTCGCCGCGCGGAGGGCCGAAGCCGCGGAGTTAATGCTGCGCGTGCATCCGGCCTGCGACGTGCTGCTGGCCGACGACGGCTTGCAGCACCTCGCGCTGGCCCGCGACATCGAGATCGCGCTGGTCGACGAGCGCGGCCTCGGCAACGGCTGGGTGCTGCCGGCGGGCCCCCTGCGCGAAGCGCCGGCGCGCCTCGACGGTGTTGATGCGATCGTTCTGCACGGCGCGGCGCAGCCGCCCACGCGCGCGGTGCCCTGCTTCCGCATGCAGACCCGGCTCGCCGACCACGCATGCCGGCTATCCGATCCGGGGCAGCGCATCGCGCTCCTCGAGCTCGTGCGGCGCCAGCGCGCGGACGGGCTGGCGATCACGGCTGCCGCCGGCATCGGTGTGCCGCAGCGGTTCTTCGACATGCTGGGCGACGTCGGACTGCGCGTCGACCCGCTGCCGCTGCCCGACCATTTCGACTTTCGCGTGAATCCCTTCGACGGCCGCAGTGCGGACCTGCTGCTGATCACCGAAAAGGACGCCGTAAAATGCCGCCGTATCGACACGCTGTGTGCCGATCCGCGCATCTGGGTCGTGCCGCTCGAGGCGAGCGTCGACGCGGCACTGGTCGATCTCGTTGTCGCCCGCCTGAACCTACTGCGAAAGGCGCCGCATGGATCATCGGCTGCTTGACATCCTGGTCTGCCCGATCTGCAAGGGCACGCTCGACTATCACAAGGACAGGCAGGAGCTGGTCTGCAAGGCCGATGCGCTCGCATTTCCGATCCGGGACGACATCCCTGTGATGCTCGAGTCCGAGGCGCGCAAGGTCGAGCCGGAAGAAATCGGCCGCTGAAGACTCCGAGTCTGCGGTGAGCTTTGTCGTCATCGTTCCGGCGCGGCTGGCGTCGACGCGACTGCCGCGCAAGCCGCTTGCCGACATCGGCGGCGCGCCGATGGTCGTCCGCGTGGCGCAGCGGGCACTGGCAAGCCGGGCCGACCGCGTGGTGGTGGCTGCCGACGACGCTGAAGTCAGCGCCGCGTGCCGGGACCACGGCATCGAGTCCATTCTCACGTCGCCTGCGCACGAGACCGGCACCGACCGGCTGGCGGAAGCCGCCCGGACGCTCGACCTGGCCCCGGATCAGGTCGTCGTCAACGTGCAGGGCGACGAGCCGCTGCTGCCTCCGTCCGTCATCGATGCCGTCGCCGCGACACTGGACCGGCACGCGGACTGCGACATTGCGACGGCGGCGCACGCGATCACCGACGCCACGGAGTTCTTCAATCCGAACGTCGTCAAGGTCGTGACCGATCGCGATGGCCGGGCGCTCTACTTCTCGCGCGCACCGATCCCGTGGTCGAGGGAGGCGTTTGCCGTCGACCGTGCGAGGCTGCCTGCAACGCTGCCGGCGCGCCGTCACATCGGCCTCTACGCCTACCGCGTCCGCTTCCTGCAGCGCTTTCCTCGACTGGAGCCTGACGCGCTGGAAACGCAGGAGCGGCTGGAACAGCTGCGCGCGCTGGCGCACGGATTCCGGATCGCCGTGCTCAATCTGGAGGCCGCCCTGCCTCCGGGCGTCGACACGGCGTCCGACCTCGAGGCCGTGCGCTCCCTGTTCGCCGCGCAACGCTAGCTGGAGCGGCTTTGCCCGCCGGCCGCAACACGTTCCCGACACTGCCGTCGCTCCGGGATTGAGTGGCGACGGAAGATCGCCACCGGCGCACTCAACGTGAACAACGTGCAGATCCACTCTGTGCCGCCGCGTCGGCCGATGATCCCGTGGTCTGTGCGCAGGCGTGTCGGGGACGTACATCGGCCTGACAACGGGTCGATGATCGAGCAGGTCCGGATTGACTGAACTTCGATGTCGCAGTGCCGCGGTGCCGCTCGTGCGGCCCGTCCCGGTTCCTGCTTTCCGGCGCACCGCAACAGTGCGATCCGGTGGCTGAACCGGGTAGAATCCTGCGGCTTCGGCGCCGGGTGGCGATTCTTGCTGCCAGACACCAGACAAAAGGTCGGACCTCAGTACACACGACCGGACGCCGAGCGAGCAGAGGACGGGGATGCGACTGATACTGCTGGGACCGCCCGGCGCTGGCAAGGGCACGCAGGCCGCGTTCATCAAGGAGCGCTTCGGGATCCCGCAGATTTCCACGGGGGACATGCTGCGCGCAGCGGTCAAGGCAGGAACACCGCTCGGCGTCGCCGCCAGGAGGGTAATGGACGCCGGCGGCCTGGTTTCCGACGACATCATCATCGGACTCGTCAAGGACCGCCTGAAGCAGCGCGATACGGCCAACGGGTATCTGTTCGACGGCTTCCCGCGCACAATTCCGCAGGCCGACGCGATGAAGCTGGCGCATGTGGCCATCGACTACGTGCTCGAGATCGACGTCCCCGATGCCGACATCATCGACCGCATGGGTGGGCGCCGCGTGCATGTCGCAAGCGGACGCACCTACCATGTCCGCTTCAATCCGCCGAAGAAGGACGGTGTCGACGACATCACCGGCGAGGCCCTGATCCAGCGCGACGACGACAAGGAAGAAACGGTACGCAAGCGGCTGGAGATCTATCACGAACAGACCCGCGCCCTCGTCGACTACTACTCGCGCTGGGCGGCATCCGGGGAGCCCGGCGCGCCGAAATACCGCAGGATCTCAGGCGTCGGCACGGTCGATGACATCCGCAACCGCGCGTTCGACGCGCTGTCGTCCTAGGTTTCGCAGTGCATTCAAGTCCAAATTTTCGATAAGGAGAACGTCATGTCTGGATTGGGACTCGCCCTGCTCTGCGGCCTTGCGGCCGTGGTGTTCGGCGCCTGGTCGATCACCTGGATCCTGAAGCAGCCCGCGGGCAATGCGCGGATGCAGGAGATCGCTGCCGCCGTGCAGACCGGCGCTCAGGCCTACCTGAACCGCCAGTACCGCACGATCGCGATCGTCGGCGTGGTGCTGGCAATCGTCATCGCCGTGATCCCGCAGCTCGGGATCTGGACCGCGATCGGCTTCGTGCTCGGTGCGGTTCTCTCGGGCCTCGCCGGTTATGTCGGCATGAACGTGTCGGTCCGCTCGAACGTGCGCACTGCGCAGGCCGCCACGCAGGGCCTGAACCCCGCGCTCAACATCGCCTTCCGCGGTGGCGCCATCACCGGCCTGCTCGTCGTCGGTCTGGGGCTGCTCGGCGTGGCCGGGTTCTACTGGGTGATCAGGGCCACCCATGCGGCGGCCAACACACGCGAACTGCTGCACCCAATGATCGGCTTCGCCTTCGGCGCGTCGCTGATCTCCATCTTCGCGCGACTTGGCGGCGGCATCTTCACCAAGGGTGCCGACGTCGGCGCGGATCTCGTCGGCAAGGTCGAAGCCGGCATCCCGGAAGACGATCCGCGCAATCCGGCGGTCATTGCCGACAACGTCGGCGACAACGTCGGCGACTGCGCGGGCATGGCGGCGGACCTGTTCGAAACCTTCGCAGTGACGGTTGTCGCGACGATGCTGGTCGGTGGCCTGGTGTTCAAGGGCTCGGAAGCCGGCGTTGTCTATCCGCTGGCGATTTCCGGCGTCTCAATCCTCGCCTCGATCGTCGGCTGCTTCTTCGTGAAGGCGCGCGAGGGTGGAAAGATCATGAACGCGCTGTACCGGGGGCTCATCGTCGCCGGAGTCATATCGCTGGTGCTGTTCTGGCCTGTGACGAACTGGATCCTCGGGCCGGTGGCGGCCGGGGCCGGAGTCACCGTGATGAACCTCTACCTCGCGGCCGTCGTTGGACTGGTGCTGACCGCCGCGCTCGTCTACATCACCGAGTACTACACCGGCACGCAGTTCAATCCGGTCAAGTACGTCGCCCAGGCCTCGACCACGGGCCATGCGACCAACATCATCGCGGGCATTGCAGTGTCGCTGAAGGCCTGCGCCTGGCCGGTGCTGGCGATCTGCGCCGCGATCATCGCCTCCTACTGGCTGGCCGGCCTGTACGGCATCGCCGTCGCCGCGACAGCGATGCTGTCGATGACCGGCATCATCGTGGCGCTCGACGCCTACGGCCCGATCACCGACAACGCCGGCGGCATCGCAGAAATGGCCGAACTGCCGAAGGACGTGCGCAATATCACCGACCCGCTCGATGCGGTCGGCAACACGACCAAGGCTGTCACGAAGGGCTACGCAATCGGCTCGGCCGGTCTGGCCGCGCTGGTGCTGTTCGCCGACTACACCGGCGGTCTGCAGCAGGCCGGCGTCAACGTGACGTTCGACCTGTCGAATCACATGGTGATCATCGGCCTGTTCATCGGCGGCCTGATCCCGTTCCTGTTCGGTGCGATGGCGATGGAAGCCGTCGGCCGCGCGGCCGGTTCGGTCGTCAATGAAGTACGGCGCCAGTTCCGCGAGATCCCCGGGATCATGGAGCACAAGGCCAAGCCGGACTACAGCAAGGCGGTCGACATGCTGACCAGCGCGGCGATCAAGGAAATGATGATCCCGTCGCTGCTGCCGGTGCTGGTGCCGATTGTGGTCGGCGTCATCCTCGGCCCCGCGGCGCTCGGCGGCGTGCTGATGGGCACGATCGTCACCGGACTCTTCGTCGCCATCTCGATGACGACCGGCGGCGGCGCGTGGGACAACGCCAAGAAGTACATCGAGGAAGGCCACCACGGCGGCAAGGGTTCGGACGCGCACAAGGCGGCGGTGACCGGCGACACCGTCGGCGATCCATATAAGGACACGGCCGGCCCCGCGGTCAACCCGCTGATCAAAATCATCAACATCGTCGCGCTGCTGATCGTGCCGATCATCGCCGCGATCCACGGCGGCAAGCCGGGTCCCGCCGCTGCGGCACCAGCCGCGCCGGTCGCAGCCGTGACGGAAGTGGCCACGGTTGCCGTGCCTGTCGTGGTCGTGATCGGCGTGCCCAACCGCGTGCACTTCAACTCCGGCTCGGACGACATCTCGGTTGCCGGCAAGCGCATCGTCGATGGCTATGCCAAGGCACTGAAGGCCAACCCTGAGGCGAAGGTCGAACTCTCCGGCTACGCCGACCCGACTGGCGACGCGGTGAAAAACCTCGAACTCGCGAAGGCGCGCGCGATGACGGTGCGCGATGCCCTGGTTGCCGAAGGCGTCGCGGCCGAGCGCGTTGCACTCGTGAAGCCCACTGACGTCATCGTCGGCCAGGGCAGCGATGCCGACGCGCGCCGCGTCGACATCATCCTGCGCTAGAGGTCGCCGCATGTTCGACGAACAGGACAGGGAAACCGGCTACGCGCTGTTCCTTGCGATCGCCCTGGCGATCTTCGTGTCGATCTTCACGATCGGCATCGCCGCGGGCACCGCGATCGGCCAGTTCGGCAGCAGGAAGCCCGCGGCCACGGCGACGTTACCGGTGGCGACGGCACCCGCAGCGGCGACCTCGCTGGCCAGGGTGACGATCGTGAAGCTGTACTTCGAGCTCGGCAGGGCCGACCTGCCGGTCGATGCGCTGACGCAACTCGCACCGCTGGTGACGGCCGTCAGGGACGACACCGCGGTGAAGTGTGTCGTGTCTGGATACCACGACGCCAGCGGCGACGCGGCATCGAACGCCGAACTCGCGAAGCAGCGTGCGTTCGCCGTGCGCGACCTGCTGGTGAATGCAGGCGTTGCGCCCCAGTCGATCGAACTCAGCAAGCCGATGGTGACGCTGGGTGGCACCGATTCGCGCGAGGCTCGTCGCGTCGAGGTTTCGCTGCGCTGACGCGCGCCGGGTGCATCATCCAGGGGCGGACAGCACACGCTGCACCGCCCCTTTTCTTTCGTGGAGCCACCGATGCACCTGCGTGATGCCCGCACCGACGACATCCCCGCGATCCAGTCGATCTATGCCCATCACGTGCTGCACGGCCTCGGGACCTTCGAAACCGAACCGCCGGATCTGCACGAGATGCAGGTGCGCCACTCGCAGATCACTTCCGCGGGATTTCCGTACCTGGTCGCGACCGACGCCGGAGACATCGTCGGTTATGCCTATGCAAACCACTTCCGGACGCGTGCGGCGTACCGACATACCGTCGAGGACTCGGTCTACGTGGCACCCTATGCGATGGGCCGCGGCGTCGGGAAAGCACTGCTGAATGACCTGCTGGCGCGCTGCAGCGCGCTCGGACTGCGTCAGATGCTCGCGGTCATCGGCGACTCCGGCAACGCCGGCTCGATCGGCGTGCATCGGGCCTGCGGCTTCGTGCACGTCGGCACGATGAAGGAGGTCGGCCGCAAGTTCGATCGCTGGGTCGACGTCGTGATCATGCAGCGGGCGCTGGACAGCGGCGATCGCACCCTGCCGGATCAGCGCTAGTCCGGCTCATCCACGAACCCGGTGGCGCAGTGCAACGCGCGCACGGGGCGGTGCGGACGCGGACGAAAGCGTGTCAGCGCGTTTCCTACACGCTGCTGCGCCGGCGCGGCTCAACGGTCATATCCGCCCGCTTATCTGGCCATTGCTGAACGTCATCCTTCCCTAACCTGCCGTCAGTGCCATCAGCAGAGCGGCCCGAGGCCGCGCGGGGAGGATGTCATGAACGCGCCCACCGAACTGTTTGCGGCCTATCGCGACGCCTTCGTCCGCGCCCAGGACGACGAGATGAGCGTGGAGGACTTCCTCCACTACTGCAAGAGCGATCGCATGGCTTACGCGTCCGCTCACGAATGCGTGCTCGAGGCGATCGGCAAGCCAAGGCTCGTCAACACCGCGGACGATCCGCGCCTGTCACGCATCTTCCAGAACCGCGTGCTGCAAAGCTGGGACGCGTTCGACGAGTTTCACGGCATGGAAGAAACCGTGATGTCGCTGTACTCGTACTTCCTGCATGCCGCGCAGGGGCTGGAGGAACGAAAGCAGGTGCTGTACCTGCTCGGCCCCGTCGGCGGCGGCAAGAGCTCGCTCGCCGAAACGATCAAGGCGCTGTGCGAGAAGTTCCCGGTCTACGCGCTGAAAGACTCGCTGTCGGGCCGCGTGTCGCCGCTGCTCGAGTCGCCGCTGGGCCTGTTCAGCCGCGAACGCTTCGGCGCGCAGCTGGAGGACCGCTACGGCATACCGCGCCGGGCGTTGAGCGGCATCGCCAGTCCCTGGGCGCTGAAGCGGCTCAAGGAATACAAGGGCGATCTCACGAAGTTCCACGTCGTCCGCGTGATGCCGTCGGTGCTGAACCAGGTCGGCATCGTGAAGACCGAGCCCGGCGACGAGAACACGCAGGACATTTCGACACTGGTCGGCAAGGTCGACCTGCGCATGCTCGAACGGTTCGCGCAGGACGACCCGGACGCGTACAGCTTCTCCGGAGCGCTTTGCCTCGGATCGGCGCGCTGCGTCGAGTTCGTCGAGATGTTCAAGGCGCCGCTGAAGGTGCTGAACCCGATCCTCACCGCGACGCAGGAAGGCAATTTCAAGGGCACCGAGGCCCTGCCGGCGATTCCGTTCGGCGGCTTCATCATGGCGCACTCGAACGAGGCAGAGTGGCTGAAGTTCCGCAACAACAAGGACAACGAGGCGTTTATCGACCGGGTCTACCTGGTCAAGGTGCCGTACAGCCTGCGCGTCGACGAAGAGGTGCGCATCTACGAGAAGATGCTGAAGGCTTCGACGCTGTCCGATGCGCCGTGCGCCCCGCAGACGCTGCGCACGCTGGCCGAGTTCAGTGTGCTGTCGCGGCTGACGGTGCCGGAGAACTCGTCCGTCTACTCCAAGCTGCGGGCCTACGACGGCGAGAACCTGAAGGACGTCGATCCGCGCGCCAAGAGCGTCAAGGAGTACCGCGACGATGCCGGCGTGCAGGAGGGCTTCAGCGGGCTGTCGACACGCTGGGCCTTCAAGACGATTTCGGCGGCGTTCAACCGCGACCCGTCCGAAATCGCGGCCGACCCGATCAACCTGCTGGTCGTGCTCGAGGATCGTCTGGCGAAGGACGACCTGCCGGACGAATACAAGCGGCGCCTGCGCGGTCACATCAAGGAATGGATCGTCCCGCGCTTCGCCGAGTTCCTCGAGAAGGAACTGCAGATGTCGTATCTCGACGCCTACGGCGAGTACGGCCAGAACCTGTTCGACCGCTACGTGACCTATGCCGACAAGTGGCTGCTCGACGAGGACTGGCGCGATCCGGACACCGGCATGCAGTACTCGCGCGAGGCGCTGAACACCGAGCTCGAGAAGATCGAGAAGCCGGCCGGCATTTCCAACCCGAAGGACTTCCGCAACGAGGTCGTCAACTTCGTGCTGCGTGCGCGGGCGCACTCGAAGAACCCGCACTGGACCAGCTACGAAAAGCTGCGGGCAGTCATAGAGAAGCGCATGTTCAGCAAGACTGAGGACATCCTGCCGATCATCTCGTTCGAGGCGAAGGGTTCCCAGGAACTCGAGGAGCGCCACAAGAGCTTCATCACGCGCATGATCGCGCGCGGCTATACCGAAAAGCAGGTGCGCCGGCTGGTCGACTGGTACATGCACTTCAAGAAATCCACGCAGTCGTAACGGCGGCCTCGGCTGCTCGCGCGGGGCAAGGGCCTGTTAGCGCTTGGATCGCACATGCGTGACCTCCAGAAAGTTCGCAATCGAGACGCACTGCCGCCGGCAGGGTTGGCCCCTGTCAAGGCAGCGCAACGACGAGCGCGAGCTTTCTGGCGGATCACCCTGAGGGCCGGGCCTTGGCGGGGCGCGCAGCGTTGTTGCGGCTCCTCGCCTTGCATCAGCAATGGTCTCGTCACCGCGCCTGGCTGCGCGCCCCGCCAAGGCCCGGCGCATGCGCGAGCCAGGCGCTAGCAGGCCCTGGATGAACGAACCCTCCGCTCCGACCCGCTTCATGCGCATCGTCGACCGGCGCGGTGACCCGCCCGGGCGCGGCGCAGTGAATCGCGAACGGTTCATCCGCCGGTTCAAGG
>DAOMFL010000079.1:0-15656 GCA_035429805.1 Burkholderiaceae bacterium
GTGTCGACCGACTACGACACGTCCGATCGCCTCTACTTCGAGCCGCTGACGCTCGAGGACGTGCTGGAGATCGTCGACCGGGAGAATCCGGTCGGCGTCATCGTGCAGTACGGCGGGCAGACGCCGCTCAAGCTGGCACGCGACCTCGAGGCCAACGGCGTGCCGATCGTCGGCACCACGCCGGATTCGATCGATATCGCCGAGGACCGGGAGCGCTTCCAGCAGCTGCTGCACAGGCTGCAGCTGAGGCAGCCGCCCAACCGCACTGCGCGCACCGAGGAGGACGCGCTGCGGCTGGCCGAGGAGATCGGCTACCCGCTGGTCGTGCGTCCCAGCTACGTGCTGGGCGGCCGCGCGATGGACATCGTGCACGAGCCGCGCGACCTCGAGCGCTACATGCGCGAAGCGGTCAAGGTCAGCAACGACTCCCCGGTCCTGCTCGACCGCTTCCTCGACGACGCGATCGAGGTCGACGTCGACTGCCTTGCGGACGGCACGCGCGTGCTGATCGGCGGCGTCATGGAGCACATCGAGCAGGCCGGCGTGCACTCGGGCGACTCCGCGTGTTCGCTGCCGCCGTATTCGCTGCCTGCAGCGACGATCGACGAGCTGAAGCGTCAGACAGAGCAGATGGCGCGGGCGCTCAACGTCGTCGGCCTGATGAACGTGCAGTTCGCGATCCAGGCGAGCGGCGACGGCAAGGGCACGATCTACGTGCTCGAAGTGAATCCGCGTGCGTCGCGCACGGTGCCTTTCGTGTCGAAAGCGACGGGCATGCCGCTGGCGAAGATCGCGGCGCTGGCGATGGTCGGCATCGACTTCGACCGGCAGGGCATTGCGGGCGAAGTCGTGCCGCCATACTTCTCGATCAAGGAGGCGGTGTTTCCGTTCGCGAAGTTCCAGGGCGTCGATCCACTGCTGGGGCCCGAGATGCGCTCCACCGGCGAAGTGATGGGCGTCGGCGAGACGTTCGGCGAGGCGCTGTTCAAGTCGCAGCTGGGCGCCGGCGCGACGCTGCCGGAGAAGGGCACCGTGTTCCTGAGCGTCAAGGACCAGGACAAGGGCAAGGTGATTGCAGTCGCGCAGCTGCTGCACGACATGGGTTACTCGCTCGTCGGCACGCGCGGCACGGCGCAGGCGATCGAGCAGGCCGGCATCCCGGTCAAGGCCGTCAACAAGGTGAAGGACGGCCGGCCGCATGTCGTCGACCTGCTGAAGAACGGCGACATCCAGCTCGTGATCACTACCGTCAGCGAAGTGCGCAGCCAGATCGCCGATTCACGCTCGATCCGGATCACGGCACTGGCGCAGCGCGTCACCTACTACACGACGATCGCCGGCGGGCGCGCGGCAATCGAGGGCATGAAGCACCTCGATCACCTCGAGGTCTACGACCTGCAGGGACTGCACCGGCGCCTGCCGCACTGAGCGCGCGCCGCTTCAGCGTGCGTGCCAGGTGTAGATCGCGGTCACCGCGTAGTTCCAGACCGCGCTGACGAGGATGCCCGCCATGGCCGACAGGGCCCAGGGGTTCTGGTGCTCGAAGAGGAACTGGGCGATCCCGACGTTTGCTACGGCACCGATGCTGCAGGCAACGACGAACGAGACCCAGCCACCGAGCCAGGCGACGCCCCTCAGGCGGCGGTCGCGGTACGTGAGTTCATTGTTCAGCGCGTAGTTGAAGGTCATCGCCACGAACGTCGCCCAGGCCTGGCCCCACATGAACGATGTCTCGCCCGACCTGAAGAGGGTCGTCAGCACCGCCATGTGCACCGCCACGCCGGCCAGGCCGATCAGCGAGAAGACAATGAAGCGCGTGGGGACGAAGCGCCCCACGGTCTTGTCGAGCAGCATGACCAGGTAGTCCCAGACCGCCTTCGTGTCGAGCTTGCTTTCGCCAGCGAGGCGTTCGCCGAAGTGGTAGGGCACTTCGCGCACGCGAACGCCCTCCGGCGCCGAGCCCAGCAGGTCCAGCAGGATCTTGAAGCCGGTCGTCGAAAGATCATGCACGGTCGCCTGCAGCAGCCGCGACGTCAGCATGAAGTAGCCGCTCATCGGGTCCGCCACGGGCACCTTGGTCACGGCGCGAGACAGGCGTGTCGCGATTCTGCTGATCTTCGCCCGGTCTTCGGCGAAGTTGCCGGTGCTGCCTCCTTCGACGTAACGGCTGCCGACGGCGATGTCGGCTTCGCCGGCACGCAGGATGTCCAGCATCGTCGGCAGGATGCGTTCGTCGTGCTGCAGGTCCGCGTCCATCACCGCGAGGTAAGGTGCGGAACTGGCGAGCATGCCTTCGACGCAGGCCGACGAGAGGCCGCGCCGCCCGATACGCTGCAGGCACCGCACCCGCCGGTCACGCCGCGCCAGCTCGCGCGCGGCCTCGGCGGTGGCGTCGGGCGAGTCGTCATCGACGAAGATGATCTCCCAGGCGATTCCCTCGAGGGCAGCGGCGACCCGCTCGACCAGCACGCGCACGTTGGCAGCTTCCTTGAAGGTCGGAACGACGATCGACAGCACCGGGCCTTCGCTGTCGACGCCGAGGGCCGATCCGGCGAGCGGCGCAGCCGCATGCGCGCTCCCTTTAGGGTCGACGCCGGCTGATCCGGACCGTTCGATCGTGCTGACTGCTGTCATGGACGAGCCTTTGCTGCGTGAGGATGGCCGCGGTATCCGCGGCACTCGTACAGGTCGATACGCCGTGCTGAGCGACCGGCGCCGCCGGCCTCGACGGTGTCGACCCTGGTGACCGAGTCGCAGTAGTTTGCCAGTTCGTTCGGCAGCGCGGCCTGGTCGCGCCGGTTGTCGATTGCAAGGATGCCCGTCGCGCCGGCGAGCGAATTTTCGGGAGGCCAGAAGTCGAACTGCAGTGCGCGCTCGCCGTAGATGTCCTGGGCGTACGTCCGTGGGTGCCCGGCCCGGTGGAACGCGAGCAGCGCGCTGTTCTTGTAGTTGGTCGAGAAAACGAAAGAAGCCTGGCCGCGCGCCGCCAGATCGCGCTGGATCTCGTCGATGCGCCGTGCCGCCTCGGGCCACCCGCTCCACGTGTTCGCGTCCCCGAGCCGGACGCCGGGCCACGCCATGGCGACGGCCGCTGCCAGCAGCATTGCCGCGGATGTTGCCAGCCCGATCCTGAGTGAGCGGGGGACGGTCGTTGCGAGGCGGCTTTCAATGGCCAGCACGATCAGAGGCGCATAGGCCGGAGCCAGCCAGTTCGGCTTCACCATCGACCGCAAACTTGTAAACGTGAATAGTGCGAGCGGCACTGATGCCGCGACGATCAGCAGCAGCCGCCGGTCGTCGAGGAGCAGCGTGCGCCAGCCGCGCAGTCCCGCGATCCAGGCCGCCAGCGCAATCGCCAGCAGGTAGGGAGTGACGACGGCAATCTGCGTGGCGAAGAGTTGCAGCAGGAACTGCGGCCTCCAGCGACCCATGCCCGCCGCGCGCTGTGTCGTCTGGAACGCAAACGACGCCCAGTCGTGCTGCGCGTTCCAGACAACGACCGGAGCGAAGATCACGGCGGCAAGCACGAGCGCGAGGTACGGTTGGGGCCGCGCCAGCCAGAAGCGCTGGCGCGACGACAGCAGCAGGAACAGTCCCACCACCGGGACCAGGAGCACCGCCGAATACTTGGCGAGGAACCCGAGCCCGAGGAAGAGGCCGGCGGCGTACCACCACCGTGCGTCATCGCGCTGTGTGGCCCTCCAGACAGCCCACAGCGTCGCGCCCCATGCGAACAGCAGCGGCGAGTCGGGCGCGATGACGACCCCGTACGCGGCGATGATCCCGACGAGGTTCAGCGACAGCAGCGTCCACCATGCGGTGCGTGAGTTCGAGCCCATGTCGACGAGCAGCCGGGCCCAGACGACGTTCAGGCCGATCGACCACGCCACCGCCGCCATCTTGATGCCGAACGTCGTCGTGCCGAACACGCTGGTCGAGAGCGCAATGCTGTAGCTCGCCAGCGGTGGATGGTCGAAATACGACCACGCAAGGTTGCGGCTCCACAGCCAGTAGTACGCCTCCTGCGGTGTGAGGGGGAGGACCGCCGCGAGCGCGATTCGCAGCAGCGTGAACGCGACAATCAGCTGCCACAGCCGTCGCCCCAGGGGCCCTGCCGGGTCTTGATGAGGCATCACGGCGCGTTCACCACCGTCGTGCGCCGCTTCTGCGGAGGCTGCCTGATCGAACATTCCGCAAGGCTAGACTGCCCGGCCCACGCAGGGTTAACGGCGGACAAGAGGACGCGCCACCGGAGCCGGGCGAGGCGACTGCCGGTTGCGACTCATTCAGTTCCACGTACGCTCCCTTCTTGCACCGGCAGGAGTGATCCGATACATTGCACATGCGGCCCCGGCACTGCCGGGGCTTTGTTTTTCCTGCGAGTTTTCATCCATGCCCGGCATACCCATCACGGCGCGCGGCGCCGAAAAGCTCAAGGCCGAACTGCAGCGGCTCAAGGCGGTCGATCGTCCGACCATCATCCAGGCGATCAAGGACGCGCGCGAAAAGGGCGATCTCTCGGAAAACGCCGAATACGACGCGGCGCGCGAACGCCAGGGCTTCATCGAGGGACGCATCCACGAACTCGAAGGCAAGATCTCCAGCCTGCAGATTATCGATCCTGCTGCGGTGGACGCCGCAGGCCGCGTGGTTTTTGGCGCGACGGTCGAGCTCGAGGACCAGGCGTCGGGCGAAGTGGTCAAGTACCAGATCGTCGGCGACGACGAGGCCGACATCAAGGCGGGCCTGATTTCCGTATCGAGCCCGATCGCGCGCGCACTGATCGGCAAGAGCGAAGGCGACATGGCGCAGGTGCTCGCGCCGGCCGGCAAGCGCGAATACGCAGTCGTTTCGGTGGCCTACGGGTAGGCAACGCGCAGCCGCGCTGCCGCCCGCGAGCAAAACTCGCGCCTGTTCCGGCGCCAGAGCACGCGCACGATCGGGCTGCCGTTATCACCGTTGCACGAACGGGTGAACGTTGTGCTTCTCGCGTGGGGCGCAGGTGACGAAGGGGTGTGGATGCAGGCAGGCAAGTGTCGTTTCCCTGGCCTGTTTTACGTCAACTGACGCCGAAGGACGTGGGCCGAGCGCTGGAACCTCGCGAACGCGCTCGTGCTCGTCAACCCCGCGCCGGCGACCTGACGCGGGTCGCCTGCAGCGGCCCTAGCGGGTGCTACTACCCCCGCGGCGTACGACATTGCGCTTTCCGGCAGCGCGCTTCGACGCGCCGGGATCACGGCGCGAAGCGGTCCCGGGGTTCACGCGCTCGGCATCGCGACGATCGGGCGTCGACCGCTTGGGTGCGGAAGGCTTGCCCGGACGTTTGGCGGGAACGGTGCTGCCGATGCGGCGGGCCGGCGCCTTGCTTGCGCTTGCGGAGCCAGCAGAGCGGGTTTTGGCGGGCATGGATTCCTCCTTCGTTTCTTCGTCGGGCGCAGGCCGGTACAGCACCAGGAGCTTGCCGATCGCCTGCACTCGGGCGGCCGACAGGGATTCCGCGACTTCGGCAAACACCGCGTCGCGTTCGTCACGGTCGTCGCCCGGCACCCGGACCTTGATCAGTTCGTGCGCTGCCAGCGCACGGTCGATTTCCCTCATCACCGGCGTGCTGAGTCCGGAATTGCCCAGCAGCACGACCGGTTTCAACCCGTGCGCGCGCGCCTTCAGCGCCTGGCGTTCCTTCGGGGTCAGTCCAATCTCGGGCATAGTCACCTCTGTCCAATGGTTTCAGTGTAGCCACCGATGCTGCGGGCGAAGAAAAAGCATCGCTCCAATCCGGACTGGATCAAACGTCATGTGACGGACCCGTACGTAAAGCGCTCGGTCCAGGAAGGATTTCGCTCACGTGCGGCGTACAAGCTGAGCGAGATCGCCGATGCGGACCGGCTGCTGAAGCCCGGCATGACCGTGATCGACCTGGGCGCTGCGCCCGGCAGCTGGGCGCAGGTCGTGCGGCGACGGCTCTCGGGGGCCGACGGCTCGCTGCGCGGGCGCGTGGTGACGCTGGACATCCTGCCGATGGATCCGCTGCCGGAGGTCGACTTCATGCAGGGCGATTTCCGGGAGGAGGCGGTCGAAGCCCGGCTGGCCGAGCTGCTGCAGGGCCAGAAAGTCGACGTTGTGCTCTCGGACATGGCGCCCAACCTGTCCGGGATTGCCGCCGCCGACGCCTCGCGCAGCCTGCATCTGGCCGAACTGGCGGCCGATTTCGCCTGCAAACACCTGAAACCGGACGGCGCATTACTCGTCAAAGCCTTTCAGGGCAGTGGCTACAGCCAGTTCGTCGAGCGGCTGAAGCGCGATTTCCGGGTGGTCGCGACGCGCAAGCCGGCCGCGTCGCGCGAAAGTTCGGCGGAGGTGTATCTGCTGGCTCGCGGGCCCCGTTCCCCGGTGCCGCGATGAGGGAATACGCGAGGCTTGCGCGCAACGTATTGAAATAGCCCCCCCTTTGCCCCCAACTTCCCCTGCGTGGGCAAGGCCGGGGATTAGAATCATCCGTCGACCCATCAATCCGACCGGACGTCCGGCCGACGCGCCGCCCGTTTCCAGCGCGGCCAAGAGGAGTTTTCCTTGAACAACAACATGTTCGCGAAAGCCGCCATCTGGATGGTGATCGCGCTCGTCCTGTTCACGGTGTTCAAGCAGTTCGAAAGCCGGCAGAAGCCCGCAGAAACCGTGAGCTACACCCAGTTTCTGGAAGAAGCCAAGGCCGGCAAGATCAAGCGCGTCGAGGTTCAGGGCCGCACGCTGCAGGTCACCCCGGCGGAGGGCGCCCGTTACACGCTGACATCCCCGGGCGATGCGTGGATGGTGAGCGACCTGATGAAGTACGGCGTGCAGGTGTTCGGCAAGCCCGAAGAAGAGCAGTCGCTGCTGACGACGATCTTCGTGTCCTGGTTCCCGATGCTGCTGCTGATCGGCGTCTGGATCTTCTTCATGCGCCAGATGCAGGGTGGCGGCCGCGGCGGCGCCTTCAGTTTTGGCAAGTCGCGCGCGCGCATGCTCGACGAGAGCAACAACTCGATCACCTTCGTCGACGTCGCCGGCTGCGACGAGGCCAAGGAAGAAGTGCAGGAACTGGTCGAGTTCCTGCGCGACCCGTCCAAGTTCCAGAAGCTGGGCGGCCGCATCCCGCGCGGCGTGCTGCTGGTCGGTTCGCCTGGCACCGGCAAGACGCTGCTGGCCAAGGCCATCGCCGGCGAGGCCAAGGTCCCGTTCTTCTCGATCTCGGGGTCGGATTTCGTCGAAATGTTCGTCGGCGTCGGCGCTGCGAGAGTCCGCGACATGTTCGAGCAGGCGAAGAAGCATGCGCCCTGCATCATCTTCATCGACGAAATCGACGCCGTTGGCCGCCAGCGTGGAGCGGGTCTGGGGGGTGGAAACGACGAACGCGAGCAGACGCTGAACCAGATGCTGGTCGAGATGGATGGCTTTGAGACCGGCATCGGCGTCATCGTCATCGCGGCGACCAACCGCCCGGACGTGCTCGACCCGGCGCTGCTGCGCCCGGGCCGCTTCGACCGTCAGGTCGTGGTGCCGCTGCCCGACATCCGTGGCCGCGAGCAGATTCTCAACGTGCACATGCGCAAGGTGCCGATCGGCGCCGACGTCAGGGCCGACGTCATCGCGCGTGGCACGCCGGGCTTTTCGGGCGCGGATCTGGCGAACCTCGTCAACGAGGCAGCCCTGTTTGCAGCCCGCCGCAATGCGCGTGTCGTCGAAATGACCGACTTCGAGAAGGCGAAGGACAAGGTCATGATGGGCGCCGAGCGCAAGTCGATGGTCATGTCCGACGAAGAGCGCCTGAACACGGCCTACCACGAGTCGGGCCACGCGCTCGTCGCCAAGCTGGTGCCGAAGAGCGACCCGGTACACAAGGTGACGATCATCCCGCGCGGCCGCGCTCTCGGCCTGACGATGCAACTGCCTGAGCAGGACCGCTATTCGTACGACCGGCAGTATCTGCTGTCGCGCATCGCCGTGCTGTTCGGCGGCCGCATTGCCGAAGAAGTGTTCATGAACCAGATGACCACCGGCGCCGGCAACGATTTCGAGCGCGCCACGCAGATGGCGCGCGACATGGTGACCCGCTATGGCATGAGCGACGCGCTGGGTCCGATGGTCTACGCTGAAAACGAGGGCGAGGTGTTCCTCGGCCGCTCGATCACCAAGACCACGCATGTCTCGGAGGAGACGATGCGCAAGGTCGACAGCGAGATCCGCCGCATCATCGACGAGCAGTACGCGCTGGCGCGCAAGCTGATCGAGGACAATCGCGACAAGGTCGAGGCAATGACCAAGGCGCTGATGGAGTGGGAAACGATCGACTCGGACCAGATCGACGACATCCTTGCGGGCAAGCCGCCGCGGCCGCCGAGGTCGTCCGGCTCGGCGCCTCCGAGCAGCGGCAAGCCGACGGCCGGCGGCGTCGAGGGTGCCGCGCAGCCGGCGTAACGCCAAGCCTGTCCCTGCAAAGGCCGGATCCGTCCGGCCTTTTGCTTATGCAAAGCAACGAATCGGCGAACAGCCTTGCGGCGTCAGCGGCGCCAGCGTCTTCATGGGTGGTCCGCGGACGCGCGCTCGACGTGTCACGTCCGCTGATCATGGGGATCGTCAACGTGACGCCCGATTCGTTTTCCGACGGCGGCCGGTATTTCGAGGCCGCGGCGGCGCTCGCGCACGCGCAGCGGCTGATCGAGGAGGGTGCGGACCTGCTGGATATCGGGGGCGAATCGACCCGGCCCGGTGCCGCCGACGTGTTGGAGACCGACGAACTCGCACGGTTGTTGCCGCTGGTCGAAGGCCTGCGTGACAGCGGCGTGGCGCTGTCGGTCGACACGAGCAAGCCGGGCGTGATGCGCGCGGTGCTCGCCGCCGGCGCCGCGGTGATCAATGACGTCCGTGCGCTGCAGGAACCGGGCGCGCTGGATGCCGTGCGCGACAGCGGCTGCGGGCTCGTGCTGATGCACATGCAGGGATCACCACGCACGATGCAGCAGGCGCCGCTGTACCGCGATGTCGTCGCAGACGTCGCGCGGTTCCTCGGTGAGCGGGTCGATGCAGCGGTGCAGGAGGGCATCGACATCGGCCGGATTGTCGTCGATCCGGGCTTCGGCTTCGGGAAGACGGCGGAACACAACTTCACGCTGCTGCGCCGGCTGCCCGAACTGTGCGCGTTGGGGCGTCCGGTGCTGGCCGGCCTTTCGCGCAAGTCGATGCTCGGCGCGGTGACCGGCCGCGCGGTGGATGACCGGCTGGCGGCGTCGCTGGCCGCGGCGGTGCTCGCCGTCGAGGGCGGCGCGCGTATCGTTCGCGTGCACGACGTCGCGGCGACGCGCGACGCGCTCAGGGTCTGGGCGGCAACTCAGGGGAGGCAGTCGGCATGACACGCAATTACTTCGGCACGGATGGCGTGCGGGGCACCGTCGGCGAGGCGCCGATCACGCCCGAGTTCGTGCTCAAGCTGGGGCAGGCTGCCGGTCGCGTCCTCGTGCGTCACGCAGCCGGGCAGAGCGGCCGGCCCGCGGTGCTGATCGGCAAAGACACGCGAATTTCCGGGTACATGCTCGAGGCGGCGCTCGAGGCGGGCTTCTCGAGCGCGGGGGTCGACGTCGTCCTGTCGGGCCCGCTTCCGACGCCGGCGGTCGCCTACCTCACGCGGGCCTTGCGGCTGACCGCCGGCATCGTGATCAGCGCTTCGCACAATCCGTATCCGGACAACGGCATCAAGTTTTTCTCGGCGCGCGGAACGAAGCTGCCGGACGCAGTCGAGGAAGAGATCGAGCGCGAGCTGGACCAGCCGTGGCATTGCGTCGAGGCGAAGTTCCTGGGAAAGGTTCGCCGGCTCGAAGACGCTGCCGGCCGTTACATCGAATTCTGCAAACGCACGTTTCCGACGGAACTCGACCTCAAGGGCCTGAAGATCGTCGTCGACAGCGCGCACGGCGCTGCGTACCACGTGGCGCCGCACGTCTTTCACGAACTCGGAGCCGAGGTCGTCTGGCACGGAGCCTCGCCCAATGGCATGAACATCAACGACGGCGTCGGTGCCCTGCACGGCGAGCAACTCGCGCACGCGGTAGAAGCGGCCGAGGCCGATTTCGGGATCGCGCTCGACGGCGATGCCGACCGGCTGACGGTCTGCGATGCCGATGGCCGCCTCTATAACGGCGACGAACTCCTGTATGTCATCGTCCGTGATCGCATGCGGCACGCCAGGGTCGATGGCGTGGTCGGAACGCTGATGACCAACTACGCGCTGGAGCGGCGCCTGGCGGAACTCGGCGTGGCGTTTGCCCGCGCAAAGGTCGGCGATCGCTACGTGCTCGAAGTGCTCGAGGAAAAGGGCTGGCTGTACGGCGGCGAAGGTTCCGGGCACCTGCTCTGCCTCGACTGCCACACGACCGGCGACGGTACCGTCAGCGCGCTGCAGGTGCTCGCGGCCATGCGCCGCAGCGGCAAGTCGCTCGCGCAGCTGACCTCCGATCTCGTGCTGCTGCCGCAGGCGCTGGTGAATGCACGGATCGAGCGGGGCTTCGACTGGAAGAGCTACGCGCCGCTGGTCGACGAAATGTCGGTCGTCGAGCAGGAACTCAAGGGCGCGGGACGCGTCCTGATTCGCCCCTCGGGCACCGAGCCCGTGCTGCGCGTGATGGTCGAAGCCTCAGAGCCGGAAATTGCCGAGGCGATGGCGCAGCGGCTGGCGGGGCGACTGGCAGCGCCTGTGCATCGCTAGCGCCGCGCCCCGACACGACGGACCGCGATTTCCTGAAGGTACGCGCGGCAGGTCCGTAACTCCGTTCGGGTCTCAACCCAGTGGCGGTTCGTCGGTTCGCAGTCCGTATCGCTTGCTCTTTTCCCAGAGCGTTTTGCGCGAGATTCCGAGGGCCGCAGCAGCTGATCCCACCTTGCCGTCGAAGCGTTGCAGTATTGCCTGCAGGTAACTCCGCTCGGCGTCCGAGACGAACTCGGCGAGAGTCGGCAACCCTGCGAGATCGTCACGAGTCGGCTCCGCTGTTTCGAACAGATCAGCGGCGGTCAGAACAGCGTTTGATGAAAGGATGCAGGCCCGTTCGATCCGGTTGCGCAGTTCGCGGACGTTGCCGGGCCAGGAGTGGGCCAGAAGCGCGGCCCGTGCGCCCGGCCCCAAGGCGCGCGGCTGTTCGCCCAATTGCGCGGCCTGCTCCGCCAGCAGCGCCTGCGCCAGCCACAACACGTCATCCGGACGGGCACGAAGCGGCGGAACCGCGAGATGGACGACATTGATCCGGTTGTACAGATCCTCGCGGAAGCTGCCCTGTTCAACCATCTTCCGCAGGTCCTGATGCGTGGCGCAGATCAGCCGCAGGTCCACCGAAATCCAGTCCTCGCCACCGACACGCTGGACGCGGCGATCCTGGAGGACACGCAGCAGGTTGACCTGCATCGCCGGTGTCAACTCGGCAATCTCGTCGAGGAAGAGCGTCCCCGTATGCGCCTGCTCAAAGTGTCCCTTGCGCATCCGATCCGCGCCCGTGAAGGCGCCACGCTCATGTCCGAACAATGCGGCTTCGATCAGGTTCGACGGAATCGCGCCGCAATTGACAGCAACGAACGGGGCTTCACCCTCGGGATGCGCGAGCGCGTGCAAATGGCGGGCGAGGACTTCCTTTCCGGCGCCGCTCTCACCAGTAATGAGCACCGTCCGCGCCCGTTCTGCGACGCGCGGAGCCTGCGAAGCCAGTGCTCGCATGGCGACAGAGGGTCCCAGCGGACTCTCATCATTTGAGGTCGCGTCGCCGACAATTGCCGGGGCACCCACTGCTCGCTGCACCTTCGTCACCAATTCACTGATGTCGAATGGTTTCGTGACATAGTCGTGCGCGCCGCGCTTCAGCATGTCGACGGCTCGGTCCACCGATGCGTAAGCCGTGATGAAAAGGAAAGGCGGGAGGTGCTCGACTTCGCGCGTCGCGCTGGTGAAGATATCCTCGCCCGACACGTCCGGAAGCCGAACGTCGCTGATCACCGCGTCATAGCGATGGCCGCGCAGTGCCTCCAACGCCGGACCGCCGCGCTTGAACCAGTCCAGCGCGAACCCCTCCAGCAGGAAGCGGTCGGACAAGGATTCGCCCATGATCGGGTCGTCTTCGATCAGGCAGATGCGTGTCATTCAGGGCTCCTATGCTGCCCGAGGCGCGGCGATGCTGCCTTCGGAGAACGGAAGGGTCACTTCGAAGCGGGTGAGGCCGTCGGCGCTTGCCGCACTAATCGTACCCTTCAGCTGCTGGACGATTTGGTAGCAGACCCACAGGCCGAGGCCGTAGGAACGCTTGCCGTCGCGCTCGGTGGCGACGACAAATGGCTCGAAGAGGCGGCCCAGCATATCTGGTGGGATCGGTGCGCCGGTATTCGTCACCGTAATATGGAGCCTGCCCGGCTGCCGCTGCGCGACCAACTCGACCTTTCCGCTCGAGCCCGCAGATTTCACAGCGTTCAGCAGAATGTTAAGTACCAGCTGGCGAATCAGATGGGCCGGAAGCCGCACGCGCGCCTCCTCGGGGAAGTCAACGCTCCAGACAAGTTGAATGCGACGGTCCGCAAGCTGAGGCTCTATCAGCGTCCTCAGATCCTGCCAGTCCTGTGCAGAAAGTTCCGGTGAATCCAGTCTCGCTTCGACCAGCAGTGCGCTGACGGTCGTGCGGATCTGATCGAGCCCCCGTTCCAGGAGGTCGAGCGTTTTGCCGGTTATCGGATCCGGCCGTCCGTGCGAGCGCGCCGTGTCGATGGCATTGATCATTCCTCCGAGCGGATTGTTGATTTCATGTGCGATCGCGGCCGATACCCGGCCGACCGCCGCGAGGCGCTCGGACGCGATCATCTCCTGCTCCATGGACTCCTTGCGCTCGAGCTGTTCCAGCATGCCTCTCGTGCGTCGTGCCAGCACGCCAATCTCGTCACGGCTCTCGGGGGGAAGATCGGCTGCGATCGAGGCCGGAGCGTCGCGGCCCACGCGTGACAGTGCGCGCGCCATGTTGCCGAGTGGTTCGGCCATTTGCTTGCCCCAGTACCAGCCGAGCGGAATCAGCAGCAGCAAGCCGGGCAGGCTGACCAGGGCCAGTTGCAGAAGCGTCGACCGGACCCGCGTGTAGTACCGCTGGGCGTCGAATGACAGAAGCACGGTGCCGAGTCGTGTGCCGTCATCCGCAAGAATGGGGCCGGCTGCCGCAATCCCGCTGCGGGCGCTCCCGCGGCTCACGAGCATGTCAAACGTGTCGGGGCGGCCGTCGGCCACCAGCCGAATCAGCGGTTCATCGAGCTTCGTCAATGGGGTCAGTACGGGCAGGCGGACCGGATCGCTAGCCACATAGACGAGCAACTGCGCATCGAGCACGACGATGTCCTGCAGCGGGTTGTCGGCCGTGCGAGCCGCCAGTGGCGTGCGGATCACCTCGTAGGCCTGCCAGAGATCGTCCCGGAGCAGGGGATCCCTGAGCGAACGGGCAAGCACGGTTGTCAAGTTGCGGGCATTGGCCTCCAGGTCCGCCCGCGCATCCGCATACGCGCGCGTCACGAGGGTCGCAGTGACGACGACCTCTGTGAGCAGGATGACCGCGCTGATCGCCAGCGGGATCTTGATGCGGTAGCTGAGATTTGGAAACTTCAAGCGCGCAAGCCCGCTGCGACCCGGTCCGAGACCTTCACCATCTGCCGAATGCCATCGAACACTGACGGGGCGCCCTGTTCGAAGCCGTCGAGGTTGAGGCTCTGCAGCAGGCGACGGCCTTCCTCCGACAGCTGCATGCCGAGCAACGCCTGCGTAACGGCTTCACGTTCCTCGGCGGGCAACGACGCCCGCGCCACCACCGGTGGAAATCCGAAACGCGGTGACTTCCATGCGACCCGCACGCCTGCGGTGGCCTCGGGCTGCTGCTTCACCAATGTGTCCCAGACGTACCCATCAACCGACCCACCGTCGGCCAGTCCGACCCTGACTGCCTCCACGACCTTGCGATGCGCAAAGGTGAAGAAGTACCTCCGGAAGAACTGGGTCGGCTGCTTGCCGGCCTGGATAAGCTGGTAACGCGGCACAAGGTGCCCGCTGTTCGAGAGCGGATCACTGAATGCGTAGACGCGCCCAGGAAGGTCGGTGATGAGGCGCGTCGTGGTATCGCGCTCCGCAACGATCAGATGGGACTGGTAAAGCGGCGCACCGAGGTAGGTTGGAATCGCCATCAGGACGAGTTGGCGTTCGTACATGACGTAGGGATAGCCGCAGACCCACGCCACGTCGGCGTTGCCGTTGAGGAGCAGGTCCATGATTTCGCGGTAGCTTCCGCGCTGGAAGAACTGGACCGGCCGCCCGAGACGCTCCTCGAGATAGCGCTGCCATGAGCTGAGGAACGAGAGCTGATCGTCGAGAAAGACGGGCGTCGTTCCGAAGCGCAGCGTCCCGCCCGCTGCGCGCGCGCGCGTCGTCCGCAATACGATTGCTCCCGCCGCGCCGCACAAGACCTGTCTGCGGTTTCGATTCCGTAACTGCTCGGTCGGGTCCATGCAAGGGCTCCGTAACGCTGGGTCCACATCGCTTGAAGGATCGCAGCGCAGGTTCGGCACATGATCAATGACTTAGCCATTGCGCAGTGCGATGGCCCGAACCTTGCGCTGTCTTCCGCCGCGCCACCTCGGCGACAGTCAACGGAGGAATTATGGACAGCAATGATCGCGGCGTCTCGCGCCGCGTCTTCCTGAAAGTCGGCGGTGCCTCTGCCGTGGGGGGCGCACTCGGCGCCGGCCTGGCGGGTGATGCCAGCGCAGCCACCGGCTTGGACACCAGTCGCACCGTGCTGCCGTATCCGCGGCAGGCGGTTGGGATGGCGACCAAGATGACGAAGGGAGCGCCTGTCAACTTCAGTTATCCGGACGCGTCGTCGCCCTGCGTGGCGGTCAAGCTGGGTACTGCGGTGCCCGGTGGTGTGGGGCCGGATCGCGACATCGTTGCCTACAGCACTCTGTGTACGCACATGGGCTGTCCGGTGGCGTACGACGCGGGCACGAATACGTTCAAGTGCGGGTGCCATTTCAGCCTGTTCGACGCCGAAAAGGCAGGCCAGATGATCTGCGGGCAGGCGACGGAGAACCTGCCGCGAATAAGGCTCGACTACAACGCACAGACCGGTGCCATCACCGCGACCGGCATCGATGGATTGATCTACGGCCGTCAGGCCAACGTGCTTTAAGGAGGCTGCGATGAGCGACGACCGCATCACCTTGCCGCCTGCGGGTGCGCAAAAGACCAACATGACCTGCCACTTCTGCATCGTCGGCTGCGGCTACCACGTGTACTCGTGGGCCGTTGGCCAGGAAGGCGGGCGGGCTCCGAACCAGAACGCGCTGGGCCAGGACTTCCGCAAGCAACTGCCCGCGCTTGCCATGACATTGACGCCGGCGATGACCAACGTGGTCACCGATCGCAATGGCGCGCGCCGGAACATCATGATCGTGCCCGACAAGGCGTGCGTCGTGAACAGCGGCCTGTCGTCCACGCGGGGAGGGAAGATGGCCTCCTACATGTACACATCGGACAGCATGACGAAGGCCCGGCTGCGAGACCCGATGCTGTATGCGGCCGACCAGTGGGTGGCGACGAACTGGGATACCGCGATGGCGATCTACGC
>DAOMFL010000080.1:0-15649 GCA_035429805.1 Burkholderiaceae bacterium
TGACGAAGTACGGTTCCGCCGACATCGGGATGCCGGTGATGTGGAAATTCTCCTTACCGCGCAGCGTCTGCACGCCGTAGTACGCGGTATCGGGCAGTTCCTTCTGCCCCAGAAAGTCCTTCTCGATGCGCGTCATTGGCGTGAGCTCCTTTTCGGTCTTTCCCATTGCGACTCTCCTTTCGGTCGTCGCAGGGGGTGGTGTCGCTACTTCATCCCTTCGGCAACCATCTTCCTGCGAATGAAAGCAATCTGTGTCTGCAGCGGCAGGTCCTTCGGGCAGACGTCATGGCAACCCAGCAGCGACATGCAGCCGAAGACTCCGTCGTCGTCGCCGATCACTTCGTAGTAGTCCGCGTCGGTGCGCCGGTCGCGCGGGTCGAGGCGGAAACGCGCGATCTTGTTGATGCCGACCGCACCGATGAAATCCTCGCGCATGCGCGCCGTGCCGCAGCCCGCCACGCAGCAGCCGCACTCGATGCAGCGGTCGAGCTCGAAGATCTGCTCGGCCAGGTCCGGATCCATCCGTTCCTCGAGCCGCGTCAGGTCGAGTTCTTCCTGCCTGAGATGGCACCACGCCTCGAGCCGTTCACTCATCGCGCGCATCCACTTGCCGGTGTTGACCGACAGGTCTCCGATCAGTTCGAACACCGGCAGCGGCGCCAGCGTGATCTCGGGCCCGACATCCTTCGCCAGCGTGCGGCAGGCGAGCCCCGGGCGGCCGTTGATGACCATCGCGCAGCTGCCGCAGATGCCGGCGCGACAGACGAAATCGAACTGCAGCGAAGGATCCAGCTTCTCGCGGATCTCCGAGAGCGCGATGAAGAGCGTCATGCCTTCCGTCTGCTCGAGTTCGTAGGTCTGCAGGTGCGGCACGCTCGCCGGATCGGCGGGGTTGTACCGCATGATGTTGAACTTCAGCATCTGACCCTTGCCGCCGCCGTTGCGGCGGGGGACGACGTTGATCTTCTGCTCGGTCATGCTGCCCTCCGTGCCGACGACGGCGCCAGAGGCTCGTCGATCCTTTCATTGCGTCCGCGCAGCCGCTGCGGCAGCAGGTGCTCGTACGGGTTCAGCGCTTTCTGCAGCTCGAACCGGTCGCTCACTTTCTGCTTCAGCGCATCGACCTCGGCCTGCCGGGCCTGCGTGTCCGGGTGGTCGACGTAGTCCTTCGCGCCGTAACCACGCCATCCGGGCGGCAGCTCCATGCGCTTGACGTCGAGCGCCTCGTACGTCAGGGTGGGCAGCGTGTCGGTCTCGTTCTTCCAGGTCGCGAGCGTGCGCTTCAGCCACTCGGCATCGTTGCGCCGCGGGAAATCCTCGCGGTAATGCGCGCCGCGGCTTTCGGTGCGAACCAGCGCGCCATAGGCGACCGTCAGCGCGAGCTTCAGCATCATCCGCGTGCGGTAGGCGGTGACGAGTTCGGGATTCGGCCCCGGCGCGCTCGAACGCAGCCCGATGCTGCGGCTGCGCACCAGCAGCTTCTGCAGTTCGTCCACCGCCTGCTCGAGGTCCGCACCCTTGCGGAAGATGCCGACCTTGCCCGTCATGATCTCCTGCATGCTCGCCTTGAGCGCGCTCGCATCCTCCGTGCCCTTGGACATCAGCAGGCCGTTGAGCTTGGCCTGCTCGCGCACGACGAACTCCTTGACGACGCCGGTCGGGATGCGGATGTCGTTCTCCGGCTTGTCGCAGAAGTCGGCAATGAACTCGCCGACGATCATGCCGGCCACGACCGTCTCGGCCACCGAATTGCCGCCGAGGCGGTTGAAGCCGTGCATATCCCAGCAGGCCGCCTCCCCGGCGGAGAACAGACCCTTCAGCTGCCGGCTCTCGCCGGTGTAGTCGGTGCGTACCCCGCCCATCGTGTAGTGCTGCGCCGGCCGCACCGGGATCAGGTCCTTGACCGGATCGAGTCCGAGGAAGTAGTGGCAGATGTCCCAGACTTCCCGCAGGTTGTGCTTGATGTGCGCCTCGCCGAGCAGCCGGATGTCGAGCCAGAGGTGGTCGCCGAAGCGCGACTTCACGCCCTTGCCCTTGGCGATGTGTTCCTCCATGCGCCGCGAAACGACATCGCGTGACGCGAGTTCCTTCTTCTCCGGCTCGTAGTCCGGCATGAACCGCTTCTGGTCGGCGTCCAGCAGCAGCCCGCCGTCACCGCGGCAACCTTCGGTCAGCAGGATGCCGGCCGGGAAGATCGGGGTCGGGTGGAACTGGACGGCCTCCATGTTGCCGAGGGCCGCGACGCCGGTTTCGAGCGCGACCGCGTGGCCGATGCCCTCGCAGATGACGGCGTTGGTCGTCACCCGATACAGCCGCCCCGCACCGCCGGTGGCGATCGCCGTGGCCTTCGAGACGTACGCCGTCAACTCGCCGGTGATCAGGTTGCGCACGACCGCACCGTAGCAGCGTCCGCCTTCGTGGATCAGCGCCAGCGCCTCGGTGCGCTCGTGCACCGGGATCGAGGCCGCGATGGCCTGGTCCCCGACTGCCTGCAGCATCGCGTGGCCGGTGGCGTCTGCCACGTAGCAGGTGCGCCATTTCTTGGTGCCGCCAAAGTCGCGCTGCGCGACCAGACCGTGCGCTTCGTCGCGCTCGGTGATCGTGACCTTCTGGCCGTTGATGACAACCTGGCGGTCGCCCTTGCGTACGCGGCTCCACGGCACGCCCCAGGCGGCCAGCTCGCGGACCGCCTTCGGCGCGGTGTTGACGAACATGCGCACGACGTCCTGGTCCGCGCCCCAGTCGGAGCCGCGCACCGTGTCCTCGAAGTGAACGTCTTCGTTGTCGCCCTGGCCCTTGATGACGTTGCCGAGGCTCGCCTGCATGCCGCCCTGCGCAGCCTTGCTGTGCGAGCGTTTCGGCGGGACCAGCGACAGGATCATGGCGTCATGCCCGCGGCGCTTTGCCGCGACCGCCATGCGCAGACCGGCGAGGCCGCCCCCAATGACCAACACGTCGGTGTAGACGACCTTCATCGCTGTTCCCCCTTGAGCCACGACGGCCACCACGACGGCGGCGCGGCCGTCGGCGGATCCTGCAACCAGGCCGGCACGTAGCGGATGCCCGGATTGAACCGATGGTCGTAGCCGATCTTCATGTAGGCCGCGAGCGTCGTGAGCCCGAGCACGATGAAGAACACCGACAGCGCCCACTTCAGTTTCTTCAGGTTCTTGCGGGTGGCGTTGTCATCCTCGCCGGCGAACCAGTTCCACTTGACGGCGAGGCGGTACAGGCCGATGCCGCCGTGCAGCTCGACCGCGAACAGCAGAATGAGGTAGAGCGGCCACCAGCGGCCGCTCCAGACGCGGTCGGCGGACTCAAATGGCCCGATCATTCCCGGATGCATCAGCATCTGGTACAGGTGCACCGAGGCAAGGAAGAACATCGCGAATCCGGTGACGACCTGCCACCACCACAGCGTCGTGTCCTCGTGGTGCATCATCACCATGTGGTCGCGGTAGACGCGGTACTGCGCGTAGTTGATCGGGAACTTCCGCACCGCCAGCGCGGCGTGCAGGATGAAGAGCGTGAACACGGTCGCGACGACGCCAGACACGATGACC
This sequence comes from Burkholderiaceae bacterium, assembly GCA_035429805.1. Taxonomy (GTDB): domain Bacteria; phylum Pseudomonadota; class Gammaproteobacteria; order Burkholderiales; family Burkholderiaceae_F; genus JALORV01. The sequence goes on from DAOMFL010000080.1 coordinate 3,564, forward strand.
GGATGGGCGCGGCCGAAGAAGAAGTAGCCCTCGAACATCTTCGTGATGACCCACATGGCGTCGTAACCGAGCAGGATCGACGACACGAAGAACATGTGGCCCCACATGAAGAGCGCCAGGATCAGGCCGCTGGCGCTCTGGGCAAAGTCGAGCCGTGCGGGCCATCGGCTCTTGCGCAGACGAGCGGCTCCGCCCATCGCGACTGCGAGGTTCGCTTGTGCGTTCATCGTGTTTCGCGCCGCGGGCGCGCCTTCGGGTGGAACTGCCGGCAGTGTCGTCCCGCATTGCGGACTGTGGTTGACGGTTATCAAGTCGCGAAACGTTTGAACGACCCCGGGAGGACTGCGGTCTTCGTGCCGCGTTGCGGAACGGGATCGCGCAATCCGGAGAGATTGACCGGGATCAACGGCGGCTAAGGGTGCGGTGGGAGCATCGCCGCGCAAGGGGCAGTCCTGCCCGTTCACGCGAGTGAGCCCGGCCCATGTACACGATCTCCCGCCGCGAGGCCTTTTCCGATACGACGTTCCTGTGGGACGTGATGGCGCCGGACGTCGCGAAGGCGGCCGAGCCCGGCCACTTCGTCATGCTGCGGCTGCATGACGGCAGCGAGCGCATCCCGCTGACGGTGGCCGACTATGACCGCGCGGCCGGCACCGTGACGCTGGTGGTGCAGGCGCTCGGCAAGACGACGCTGGAAATGCGCGATCACTACAAGGAAGGCGACAGCTTCGCGGACTTCGTCGGACCGCTGGGCCTGCCGCAGCACGTCGGCAAATTCGGGCATGTCGTCCTGGTGGGCGGGGGACTCGGCGTTGCGCCGGTGTACCCGCAGCTGCGCGCCTTCAAGGCCGCCGGCAACCGGACCACCGGAATCATCGGCTTCCGCAGCAAGGACCTCGTCTTCTGGGAAGACAGGTTCGGTGCGCACTGCGACGACCTGATCGTCTGCACCGACGACGGCAGCTACGGCAAGCCGGGCTTTGTCACCGCCGCCCTGAAGGAGGTGCTGGAGAACGACAAGCCGGATCTTGTCATCGCGATCGGCCCGCTGCCGATGATGAACGCCTGCGTCGAGACGACGCGGCCCTTCGGCGTGAAGACGATGGTGTCGCTGAACGCGATCATGGTCGACGGCACCGGCATGTGCGGCTCGTGTCGCGTCACGGTCGGCAACGAGATCAAGTTTGCGTGCGTGGACGGCCCCGACTTCGACGGTCACCTCGTCGACTTCAAGGAACTGATGCTGCGGCAGAAGCGATTCAAGGGCGAGGAATCGGCCGCCAATACCGACTACGCGCACATCTGCGAGGTCGACAAGCAGCTGTTCGCCGAGGGCAAGCGCAACTACAAGAAGTTCAAGGACCTGCCGCCGCACGCGACCAAGATGCCGGAACGCGATGCGCTGGAACGCTCGCGCAACTTCAAGGAAGTGAACCTCGGCTACAGCATGGCGGACGCGCTGGCCGAGGCCGAACGCTGCATCATGTGCACCAAGCCCACCTGCATCGAGGGCTGCCCGGTCGGCATCGACATTCCGCGCTTCATCCGCCACCTGCTGGTGCGCGACCTCGACGGCGCGCGCGCGGTCATCAACGAATCGAACCTGTTCCCCTCGGTGTGCGGCCGCGTCTGCCCGCAGGAGTCGCAGTGCGAAGCGCAGTGCCAGGTCGGCCGCAACAAGAAGACGCCGATGGAGTCGGTCGCGATCGGCCGCCTGGAGCGCTTCATCGGTGACAACGCGCCCGCGGCGAAGTCGGCTCCGCCGCGCTTCGAGAAGGTGTTCGGCAGGGTGGCGATCGTCGGGTCGGGACCGTCAGGACTCGCGGTCGCGGCCGATCTCGCCAAGTTCGGCTGCGACGTCACGGTCTACGAAGCGCTGCACGTGGTCGGGGGGGTGCTCCAGTACGGAATTCCGTCGTTCCGCCTGCCGCGCGAAATCATCAGCCGCGAAGTCGACAGCCTGAAAGCGCTCGGCGTGAAATTCGAGACCAACAAGGTGATTGGCAAGACCTTCTCGGTTCCGCAGCTGCTCGGCGAGATGGGCTTCGATGCGGCGTTCGTCGGTGCCGGCGCCGGCGCCCCGGCCTTCCTCGGCATACCCGGCGAGTACGCCGGGCAGGTCTACTCGGCCAACGAGTTCCTGACCCGCGTGAACCTGATGGGCGGCGACAAGTTCCCGTACCTCGACACGCCGATCACGCTGGGCAAGAGCGTGGTCGTCATCGGCGCCGGCAACACCGCGATGGACTGCCTGCGGGTGGCGAAGCGGCTCGGCACGCCGACCGTGCGCTGCGTGTACCGGCGCTCCGAAGCCGAGGCGCCGGCGCGCATCGAGGAACTGCGGCACGCGAAGGAAGAGGGCATCGAGTTCTTCTTCCTGCACGGGCCGGTCGAGATCCTGGTCGACGCCGACGGCAATGTGCGCGGCATCAAGGTGCAGAAGATGGCACTGGGTGAGCCCGATGCGAAGGGCCGGCGTCAGCCGGTGCCGCAGGACGAGTTCGTCGAGCTCGACTGCGACACCGTGATCTACGCGCTCGGCACCAAGGCCAATCCGATCGTCACGAAGTCCACGCCGGGGCTCGAACTCAACAAGTGGGGCTACATCGTCGCCGACCCGATGACGCAGGCCACCAGCGTGCCCGGCGTCTTCGCAGGTGGCGACATCGTGACCGGCGGGGCGACCGTGATCCTCGCGATGGGTGCCGGGCGCCGTGCGGCGCGCGCGATCGGGGCCTGGCTCGCGAGCGGCAAGAGCACCTGGCCTATCACGCAGGCCGACGCCGACGCCTTCGTGCCGCCGACACCGATCGGCGCCACCTCCGAATCCGCCACCGCCGAGGCCAAGCAATGAACGTCTGCCCGCGCTGCCATCGCCCGCTCGAAGGCGAGGAGTCGTACATCTGCTGTGCCGGCATGGAGCTCACCTGGCGCTGCACCGAGTGCCACAAGGTCGCGGAGGGTTTCGCCTTTCCCTACGGCCTGTGTCCGTACTGCAAGGGCAGGCTGGAGATCCTCGACCGCGGCGCCATTGAGGACGACCGCGCGCTGGAGGCGGTGCGCAAGGCCTTCGAGATCGAGCTCGGCGGCCACGCGTTCTACCAGCGCGCTGCGCGCGACTCGAAGGATCCGGTGCTGCAGGATCTCTTCAGCCGCTTCGCTGAGATGGAGCAGGAACACATGGAGACGCTGTCGAAGCGCTACCACGCCGATCTGCCGCAGCCGTCGACGGACTACCAGGTCGACCGCGCCGCAATCTTTGCCGGCATCGACCGCAAGCCCGAGGACCCGGCCAACCTGTTCCGCATCGCCATTGCGTTCGAGGAGCGGGCGGTCGACTTCTTCACGCGCGAAGGCGAGCGTGCGCCAGCCGGTTCGGCCGAGCGCGACCTGTACAAGGAACTGGCGGCCGAGGAACGTGAACACGTCGCGCTGCTGACCACTGAATTTCGCCGCTGGCAGGCCGGCAAGGCCGGGATTCTCTAGCCGTGGCAGCGGAGACAGCCATGATCAAACACCCCTACGTGCTCGACGGCAACGAAGCCGCCGCCCGCATTGCCCACCTTTGCAGCGAGGTGATCGCGATCTACCCGATCACGCCGTCATCGACGATGGGCGAACTGGCCGACGCCTGGTCGGCGGCTGGACAGAAGAATCTCTGGGGCATGGTGCCCGAGGTCATCGAGATGCAGAGCGAAGCCGGCGCCGCTGGTGCGGTGCACGGGTCGCTGCAGGCCGGCGCGCTGACGACGACCTTCACCGCGTCGCAAGGGCTGCTGCTGAAGCTGCCCAACATGTTCAAGATCGCCGGCGAGCTGACGCCGACGGTATTCCACATCGCCGCGCGAACGCTCGCGACCCACGCGCTGTCGATATTCGGCGATCACAGCGACGTGATGAGCGCGCGCACCACCGGGTTCGCGCTGCTCGCGTCGTCGAGCGTGCAGGAAGCGCAGGACATGGCGATGATCGCGCACATGGCGACGCTGAAGGCGCGCGTGCCGTTCCTGCACTTCTTCGACGGTTTCCGCACCAGCCACGAGGTCAACAAGATCGATCTGCTGCTGGAGGAGCAGGCGCGCGAGCTGATCGACGACGAGCTGGTGCGCGCGCACCGGGCGCGGGCACTCAATCCGGACAAGCCGGTGATCCGCGGCACCGCGCAGAACCCGGATGTGTTCTTTCAGGCCCGCGAGGCCTGCAATCCGTTCTATGCGGCGGTCCCCGGCGTCGTCAGCGAGGCGATGGCGCGCTTCGCCAGGCTCACCGGGCGGAAGTACAGCCTGTTCTGGTACAGCGGCGCACCCGATGCCGAGCGCGTGATCGTGCAGATGGGCTCGGGTGTCGGCGCGACTCGCGAGGCGGTGGACAGGCTCGTTGCGGCGGGCGAGAAGGTCGGCCTCGTCACCGTGCGGCTGTACCGGCCGTTCGACGTGCACGCCTTCATCGCCGCGCTGCCGAAGACGGTGAAGTCGATCGCCGCGCTCGACCGCACCAAGGAGCCCGGGGCGGTCGGCGAGCCGCTCTACACGGACGTCGTCACGGCGCTGGCCGAAGGCTGGCCGCAGGACAGGCCGATGCCGCGCGTCATCGGCGGCCGCTACGGCCTGTCGTCCAAGGAGTACACGCCGGCGATGGCGAAGGCGGTGCTCGACGAACTGAAGCTCGCGAAGCCGAAGCGCCACTTCACCGTCGGCATCTCGGACGACGTCACTCACCTGTCGCTGAAGTGGGATCCGGAGTTCATCACTGAAGGCGAAGGCGTCACCCGCGCCGTGTTCTACGGTCTCGGCGCCGATGGCACGGTGGGCGCCACCAAGAACACCGTCAAGATCATCGGCGAGAACACACCGCTGCACGCACAGGGCTACTTCGTCTACGACAGCAAGAAGTCGGGCGCGATCACAGTCTCGCACCTGCGGTTCGGTCCGAATGCGATCGACTCCACTTATCTGATCGGCAAGGCCGACTTCGTCGCCTGCCACCAGTTCGAGTTCATGGAAAAGCTCGACGTGCTCGAGCTCGCCCGCGCCGGGGCGACCTTCCTGCTGAACAGCCCGTACGGGCCGGACGAGGTTTGGGGGAAGCTGCCACGCGAAGCGCAACAGACCATTGTCGAGCGGAAGCTGCGCTTCTTTGTGGTGGACGCGCTGGCGGTGGCGAAGCACGCGGGGCTCGCCGGCCGCATCAACACCGTCACGCAGGCCTGCTTCTTCGCGATTTCCGGCATCCTGCCGCGCGACGAGGCCATCGCGAAGATCAAGGAGGCGATCCGCAAGACCTACGGCAAGCGCGGCGAGACCGTGCTGGCCCGCAACTTCGCCGCGGTCGATGCGTCGCTCGCGGCGATGGCCGAAGTCAAGGTGCCGGGCCGCGCCGATTCGCTGCTGTCGCGCCGTCCGATCGTGCCGAAGGCCGCGCCGGACTTCGTGCAGCGCGTGACCGCGATGATGCTCGATGGCAAGGGCGACCTGCTGCCGGTCTCGGCGATGCCGGTGGACGGGACCTTCCCGACCGGAACGACGCAGTGGGAAAAGCGCAGCATCGCGCTGGAAATCCCGATCTGGGACGAGAAGATCTGCACACAGTGCGCGATCTGTCCGCTGGTCTGTCCGCACGCGGCGATCCGCATGACGGTGTTCTCGCCCGAGGAGATGAAACGGGCGCCATCGACCTTCAAGGCAGTGCCGTGGAACCGCAAGGACAGCCTTGCAGGGATGATGTACTCGCTGCAGGTGGCGCCCGAGGACTGCACCGGCTGCGGCGCCTGCGTGGACGTCTGCCCGACCCGCAGCAAGGAGGTAGTCAAGCACAAGGCGATCAACATGTCGCCCAAGCTCGACCATCTCGAGGCCGAGCGGGCGAACTACGACTTCTTCCTGAGCCTCACGGAAGTGCGGCCGTCATTTGACACGATCGACGGACTGCGTGGCTCGCAGCTGCGCAAGCCGCTCTTCGAATACTCCGGAGCGTGCTCCGGTTGCGGCGAGACGCCGTACCTGAAACTCCTGTCGCAGCTCTATGGCGATCATCTCGTGATCGCGAATGCGACCGGCTGCTCGTCGATCTACGGTGGCAACCTGCCATCGACGCCGTACTCGCAGAACGCGGCCGGGCAGGGCCCGACGTGGGCCAACAGCCTGTTCGAGGACAACGCCGAGTTCGGCCTCGGCATGCGTCTTGCGCTCGACGCGCAGCAGGAGCTGGCCAAGGCGCTGGTGCACCAGTTGTGGGCCGATATCGGGCCCGAACTGGCCGACTTGCTCGTAAGCGCGCCGCAGGACAATGACGAGCAGATCAAGGCGCAGCGCGAGCGCGTGCAGCAGCTGAAGCGCATTCTGGCGGGGCTGCATGCGCCCGAGGCCGCCCGGCTCGCCGCGGTGGCCGACAGCCTCGTCACCCGCAGCGTGTGGATCGTCGGCGGCGACGGCTGGGCCTACGACATCGGCTACGGCGGCCTCGACCACGTGCTCGCCTCCGGCCGCAACGTCAACATCCTGGTGCTCGACACCGAGGTCTACAGCAACACCGGCGGGCAGGCGTCGAAGTCGACGCCGCGCGGCGCGGTGGCGAAGTTCGCAGCGGCAGGCAAACCGATCGGCAAGAAGGACCTCGGCATGATCGCGATGGCCTACGGCAACGTGTACGTCGCGCAGGTCGCGATGGGCGCGAACCCGGTGCATACGGTGCGCACGTTCCAGGAGGCGGCCGCGTGGGACGGGCCGTCGCTGATCATCGCGTACAGCCATTGCATCGCGCACGGCATCGACATGACGACGGGCTTCAGCCACCAGCGCGACGCAGTCAAGAGCGGCTACCTGACGCTCTATCACTATGACCCGCGCCTCGGCATGGGCGGCGCGGACCAGCCGCTGAAGCTCGACTCGCGCAAGCCCACGATACCGCTCGAGCAGTTCACGATGAAGGAAGGCCGCTTCGCGATGCTGGCGCAGGCCGATCCGTCGCGCGCCAAGTTGCTCGGCAGGCAGGCGCAGGCAGAAGCCGACGCGCGCTGGCAGTTCTACGAGCAGGTGGCCGGCGTGCATCGCGTGGTGGCGGAGGCCGGCGCGGGTGACGGCGTAGCCGAACCGGAAGCGGCGTCCGGGGCTCCCGCCGCAGACAAGGCACAGAGCCGGGAGGCCCAAGGATGAGCATCGATTTAAGCACGCGTTATCTGGGTCTGCGGCTCGCGCATCCGGTCGTTGCGTCGGCTTCGCCGCTGACGGGCTCGATCGACAGCCTGAAGCGGCTCGAAGACGCCGGGGCGGCCGCCGTGGTGCTGCCGTCGCTCTTCGAGGAGCAGATCGAGCACGACGAGATGGCCACGCACAACCTGATGCTCTACGGGGCGGAGCTGTCGCCCGAGGCGAGGGGTTTCTTCCCCGAGCAGCAGTTCAGCACCGGGCCGGACCGCCACCTGCAGCTGATCGCCGATGCCAAGAAGGCGCTCGCGGTTCCGGTCATCGCCAGCCTGAACGGCTACACGCCCGGCGGCTGGACCGGCATTGCCAGGCAGTTCGAGCAGGCCGGTGCGGACGCCATCGAGCTCAATGTCTATTTCCTCGCCACCAACCTCGACGACAGCAGCGCCGCAGTCGAGCAGCGCTACATCGACCTGGTGAAGTCCGTCGCCGGTCAGGTGCGGATCCCCGTTGCGGTCAAGGTCGCGCCGTATTTCAGCGCGATGGCCAACATGGCGAGCCGCCTGTCGCAGGCCGGCGCCTCCGGACTGGTGCTGTTCAACCGGTTCCTGCAGCCTGACATCGAACTCGAGGACCTGCAGGTGGCGCCGCACCTCGTGCTGTCGACGTCGGACGAGCTGCGCCTGGCACTGCGCTGGATCGCGATCCTGCGCGGCCGCGTGAAGGCCAGCCTGGCCGCCACCGGCGGGGCGCACACGCCCGAGGACGTGCTGAAGCTGCTGCTCGCCGGCGCCGACTGCGTCATGATCGCGAGCAGCCTGCTGAGGAAGGGGCCGGCGCACATCGGCGTGCTGGTGCGCGGAGTCCGGGAGTGGCTCGCGGAACGCGAGTACGCCTCGGTCGAGCAGATGAAAGGGTCGCTCAGCCAGCAGGCCTGCCCGGACCCGGACGCGTTCGAGCGCTCCAATTACATGAAGGCGCTGAAGTCCTACACGAGTGAGTACGTCTAGGACCGCACCGCGCCGGCTCCACCACCCTTGCCACCCATTCCCTCCAGGAGGATCTTATGGCCCTGATCATCGTGGACGACTGCACGGCATGCGATGCCTGCAAGCCCGTCTGCCCGAACGAAGCCATCAGCGTCGGCGACCCGATCTACACGATCGACCCGGCCAAGTGCACCGAATGCGTCGGCGCCCACGACACGCCGCAGTGCGTCGACGTATGCCCGGCCGACTGCATCATCCCTGATCCGGACCACAAGGAATCGCCGGAGCAGCTGAAGGCGAAGTACGACCAGTTGCATCCTTGACGCGTCCCGTTACACAAGCCGCTCGGGTTTGACAGGTATCAATCTGCCAATCCGGCGTGCCCGTAGCGTTGCCGCATTGCGTGCGTCCGTCACGCAGGCAGAAACGCCCTGAGAGAGGCGAGCGGGAACGATGGAGACCACGACGCAGGAAGTGACCTGGGCTGCAGTTGCCGGAGGCCGCGCCCTTTCGCGCGCCTTCTCCGTCGTCGTCGTCGATCCTCCCGCGACATTCCGCGCCGGGACCTGAACGGATTCCGGCATACCACGGGGAGACACGAAGATGCTGCAACGACGGGCCCAACGTGTGCTGCCGCCGCCCCTTCCGGAGTGGTTTCCCCGCGGCACAGCGCTGCTGCGCGACCCGACCCTCAACAAGGGCACTGCGTTTTCAGCCGCCGAGCGCGACATGCTCGGCCTGCGAGGCCTGTTGCCGCCGCACATCTCGACGCAGGAGGAACAGGTCACGCGGGTGCTCGAGAACTTCCGCCGCCTGCAGACGAACCTCGCGAAGTACATCATGCTCGAGTCGCTGCAGGACCGGAACGAGGCGCTGTTCTACCGCGTCATCCTCGAGAATCCGGACGAGATGATGCCGATCATCTACACGCCGACCGTCGGTCTGGCGTGCCAGCAGTTCGGTCATATCTATCGGCGGCCGCGGGGGCTGTTCGTCAGCGCAGCGGACCGCGGACGCATCCAGCAGGTGTTGTCCAACTGGCCGTACAAGGAAGCCGCGATCATCGTGGTCACCGACGGCGAACGCATACTCGGTCTCGGCGACCTCGGCGCGAATGGCATGGGGATCCCGATCGGCAAGCTGGCGCTTTACACGGCCTGCGCGGGCGTGCATCCGCGCCGCTGCCTGCCGGTGATGCTCGACTGCGGCACGAATAACGAAACGCTGCTTGCGGACCCGCTGTATCTGGGCACGCGCCGCAAGCGCCTCGCCGGTGCCGAGTTCGATGAACTGGTGGAGGAGTTCATCGAAGCGACGCAGGCGGTGTTCCCGGGCGTGCTGGTGCAGTTCGAGGACTTCGCCAACCACAACGCGTTCCGGCTGCTGCGCAGGTATCGCGACCGGATCTGCTCCTTCAACGACGACATCCAGGGCACGGCGAGCGTCACGGTCGCCGGGATCTACTCGGCATTGCGTGTGACGAAGAAGGCGATGCGCGAGCAGACCTTCCTGTGCCTGGGCGCCGGCGAAGCGGCGACGGGAATCTCCGACCTGCTGGTTGCCGCGATGCGCGCGGACGGCCTGCCGGAGCAGGAAGCGCGCCGCCGCTGCTGGCTGGTCGATTCCAAGGGACTGGTGGTCGCCGAGCGCCGGGACCTCGCCGAGCACAAGAAGCCGTACGCGCATGCGCACGCGCCGGTCGGTGACTTCATCGGTGCAGTCCGCGCGCTGAAGCCGACCGCGATCATCGGCGTCGGCGCCACGCCGAACACCTTCACGCGCGAGGTCATCGAGACGATGACGCAGATGAACGAGCGTCCGATCGTCTTTGCGCTGTCCAATCCGACCTCGCGCGCCGAGTGCACGGCGGAACAGGCCTACCAGTGGTCCAGTGGCCGGGCGCTGTTCGCGTCCGGCAGCCCGTTCGATCCTGTCGACTTCAACGGGCGTCGCTACGTACCGCGGCAGGGCAATAACTCGTACATCTTCCCGGGCGTCGGGCTCGGTGCGGTCGCCATTGGCACCTCGCGCGTGACCGACGACATGTTCATGGCGGCCGCGCGCGCGCTGGCGCAGACGGTCACCCCGGCCGACCTCGAGCAGGGCAGCCTCTACCCGCCGCTGCTGCAGATCCGCTCGGCGTCGCTGGCGGTGGCGACGGCGGTGGCCGAGGTGGCGTTCGAGCAGGGCCTGGCGGGCGTCGACCGGCCTGCCGACCTTACTGAAGCGATCCGTGCGCAGATGTACGTGCCGGAATATCCGAGCTACGTGGCATGACGGTGGCCCGGTACACAGGAGAGCGCGCGCCATGAACCCCTATGTCGTCTTCCTCATCTACATGGTCGCGATCCTGGGGCTGGTCGCGCTGATGCTCATCCTGAACCGGCTGCTCGGTCCGAAGCCCGACGACACAGCCGTCAAGCTCGAACCGTTCGAATGCGGTGCCACGCCGGTCGATCCGCGCAACGTGAAGGCGGTGCCTGCCAAGTACTACGCCGTGGCGATCGTCTTCATCCTGTTCGACCTCGAGACGGTGTTCCTGTTCATCTGGGCACTCGGAGCGCAGCCGGTCACCGGAACGATGCTCGTGACGTTCGGAGTCTTCATGGCGCTGCTGGTGCTGATCCTGCTCTACGTGTATCGCGCGCGGCTGATCGAAGGAGTGACGGAGTGAACGCCCGGCCCAGCATTCCCATCGCCCCAGAGGGCGGCAAGAGCGCCGCCTTCGAGTACCTGACGACAAAGAAGGATGAACTGTGCGGCTGGGCCCGCAAGTTCTCGCTGTTCCCGTACCCGTTCGTCACGGCCTGCTGCGCGATGGAGTTCATGTCGGTGAGTTCCACGCCCTATGACACCGACCGCTTCGGCGCGGCGCTGCCGCGCTTCTCGCCGCGGCAGTCGGACCTGCTGATGGTCGTCGGCACCGTCACGCACAAGCAGGCGCCGATCCTGCTGAAGGTCTACGAGCAGATGTGCGAACCCAAGTGGGTGATGGCCTTCGGCGTCTGCGCCACCAGCGGCGGCTTCTACCAGAACTACGCCGCTGTGGCCGGCATCGACCGGATCATTCCGGTCGACGTCTACATCCCGGGGTGCCCGCCGCGGCCCGAGACGGTCATCGACGGGATCATGCAGCTGCAGGACAAGATCGCGCGCGAGAAGCACCCGATCCTGACGAAGGACTTCTGATGGCCGCGCAAATCTTCGACCTGATGCGTCCGAAACTCGAGCGGCTGGCGACCGCCATCTCGGTCGCGCACGGCCAGCTCATCATCGAGATCGCGCCGCCGGCATTGCTGGAACTGGTGCGGGCGCTGAAATCCGAGTGGCGGTTCGACATGCTGCTCGACGTCACCGCCATCGACTGGCCACAGCGCACGCCGCGCTTCGACGTCGTATGGCACTTGTATTCGACGCACCACAAGGTGCGTGTGCGTGTCCGCACGCAGGTGACGGAAGCCGATCCGGTGGTCGACACGCTGACACCGCTCTATGGTTCGGCCGCCTTCGCCGAGCGCGAGTGTCACGAGATGTACGGCATCCGCTTCACCGGCAACAAGGACCTGCGGCCGATCCTGCTGTACGAGGGTTTCGTCGGCTATCCGCTGCGCAAGGACTATCCGAAGCTCGGCGAGCAGCCGCTGGTGAAGTACCGCGAGGGCTTCGACCTCGCCGACCGGACCGGGGGCTGAGATGGACCTGAGCCTCCCCAACCCGATCCGGCCTGCGTTCGACACGCCGCTGCGCGACGACACCGTCATCGTCAACATCGGCCCGTCGCACCCCGCGACTCACGGGACCATCCACATCGTCGCCGAACTCGACGGCGAGAAGATCCTGCGCACCGACGTGCACTGCGGCTACCTGCACCGCGGCTTCGAGAAGGAGTGCGAGGACCATACCTGGCACAACCTGATCCCGTACGTCGACCGGCTGAACTACTGCTCGGCGCTGA
>DAOMFL010000081.1:0-15641 GCA_035429805.1 Burkholderiaceae bacterium
CGGCTCTACTGCGAATGTGGGACAAGCGCCAGCGCGGCTACCGTACGATGGGCTACCGGATTGCCGAAGCGCAGACTGTCGTGCAGGCCACGCCTCAGGCGATACCTCCGAACGCGCCTTGATTGATGCGCCTGACGGAAAAGAAACTGGCTGAAAAGCGAGTCGGAACAATAGCCTATAGCTCTTGATGCCAGCCGGTTTTGGGCGTGTCGCTAACCGAGATGAACGCGCGTCGATGCCGTCGCCGATGTTGCTGGGAGTCGATAGATGCCGATAGATCTCGAAAGCTGGCCATCATGGAGACGCCGACTGTTCTCGATAGATGTCGATCGATGTTGAATGCTGCACGCGGGGATCCCAGTCGCAGTGACGGTACATCTGACGGTAAAACCAGCGCGGTTCGAGCTGTCGTACAGGCGAATCAACGGCTTACAGAAGCCGTTGATGATTGAGTGGGAGTAGGTTTCGCGATCCACCCCGTCTATCGAGGGCTGTCGAAGTTCGGACCCGACGCATGGACTCGAGGGGCTGTCCGCCGAGATTCATTGAGGGCATGCCCTCCAACCTGACGGCAAATCTGATGGGGAACAGGCCGCGCTGCCTTCCGCCGAAAATCGCTACCGCGGAGCGGTCCCAAAGCGGGGAAGGGATCAGTTCAACGAACGGGCCGACCCCAAGACGCGCCGCCAACGAAGCTTCGCGCGACGGCTCTGGGGTGCGCCCGGGCCGCGCGCATTCTGAATACTCCAACTCCAAGAGGCCATGCGAAATCTAATCAGAAATCTCCAGTCCTACTGGCTGGCGGATGCGAGCTTCGTCACTTTGCTGGTTGTGCTCATTGTCGCGGTGTTCGTGCTCCCGATCATCATGGAAATCAGCGGTCACGGAGTATTGCTGTTCAACATACTCTTGCTCAGCGTTTTCTTTTCCGGCATCTTCTCAACACGGAGTGTTGGGCTCATCGCCGTCTCCGCCATTCTGTTCAGCATGCACCTGACGCTGCGACTCATTCGTTTCGGAGAGAACCCGTATTCATTCTTCGTGTTGGAAAATGTCATCGGCATCGCCAATTCGGTGGTATTCATCTTCATCAACCTCCGGCTGCTGTTTCGCGACCAGATCGTTAACACCTACCGGATCATCGGCGCAGTCAATGTCTACCTGTTGCTGGCGCTCATGGGGGCGCTGACCCTTGAAGTCATCCATGCCGCTACCGGCGTTTCCCTGGGAGGCAATGTCGAGCTGAGCGGTACGGACAAGGACTACGTTCACTTCATCTACTTCAGCCTGGCTTCACTGACCACCGTCGGCTTCGGAGACATCTATGCGGTGAGTACTTCCGCCAGGATGCTCGCCACGTTCTTGTCCACTCTCGGCGTCCTGTTTCCGGCCATCGTCATCGCCCGCCTGGTCGGACTGGCATCCAGCCGGAGTTGATCCGTCGTGGCGGGGGCGCCCGTCGACCCACGCCAATGCAGGATTTGGACGGATCGATGTGAGGGCGATGGTCAGACAGCTCCCGCGGGTCACATACGCAGTGCTGATCATGAGCCGTGAAGGCTCGATGAGCATCGGGCGGGAGCAGGGGAGGCGCAGGGCCGTCCTCCGAGCGGCGGACTTGCGTCTTGCGACAGGGTCGGAATTTTCGAGCCGAGCGAGGTCGTGATGCACATCCTCGCAAGCCGTCGGGCCGCATTGCGCATTTTGCCGCGCGTCCGGATACGCACGCGGCGGGCGCGACGCCGAGCCGCTCAGCGGAGCCGCACCGGCACCCGGCGCCAGCCGCCCAGCGGATAGGTTTCACGCACGGGTATGTCGTCGGGCGCCGGGTCGATCCCAGGGGTGGCTTGCAGCAGCGTGCGCACCGCGACAACGAGTTCCATGGTCGCCAGCGGCCGCCCCGGGCAGACGTGGATGCCGGCGCCGTAGACGAGGTTGTGCGGTGCGTTGCGCTCGGGCCGGTAGGCGTTCGGATCACCGAAGACAGTCTCATCGCGGTTCGCCGAGGTCCAGTTGAGGTAGACGCGGGTCCCGGCGGCGAGCTCGTGGTCGCCGATGCGCACGGCCCTCGTCGTCACGCGCCGGTTGACGAGGAAGGGGTCGTCGATGCGCAGCATTTCGTCGATCGCCGTCGCGAGCCGCTCGGGGCGCTCCCGCAACTGCTGCTGCACGTCTGGGTGCGTCGCGAGGAACCGGACCACGACACCCAGGGCTGCCGCCATCGACGCGAGGTCGCCCGCGGTCCAGTTGCGCAGGACGGAGACGATGTCGGCCTCGTCCAGCGGCTGTCCGTCGTGAGTGGCAGCAAGCAGCGCGGTCGTCGGGTCAACCGGCGCGGCCATGCCCAGCGCACGGCGCCGGCGCAGTTGCGCGCGGATGATCTCGTCGAATGCAGCGGCGACCGCGGCGGTTCGCGTGACGTCACCGCTGCGCGTGGCCGCATGGTTGTCGGCCATCCAAGCGAGCAGTTCATCCTCGATGCCCTGCCAGCCCAGCCACTCCGTCTGCGCGCGCACGGCGAACGGGGTCCCGATCTCCGCCAGCGCATCGACGACAGTGCCGCGTGGCAGCGCACCCACGAGGGCATCGGCAATCGCGCGCACGCGCGGCTCCAGCGCGGACATGTGCGCCGGCGCGAAGAAAGCGTCGACGAGCGCGCGCCACGTCGCATGCTCGGGCGGGTCGATCGCATTCGGTACCGCGCGCCGCGCCGAGGCGGCCGATGAAAACGACTGCGGGTCGCGCGCCGCGGCGACGACGTCGGCATGACGGAAGAGCGTGACGCCACGTGGCGACTCGGCCAACGCACAGGCGGCGCGCATGCGGTCGTAGACGCCGAGCTGGTCGGCGAGTACCTCAGGCGACAGCGGTTCCCAGGCCGGGATGGGCTTGCTCATCGAAACACCTTCGCATGCGCCGCACTCGACAGGACAGCGGCCGATGCGACGGCCGGCGAGGTGGTGCCGACGCTCCATGCAGCCCGCGCGCCGAATGGAACGGCGGCCGGCAGAACGCAGCTGCCGCCCGCGGGCAGCGACGCGGCGCGCGCCGGCGTGCTCAATGGGTGCCTCGCACGTGGCGGCGTGGCCTCGACGGCGCGACCGCCGCTGCCTTGTCCAGCCCGTTGAGGATGCCGCAGTCGCTGATTGACTGGGGCGACGTGCAGCGGGCGCGCAGCGCCTTCAGGTCTTTCTCTAGGGCCCGTAGCTCGCGGATGCGTTCGGCAACGTGCCGCACATGTTCGTCCAGCAGTGCGTTGACTTCGCCGCAGTCGCTGGCAGGAGCGTCGCGCAGTGCGAGCAGGGCGCGGATCTCGTCATGCGTCATGTCAAGGTTGCGGCACTGACGGATGAAGGCCAGCCGCTCCGCATGCACCGGCAGATAGACGCGGTAGTTGTTGTCCGCGCGCCCGGGCGGCGGCAGCAGCCCCTCGCGCTCGTAGAAGCGGATGGTTTCGACGGGCGTACCGGTCGCATTGGCCAGATCACCAATCTTCATCGCCAGTCCTCGTTCTGGGCCAAGGCTTGACTCTACTGCAACTACAGGGTTTGCAATGCCGTCATGGAAAGCGCTGAGCAGGACATCAAGAATGCCCACGCGGGGCATGCGCACGACGCGGTTGCGGCCGACGGCGACTGCGGCGCATGCTGCCCGCCGCCGTGCGCAGGTGCCGAGGATGACGTGATCGCCCCCGGGCGACGATTCCGCATCGCGACGATGGACTGCGCGGCTGAGGAGGCGGAAATCCGGCGCGCGGTCGACGACCTCGCCGGCATCCGGGGGCTGGGTTTCCAGCTCGCGCGCAGGACGCTGACCATCGATGCGGACGAGCGCAGCATCGAAGCCGCGCTGGCCGCCATCCGCAACGCCGGGTTCGATCCGCAACCCGCCGGCAGCGCCCCGCGCACCGAGGATCACGATCACCACGCAACGCACGGTGAAGTGCCGCGCCTAGTCGCCGCGCTCGTGCTGGCTATCGCGGCCGAAGCCTTGGGCTACTTCGCACCGGAGACTCTGACGTGGCGAGGACTCGGACTTGCGATCGCGGCGCTCGCGATCGGGCTCGCCGGCTTCGACGTGTACGGGAAGGGGATGGCTGCGCTGCGTCGCTGGCGCCTGAACATCAATGCGCTGATGACCGTGGCGGTGACGGGTGCCTTCGCAATCGGCCAATGGCCCGAGGCAGCGATGGTGATGGCGCTGTACGCGATCGCCGAGGCCATCGAGGCACGGGCAGTGGATCGCGCGCGCAACGCTATCAAGGGCCTGCTCGCGATGGCGCCCGAGCAGGCCTCGGCGCGGCAGGCGGACGGCAGCTGGTCGACGTTGCCCGTGGAAGAGGTGGCTGTCGGCGCGCGGCTCCGTGTGAAGCCGGGCGAGCGTGTGCCGATGGACGGCGTGGTGCGCTCCGGCCAGACGAGTATCGATCAGGCGCCGGTCACCGGAGAAAGCATCCCGGTCGACAAGACTGCCGGCGATCCGGTTTTCGCCGGGACCATCAATGCCTCGGGGACTTTCGAATTCGAAGTCACGGCGTCCGCGTCCAATTCGACCCTGGCTCGCATCATCCATTCCGTCGAGGAGGCGCAGGCCGCGCGGGCGCCGACGCAGGGCTTCGTCGACCGTTTCGCGGCCGTCTACACGCCGGCGGTGTTCGTGATCGCGCTGGCCGTGGCGCTGCTCGGACCGTGGCTCGCCGGCTTGACCTGGATGCAGGCCGTGTACAAAGCCCTCGTTCTCCTCGTCATCGCCTGCCCATGCGCGCTGGTGATCTCCACTCCGGTGACTATTGTCAGCGGGCTGGCCGCGGCCGCACGGCGCGGCATCCTAATCAAGGGCGGCATTTACCTGGAGGAGGCGCGCAAGCTCAAAGCCATCGCTCTCGACAAGACCGGCACGATCACCGAGGGCAAGCCGCGTCTGACCGACTGGTCGGTGGTGGACCCGGCGACCGATGCGGCAACTGCCGAACACATCGCCGCGGTCCTGGCCAGCCATTCGGACCACCCGGTGTCGCGCGCCATCGCAGCGGGCCTCAAGCCCAATAGCGTCGAGGCCGGAAGCTTCCAGGCGCTGGCCGGCCGCGGCGTGCAGGCCGAGGTCGGTGGCGTGACGTATGTGCTCGGCAATCACCGTTTGATTGAGGAGCGCGGCCAATGCTCCGCCGAGCTCGAGGCGCAGCTCAGGCGTCACGAAGACGCCGGCCGCACGGTAACGCTGCTGGCCACGCCGGAGCGCGTGATCGCGCTGTTCGCGGTCGCGGACATGATCAAGCCGTCCTCTCGCGACGCCGTCGCATCACTGCAGGCGCTCGGCATTACGCCCGTGATGCTCACGGGCGACAACCAGGTAACGGCCACGGCGGTGGCGCGCGAAGCCGGCATCGCGCAGTCACGCGGCAACCTGCTGCCGGAAGACAAGCTGGTCGCAATCAGAGTGCTGCAGCAGGAGTTGGGCCTGACCGCAATGGCCGGGGACGGCATCAACGATGCGCCGGCTCTGGCACAGGCCGACATCGGCGTGGCGATGGGCGCGGCCGGCACCGATGCCGCGATGGAAGCCGCCGACATCGTCGTAATGAACGATGACCTGCGGCGACTTAGCGAAACTGTGAAACTGTCGCGTTCGACGCACGCAGTGCTATGGCAGAACATCACGCTGGCACTTGGCATCAAGGCGGTGTTCCTTGTGCTGGCGGTGTTCGGCAACGCCACGATGTGGATGGCGGTGTTCGCCGACATGGGTGCGAGTCTGCTGGTAGTGTTGAACGGGCTGCGGCTGCTGGCAAAGGGGGAGGCGACGACGGGTACCGGTTCCGGCCAGGTCGAAGACACTGCCAGCCGTGCCCCCGGCGCTCATGGCGACGCCGCGCAGGGCCGGTAAGCTGTTCCGGGCAGAATCCTCATCATGCACACCGACGACCTCGACCGCTGGCGCCATGACCATGTTTTCGACTCCGGCAACACTGCCGGTGAGCGCGGCACGCGTCTGGTCATGTGGATCACCGCAGCCACGATGGTGGTCGAGATCGCGGCCGGCTGGTTCTACAACTCGATGGCGCTGCTGGCCGACGGTTTCCACATGAGCAGCCACGCGGTGGCAATCGGCCTGAGCGCGTTTGCCTATGCGGCGGCCCGCAGGCACGTGAAGGATCCGCGGTTCGCGTTCGGCACCTGGAAGATCGAGATCCTCGGCGGCTTCGCCAGCGCGATCTTTCTGCTTTTCGTCGTGATCCTGATGGTGTACGGGTCGGTCGAGCGCCTGTTCAATCCCGCGCCCATTCACTACCAGGAGGCCATGGTCATCGCAGTCATCGGCCTGGTCGTCAACCTTGTCTCGGCGCGCATCCTGGGGGCGGCCCACCACGACCACGGGCATGGGCACGACCTTCACGGGCATGAGCACGAGCATGGCCATGAGCACGACCTCAACCTGAAGTCGGCCTACATCCACGTCATCGCCGATGCGGCGACCTCAGTGGCGGCCATCGCGGCGCTCGCCGGAGGCTTGCTGCTGGGCTGGTCGTGGCTCGACCCGGTGATGGGCATCGCCGGTGCGGCCCTCGTCGCGTGGTGGGCAAAGGGACTGATCGTCGACACCAGCAAGGTGCTGCTGGACCGGGAGATGGACCATCCGGTCGTGGAAGAAATCCGCGAGGTCATTGCCGAGCGCGGCGCCGCAAGCGAAACGGCGATCGCGGACCTGCACGTCTGGCGCGTCGGCAAGGGCACCTATTCGTGCGCGTTGAGCCTCGTGACTCATGACGGGAAGCTGACGCCGGCAACGGTACGCGAGTGGCTGTCGGTGCACGAGGAGATCGTGCACTCGACAATCGAGATCCACCACTGTCCGGCGACCTGAGACCTGAAGCTCCCGGCGGCCGGGATCGCGTTGAGCAGTTGGGCGCCCATCGGACAGCGGCTTTCGGAACCCGGCCGTCACCGATCGCACGAACGAAGCGATCAGCCGTGAGGCACCGAGGCGGTCCGGTTCCGCAGCCCGCGTTCGGCAGCGAATAATCAGCGCGCGCCGAAGTGGCCGCCTTGGCGGGCTCGCCGGACACCGCGTGGGCGTCACCCGCGCCGAGACGGGTGCCCGATGACTTCATGTCGAGCGAGAGAACGAATCGCCGAGACTTCCAGCGCGGGCCGGCTCCTCAGCGGGCGAGAAGAAGCACCTTGACGCGGTCGTTGAGGATCAACGTGCAGGCCAGCGCGAACATGATCACGATCGCGGTCTGCTCGACTGGCAGCGGCTTCATCTCACCGAGACCTGTCAGGCCGATCGCCACTCCGACGCACGCATCAGCGATGAGCGCCCACGCCAGTGTCCCGCTAGGACGCGAGGCCCAGAAGCCCCGTCGCTCACGAATGGACACGATCGAGAAGATCGCAAAGAAGAGCAGAACCTGGAACGTGAACGTCTGGCGGACACCTTCGTTCCCGGCGAGTCCGAAGCGATTCCAGCCAAAGGCGAGAAGTGCGAGCGCCTCAGCCAGCATGAGCACTCCGAGAACTACTGCGACCCGGACCAGGGGACCGATGCGCCATGTCTCCGGCTGAGAGGAAGGCCGGACCCGATCCGTGGAGAGCGCCACCTTCACGAAGTCGGTCATGAACAGAAGCAGCACCATCCCGAGCGCCGAGATCACGAATTCGCCGGTGATCAGAAACGGGATCACGACGAATCCGGACTTGAGGATCGTGCGGCTGACCTTGTTGACGATCCATGTGAGCACTCTCTGGTAGATGGCTCGTCCGCCGTTGACCAGGTCGACGATGGATGCCAGCCCGTCCTTTGTCAGGACGACACTGGCGGCTGCCTTGGCAACGTCGGTGGCGCCACTCACTGCGATGCCGACCTCGGCCTGGCGCAGTGCCGGAGCATCGTTGATGCCGTCGCCGGTCATGCCCACGACCCGCCCAGCGGCCTGCAGCTTCTGCACTGTGTTGAACTTTTCCTCGGGCAGAATCTCTGCCTCGAAATCGGCAATCCCGAGTTCATCGGCCACTTCGCGCGCAACGGGCGTCGCATCACCGGTGAGCATCTTCACGTCGACACCCAGCGAGCGCAGCTCCGCGACAAGCTGCCGCGAGTCCGGGCGCGGCGGGTCATGCAGCAGTGCGATGCCGACGAGCCGCAACGGCCCATCGCCCTCGGCGCGCGCCACGGCCCCGAGTCCGGCGGCCGCGGCCACCGTGTGCAGTGCCCCTTTCATGACATGCACCTTGGCACCACCCACTTCAACCTGCGCTTCGGTCCGTCGCGTCTCGGGGGAAAACGGCATGAAGGAGATCTGCCGGAACGCCTCCTGCGCAGCGCCCTGCGTGCGCGCAGCGTCCAGAAACGCCAGATCGATCGGGTCACGGTCCGCCTCGTTGGAGGCCAGCGCGCCACAGCTGATCACATCCTTGGCGGCAAACGGCGGCTCCGGCACGGCCCCCGCCAGCGACAGCCGGTTCATCGTCAGGGTTCCGGTCTTGTCGGTGCACAGTATGTCCATGTTGGCGGCGTCTTCCGCCGCATTCAGCCGGGTGATCAGGACGCCACGGCGCGCGAGTTCAACTGAACCGACGGCCATGCTTACCGTGAACATCACCGGAAGCGCCACAGGCACGGCGCTCATCAGTAGCATCAGCGCAAGCGGCAGGATGTCCAGCAGGGGTTTGCCTGCGGCGAGTGAGGCGACCAGCACTGCCGCGACCTGGACACCCACGATCAGGAACAGCCACTTCACGACCCGCGCGACGACCTCCTCGACGTGCAGCCGGGGTTTCGCGCTGTCCACGAGCTGGGTCGTGCGTCCGAAGTAGGTCGCCGCGCCGGTCGCCACCACGATGCCCGTGGCCTCGCCCAGCCGCACGATCGAGCCCGAGTACACGATGTCCCCGGTGCCTCTCCCGGAGTCCTTCGACTCCCCGGTGAGCGCGGACTGATCGACCCGCAGGTCACCGTCGAGCAGGCTCAGATCGGCAGGTACGGAATCGCCGGCGCGGACCCGCACGACGTCGCTGCGCACTAGCTCGCGCGCAGGGACCGGTTGCCAGCTTCCGTCGCGCAGGGCGCGCGACGTTATCTGCATCCGGTTTCTCAGGGCGGAAACCGCCGCCGAGGCGCGCTGCTCTTGGGCAAAACTCAGGACCGCATTCGCGACAAGAAGCGCGAGAGAGACCCACAGATCAGGTCTTGTGGAGAAGGAAGGAGAGCGCGGCGATCAGCTCGAGCATCCATGCCGACAGACCCCAGAACTTCGTCGCAAAGCGGGCCAGTGGATAGCTCCGGCGCTCGAGAACCTCGTTTGCTCCGTCCCGCAGGAGCCTGGCTTGCGCCTCAGCACTGGTCAATCCCTGGCGTGCGGAAGAGTCTCGAGGCGCCGCCATGCGAAAACCTGCCGGAATTCAGGAACCTCGACGGGCGCGGCGCTCCGGCTTGCCTCTGATGAGAAGCACGGGCATTGACGCGATGCGAACGACCGATTCCGCCACGCTTCCAAGCAGCAGGTGGCTGACTCCGCGCCGGCCATGTGTCCCGATGACGATGAGATCGGCCCTCGCTTGCCTCGCCGCATCGACGATCCCGTCCGCCGCTCGATCCGCGACCTGCTGCAGTTCGAGCAGGCGTGGTGTCGCCGGGACACCCGCCTTCTGGGCCATGGCTGCCGCCCGCCTCAGGACCTGCTCACCAGCCTTGCGTGCCGCTGCCTGATAGTCAGTCGGGTCATAGGGCGAATCCACGATGACAGGAACCGTGTCCACCACGTGCACAATGGTCAGGCGGGATCGCTGCTCCCCGGCGAGGGCAAGCGCCGCACGCAATGCGCGTGTGGAGGTGCCGCTGCCGTCCACCGCTGCCAGGATGTGCTTGAACATGGTCGCTCCAGTTCGCTTCGAGCGATATCCTTAGATGGCCCGGACCGCGCCCGCCGATACCAACTGCGTGGCAATGCTACGCGGCTCTGCGCAGCGAAGATTGATCAACCCGGCATCGCGAGCGTCCAGCAGTGTTCCGATCCGCCCATCGCAGTCGCACCGGTCTTATCGACGCCGATGCTCCGAGTTGTGCCCGCAACTGGGTGACGGCGGATCTTGCCTCGTTCGGGAGGATCCTCGATTCGATTGCAGCGCGCGCTTCAGTCGAACTGCAGGCGTGGCAGAAGGAAGAGCCAGGTCACGAGGATGAAGGCTGCCGTCAGCGTCGGAATCCCGAACGGTGTCATGACGGCCATCATCGCTCCCTGCACGATCACGGACATCACCGTGGCGAGCAGCGTGTAGACGACGACGCGCATTCCGGGACGGTAGAACACTGCGCCGAGCGCGATCGCCGTAAGCACCGGGTTGAAACCGAGCAGCCCCGCCGTAACGAGTTCGCTCTCGGCGCCGAGCAGGTGCGCGGTGACGACGGCCACTACCGCGCCCACGAGGGCGAAGATCGCTGCCGCGATCGAGTTCACCGCCAGTCCGGCGAGCAGCAGCAGCGCGGCCGGGCCGTGGCCCTTCAGGAACACCTGCGTGATGCTTGTGAAGATTCCCTGCAAGAAATCGCCGAGGCGCAGCGGGTCGGCCGCTGACGGATCGATTGGCACGATCTCTCCGATCGCAGGCAGCGCGCCGCCCTCGAGGCCGGAGAACGCATGGGTGGCCGCCAGCAGCAGCCACGCCGTGAGCACGAACGGGGCGGTCAGCGCCGACACGCTCCAGGTCTTCAGCACGTTGGCGAGCGCGAGCGTGACGACGACCGAAGCGGCGGCGCCGAGGAGGACATACACCCACATCGTCGTCGACGGGGCCATGAACGTCGGCAGCGCGAGGCCGACCAGATACGCGTTGAAGCCGTAGAGGCCGGAGCGCAGCGCGCTCTCATCGACCCGCAGCCAGTACGCCGTCAGCGTGGCTGCCACCACGGCCACCATTCCGCCGATCGCGACCTGCGGCACGCCGGCTGCGGCCGAGCCCCAGGCGATGGCGATGAGGAACAGCAGTCCGCTGAGCGGATTGTCCTGGAACATCACCTGCCCGACGCCGCGCAGATTGACGTCGATGAAGCGCAAGAGCTTCGATGATGCGCACCGGCCTTCCCACCCATCGAGCAGACGTTTCATGTTCGTTCTCCAGGGTTTTGCTCAGCGCCAGAAGAACGGCGGCTGGAGGCCGGCGCCCGTGGCTTCTTCGCGGGCTATCGCCCAGAACTCGCGCACCTTGGCCTTGACCTGCGCGGTCTCGCGTCCAAGGGCCTTGAAGATCAGGCCGGCGTCGTTCGGCAGACGGCATGCGCCGAAGGCGACACCCCCGGCGAGGTCCACCTCGGCGTCGACCCGTGCGTGCACGCGATCGGCTACGTCCGCGGGTGTGAGCAGCACGACGTTGCCGAGCACGTCGAACGAGTCCATCACCCCGGTCTGCCGCACCGGACGCCGCGCTGGATCGACGACGAGCTTCTCGCTGATCAGGGCCTCGCCGCCGGGACGCTCGGCCTCAACGGCGAGCGACAGCAGCGTGGCGCCGAAGGCTTCATCCGGGTGATGGTGCTTGCGGCCCGGCTGGACGATTTCCCCGTAGAGCACGGTGGCCGTCGGGGCGACCGAGATCTTCGTGTCGCTGAGGAAGCGGGCGCGCCGGTGCGGGATCAGCGGCTCGGGCAGGAACTCGAGATAGGCGCCGTCGGCAACCGCGATCGACTGCGTCTGTGCCGCGTAGTTGGCGTCCATGCTGTGCACCTTGGTCGCCGATTGCGTGGTGACGTGTGCCCGTGCGGCGGGGCCGAGCGTGACTTCGAGCGCGAGCCGGTCGCCCTGCAGCACGCAGCCCGAGGTGGTGATGATGAAGAGCCAGGCCTGGTCGGGCAGCGCAGGGTCGGGATACAGCGCCCGTTGCGCCATGAACGGCGCGCGTCGGTCAAGCTCCGCCAGGATCGTCTGGTCGCCGCGCCGCTCGAAGCCCAGGCGCAGGAACCCGGTCTTGCCGACCGTGCCGCTCGCCATCTGCGGCGGCTGGTCCTGGAAGTCGGCAAACCCGGCCGCAGACCGGCCGAGATTCTCGGCCGCCGTCCACGGCCCGAGCGTCGGCGAGCCCTCTGCAATCCCCATCTACGCGGGCTGGCCGGCCGGCAGCCGGAGGTCGAAGAGGAGGTCGCTGCGGATGAGATCGACGAGCTGGGGAATGCCCTCGCCGGTCTTGCAGTTGGTGAACAGAAACGGCTTGTCGCCCCGCATCAGCTTCGAGTCGCGCGCCATCACCTCGAGGCTCGCGCCGACATACGGCGCAAGGTCGGTCTTGTTGATGACCAGGATGTCGGACTGCGAGATGCCGGGGCCATTTTTGCGCGGGATCTTGTCACCCGCGGCCACGTCGATGACGTAGATGAAGAAGTCGACGAGCGCCGGCGAAAAAGTCAGGGTCAGATTGTCGCCGCCGCTTTCGATCAGCACGACGTCACCGTCGGGGAAGCGGGCTTCCATGTCTTCGACGGCCGCGAGATTCATGCTCGGGTCCTCGCGGACGGCCGTGTGCGGGCAGGCGCCGGTCTCGACGCCGAGAATGCGCTCTTCGAGCAGGATGCCCTTCAGCGTCCGCTGCACATGCTTCGCATCTTCAGTTGTGACCACGTCGTTCGTGATGATCAGCACCTTGATGCCCATCTCGAGCAGCCGCGGCGTGATCGCCTCGACGATCGCGGTCTTGCCCGAGCCGACCGGCCCGCCGACGCCAATGCGTGTGATCTTCTTCACCGTGTACCGTTCCCTGGTCAGTTCATGAACAGGCGCAGATGCGCCTTGACGTGGACCGCCGCGAGCACCTCGGCGAGCGGCGCAAAGCCAGCCATGTCGACGAGGGGCGTGCGGGCGGCGATCTCGAAGCCCGCATCGGAGTCGGCATTGAGCCGGTAGAGCATGCACTGCGTCTCGACATGCCCAATTTTCATCAGCCGCAGCGCGGCGCCGAGGATCATCGTCGCGACGCCGTACTGATGCACGATGAACGCGTCGCGCGCCGGAAGGCCCTGAGCCGCGAAGTTCGCCGCCAGCGCTACCGGATAGCAGCCCGGCGTGGCGCCGGAGGCGACGCGGTCGCGCCACGCGGTGAGGAGCGGGGCACCGGCCACCTCGGCGCTCATCTCGGCGAACTTCTTGCCCATCCGAACCGACATCGTCCGCGTCTCGCTCGAGAGCTTTCGTGCGTAGACGCGACGGTCAATGCTCGCGAGTTCATCGAGGTCGCCGGCAAGCGCGGCGCGGTGGGCCCAGACCAGCGCAACGCCGTCTCCCATCGCGGCCTGCTCGACCGCAGTGCGCGCATAGGCTTCGAGCGTGACCGCGTCGGTCACGACGCGCTTCTGGACGGCCGACTCGAGCCCGCCCGAGAACGCAAAGCTGCCGATGGGGAACATCGAGTCCCCGAACTGCAGGGTGCGGGCCAGGCTTGCGGTCGCGGCCGGCGCCGCAGCGCCGTGGTCGCCTGCACTCATGTGCCGGATTCGGTGCCGTGCGGATGCGAATGGTCGTGCGGATGCGCGTGCTCGTGCGGATGCGAGTGCGTGTGGGCGTGCGAGCGCACTGGCGGGCGAGCGTAGGTCTTTCCGGTGGCGTCGTCGACGGCGGCGTACTGCTCGTGCGCGTGCGTGTGCACCGGCCCCTCGGCACCGCCAAAGAGGCGGCGCGACTCGTGCGGGGCGAGGTAGGGCACGATCTCGCCTCCGGGCACGAACTCGTAGCGGATGCCTTCGAAGCGGTGCGTGTTCATCACCGAGCCCATCACCTTGCGATCGACGGTCAGCGGCACGAACACGCGGTTGCCCTTCACAAGGGCAGGCCAGTGCTGGTTGCCGAGCGCGTGGCCGAGCTCGACGCAGGCGCGAAGAGCGATGTCGGGCGCGAGCGGCTCGAGGCCGTCAAGGTGAATGATCATCACGTCGCGGAGGCTGAGCCGGGCCACGACGGCCCGCTTCGACTCCTCGTCCCAGACCAGCACGTCCCCGTCGTGCATGAACGTGCCGCGGTCGAGCGAAACGGCGAGCTCGACGCCACCGGCAGTCTTCTTGCGGAAGCGGTTCTTCTGGGCCTCCCAGTGGTCGAGCTCGAGCGGGTCCACCACGGCGCCGGCAAGGCGCGCGGCCCACTGCGCGTCGGCGGCGTTGCCGAGGACGGCTTCGACGAGGATCATCCGGCGCCCGCTATCAGCTGAAGAAATACTTCTGGTTGAGCGAGACCGTCTTCATCGGCGCCACGGTGGCGTGCTTGCCGTCGACAGTGACAGCGAAGGTCTCCGGGTTCACCTCGATCTTCGGCGTGCCGGCATTGCGGACCATGCTCTTCTTGCCGATCTTGCGGGTGTTCTTCACCGCGATGACCTGGCGCTCGAGCCCGAGCTTGCGCTTGATCCCCGCCGCGTGCGCCGCGCCCGAGACGAAGGTGATGCAGGTGTCGGGAAGCGCCTTGCCGAACGTGCCGAACATCGGCCGGTAGTAGACCGGCTGCGGTGTCGGCAACGACGCATTCGGGTCGCCCATCAGCGCCCAGTTGATGACGCCACCCTTCAGGATGAGCCTGGGCTTTGCCCCGAAGAAGGCCGGCTCCCACAGCACGAGATCGGCGATCTTGCCGACCTCGACCGAGCCGAGCACGTGCGAAATACCGTGCGTGATCGCCGGGTTGATCGTGATCTTCGCCACGTAGCGCAGCACGCGGAAGTTGTCGTTGCCCTTCGCGTCCTCGGGCAGCTTGCCGCGGCCGGTCTTCATCGCGTCGGCGGTCTGGATGGTGCGGAGCCAGCACTCGCCGATCCGCCCCATCGCCTGCGAGTCGCTCGACATCATCGAGATCACGCCGATGTCGTGCAGCACGTTTTCCGCGGCGATGGTCTCGGCGCGGATGCGGCTCTCGGTGAACGCCACGTCCGACGGAATGTCGGGACTCAGGTGGTGGCACACCATGATCATGTCGTACAGCTCCGCCTGAGAATTGATGCCGTAGGGGAGCGTCGGGTTGGTCGAGGACGGCAGCACGTTGGGCAGCGCCGAGATGCGGATGATGTCGGGCGCGTGGCCGCCACCCGAGCCCTCGGTGTGGAACGAGTGGATGGCGCGGCCCTCGAAGGCGTCGATCGTGTCCTCGACGAAGCCCGACTCGTTGAGCGTATCGGTGTGGATGCACACCTGCACGTCCATCTCGTCGGCGACCGTCAGCGCCGAGCGCAGCACGGCCGGCGTGGTGCCCCAGTCCTCGTGGCACTTGAAGCCGACCGCGCCGGCGGTGATCTGCTCCACCAGCGCCGCCTTGCCATGGCCGTGGCCTTTGCCGAGGATGCCGACGTTGATCGGAAAGTTCTCGAAGGCGCGCAGCATCATGCGGATGTTGCCCGGACCGGGCGTCACCGTCGTGGCGTTCGAGCCATCGGAGGGGCCGGTCCCGCCGCCGATGAGCGTCGTCGTGCCATTGGACAGCGCCGCGTAGGCCTGCTGTGGCGAGATGTAGTGGATGTGCGTGTCGATGCCACCCGCGGTCAGGATGAGGTGCGACCCGGAGATCGCGTCGGTGGCCAGCCCGCACTCGAGGCCCGGGGTAATGCCGCTCATTGTCTGCGGATTGCCAGCCTTGCCGATGGCGCAGATGCGGCCGTCCTTGATGCCGACGTCGGCCTTCACCA
>DAOMFL010000082.1:0-15504 GCA_035429805.1 Burkholderiaceae bacterium
CCGTCGAACACCGGGCCGTTGACGAGCCGGTAGCCGGGCACGTACTTCTGCACCTGCTGGATCATCGCGTGGATCGAGGCCGTGATGCGCGCCTGGTCGGGCGCCGTCTCGGTGAGGCAGTGCACCGTGTCGCGCATGATCAGCGGCGGCTCGGCGGGGTTGATGACGATGATCGCCTTGCCCTTCTTGGCGCCACCGACCTTCTCGACCGCGCCGGCGGTGGTGCGGGTGAACTCGTCGATGTTCTTGCGCGTGCCCGGGCCGGCCGACTTGGACGACACCGTGGCCACGATCTCGCCGTAGGCCACCGGCTGCACCTGGCTGACGGCGGCGATCATCGGGATCGTGGCCTGGCCGCCGCAGGTGACCATGTTGACGTTCATCTCGCCGCGGCCGAGGTGCTGCTTCAGGTTCACCGGCGGCACGCAGTACGGGCCGATGGCCGCCGGCGTGAGGTCGATCATCATCGCGCCGCAGGCGTTGACCTTGCGCGAGTTCTCGGCGTGCACGTAGGCGCTGGTGGCGTCGAAGACGATCTGCACGCCGTCGGCCTGGATGTGCGGGACGAGCCCGTCCACGCCGTCGGACGTCGTTTTCAAGCCCAGCTCGCGAGCCTTTTTCAAACCGTCCGAATCGGGGTCGATGCCCACCATCCACACCGGCTCCAGCACAGGGCTGCGCTGCAGCTTGGCCAGCAGATCGGTGCCGATGTTGCCCGGTCCGATGAGGGCGCACTTGATCTTTTTCATGGGGCTTTCCTTGGATGGGTGATGCTCAGGTCAGAGAACGAACCACGCCGCCATCGACGCGCAGCGCGGTGCCGTTCATCGCGGCAGCCAGCGGGCTGCACATGAACGCGACTGTCGCGGCAATCTCGGCCGGCTCGACGAAGCGGTGCAGCAACGACGTCGGGCGGTGCTCGCGGAAGAAGGCCTGCTCGGCATCGGCAACCGGACATCCGGTCTCGCGCGCCAGGCGTTCGACGGAGGCGATCGCACCTGCCGTGCGCGTGGGACCGGGCAGTACGGCATTGACGGTGACACCCGTTCCGGCGCAGCCCTCGGCGACCGCACGCGAAACGGATAGTTGCGCCGACTTGGTCATCCCGTAGTGCGCCATGTCGGCCGGGGGACAGACGCCGGACTCGCTGGAGACGAAGACGACGCGCCCCCAATTGCGCGACTTCATGGACGGCAGAAGGGCGCGCGTCAGGCGCACGCCGCTCATGACATTGACGTCGAACAGGCGCTGCCAGTGGGCATCGGCGATGGCCTCGAACGCGATCGCCTCGTAGATGCCGCAGTTGTTGACGAGGATGTCGACGTCACCGGCAGCTTCGGCCAAGTGCTCGCAGCCGTCGGCAGTGCCCACGTCGGCCTGGACGGCGACCACCTCCGCGGATCGCACCTCTGCATACAGTCGCTCGACAGCCTGTGCGAGCCTCCAGGCGTCGCGGCCGTTGAGCACCACCTGCGCGCCCTCTGCCGCGAGTTCACGCGCGATGGCCCAACCGATGCCGGCCGTCGATCCGGTGACAAGCGCCCGCGTCCCGCGAAGCTTCAGATCCATCGGATGGCCGCCTAGACGAACCTGACCGAGCAGCCGCCGATGCCGCCGATGGCCACGCGCAGGTTGTCGCCGGCCTTGACCGGAACCATCGCTCCCAGCGCACCCGACAGCACCACTTCGCCAGCCTTGAGCGGCACGCCCAGGCGGCCCAGCGTGTTGGCCAGCCAAGCCATCGCGTTCAGCGGCGAGGCCATGGTGGCCGCGCCGGCCCCGGTGACGACGACCTCGCCGTTCTTCTCCAGCACCATGCCGCAGGTCACGAGGTCGAGGCCGCGCGGGTCGACCACGCGGTCGCCGAGCACGAACACGCCGCAGCTGGCGTTGTCGGCCACGGTGTCCTGGATCTTGATCTTCCAGTCGCGGATGCGCGAGTCGACGATCTCGAAGCAGGCCATCACGCCTTCGGTGGCGGCCAGCACGTCGGCGGCCGTGACGCCGGGCCCGATCAGGTCGCGCTCGAGCAGGAAGGCAATCTCGCCTTCGGCCTTGGGCTGGATCAGCGAGGCGGCCTCGATCGCTTGGCCCTCGTTGTAGACCATCGCGTCGGTGAGCATGCCGAAGTCGGGCTGATGCACCCCGAGCATGTTCATCACCGCCTGGCTGGTGACGCCGATCTTCTTGCCGACGATGCGCTCGCCCGCTTCGAGCCGGCGCGAATTCAGCCGCTGCTGGATGGCGTAGGCATCCTCGATCGTGATGTCGGGATGCCGGTTGGTCAGCGGCTCGACCATGCGCGCGCCCGCGAGCGCCGCGTGCAGTTCGTCGCCGAGCGATTGGATGAGGTCGGTATTCATGGCGAGGGGTTCAGAGTTTGACCATCACGTTGCAATCCGGCCGGTCAGGCCGGCGTCAGGCCCAAGGCACGGATGCCTGCGGCCGCGCAGACCTCGTCCTGCGCGGCCGAGCCGCCCGACACGCCGATGCCGCCGATGCGGTGCCCGCCCTCAACGATGGGCAGGCCGCCGCCGAACATCACCAGGCGCGCCCGCTGGTTCAGCCCGATGCGCAGCAGTTCGTCGTCGCCGACCGCACCAGCCCATCCTGACGTGGGAAAACCGAAGCTCGCCGCGGTGTAGGCCTTGTCGAGGGCGATGTCGATCGAGTGCAGGAACGCGCCGTTCATCCTCAGGAACGCCATCTGCGCGCCGCCGGCATCGACCACCGCGACATTGACGGCGACACCGAGGCTGCGCGCATGCTCCACGGCCGCGGCCACGGCGGCATGCGCCGCCGCGGTGCTGATGTGCCGGGCGTCGACGGAAACCGATGGGTCCATCGTTCTCAGGTATAGACATCGGTGAACGAGGGCGTGGCTTCACCGCTGTGGAAGAAGATGCCGCGCCAGAGGTTCTCTTCGGTCCAGGTGTTGACGGGGCGGTCTGGCTGCGCCAGGTAGCCCAGGCCGGCAAAGGTCTCGTTGCGGTTGCCGCTGGGATCGAAGAAGTAGATCGTCTGCCCGCGCGTGATGCCGTGCCGCGTGGGCGTGACGTCGATCCTGACCTTCTTCTTGGCCATCACGTCGGCGGCCTTGAGCACCTCGTCCCACGAGTCGAGGAAGAACGACGCGTGGTGGATGCCCGCGCGGGCCCCGGCAGGAATGCGATGTCGTGCGGCTTGGTCGAGCGGAACAGGAAGGCCGCGGCCTGGAACGCGCCCCCGGGTCCGACAAGCACCTGCTCGCTGAGATAGAAGTCCAGGCACTCCATCAGGAACTTGGTGTTCTCGGCGACCCGGTTGACGCCCGCTTCCGGGTTCAACTCGCACACCAGCGCCACGTGGTCGAGCCACTTGGCGCCCGCGCCCTTCAGGTCGTCCGGCCACGGATCGGGGTTCTGCGAGCCCACCGCCGTGCCGACGCACTCCTTCATCGCATACAGCCGCATCTCGTGGCCGCTGGGCATCTTGAACTGCAGCATGCGCCCGGTCGCGGGCAGCGTGCCTTCGGCGAGCATCTTGGTCTTGATGCCATGGGCCTCGATGCGCTTCTTGAGCGCATCGAGGTCGGCGTCGTGCTCGACCTTGTAGGCCACGTGGTCCATGCCGGCGGCGTCGGCCTTCTTGAGCTGCAGCGAGAACTTGTCCCACTCGTCCCAGCACTTCAGGTACACGTTGCCCTGCTTGTCCTCCATCGTCTTCGTCATACCGACCACGGTCTCGTAGTGCTTGACCGCTGCCGCCATGTCCATCACCTTCAGGCTCACGTGCCCGATTCGCATCACACCCATGTCAAGTCTCCTTCGTCTGGTGAACACGCGAGGCGTGCCAGCCACCCGTCGCGGCACTGGCACCCCACTGAAACGCAAGCGCCTTCTTCAGCTTGCCTACCACATCGACCTCGACGCTGCCGACCGGCACGACCCTGCACGCCAGGCAGATGCCGCGCGCCTCGTCCGCCTCGGACACATGCGCACGGCTCATCGGCGCGATGCGGCGCACCGCACCGACCGGCACGCTGATCCTGCACACGCCGCAGCCACCGTTCAGGCAGCCCAACGGAATGCCCTTGCGACCGATGCGCGCCATGCCTTGCAGCAGCGTTTCGGACTCCGCGCACTGGTAGACCTCGCCGGTCTGGACGATTCGCACGCTGTGGCGGATACCGGTGCCCGCCGGCTTCGGCTCAGCCTGCATCGCCTTCCGCCAGGAAGTTGCCGACCAGCTGCGCAAAGCGCGCCGCATGTTCGATCTGCGTCCAGTGGCCGCAGCGCCCGAACACGTGCAGCTGCGAACGCGGGATCCACTGCGACAGGGCGATCGAGTTCGACAGGGGCAGAACCTGGTCCTCGCGCCCGTGGATCACCAGCGTTTCGTGCGGCAGCCGTCGGATGTCTTCCTCGCGGCTCGCCAGGGCCTCGATCCAGCGTTGCCGCGGAGCGGGGAACATTGCCGCATACGACTCCTGGAATCCGGGCCGGATGCTGGCCACGTAACGCAAACGCGCCAACTCGTCGGTGACCAGGTTGCGGTCGAACGCGAACCAGTCCATCACCTTGCGCATGTTCTCGAACGACGGCTCGTAGCCCCACACCGCGTCGAGCGCCGGCGTGATCGGAAAGCTAATGCCTGCGGCGCCCATCAGCACCAGTCGGCGCACGCGCTGCGGGTGGCGGATCGCCAGCGCCAGCGACAGCGCGCCACCGAAGGAGTTGCCCACCAGATCGACCTGCGCAAGGTCGAGTGCGTCGATCAGCCCGATGGCTTGAGCCACCCAATGATCCATCGAGTACACCGCGCCGGCCGGCCGGTCGGTGAAGCCGAACCCCGCCATGTCGGGCGCGATCACCCTGCGTGCCTGCGCAAGTACCGGCATCGCGAGGCGCCAGTTGGCATACGCGCTGACGCCCGGACCCGAGCCATGGATCAGCAGCACCGGGGCGCCCTGCCCCAGGTCGTGATAGTTGGTGCGCAGCCCGGCTGCGACGATGCTGTTCGCGACTTCCGGCGATTGGTCCATGGCCTGTTCGAGCGACTTGCGGCGGGTTTAATTCTCGATATTTTGTGCGATCTCATGTTTTTATCATTCAGTGCGAACCCTATGTTCCATCGAGATTTATTCCAGTTAAACTACGAGCAGTCTGTATTCAGACAGCACCACTGCCCGACGCTCCGATCCGATGGAAGCCCAAATCGAGGACACGGCGGCAACCGAGGAAGCCCCTCGGACGCTGATCGAGACCGCATACCGCAGGCTGCGCCGCGACATCATCGACGGTCGCCTGGAGCCGGACCAGAAGCTTCGGGTCGAGCACCTGAAGAACGCGTACCAGGTCAGTTCCGGGACGCTGCGCGAGGCGCTGGCCCTGCTCGTGTCGGACTCGCTGGTCGTCTCGCAAGGCCAGCGCGGCTTCCGCGTGACACCGATGTCCCTGGCCGACCTCGAAGATCTCACGCGGCTGCGCGTGATGCTCGAGAACGAGGCCATGCGCGAGAGCATCCGCACCGGCAGGGACGATTGGGAAGCCGGGCTGGTGGCTGCGTTCCACCGCCTGACGCTGGCAGAGCAACGCCTTCGCAGCGACGCCAGCCGCAGCTTCGACGATTGGGAGGCGTGCAATCGTCAGTTCCACGAAGCGCTGGTCGCGGCCTGCAGGTCGCGCTGGCTGCTTCACTTGCGGCGTCTGCTCTATCAGCAATCGGAGCGCTACCGGCGCATCTCGGCAACGCAGGGGCCGCCGCCAGTCGAGGTGCACGACGAGCACAACGGCATCTTCGAGGCCGCCCTCGGCCGCAATGCGGACGTGGCCTGCGCTCTGCTGACGACGCACATTCACCGCGCCTTGTCCGTCATCACGAAGGGCAACCTGCTGCGCTGACGCGCGCATCCTGGGGACATCCGCGACATGAGAGACGACGCCGTACCGATCGGGCCCGTGCTGGTGCTTGGCGCAGGCCTGGCCGCCGTCTCGTTCGTGAGCACGCTGCGCAGCAACGGCTTCTCGGGCGATGTCCGGGTCGTCGAGGCCGAGAACGAGCCGCCATACGATCGCCCGCCGCTGTCGAAGGACTTCCAGCGCGAGGGTGACCCCGTCAAGGTCCGCCTCGACACGAGCCGGGCACCGGGCGTCGAGTGGCTGCGCGGCCGGGCGGCCACGGCGATCGACACCGTGCGCCGCGTCGTTCGGCTGGCCGACGGCAGCGAACTCGACTACGGGACGCTGGTGCTGGCCACGGGCGCCCGGCCGCGCGAGATCCCCGCGCTGCGCGCATGCGGGCTTCCTCTGTTCACCCTGCGCACGCTCGATGACGCACGGCGCATTCGTGCGGCGCTGACGCCGGG
The DNA here is from genome assembly GCA_035429805.1 of Burkholderiaceae bacterium. Taxonomy (GTDB): domain Bacteria; phylum Pseudomonadota; class Gammaproteobacteria; order Burkholderiales; family Burkholderiaceae_F; genus JALORV01. The sequence continues at coordinate 6,347 of DAOMFL010000082.1, forward strand.
GGCCCGTTTGCTCGTCATCGGCGGGGGCGTGATCGGGCTGGAGCTGGCCGCCACGGCACGCATGCTGGGCTGCGAGGTGATGGTCGTCGAGGCATTCGACCGGCTCATGAATCGCTGCTGCCCCGCGACCTTGTCGGCGCTCGTGGCCGACTGCCACCGGGCGCAGGGCGTCGATCTGCGGCTGACGACGCAGGTCCGCGGGATCGACGCCTCGGGCGTCACGCTCGACGACGGGACGAGCTTCGCGGCCGATGCCGTGGTCGTCGGCATCGGTGTCGTCGCCAACGACGAGCTGGCCCGCGCGGCCGGCATCGCCTGCGACGACGGCATCTTCGTCGACGGCTTCGGGCGCACCACCTGCCCGGGCGTGCTCGCGATTGGCGACGTCACGCGCCAGCGCAACCCGGTCAGCGGCCGCTTCGAGCGGATCGAGACCTGGTCGAATGCGCAGAACCAAGGTGCCGCGGTCGCGCGCGCGCTGCTGGCCGAGTCGCCGCTCGCGTTCGCCGAGCTGCCTTGGTACTGGTCCGACCAGTTCGAGATGAAGCTGCAGGTCGCCGGGCTTGCGACCGGTGACATGGAAATTGTCCGTGGCCACGTGGCTGTCGGGGGCAAATTCGCGTTGATCCAGATCCGCCAAGGGCGCCCCGTCGGAGTCGCCTGCATGAACAACGTGCGCGAGTTCGTGCCGCTGAAGCGGCTGCTGACGCTGGACCGGCTGCCTGACGTCCACGCGCTGGCCGACCCGACCACGGATCTTCGCAAGCTGTCGATGCCGGCACGGGCTTGACCGCGCGTTTCTTGTTCGTCGACGCCTTTCCGGTCAGGCACAGCGCCAATGGCGACAAGGTGCAGCGCACCAAGCTGCGCGAGATGGCCGCTGCGCGGCTCGCCTCGCCGGACGGCTGAGGCGCGTCCCTGCCGCGTCGTGGTCAGCGGCCTGCGAAGCGCGGTACCCGGCGCTCGGCCATCGCCTTCACGCCCTCGCCGAAGTCTTCCGTCTTGAAGTGCGCGTTCTGTTCGATGCTCTCGTGCGCCACCGCGAGGCGGAACTGCTCGACGAAACCCGCACGCAGCGTGGCGCGCGTGGACTGCACCGCGATTGGCGACGAGGTCGCGATCTCGTCGGCCAGCTCGATGGCCTTGACACGCACCTCGCCTTGCGCGGCGAGCACATCCGCCAGCCCGATGCGCAAGGCCTCCTCGCCGCCGATGCGCCGGCCGGTATAGAGCAGCAGCGCCGCCTGCTGCGGGCCGACCAACCGCGGAAGCGTGTACGACAGACCGAACCCGGGATGGAAGCCGAGCCGATTGAAGTTGACCGAGAAGCGCGCCTCGGCGCAGGTCACGCGGAAGTCGGCCGCGAGCGCGAGGCCCATGCCGCCGCCGATGGCGGGCCCGTGCACGGCGGCGACCACCGGCTTCGTGCACGACACCAGCCGGATCGCCTCAAAGTACAGCGGGTTCACCGCGCGCGGGCTCTTCTGCGGCGGCGTCGCGTCGCGGTTCGCAAAGTTGGCGCCAGCGCAGAAGGCGCTGCCCTGCGCGCACAGCACGATCGCGCGGCAGTTCGCGTCGGCCTCGAGCTGCTCGAAGGCGTCCGCGATAGCCTGGATCATCGGGATGTCGAAGAAGTTGTGAGGCGGCCGCCGGATCTCGACGATCGCCACATGGCCTGCGAAGTCCACGCCCACAATCGGGGCATCCGTTGTTGCCTGATTCATCGTCGATTTACCTCGGTGCTGCGTGAACTGCGCGGGGCGGCGCAGCGCGCGGAACGGCATCGTAGCCGACGTCCCGCCTTAACCTAACAAGTGTTCGACTATACTCGCGCGATCCGCCATCGGGAGAAGCGCATGGGCAACGACCGCCCCCCGACCATCGCCGACACGCTGGCCGCATTCGCCGCCGAACTGCGGCCAACCGACCTCCCGGCCGCCGTGTTGGAACGGGCGCGCCACCTGATCCTCGACGCGGTCGGCATCGCCCACGCATCGACGCACTACGACTTCGCGCACCGTTCGCTGTCCGCCGCGCAGGAGTTGTCGGGCGGCGCTGGCACCACGCCGGTGATCGCGCTCACGGCACGCCTCGCGCCGCGCGATGCGATGCTGATGAACGGCATCCTGATCCACGGCCTCGACTACGACGACACGCACGCCGCTGGCGTGATCCACGCCACCGCGAGCACCTTCCCCTGCGCGCTCGGCACCGCGGCGCAGGCCGGGCTCGACGGCGAGGCGCTGCTCGCCGCGTACGTGGCCGGGATGGAGATCGGCGCACGGCTCGCGTCTGTCGCCAAGGGCGGGTTCCACCAGGTCGGCTTCCACCCCACCGGCCTGATCGGGACGTTCGCCTGCACGCTCGTCGCCGGCCGGCTGCTCGGCCTGAACGCGGCGCAGCTCGCCTCGGCCCAGGGCATCGCGCTGTCGATGGCCTCGGGCAGCATGGAGTTTCTGCAGGACGGCGCGTGGACCAAGCGCATGCATCCCGGGTGGGCGGCCGGCGCGGGGCTCACCGCAGCCACGCTGGCGCGCCACGGCTTCGTCGGCCCGCGCGAGGCCTATGAGGGGCGGTTCGGCCTGTTCAACAGCCATCTAGGAGCGCTCGCCGCCGCCGGCGACATGGGTCTGGCCACGGCCGGCCTGGGCGAGGTGTGGGAACTGTCGAAGGTCAACATCAAGCCGCTGCCGGCTTGCCACTTCACGCACGCCTGCGCCGATGCGGCGGCGATCCTGCGCGAGCGCCACGGCCTGCGCGCGGCCGACATCCGCGGCGTGCGCGCGCTCGTGCCGGCCGAGGTGGTGAAGACGGTGTGCGAACCGGTGGCCACGAAGAAACGGCCGCAGAACAGCTACGACGCGCAGTTCAGCATTCCCTACATCGTCGCCACCGCGCTGCTGCGCGGCCGCTTCGCGCTTTCCGATCTGGACGAGTCCGCCCTGCGCGACGAGCAGGTGCTGGCGCTGGCGTCCAAGGTGGAGTACGAAGTCGACCCCGATTCGCCGTTCCCCAAGTACTACTCCGGCGAGGTCGTCGTGACGCTGAACGACGGCCGCGAGCTGCGCCATCGCGAGCATGTGAACCGAGGCGGCGAGGAGCGTCCGATCACGAACGCCGAGATCGTGCGCAAGTTCGACGAGAACATGGCGCTGGTCGCGTCGCCCGCGCGGGCGGCGCAGGTGCGCGAGCTGGTGCTCGGCATCGGGCACGGCAACGCGGCACGCGAGCTGCAGACGGGCCTCGCGGCGCGAGCATGAGCGGCGCCATGCAAGCGAACACCGAGGCGCGCAGCGATCACGACGCCGACGAGGGCGCGATCCTCGACGCGATCGACCGCTTCCTGCGCGTCGAGGTCAAGCCGCACGTCAAGCGCCTGGAGCATGCCGACGAGTACCCTACCGCGATCGTCGAACGCATGAAGGAGATGGGCCTCTTCGGCTGCATCATCCCGGTCGAGTACGACGGCCTCGGCCTGAGCACGACGACCTACGCCGCGGTCGTGGCGCGCATCGCGTCGGTGTGGATGTCGCTGTCCGGCGTCATCAATTCGCACCTGATCATGGCCGCCGCGGTGCTGCGCTTCGGCACCGAGGATCAAAAGCGCGAGCTGCTGCCGCGCTTCGCCAGCGGCGCGCTGCGCGGCGGCATCGGCCTCACCGAGCCCGACGCCGGCACCGACCTGCAGGCCATCCGCACCCGCGCCGTGAAGGACGGCGATCATTACGTCGTCAACGGCAGCAAGACCTGGATCACCAACAGCGGCCAGGGCGGCTGCATCGCGCTGCTGGTGAAGACCGACCCCGTCGTCGAGCCGCGCCACCGGGGCATGAGCCTGTTCATCGCCGAGAAGGGCCCGGGCTTCGTGGTCTCGCGCAAGCTGAAGAAGCTCGGCTACCGCGGCATCGACACCTGCGAACTGCGCTTCGACGACTACCGCGTGCCGGCGTCGCGCCTGGTCGGCGGCGTCGAAGGCCGCGGGCTGCAGCAGGTGCTGGGTGGCCTGGAGCTCGGGCGCATCAACGTCGCCGCGCGGGGCCTGGGCGTGGCCACGGCGGCGATGCACGACGCGGTGGCCTACGCGCAGCAGCGCAAGACCTTCGGCAAGCCGATCTGCGAGCACCAGGCGATCCAGCTCAAGCTCGGCGAGATGGCCACCCGCGTCGAGGCGGCGAAACTGCTCGTGCAGTCCGCCGCGCGCGCCTACGACCGCGGCGAGCGCTGCGACATGGAGGCCGGCATGGCGAAGTACTTCGCCACCGAGGCGGCGATGGAGAACGCGCTCGAGTGCATGCGCATCCACGGTGCCTACGGCTACTCGCCCGAATACGACGTCGAGCGCTACTTCCGCGACGCCCCGCTGCTGCTGATCGGCGAGGGCACCAACGAGATGCAGCGCATCATCATCACCAAGCAACTGGTGCAGCGGAACCCGGTGTGAGTCGCGCGCAGGGCATCGCGCTGCCGGTGGCGGCGACACTTGCGTCGCAGGTGATGATGTCGGCCGCGACGGCGGCACTGCCGGTGCTGGCGCCGAAGGCCGCGCCCGAGATCGGTGTGCCGGTGGCTTGGGTGGGCTTGTTCGTCGCCGTCGTCTACGGCAGCAGCATGGTCTGCAGCCTGCCCGCCGGCGCGTTGGTGCGGCGCTGGGGCGCCATCCGGCTCAGCCAGCTGTGTCTGCTCAGCGCCAGCGCCGGCTTGACGCTGATCGCCACGGGCCACCGTGCCGGCGCCGCGCTCGGCGCAGTGCTGATCGGCATGGGCTACGGGCCGCTCATGCCGGCGAGCTCGCACCTGCTCGATCGCGTGGCGCCGGCGCACCGGCGCGCGACGATCTTCTCTATCAAGCAGACCGGCGTGCCGCTCGGCGCAGTGCTGGCCGGCGCGGTATTGCCGTCGCTTGCGATCGCGCTCGGCTGGCCCGCGGCCATGCTCGCGGTCGGCGCCACCTGCGTCGCCCTCGCGGCGCTGCTCCAGCCGATCCGCGTCCGCTGCGACGACGATCGCATGCCCGATGCTCCATTGCGCCTCGGCGAGCTGGCCGAACCCGCGCGGCTGGCACGCGCGGATCGCGGGGGCTGGCCGCTCGCAGCCGCCTCGTTCTGGTACGCGGCGCTGCAGCTGTGCCTGGGCACCTATCTCGTCGCCTATCTCAACGGCGAACTCGGCTACGACCTCGTGCAGGCAGGCTTCATGCTGGCCGCGACCCAGGCCGCTGGCGCAGCGGGCCGGCTGCTGGCCGGCACGCTGGCCGACCGCGGTACGGCACAGCGTGTGATGGGCGCAATGGGCTGCGTGATGGGAGGCTGCGCATTGGCCAGCAGCTTCGCGCAGGGGTGGCCGACCGTGGCGCTGCTCACGCTCTATGCGCTGTTCGGCGCAAGCGCGATCGGTTGGAACGGCGTCTACCTTGCCGAGGTGGCGCGCCGTGCAGCGCCGGGCACCGTCGGCACGGCCACCGCGGCGGCGCTGTTCGTCACATTCGCCGGCGTGTTGTCGGGGCCGGCAATCTTCAGCCTGCTGATCCAGTCCGGCCTCGCCTACGACACCGCATTCGCCGCGGTGGGCCTGCCGGCCCTCGCCTGCGGCTTGTTCCTGCTGCGGCGCCGCGCGACCGCGGCGGTCTGAAGGAGGCACTCAACGTTCGACAGCCTTGGCGACGCGGCTCGTGCGGTAGTCGTCGAGGTCGGCATCGTGCGTCATCAGCCAGTAGTCGACGAGGCGCCAGGGCAGCACGGTGTAGACCCGGCCGCGCGGGTTGCGATAGTAGGTCGACATGCCGGGGTGCGACCAGATGAGTGTCTCGTGCTCAGCGTCGAAGCGCTGCATGAAGTCGTCGAGCACCTCCGGCCGCACGTCGATGGCGTCGACGCCGCGCGCAGCCATCTGCGCGATGCACGACGTGATGTAACGCGCCTGGCACTCGGCCTGGAAGGTGATGCTGCCGCCGTGGCCGAGCGACGAACCCGGACCGACCATGCAGAAGAAGTTCGGGAAACCCGGCACCGAAAGGCCGAGGTACGCCGAGGGGTCGTCGTTCGCCCAGGCCTGCGCCAGCGTGCGCCCGCCGACGCCGGTGATGCCCAGGCGCGCCGCCATCTCGCTCAGCTTGAACCCGGTGGCGAAGACGAGGATGTCGGCCTCGCGCCGCATGCCGTCGGCCGTCTCGATGCCGTTCGACACGATGCGTTGGATCGGCTCGGTGACCAATTCGACCGTGGGCTTCTTGAGCGTGCGGTACCAGCCGTTGTCGAGCAGGATGCGCTTGCCGTAGGGCGGATAGTCCGGCACGCACTTGGGCACGAGATCGGGCCGGTCGGCGAGTTCCGAGAGGATGAAGTCGGTCATCTCGCGGCGGTGCCGGTCGTTGACGGCGTTGACTGCGCGCTCCGGGTGTGGCCAGTCGGGATCCTTCTTCAGCGTCTTGAGCAGGCCGTCGCCATAGCGCCAGAACATGTTGAAGCGGAACCAGGCGGCGTAGTACGGCGCATGCACGAGCAGCCATTGCGCGTCCTGGCCGATGAAGTCGGAGTAGCCGGGGATCGGCCGCGACCATTGCGGCGAGCGCTGGTACACGGCGACCGACTTCACCCTGTCGGCGATCTCGGGCAGCAGCTGCATCACGGTGGCGCCGGTGCCGATGACGGCGACGCGCTTGCCGTCCACCGGCAGCCCTTCGGGCCACTTCGACGAATGGAAGCGCACGCCGGTGAAGTCGGCGGCGCCTTCGATGCGCGGCATCGACGGATCGCTGAGCTGGCCGATCGCGCTGACGAGGAATCGCGTGTGTACTACCGACTCGCCGTCCGGCCCCTGCAGGCGCGCCTCCCAGCGCTTGGCCGCATCGTCCCAGCGCGCACTCGTCAGCCGGGTCGAGAAACGCACGTGGCGACGCAAGTCGAGCGACTCGACCACTTCCAGCAGATAGGTGAGGATGTCCTCGCGGCGCGAGAAGTAGCGCGGCCACGGGTAGCGCGGGCCGAACGAGAACGAATAGGCGTGGTTCGGCGTGTCGACGCCGCAGCCCGGGTAGCGGTTGACGTTCCAGGTGCCGCCGATCTCGGTCGTCTTCTCGACGATGGTGAACGGGATGCCGAGCTCGGCCAGGCTCGCGCCCAGCGCGATGCCGCAGATGCCCGCGCCGACGATCAGCACGTGGTCATCGCGGCCCGCCGGCCGCTCGCCGACGTCCGGCCAATGCAAGCGTCGCCGGACCAGCGCCATCTCCTCGCGGGTGAGCCTGGCGTACTGTGGCGCTACGTTCTCGCCCAGGCACACCGACATCATGCGCTGCATCAGCTCGTCGCCCGGATCGTGGATCGCCGGTTCGCCGCCGCGTGCAAGCACGTCGAGCGCGGCGGCCCGGATGCGCTCCTGCGCCTCGGGCGGCAGGCCGGCGCCCGGATCGGGGATCAGGTTCACGTCGCGGCGCGGCAGGAACGGCGCCTCGAGCCACGCGAGGTCGCCGGTCATGTGCACCAGCACCATGAGCAGCACGCGCAGGTCGGCGGCCTGCACGGCCTGCTCCAACTGAGGACGGTCGATGGCGGTGGAATTCATTCGGACGATGCTATCCGGCCGGCGCGCCGGTTCAGAGGGCGGGGCGAGTTCCGATACCGGAACACCGGCACGCGAGTGACTTGACGAAATGCGAACACGGCAGCATCATTACACCAAACGAACGATTGTTTTTCAAACTGCCGCACCGAAATCCGTGTCCGCCCTTCGCACCGCGCGTGTCCCGCGCTCAGACAACCGCCAGCCCGAACTGCTCGACGCCGCGGCGGCGCTGTTCGCCCAGCGCGGCTACGCGGCGACCTCGATGCGCGACATCGCGCTGGCGGTCAAGATGCTGCCGGGTTCGATGTACTACCACTTCGCCTCGAAGGAAGAGCTGCTCCTCGCGGTCTACGAATCGGGCGTCGGTGAACTCGCGGCGGCGGTGCGCGCGGCAAGCGCCGCCAACCCCGGCGCCGACCCGTGGCAGCGCCTGGAAGCGGCCTGCCGCGCCCATCTCGAGACGGTGCTGCGCAGCAGCGACTACGCGCAGGTCCTGATCCGCGTCCACCCGCACGACGTGCCCGCCGTTGCCGACCGGCTGCGCGAGCTGCGCGCGGGGTACGAGGACGAGTTCCGTGCCTTCGTCGCCGCGCTGCCGCTGCCGGCGGGCGCCGACCGCCGCACGCTGCGCCTGATGCTGCTGGGCGCGCTCAACTGGGCGCGCGTCTGGTTCGACCCCGCCGGCCGGCAGACGCCCCGCTCGCTGGCGGCCCGCTTCGTCTCGTTCCTGAAGGAAGCCCAGGATGCTTGAAAAGCCCCCCAAGGTCATCGTCACCAAGATCGGATTCGACGGCCACGACCGCGGCAGCCGGGTCATCGCCGCCACGCTGCGCGACGCCGGCATGGAAGTGATCTACACGCCGCCGTGGCAGGAGATCGCCACCGTGGTGAAGCTGGCCACCGAGGAGGACGCCGACGTGATCGGCGTCTCGTCGCTCGCCACCGACCACCTGATCGTGCCGCGGCTGATGGACGCGCTGCGCGCCGCCGGGCTCGACGACGTGGGCGTCATCGTCGGCGGCATCGTTCCGGCCAAGGACGAACAGATGCTGCTCGAAGCCGGCGTGGCGCGCGTGTTCCATCCGGGCACCGCGCTCGACGATGTCGTCGCCACGGTGCGCGTGCTCGCCCAGTCACGCCACACCCGCCAGGGAACCTCCGCATGAACAAGCCCCTTCCCCACCTCGTCGATGCCGAGCTCGGCGTCGCGCAGGCGCGCTGGCAGCAGTCGTTCGACGCCGGCGCGCCCGGCGCGCAGACGCCGCAGAACCGCTCCGGGATCGAGGTCAAACCGCTGTACACACCGCGCGACTGGTCGGGCGCCGACTACGCGGCCAGTGTCGGGTTCCCGGGCGAGTACCCGTACACCCGCGGCATCTACCCGACCATGTACCGCGGCCGCAGCTGGTCGCAGCGCCAGCTGATCGGCCTGGGCGTGCCCGAGGACTACAACACGCGCGTGAAGGAGATGCTTGCCCTCGGCGCCTCGGCACTGTCGCTGATCCCCTGCAACTCGGTGTTCCGCGGTTACGACGCCGACGAAGTGCCGGTCGAACTGCTGGGCACCTGCGGCACCGTCATCAACCACGTGGGCGACA
>DAOMFL010000083.1:0-15306 GCA_035429805.1 Burkholderiaceae bacterium
CGGCACCGTACCTTCATGGGCGACGCCGGCAGCATGGTGCTCGGCTTCGCGGTCGCCTGGTTCTCGGTGGCGCTGACGCAGCGCGCAGGGACATCCGTTCCGCCGCCGGTCATGTTGTGGGTTCTGGGCCTTGTGCTGATGGATGTCTTCACAGTCACGGTGCGCCGACTGGCACGGCGCCGCAGTCCGATGGCGCCGGACCGAGACCACATCCATCACATGCTGCTGCGTCGCGGCTACGGGCCGTGGCAGACGCTCGGGCTGCTCGTCGGGGCCAATGCTGTGCTGGCTGCGGTCGGCACCGCCATGTGGAAGTCCGGCGTCGCCGACCGCTGGATCTTCTGGTCCTACCTCGTCGTCTGCGCCATCTACTTCGCGCTGTTCTTCATGCCGTTCCGGCTCTACCGGCTGCGCGCTCGCGCTGCTGCGGCCGACGACTACGAGCGCGACTGAGGCTCAGATCGCGTAGCCGGCCTTGCGCGCATAGTGCACGGTGGCCGCTAGAAAGCCTTCCTTCGTTCCGCAGTCGAAGCGCCGGCCCTGGTAACGGTGGGCGTAGGTCTGGCCCTGGGGCACCAGTCGCGCGATTGCATCGGTGAGCTGGATCTCGCCGCCCGCCCCGCGCGGAATCGCCCGCAGATGAGCGAACACGGCGGGCTCGAGCACGTAGCGACCCAGCACCGCGAGGGTCGAAGGCGCCTGTTCCGGGGCCGGCTTCTCGACGATGTGCGACATGCGCGAGGTCCGCTCGTCGAGCGGCGTGGCGCTGACGATGCCGTACTTGCGCGTGTCGGCGCGCGGTACGTCTTCCACCGCCAGCACACTGCCGCCGCCCAGCGCCGCGCGGGTGTCGATGAGCTGCCCGATCACCGAACGCTCGGCGTCGATGAGGTCGTCGGCGAGGATCACCGCAAACGGCTCGTCGCCAATCACCGGCTCGGCACAGAGCACCGCATGGCCGAGGCCGAGCGGCTCGGGCTGGCGGATGTAGACGAAGGCATCGGCCTCGGGGGAGATGTGGCGCACGATGTCGAGCATCTCGGTCTTACCCTTGGCCGCGAGTTCGGCCTCGAGTTCCGGCGCGCGATCGAAGTGGTCCTCGATCGAGCGCTTGTGGCGCCCCGTGATGAAGATCATCTGCGTGATGCCGGCGGCGGCCGCCTCTTCGACCGCGTACTGGATCAGCGGCTTGTCGACGATCGGCAGCATCTCCTTCGGCATCGCCTTGGTGGCGGGCAGGAAGCGGGTGCCGAGGCCGGCGACCGGAAAGACGGCTTTGCGTACGGGCTTCATCGTGATGTGCGTCAGCGCGCTGCCGCGATGCTAACAAACGGCATTCCGGCAGCCGTTACGATCGCATCATGAGCACTTACGCCATCGGCGACCTGCAGGGCTGCCTTGCGAGCTTCGAAACGCTGCTGGCACGGCTGCCGGATCCGCAACGGCTCATCTTCGTCGGCGACGTCGTCAACCGCGGCCCGCAGTCGCTTGCCACGCTGCGTGAAGTACGGCGCCGCGTCCGATCGGGCGACGCGGTCGCGCTGCTGGGCAATCACGATCTGCATCTCCTTGCGGTCGATGCCGGGATCCGGCCGCTGCACCGCTCCGACACGCTGCAGGACATCCTCGACGCGCCGGACCGGCGCGATCTGATCGACTGGCTGCGCACGCTGCCGCTCGCGCACGCCGACGCCGGGCGCCTCTTCGTGCACGCCGGCGTGCCGCCGCAGTGGACTGCAGCCGGGACGATCGAGCGCTCCGAAGAGGTGCGCGCCCGGTTGCGACGCGACGACTACCGCGATTTCCTGCAACGCATGTACGGCAACCAGCCGGATCTGTGGGACGAGACGCTGCGCGGCGACGACCGCCTGCGCTTCATCGTCAATGCACTGACGCGGTTGCGCGTCGTCGATGCGGACGGCCGCATGCATCTGAAGTTCAAGGACAGCGCCGACCAGGCCCCGGAAGGAACAGTCCCCTGGTTCGACCACCCCAAGCGGGCCACGCTCGGCACTCCGATCGTCTTCGGACACTGGTCCACGGAGGGGTTGGTCCGGCGGTCCAACGTCACCGGGCTCGACACGGGCTGCGTCTGGGGCGGACAACTGACCGCACTGCGCCTGGACGATGGCGCGCTCTTCAGCGTGCGCTGCCCGCAGGCGCAGTCGCCCGGAGGCGACTAACCAGCGCTGTTGTCGGGTGCTTCAGCGCTCTCCGGCACGTCGACCAGTCCGAAGTGCGCCGACAGCGCCGCATGCGCTGCGCGCGCCAGCGTGTGCCGATTCTCATAGGCCGCCGCATCCAGCGCCGGCAGGAAAGCAACCTCGATCTCGAGGTCGTCTGCGATCAGTATCTTCGCAAGCGAAGTGACCAGCCCCATCTCGCCGACGAACGCGGCAGCGTCGCTGAACCGGCCTCGCTCGGTGTAACGCAGGCCGACTGGCCAGACCGGGCAGGCGACTTCGAGGGCCGGCGCCAGCAGGTTCGAATGGAATGGCAGCAGGCGGTCGCCGCGCGTCGTCGTGCCCTCGGGAAAAATGCCGATGCTCTCCCCGTCCCGCAGGTGGCCTTGCACCGCCTCGTTGACCGTCGCGACGGCGCGCCGCTTGCCCCGCTCGATGAAGAGCGTGCCGGAGTGCTTGACCATGCCGCCGATCACGGGCCAGCGCACGATCTCGGCCTTCGCGACGAAGCGGCACGGCAGCGCCGCATTGATCGAGAAGATGTCGATCCAGGAAATGTGATTCGCGAGCAGCAGCCGCCCCGTGCTGCCGGGCGTCATGCCGGTGCTGGCGAGTTCGTCGCTGAGCGCCTGGCCGCTGACGCGCAGGCGCACGCCGCACAGGCGCAGGACCCAGCCCGACCACCAGTGATTGATGCGATTGCGGGTGGCCTGCGACCGGCTCAGCGGAAACGCGATGAACGCAATGCCCAGTCCGAGAAGGATGTGCGGCACCAGCAGCACCGCGCGCAGCGGCGCAAGCAGGTAGCGCACGGCTAGGCGGCCTCGTGGCGGACGTCGCCGCCGACCAGCGTGTAGCGCGCACGGCCCTGCAGTTCGTAGCCCAGATACGGCGTGCTCTTGCCGGCGCTACGCAGGTTCTCCGGCGTCACGCGCCAGTGCGCGCCGGGATCGAAAACGACGACGTCGGCCTTGGCTCCGAGTGCAAGGCGGCCCGTGTCCTCGCCCAGGATTTCCGCGGCCCGGCTCGTGACTTTCGCGAGCGCCTTGCCCAACGCGACCCGGTGCTCGGCCGCCCAATTGAGCGTCAGCGGCAGCAGCGTTTCCAGCGCCGTGGCCCCGGGCTCGGCCTCTCCGAACGGCAGCAGCTTCTCCTCGACCGATAGCGGCGCGTGGTCGGAGCAGATCGCATCGATCGTGCCGTCGGCGAGTCCGGCCACGATCGCATCGCGGTCGCGCTGCGAGCGCAGCGGCGGGTCGAGCCGGAACTTCGGGTCGAAGTAGCCGATGTCGACGTCGACCAGATGGACGTGATGGATGCCGACATCCGCGGTGACCGACAGGCCCTCCGTCTTGGCCTGCCGGACCCGTTCGACACCCGCGGCCGACGACAGACGGCAGATATGCACCCGCGCGCCGGAGGCGCGCTGAAGTTCGAAGATCGTATGCAGCGCCACGGTCTCGGCCACCACCGGAACCGACGGCAGGCCGAGGCGGCCGGCGACCGGCCCCGCCGCGGCGACGCCGGAACCGGCCAGCGTGTCTTCCACCGGTCGCAGCCACAACGGCAGGTCGAAGGTGCGCGCATAGCGCATCGCCTGCAGCAGTACGCCGTTGTCGTGAGGCAGGCTGCGCGTCTGCATGAACGCTACGCAGCCGGTTTCCGCGAGCGTCTGGATCTCGGCCAGCACTTCGCCCTGCAGCTGGACAGTCAGTGCGCCCAGCGGATAGGTGCGCGCACCGGCGGACTCGCGCGAGCGCTGGCGCAGCATGCGCACGAGGCCCGGCTCGTCAAGCGGGGGATCCGTGTCCGGCGGGCAGACGACGCCGGTCACGCCGCCCGCGAGCGCCGCGCGCATCTCGATCTTCAGCGCCCCCTCGGCACCGGGTTCGCGCAATCGCGCGCAGAGGTCGACCAGGCCGGGTGCGACGACACAGCCCCTGGCGTCGAGCGTGCGGTCGGCGCGGAAGCCCTCCGGCGCCTTGCCGATGCCGGCGATGCGGCCGTTCGCGATGTAGAGCCCGCCCGGCGCGTCGTGTCCGGACGCCGGGTCGACGATGCGCCCGTGGAGGATCTCGACGTTCACTGGTGCCCCCTACGGCGCTGCGCGCCGGTCCCCCCGCGGGGGAGTGAGCGCCTTGGGAGCGGCCCGGCGGCGCTCATTGCATCCTCGTCGACGACGCGACGATCGACATCACTGCCATCCGCACCGCAATGCCGAAGGTCACCTGCGGCAGGATCACGGCAGCCGCACCGTCCGCCACTCGAGAATCGATCTCGACGCCGCGGTTCATCGGTCCCGGATGCATGACAATCGCGTCGCGCCCGGCATGCGCCAGCCGCTCTGGCGTCAGGCCATAGTGCGCGAAGTACTCCTGCGCGCTCGGCAGCAGCGCGCCGCGCATGCGTTCGTTCTGCAGCCTGAGCATGATGATGACGTCGGCGCCGCGGATGCCTTCGTCGAGCTTCGTGAAGACCCGCACGCCCATCTCCTCGAGCCCGGCCGGAAGCAGCGTCAGCGGGCCGACCGCGCGGACTTCGGGAACCCCGAGCGTCGTCAGCGCATGGATGTCGGAGCGTGCGACGCGCGAGTGCAGGATGTCGCCGACGATCGCCACCGTCAGGTTGGAGAATTCCTTCTTGTAGTGGCGGATCGTGTACATGTCGAGCAGGCCCTGCGTCGGATGCGCATGGCGCCCGTCGCCGGCATTGATGACATGGATGTGCGGCGCGGCCTCCGAGGTGTGCTGCGCGATCAGGTACGGCGCGCCGCTGGTAGCATGGCGCACGACGAACATGTCGGCCTGCATCGCCGTCAGGTTGTCGATCGTGTCGAGCAGCGACTCGCCCTTCGCGGTGCTGGAGCGCGTGATGTCGAGGTTGAAGACGTCGGCCGACAGCCGCCGCGCAGCGATCTCGAACGTCGTGCGCGTGCGCGTGCTGTTCTCGAAGAACAGGTTGAACACGCTCTTGCCGCGCAGCAGCGGCACGTTCTTCACTTCGCGCTCGGCGATGTTGATGAAGCTGTCCGCCGTCGTCAGCACCCGCTCGAGGATCGGCCGCGGCAGGCCATCGATCGACAGCAAATGGTGCAGTTCGCCGTGGCGGTTCAGCTGAGGGTTACTCGCCACCGCGCTTCTCCATGGTCAGGTGCAGTCGTTGCTCGTCGTCGCGCGCGAGCACGACGGCGATATCCGCCGGTACTTCCAGGGTGGCGCCGACGACGGTCGCGGCGACCGGAAGTTCACGGCCGCCGCGGTCGACCAGCACCGCGAGGTCGATACGCGCCGGCCGGCCGTAATCGAAGATCTCGTTCATCGCGGCGCGCACCGTGCGGCCGGTGTTGAGCACGTCGTCGACCAGCAGGATGTGACTGCCGGCCACTTCGAACGCGATCTGCGATGGCCGCACATCGGGCCTCAACCCGCTGCGGTCGAAATCGTCACGGTAGAAGGAGACGTCGAGGATGCCGACCGGCGCATCGACGTGCAGGTCGTTCCGCAGCCGCTCGGCCAGCCACACGCCACCGGTGTGCACGCCGACCAGTTTCAGCGCCGCGCCGGCAAATGCTTCCCGCGCCCGCGCGGCGAGCGTCCGATAGAGGACTTCGGCGTCGAGCTCAAGCATTCCCGCCGCCCTCATCGAGCCACTGCTGCAGGATCGCTGCCGCTGCTTCCGCGTCGACATCGTCGGCCGCGGCGGATACCGCCGAGCTGTACCGCTCGTCGACACGCGCCACGGGCCGCCTGTAGCGGCCCTCGAGCTGGTTCGCAAAACGCTCGCAGCGGGCCGTCATTGCATGCGCAGCGCCATCCGGGTGGCGCGGAATGCCCACGACGAAGGTGGCCGGCTGCCATTCCGCGATCAGGCCATCCACCGCCTTCCAGCGCGCTTCGTTGGTCGCCGCAGCGATCGTCGTCAGCGGGCGGGCGGCGCGCGTGACGGTGTTGGCAATCGCGACCCCGGTGCGGCGCTCGCCGAAATCGAAAGCCAGCACGACGGCATCGGTCATCGTAAAGACAGGATAGGAAGGGTTCGTTCTGAAGGCCGGCCGGCCGGCTTCGGGCAGCCTAGGCATGGCCCACCTGGCCCGACAGCTGCGTCGGATCGACACCAAGCAATCGCAACGCGGCGTCGTAACGCTGCTCGGCCGGCAGATCGAAGAGGATCTGCGAATTGGCGGGAACCGTCAGCCAGGCATTGGCGGCGATCTCGCCCTCGAGTTGCCCGGCGCCCCAGCCGGAATAGCCGAGTGTCACCAGCATCTTCTGCGGGCCGCCGCCGCTCGCGACGGCCTCGAGGACATCCTTCGAGGTCGTCAGCGAGATCTCGGGCGTGACGGGCAGCGTCGAACTGTAGGTGCCCGGCGGCACGTGCAGCACGAAGCCGCGCTCGGTCTGAACCGGGCCGCCGAAGAAGACCGGGGCGTCCTTCCACGGCGCGATTTCGAGTTTCAGTTCGATGCGCTCGAACAGGGCCGCCAGGATCAGTTCCGTCGGCCGGTTGATCACCAGCCCGAGCGCGCCCTTGTTGCTGTGATCGCAGATGTACACGACCGAGCCGGAAAAGTTGGGATCGGCCATGGCGGGCATGGCGATCAGGAGCTGATGCCTCAGATCCATCGAGTCGCTCGGCATGCTGCCGATTGTAAACTGCACCGGTCTTTCCTCCGTGGTCGCGTGCCGGCGCTGTGTCGGCCTCCCCAGCATGCACGACGCCGGTCTGGTCTGGTTCCGCCGCGATCTGCGGCTTGACGACCACGCCGCGCTGGCCGCAGCGCTGGCATCCTGCCGGCGCGTCTATTGCGCCTTCGTCTTCGACCAGCACATCCTCGATCCCCTGCGGGCGGCGGGTCAGCGGGCCGACCGGCGTGTCGAGTTCATCCACCGTTCGGTGACCGAACTGGACGGGGAACTGAGAAGGCTCGGAGGCGGGCTGGCGGTGCACCACGATCACGCCGCTGCGGCGATCCCCCGCCTGGCGAGCGAGCTCTCCGTGGATGCGGTGTACGCCGGCGACGACTACGAGCCGTATGCGCGCGAGCGCGATGCCGCGGTGGAACGCGCACTCGCGGCGACGGGCCAACGGTTCGTGCGCTGCAAGGACCACGTGATCTTCGAGAAATCCGACGTGATGACGGCGGACCGACGGCCGTTCAGCGTCTACACGCCGTACCGGAACGCGTGGCTCAGGCGCCTCGTCGCCGACGACGTCGCGTCCAGAACGACGCATGAGGGACGCGAGCGCCTCGCGGCCCCGATCGCGCTGTCCGGCATGCCGACCCCGGCAGACCTCGGTTTCGTCGAGACCAACCTCGCACAGCTGTCGCTCGGAACCGGCGCGAGCGGCGGCGCTCGCGCGCTGGCGGATTTCAGGTCGCGGATCGATCGCTATGACGAAGCCCGCAACTTCCCCGCGGTGCGCGGACCGTCGTATCTATCTGTCCATCTTCGTTTCGGCACCGTGTCGATCCGCGAACTGGTGCGCACGGCGCGCGCGACGCGTTCGCCCGGGGCCGCGACCTGGCTCGCGGAACTGATCTGGCGCGACTTCTACCAGATGATCCTCTGGCATCACCCGCACGTCGCCGAGCGCGCGTTCCGGCCCGAGTACGACCGCATCGAATGGGAGTCAGGACCGCAGGCAGACGCGCACTTCGCCGCCTGGTGCGACGGCCGCACCGGCTATCCGCTGGTCGACGCCGCCATGGCCCAGATCAACCAGACCGGGTACATGCACAACCGGCTGCGCATGGTGGTCGCGAGCTTCCTGACCAAGGACCTCGGCATCGACTGGCGCCGCGGCGAGCGTTACTTCGCGGACCACCTCAACGACTTCGACCTGGCCGCCAACAACGGCGGCTGGCAATGGGCCGCATCGACCGGCTGCGACGCGCAGCCGTACTTCCGCATCTTCAATCCGGTGACGCAGTCGCAGAAGTTCGATCCCGATGGCAGCTTCATCAGGCGCTACCTGCCGCGGCTCGCCGGCTTCACTGCAAAGGAGATTCACGCGCCATGGCTCGCCAGCGGGGCACGCCAGCGGGAAGCCGGTTGCGAGATCGGAACCGACTATCCCGCCCCGATCGTCGATCACGCGGACGCGCGCAAGCGGACGCTGGAGCGGTATGCGGTGGTGAAGCGCTGACGCGAAGCGGTGCGTCTGTCGCGCTGTGCGGCTGGTTTCCCTGCCTGCCACGCGGCGCTTCAGGGCCGCGCGGCCCGTTACTTTCTTTGTCTTGGCAAAGAAAGTAACCAAAGAAAGCCGCGCCTGCGAAGGCGCCCCTGCAGGGTGCCCTGTGCTGCTCGGGGTCGCAGGCGGGCCTGCAAACTCGCGCCCTACGGTCGCTCAGGCAGGCAGGCCCTCAACCGCCCCCGCCCCCCTGCGCTGCGCGGCGCGGCGCCTTCGAAGGCATCCAACTGCGTCGCGATAGGCAGCGTTGGAACGGCGATGGTGTTGGTCCGCTCGAGGACGCCGCAGCGGTGCGGGGCGGCAGCAGGGATGTGCCGGGCGCGTGTCTGAGCGACCGCAGGGAGCGAGTTTCGCGCACGGCTCGCTGACGCTCTGCAGCGCAAGGGAAGCCGGAGCGAAGCGCAGGCCGTCATCGCGCGGTCGCCTTTCTTTGGTGACTTTCTTTGGCGAGACAAAGAAAGTCACTCGCCGCCGGGCGACTCCCGGCTCGGTTGCGGCGTCACAGAGGCGTTCGACGCGCAGCGGCACTCCAGTAAGCGCTACGCCGTCACCCGCTCCCCGAGGTACTGCCGCACCAGCTTCATCAGCTCGTCTTCCTGGTAGGGCTTGCCCAGGTATTCGTTGACGCCGAGTTCGAACGCCATGCTGCGGTGCTTCTCGGCGGTGCGCGACGTGATCATGATGATCGGGATGCCCGAGGTCGCAGGCGAGCTGCGGATGTTGCGCGTCAGGTCGTAGCCGTCCATGCGCGGCATCTCGATGTCGACCAGCATGACGTCGGGCTTGGTGTCCTGCAACTGGCGCAGTGCATCGACGCCGTCCTTCGCCAGCAGCACGGTGAAGTTGTTGCGTTCGAGCAGGCGCTGCGTCACGCGGCGCACGGTCAGCGAATCGTCGACGACCATGACGGTCGGCTGCGTCGCGATGCCGATCTCGGTGACCGGCTCGGTGCGCAGCGGTGCGGCCTTCGCTTCGGCACGGAGCTCCTTCTCGAATATCGCCGGCGGCTCCGGCGCACGCGTGATCAGCTGCACCGGGTTGATGATCAGCACGATCTCGCCATTGCCGAGGATCGTGGCTCCGAGGATGCCGGCCAGTCGCGCCACCTGGGCGCCGACGTTCTTGACAACAACTTCCTGGTTGCTCGACACGTCGTCGACTGCGATCGCCATGCGGTCGTCGCCGGACTTGAGCAGCACCACCGGGGTCTGCTTCGACAGGTGTCCGCTGGTCTCCTCGCCGACGAGCTGCGACAGCGGGCGCAGCACGACCGTGCCGATCGGCGGGATATCGATCATGCCCTCGGCAAGCGAAGGCAGCAGCGCCGCCGGCCGGTAGCGTCGGACTTGCTCGACCATGCCCGCCGGCAGCGCATAACGCCGGCTTCCGATGCGCGCCAGCACCACCTGGGCCACCGCGAGGGTCATCGGCAGGTACAGCGTGAAGCGCGTGCCACGCCCGGTTTCGCTCGATACTGCAATGCGTCCGCCGAACGAGGCCAGCTCCGCACGGACCACGTCCATGCCGACTCCGCGCCCCGCAAGTTCGGTGACTTCCGTGGCGGTGGAAAAGCCCGGCAGGAAGATCAGGTCCATCGCCTCGCGGTCGCCCAGCGCCTGATCCGGACCGATCAGTTCGCGTTCGATCGCGCGCTCGCGGATGCGCTCGAGAGGGAGTCCGGCGCCGTCGTCGCTGAGGACGACGACGATTTCGTTGGCTTCCTGGCGCACGTCCAGCACGAGTTCGCCGACCTCAGCCTTGCCGGCCGCGCGGCGCACTTCAGGGCGCTCGAGTCCGTGCACGATCGCGTTGCGGATCAGGTGCTCGAACGGGCCGACCATCTTCTCCAGCACGCCGCGGTCGATTTCGGTCGCTCCACCGCGCAGGTCGACGTTGACGCGTTTGCCAAGCTCCTTGGCCGTCTGCCGCGCGACGCGATACAGCCGCTCCGACACGTTCGAGAACGGCACCAGGCGCACGCGCATCAGCTGCTGCTGCAGGTCCCGCGTCAGCCGCGACTGCGAGGTCAGGTCGGTGTCGGCCGCCTGCAGGCCCTTCACCATGTTGCTCTGGACCATCGCGACGTCCTCGACGGACTCGGCCAGCATGCGCGTCAGTTCCTGCAGCCGCGTGTAGCGGTCGAACTCGAGCGGATCGAAGTCGGCCGACTCGCGCGACAGCGAAGCGCCGCGCGCCTGCAGCTGCGCCTCGGCCTGGATCTCGACTTCGCGCAGCTGCGCGCGCAGCCGCTGGATGTTTTCCGTGAGGTCCGTCAGCGATCCCTTGATCGTCGAGACCTCGTTTTCGAGCTTCGAGCGGGCAATCGACACCTCGCCGGCCTGGTCGACCAGCTTGTCGAGCACATCGGCACGTACGCGGATGAAAGGCGCCGTCTGCTGGGCTGGCGCCGTCGCGGCCATCGTCGCCTCCACCGTCGACGGCAGCGGCATCGCGGGCTTCTCGACGCGCAGCTCCGGCTTGGACTCGCCACGGGCCGCTGCCAGGTCGATGACCGGCGCCAGCGGCGCAGCGACCGGCTCGGTCGTGGGTGGGGTCACCGGCGCCGGCGCTTCCACCGGCGCGGCGACAGCAGCCTCGGGGTTCTGCAGTTCGTCGTACAACGCGATCGCCTTGTCGTACTGGCCCTGCAGGTCCTCGACGAGGATGCCCGGCACATCGGAGAGCTGCATCGCAGCCTCCATGCGCGTCTCCATGTCGTGCACGAGTTCGCCGAGCCTCATCGCACCGGCCATGCGGGCACTGCCCTTGACGGTGTGCAACCGGCGCATCAGGTCGCGCGCCACTTCGCGGTCGTTCGGATCGCTCTCGAGGCCACGCAGCGCGGTGCCGATCGCGGGCAGCAGGTCCGCCGCTTCCGCAAGGAACACCTGCAGCAGGTCAGCGTCGATTTCATCGCGGACGCGCGACACGACTTCGGTCTCGGCCTCGGCTTCGGCGTCGGCGGTCGCGGCCGGAATGTCCGCAGCCCTTGTGACGATGTCGGGCTCGGCGGTCACGTCGTCCGCCACCGACGGCGCTTCGGCCTCGACCGCAACCGCGAAGGCGGTGGCCTCCTGAATCGCGTCATGAGCCTCGTCGGCCGGCGCTTCCGCAGTCGCTTCGTCCGGGGCCACGAATTCCGGCACCTCGGGGTTCAGCGTTTCGACTGCGGGACCCGCGTCTGCCGGGCTCTCGACCCACGAGGATTCGACGGGTTCGGTCGAAGACGGAAGCGCCTGGGCAGCCAGCTCCTCGTGCAATGCCCCGTGGGCACGCACGATGGCCACGATGTCGTGCAGCGCGCCGGCATCGAACGGCGCTTCGTCCGGATACACACCCGCCGCGAACTGATGCAGCATGCCACGCATGCGCTCAATGACACGCTCGAGCGTGTCGTACTGGGCCGCGGTCAGTTCATAGTGATGCGCGCCGGCGAGCATCGACAGCGTGTGCATCAGGTCGTCGAGCGGATCGGCAATGTCGATCACCGGCGCCAGGCCCACGGTCTTCGAAATGCCCGACAGCGAATGGGCCCGGCGCACGACCTGCGCAGAGACCATGCGTGCGGGCTCGTAGCGCCATTCGTTGATGTCCTGCGCGAGCACGCGTACGCACTCGTCCGCTTCGTTCAGGAAGACCGAATACAGCCCGTGACTGATCTCGAGTGGCCCGATGCGGCGCACTTCCTCATCGGCAGCGTCGGCATCCCCGGCAGCCGTCCCTTGCGCGGGCGCGGCGTGCTCGCCGGCCGGCAGTATTTCGAGCGGCAACGACTCCGTCGCGGGGCCGGATTCCTCGTGGCCCTCGGCGCGGACCAGCCGCAGCTCGGGCCGCGGCTCCGCGGTCGCGGCGGCGCCCGGCATCGCTCCGAGGTCGAAATCGACCGGAGCCGCCGCGGGCCGGGACAGATCCTGTGAGGCCGGAGCGGGCAGCGCGACGTCGTGCAGCTCCGGCGCGCTGCCGTCAGGCTTTGGGGGCGCGGCACCCGGCGGCAGCGCCGCGTATTCGAACATGCCGCCTTCGCGCACGCGCTGTGCAGCGAGCACGAGAGGCGTCGGATCGATGTTTGCCTGGGAATCCCGGGCGATGGTCTCGACCCACGCACGGATCACCCGCTGCGCGCCGTCGGCCAGGTCGATCAGATCGTCGGTGGCGGGCCGCTCCTGGGCCAGCCACAGATTGAAGCACTGTTCCACGCCCCAGGCACCCTCGCCGAGGTGCTTGAAGCCGACCATGCGGCTCGAGCCCTTCAGCGTGTGGAATGCCCTCCGCACGGTCGTGAGCGTCGCCTTGTCGTCACGACGCGCACGCAGCTCGTCGAGATGGGTGACGATGCTGTCGAGCACCTCGCGCGCTTCCTCGACGAAGATCTCGCGCAGTTCGTCGTCGGCCGCCGCCTGACTCGACGGCAGCGGTGCCGTTGGCGGCGGCGCTTCCGGGGCCTTGGGCGGGGCCAGCAGCAGTTCGAGCTCGACGGCGTCTTCGGGCGTCGGCGCATCCTTCAGCTGCGCGAGCAGCTGCAGCGCGCGTGCGGCCATCGATTTCAGCTGCTCGTTGTCGAGCAGATCCGCTTCGTTCGACAGCATCGGCAGCAGGCGATCGAGTTCACCGATCGCACGTGCATCCCCGGCGACGCGCGTCAGCCGCTCGGCCTGGTGGTGCGCGGCTTCCAGGGTCTTGCGGGTGGCCGTTTCGACGTTATCAGTGCGCCGCGGCTCCGCGACGCGCATGTCGATGGTGCGGGGCGCAGCGTGATATTCCTCGTCCGCCGGAGCGAAGACCGCTTCGTCGGCCGGCAGCTGTCCCAGTTCGGCGGTGAACACGCCGGTCGCCGGGTCGTAATGGAACATGCCGCGCGGGCGTTCGGTGTCCTGTCCGAGGCTTTCGACGAAGAAGCCGACGGCACCGAGGTTCTGTGCGATGCGGCTGAATTCCTCGGGCTCCGGCGCGATCGCCGCATCGGCGAAGCGGCCGATCGATTCCTGGACGTTGCGCAGCGCGGCGACCGGGTCCTCATAGCCCAGCAGCGACAGCACGCCGCAGACCTGATCGAACATCGCCGTGGTCGCCGGCAGATCCTCGCGCTCGGCCGGGTTGCGGAAGAACCGGTCGAGGCGCTGCTCGATCTCGCGCAGCGTCGACTGCGTTTCCGCGACCACGGTACCCATCGTGAGCCGGTCCTGCGCGCGACGCGCCAGCTCGGACATCCACGGTCCCGCCTCGGGCAGCGGCTCGCCCTTGCGGGCCTTCAGCAGGCGGTCGATCACCTGCTGGGCCCGACCCTCGTATTCGACGTCGGTCTGCGGCAGATCGTCGACACCGAGGTCGGCGAACAGCAGCGCGGAAGCCACTTCGAGTCCGAGCCGCTCGCGCATCTCGGTCGGGAGCTTGGCGAAGTCCAGAGTGACGCGACCAATCGCCTCGAACGTCGCGCCCAGGGCGCGCGCGGACAGCCTGGCCGCGGAATCCCGCGCCAGCTTGATTTCCTGCGCGAACTTGGGCGGCTCGCCGCCCCCGGCGACGGTCTGGCCCCAGAGGAGCTTCGCCTGGGCCAGTGCTTCCTTCAGTGAGCGCAGCGCATCGGCATCGACTGCCGTCAGCGAAGCCCGCTCGAAATCCGCCGGTATCAGCGCGTCGAGGCCGTACAGCCGCCGGATCTCGGCAAGGCGGGACGGACCGCCCTGCGCACGGCCGACGTAGTACAGCGCATCGATCATCAGGCGCTCGGCCACCGCGCCGCCGCCCTCGATCATGCGGCGCAGTTGCAGGTTCAGTCGTGCCAGCACGCGCTTGAGGTCCACATCGACCGGAATGACCGCGGCATCGAGCCCTTCGAGCAGCCCGCGGACGACCCACCAGAAGCTGCGCGCCAGTCCGCGCTGCGGCAGATGTTCGAGGTCCACCAGCGCATCGAGCATGCGTTTGCGGGCCCCCGGATCGTCCGCATTCCGCAGGAAACCGAGCAGCCCGAGCTCGAAGCGCGAGCGTCGCTCGCGCAGCTGCTCCGGCGAGTACTGGCGCGACTCGATCTGGTGGAAAGCGGGCCGCCGCGACAGGTCCGGGAAGATCAGATCCGCCGGATGGACGCGATTGGCACGATTGAGCTGCAGGACATCGCGGTAGTACGGAAACAGCCGGATCGGCTGGTTCGGGCGCCCGGACAGCAGCGCTTCGAGGTAGGCCACGACGGCGCTGAGCGCGGTTTCGACCGATCGCACGCCGGCTGGCAGACACTCCTTGGGTTCTGCCTCGAAGCGGCGCGTCAGCTGCTCGACGGCATCCGTGACCAGCGCAACGCCGCGCAGATCGAGCAGTTGCAGCGCGCCGTTGGCCTGGTGGATCTGGTTGCGCGCATTGCGCAGGCTGTCGACATCCTGCTTGTTGGCGAGGAAGGCCTTCAGCCCGTTGACGGCCTCGGTCAGCGATGTGCGGATCTCATCGATGACCCACGCCAGCGGCGCGACGTCCGGCGCCGCGCCGACCAGCTGATTGGGATCGTGTCGTTCGGCCATGTCAGACTCCGCCTGCGATCACCATGGAGTGTCCAGGGCTGCGTGCCCTTGCATTCAAAAAATCGACTGGCTTTGCCAGCGATTTTTTCAAGCTGATCGCGCAAAAGTAGGGGTGCACTTTTGCGCGCCTATCCAACCCGGAAACGCGCGACCGAGGCCTTCAGCTCGCGCGCCAGCGTCGCCAGTTGCCCAATCGACTGCGCGGCCTGGCGCGTGCCGTGAGACGTCTGCTCGGTCACCGCCAGAATCCGCTCGATCGACTGCGCCACGCCGCCGGCTGAACTCGCCTGGTCGTTGGTGGTCGACGCGATGCGCTCAATCAGTTCCGCGAGCTGGCGCGAAACGCGGCCGATGTCGCCGAGCGCGTTGCCGGCCGCGTCGGACAGCTTCGTCCCTTCGACCACGCCCTGCGTGCTCTT
>DAOMFL010000084.1:0-8348 GCA_035429805.1 Burkholderiaceae bacterium
CCGCCAGCGGCGGCAGAACCTGACGCTGGACAAGGCACGCCGGAGCCCGCCGCGACTCAGGGCGACAAGCCCGCAACGGCGGTCCCGCCTGCTGTCGCAACCGCCCCGACGCTGCCGGCGTCAACGCCGCCACGACCGCCGAATGCAACGACGCCGACGCCGGCCCCGGCCGCGACGACGGCCGCCGCTGCGTCGCGCGCGTCCGCTGCAGTGGCGACCGATGGCTCAGTGCCGCCGTTGATCGTTTCGTGGATGGGCCCATTCCGCGTCAAGGTCGGCGAGGAGTTCAAGGTGACGCTGCGTGTGAATGCGCAGGCGGGCCTGCGCGCGCTGCCGCTCGACATCCGCTACGACCCGCAGGTGCTGAGCTTCGTCGAGGCGCAGCCGGGCGAGTTCGCGGGCCGGGCCGGCCTGACCGCGTTCGACACCACCGTCGACGAGGCGAGCGGCCTGATCCGCATCATCATGCGCGCGCCCTCCGGACAGCCGCTGCAGGGGCAGGGCGACCTCGTGACGCTGCGATTCACGGCCAGCACGCCGTGGAAGCAGACGCAGCTTGCGATCGCAAAGAATGAACTCAAGGACGACAGCGGCGCGGTCACGGCGGTCGTCAGGTCGACTCCGCTGACGCTGCGGGTCGGCGGCTGAGGAAACGCGGCGATGAGAGGGGGCGGATTCACGCTGATCGAGATGGTGGTGACGCTGGCCCTCGTCGGCATCCTGGCCTCGGTCGCGCTGCCGCTGTACGAAGTGACGGTCACGCGCCAGAAGGAGGCCGAACTGCGCCAGGCCCTGCGCACGATCCGCAATGCGCTGGATGCCTACAAGGCGGCGGCGGACAGCGGCCAGATCGCCAAGGGCGCGATGGAGACCGGATACCCCGCGTCACTGGAAGTCCTGGTCAACGGCGTCGACGTACCGAACGCGCCGGCAGGCGCGCCGCCAAGGCTCTATTTCCTGAGGCATCTTCCGATCGACCCGTTCACTCCCGATCCGGCGCTCGGCGCCGCGCAGCAGTGGGCGCTCCGCAGCTACGCCAGTCCGCCTGACGACCCGCAGCCGGGTGCCGACGTGTACGACGTGGCATCGAGATCGGGGCGCGTCGGCACCAACGGCGTGCCCTACCGTCAATGGTGAGTCGACGATGAGGTCGCGCATACACGGATTCACGCTGATCGAACTGACGATCGTGCTCGCGCTAATCGCGCTGCTGCTGACGATTGCGGTTCCGCGCTACTTTCACGCGGTCGACAGCGGCAGGCTGGCAGTCCAGCGCCAAAACCTGGCGGCAATGCGTGATGCCATCGACAAGTACTACGGGGACCTCGGCCGCTATCCCGACGAGCTCGACGACCTGGTCAGGAAGAAATACCTGCGTGCGATCCCGGTCGATCCGATCACGGAGAAGGCCGACTGGACTGTCGTCGCCCCCGAGGACCCGACGCAGGGTAAAGTCTTTGACGTTGTCAGCGTGAAGGCGCCGGCCGATGCCGCAAAGGCACCAAGCGCCGCGTCGAAACCGGCGTCCGACGACGCACAGCGGGCGCCCGCCGGGGCGCAGAAGGCGGCCAATGCGCGCTGAGTGCTCCGCAATGCCGCGCCGCGCGCATGGGCTCGTGCTGCTGGCGCTGCTGATTTTCATCGCGCTGGCGATGCTCTGGGTGGCGCTGGCGTCGGAAGTCTGGGCGACCGTGCGACAGCGCGAGCGCGAAGAGGAACTGCTGTTCGTGGGCGAGCAGTATCGGCGTGCGATAGAGTCGTACTGGCGGGCGTCGCCGGGCACGGCCAAGACGCTGCCGGTTTCGCTGGAGGTACTCCTGGTCGATGATCGGTTTCCGATGCCTATCCATCACCTGCGCCGGCTGTATGCTGATCCGATCACCGGTGGCGAAATGGCCCTGGTGCGAGAAGGCAACGCCATCACCGGCGTGCGCTCGACGTCAACCGATACACCGCGGAAAGTCGCGGGCTTTCCGCCGCGGTACCAGTATTTCGGCGATGCGGCGTCATACGATCAATGGCGCTTTGTGTTTCTCCCGCCGCGCCGCGGCCAGCGTTCGACCCCTTTGAGGTCGACCCTGGACGGCGGCTCCGGCATGCAGTTCACTGACCGGACCACGCCATGAAGAAACGGATACTGCTCGTTGAGGACCACAGCCTGCTGCGGCAGGGCCTGCGCTCGCTCGTGTCCACGCTGCCCGACTTCGAGGTCGTCGGCGAGGCGCGCGACGGCAAGGAGGCGATCCGGCAGTGCCTGGCCCTGACGCCCGACCTGGTGATGATGGACCTGTCGATGCCCGGCATGACGGGCATCGAGGCCACGACGCAGATCAAGCGGCGCCTGCCGCATGTTCGGATCCTCGCATTGACGGCCTACAAGACCGACGAGTACGTGCGCGAGGCGCTGCGTGCCGGCGCCGACGGCTACGTGCTGAAGGACGCTTCCTACGAAGAACTGGTGCTTGCGCTGCGTCACGTGGTGATGGGCAAGCGTTTCCTGTCACCGGATGTCTCGGGGCATCTCGTCGACACGCTGATCCAGGGGACGCAGCTCACGAATACGGCCTCAGGGACGCCCTGGAACAAGCTGACGGCGCGCGAGCGCAGCATCCTCAAGCTGATCGCCGAAGGCCGCACCAATCGCGCTGCGGCCGAGTACCTGAACGTCAGCCCGAAGACGATCGAGAAGCACCGTGCCAGCGTGATGCGCAAGCTCGGCCTGCGCAATGTGACGGAACTGGCGATCGTGGCGCTGGAGATCGGCTTGATCGAGCGCCCCGGTACGGTGTCGCGCCTGTTCGACCGGGACTCGCCTCAGCCGGCGCCGCTGCCCGCGGCCGGTTCGACCGACGGCATCTGACCGCGGTCGTTGCAGCATCGACGACTCAGGGCGAGGGGCCCGACGCCTCGTCGGCTGGCCACGTTGCGACGATCGAGGTGCCGGCGCCGGGCATTGACTCGACGCTCAGGCTTCCGTGCGTCGCGCTGATGCGGCTGCCGATGCTGTGCAGCCCGAGCCCGTGGTGAGCGGCGTCGCCGCGCACGAAGGGGCTGGCATCGAAGCCGGTGCCGTCATCCTCGATGATCAGCTGTATCAGGGCGCGATTGGCTACAAGCGTGACGCGCACGAGCGACGCGCCGGCATGACGCCCGGCGTTGAACAGCGCTTCCTCGACGATGCGGTACAGATCGAGTTTCAAGGCCTGGGCCACTGCCGACTCGTCGACGTCGAGTTGCAGTTCGGTGCGCAGATCGGGATGCGCCTCTTTCAGTCGCCGGCACAGCCATTCAATCGTCGCGGCCAGTCCGAGGTCGTCAAGCGAGCTGGGCAGCAGCTCCGTCGAAATGCGGCGCACGTTTTCGAGTGCTTCGCGCAGCCGTGCGGAGGTCGCCAGCAGCAGCGTAGCGGCCTCCCGCAGGTCCTCCCGCTGCAGGTCCACGACGGCACGCTCGACAGCAAGCTTGGCTGAGGTGATCAAGGATGCGACGTCGCTATGAAGGACGCCCGCAATCTTCCCGCGGCTGTCGTCGTGCTTGCGGAGCAGTCCGTAGGCCAGCCGACGTGAGGCTGCCTCGGAGTGCTGCGGACCGGGAGTGCCGCTGAATGACACCGGCCGCCAGAACAGAACGTGGCCTGTCTCGCCGGGCGACGGCGCAGTCCGCCGCGGCACCATGCGCAGCAGGGAACGGCGGCCGCTGCGTCCCACCAGCATCGCCTCGAAGGCCTCGGTCGAGCCCGAGCGCAGGCGCTCCAGAGCGTTCGCAACCGCACCCTGCCAGCCATCGGCCGCCAGTTCTCCAAGGCCGCGGCCGACGAGGTTGGCATTCGAAAAGCCGAGCAGCTCTGCAGCCGCGACGGTGGCTCGCTGGAGACTGCCATTTTCGTCGATGAGGATCGCCGCCACCGGACCTTCGTCCGGAAATCGGGGAGCCGCTGGCGTGTGGCTCGAGGCGCTCATGGAACCCGGGTCCGTTCGCTTTCACAGTGTCGTCGGCGCCCACCTTAGACGTCGCGCCACGGAGCGGTAATCACGTCTTCGGGCGGCGCGTCGGGATGGGGATGTTGCCCCGTGCGAACGCTCCAGGGCGGCGCGTTGCGGCATCGCATGCCGGCGCGCGGCGCCGGATGGCGTGGAACTCGACCCGCTCGTCATCGGTGAGGGATGCTGCGAAGTGGAGCAGCGTTCGCAGTGAGGTTGTCCGTCCGCAGCCCGCGAACTCGCGCCCTCAGCGCGGACTCGTGCAGCGCCGACCGCCGTCGGCTGACGTGCACGTTCCGGCACTGCCTTTCGGGCCTGCGGCATCTTCAGCGCCGCGCTCGGCGTCGCGCAGTCGCGCCATTACGCGTGGAACGTAGGCGCGCGTCTCCGCGTACTTTGGAATCTGACCGCCCGATTTGACGACCGCGTCGGCGCCGGCGTTATAGGCGGCGAGCGCAAGCTCGAGGTTGTCGTCGAAACGCGTTAGCAGGGACTTGAGATGAGTCGCACCCGCGCGGATGTTCTGCGCTGGATCGAACGGATCGCTGACGCCGAGCGCCAGCGCGGTCGCTGGCATCAGTTGCATCAGGCCTTTGGCCCCCTTGGGCGACACCGCCCGTTCATTGAAGCCGGACTCCACGGAAATTACCGCGTGCAGGAGTCCCGGCGACAGATCCGTGTCGCGCGCGGCCTGCCGGATCATGGCGGAGTACCGGGGGTCCGGCATCTGCAGCCGAGGCGCCGCGTTGAGGCCGGAGCGGCCGTCGTCGACGACGATGACCTGCGTCGGCTCGGTGCGGAAATTGGACAGCATGACACTCCCGTCGATCCCGACGTTGCCGTAGATCTGCGCCGCGCAGCAGGACGCAGCAAACGCGCTGGCGCAGCAGAGCATGCGCAGCGCAGGCAGCAGCGGGCGAGGCGGGAGCCGGTTCATGCAGCGAAGCTTTTAGCGCCGCATGCCGCAGTCGAGAAGTAGTGAACCTACCCAAATGCAACCGAGTGACTTCCTCGCGAAGAAAGCGGTGCGCAAGTGGCATCTTCACAATGCGGACCGCGCACGCTAATGAGAGCCTGCTGTGCGCACTCACATTGCAGTGTTCCAGGTGCTCGGCACGGTTCTTCGGTCATGCCAAGGGTGTGCTGTGGTGCGCGGTCTGAGTCGGGGTGGGGAATCGCCGCCCCGCGATTCGGCGATGCCTATGCGACCGTTCAGATTACCCGGAGTCGGGGAATGCGCGAACACTGGCACGAAGCGCGCCCATACACTCTTCCGCACATGGGAATGAACGGAACGATGACGTCTCGGACGCTGAGAATCGATGCGACAGGCGCGCACTTCGAGGTGCTTGCCCTGCTCGGTGTCGCGGCCTTCGCGTTCGTGCTGGGGCGGCTTGCGGACCACATGATGTCCGTTCAGGGGACCGCGTGGCTGAAGTCGCTGGTTGTCGCGCCGGTCATCGAAGAACTCTTCTTCCGGTGTGTCGTGCAGTCCGGGTTGCGGAGGTCTGCAGGCCTTCGTGGACGGCCGTGGCTGATCGTAGGCGTGACGGCGCTGCTGTTTGCATTGGCGCATCTGGCAGGGACGTCCGCGTTGCACGCAGCGCTCGTGTTCGGGCCTGCGGTGTTCATCGGCTGGGTCTACGAACGGACCCGGTCTATCGGGGCGTGCATGGCCCTGCACAGCGCGGCCAATGCTGTGTGGATGGTTTTCTGGAGCATCTGAGATGAAGAAAGTGCGCTGGATAGTGGGCCTTGTTGCGGTCCTGACGGCTCTGGGCGTGACGCCGCCCTCAAACGCCGCCGATCCCGTCCGCGGCAAGGCGCTGTTCTCGAGCACCAACGGCGCGCCTAAGAACTGCGCCGACGCCGCCTGTCATTCGGGATTCCCGTCGGTCGCGCGGAACAGCATCCAGAAGGGCACGAGCGCC
Source organism: Burkholderiaceae bacterium (assembly GCA_035429805.1). Classification (GTDB taxonomy): domain Bacteria; phylum Pseudomonadota; class Gammaproteobacteria; order Burkholderiales; family Burkholderiaceae_F; genus JALORV01. The sequence continues at coordinate 5,912 of DAOMFL010000084.1, forward strand.
AGCGTGATCCTCAATGCGATATCGGGCGACAAAGGCGGCATGCGCGTGCTGTCACCGTATGTCGGCTCGACGGAAGCGAACGACATCGCCGCGTACATCGCCAATCCTTCGGCCGGCAGCGGCGCCCCGGCCATCGCGCTGTCGGTTACCAGTCTGTCGTTCGTGTCGCAGACGCTCAATACGACGAGCGCGGCGCAGACAGTGACGGTTTCCAACACGGGCACTGCGGTCCTCAACCTGAGCGGACTGACGATCAGCGGCGCGGCCGGCGCGGAATTCGCGCGCGGCGGCACCTGTCAGGTCGGCACCAATGTGGCGGTCGGCGGCAACTGCTCGATTGCGGTGACGTTCACGCCTACCGCTGCGGGCGCGCGCAATGCCACGCTCACGGTCACGCACAACGCCAGTGGCGGTTCGTCGGCCGTCGCACTGGCGGGCACGGGTGCACTCGCCCCGGCGGTGGCCGGCGTCGCGCCGTCGACGCTGAGCTTCACGCAGACCGTCAATTCGACCTCGACTTCACAGGCGGTGACGGTCAGCAATACCGGCGGTCAGCCCCTGACGCTGGGAGCCATCGGAATCGCAGGTGCGAATGCAGCCGACTTCATGATTGCGGCGGGCTCGACCTGTGCCACCGGAACGGTCGTCAACGCCGGCGCGAACTGCGCATTGCAGGTGGCGTTCCGGCCCGCGGCGACGGGCGCGCGTTCGGCCACGCTCTCGATCGGGCACAGCGCGGCAGCGAGTCCGGCCACCGTGACACTGACGGGGACCGGCACGGCGTCGCCGCAACCCGCGGTCTCGCTAAGTGTGACCTCGCTCGATCTCGGTACGGTGTCGCTTGGCGCTCGCAGCGCCGCTAAGACCATCACGCTGACGAACTCCGGCCAGGCGGCTCTGACGCTCGCGGGCCTCGCTCTCGGGGGCCCGGCCGGCGGCGATTTCACACGCGCCGGCACCTGTGCCAGCGCGATGTCGGTGGCTCCGTCCGGCACATGCACGATCGACGTCGTGTTTGCCCCGGGTGCTGTTGGCGCCCGCGCGGGCACGCTGACCGTCACCTCGGATGCCTCCAACGGGACACCGGTGGTGGCGCTGTCGGGAACGGGAGTCCAGTACAGCATCGCGGTCAGCCCGGCCGCCGCGTCGATGCAGTCGACGGTCGGTGTAGTGTCGGCAGCCGTCCAGGTCACTGTCACCAACACCGGCGGCAGCCCGATCCAGCTCTCTTCGATCGCGGTCACGGGCCCGTTCGTCATGCAGCAGGGAAGCAATGCCTGCGGTGCCACGCCGCTCGACATGGCCCCCGGCGTGTCGTGCAACGTCTACCTGGCGTTTCTGCCGGCTGCGCCGGGCGCAGCCAGCGGCGAGCTGATCGTCACTTCGGCATCGCTCGCGAACCCGACCCGCGTTGCGCTCAGCGCCGATGCCCGCATCGACCAGGCCGGTGCGCCGACAGCGCCCTCCGGATCGCAGTCCTCGACATCGCCGTCGCTGGCGGCGACGGTGCCGGCATCATCGGCCGTGGCGCCTGCGAACGCCGGCGGTGGCGGGTGCACTGTGGGCCCGATCGACCAGCTGGTCGACCCGACGCTGGCGCTGATGCTCGGTATTGCCGTGCTCGCCCTGGCCCGCCGACGCCGCTAGTGCGGGACGAGGCCCGGCCGGCGCACCGTCAGCCGATGTCGTAGCCCTGACGGCGCGCTGCCAGCAGCGCTTCGGTGCGGTTCGACGCGTTGAAGGCCCGATAGATGGCCGTGACGTGCGTCTTGACCGTGCCTTCGGACAGGCCCAGTTCGCGGCAGATGATCTTGATCGGCGCGCCGCGTGCCAGCAGTTGCAGTACCTGCTCCTGACGCTCAGTCAGCTCGATGCGACCGGCGCCCGCTTCGCGCGGACGATCGGGTGTCGACAGCATGCCGGCACGGTTCACCTCGTCGAGGAGGTCGGCCGGGATGTAGACGCCGCCTGACAGCACGAACTTCACCGCCGACAGCAGCGTTTCCGAGGCCATCGACTTCGGCACGAAGCCGGCGGCGCCCAGCTGCAGCACGCGCATGACGTTGCGCGGGTCCTGCTGGCCAGAGAGCACGAGGATCTTCATCTCCGGCGCCTGCGCCACCATCGCTTCGAGCAGCGATGTGCCGGAGACGCCGGGCAGTCCGAGGTCGAGCACGACGAGGTCGAGGTCCGGATGCTGCTGCTGCAGCTCCAGGGCGGACTCGGCCGTGCGCGTCGTGATCACTTCGGCCTCGGGGTCGAGGTCCAGGAACAGCACCGACAGTGCGTCCGTGATCAGGGAATGATCGTCAACAACGAGGATCTTCATGGATTTCTTGTCGTGCCCGGGGAGAGCACTGCCCGCCGAATGGCCGATTGTAGACCGCACCCGCAGGCCGGCCGCTGCCCGGAAAAGCAGCGGTTTCACGGCCCATGG
>DAOMFL010000084.1:8448-15014 GCA_035429805.1 Burkholderiaceae bacterium
CGTGACGGCCCGTGCATAGTCGCGCGCCTTGCCCAGCGCCGCCGCGCTCATCGGGTGCGGCTGCCAGCTCTCGACATAATCTCCGGCGACCTGGACGTGACCGATCGGCTCGCAGAAGCACGTCTCGATCGCGCCATCCGCGCCGAGCGCGCGCACGGTGAGCAGCGTGATTTCGTAGTCGAAGTCGATGAAGCCTTCGACGATGACGCGGCCGAGGGCAACCCGCCCGCCTGCATTGGCGTAATCCCAGGCTTTCTGCAGGCCGGCGGCGGAGTCAATGCGGCTCTGCCCCTTGCCGGAGGACGACATCACCGGCTTGATGATGCAGGGGAATCCGAGTTCACGTGCGGCGGCGGCCATTTCGTCGAACGAGCCCGCGAACCGGTACGGCGATGTGGGCAGCTGCAGCGTTTCGGCGGCCAGCCGGCGAATGCCCTCACGGTTCATCGTCAGCTGCGCAGCGCGCGCCGTCGGCACGACGCGGCACAGGGCGTCGCGCTCGATCGCCGCCAGCTCATCGGTGGCGATCGCTTCGATCTCGGGCACGACGATGTGCGGACGCTCCACTTCGATCAGCCTCCGCAGCGCTTGCGGGTTTGCCATGTCGATGACGTGGGCGCGATGCGCCACCTGGTGGCCCGGTGCGCCTGCGTAGCGGTCGACGGCAATGGTCTCGACCCCGAGCCGCTGCAGCGCGATCAGCACTTCCTTGCCGAGTTCGCCCGCGCCGAGCAGCAGCACGCGCGTGGCCGCGCCAGAGGCGGGCGTGCCCAGCGGGCGAGGCCATCGAACGGGTGAAGTCATCAGGAATGGGGCGGTGAGGTGCGCATCATCGCAGAGTGTCGCGGCCTGATCGGCGGCAGCCTGGTTTCCGCTGCGTCAACTCTGCGTCAGAAGCGGGTGCGAGGTTCCCCGCCGCTTGACGCAACTCAAGGGCGTCCCCGGGTTTGCCCGAAGAATGGGACCGTTTTCGCAATCGGCCCGCAGGACGGGCGCCGGAAGGCTGTTATGCGCGTATTGCACTGGATGAGTGTGCTGGTGGCGGTCCTCGGGGCAGCGTTGCTCGGCAGCTGCTCGATGGGCTCGGGTTCGGGATCCGGCAAGGCGTTCGTCGGCTCCGAGAAGTGCAGCGGCTGTCACGCCGCGGAATACACGACGTGGAAGGAGACCTACCACAGCAAGATGGTCCGCTCGACCCGCGAAGGTCTGCTGAAGGACGCGCTCGACAACTGGACCAAGGACTCCAAGGGCAACGCCGGCCCAACCAAGGCCAACATCACCGGCACACCGGCGAAGCTCGACGACGTGGTCTACGTCATCGGCTCGAAATGGAAGCAGCGCTATCTGGTGAAGAATCCGCAGACCGGCAACCACCAGTTCCTCGACAAGCAGTGGAACGCGTATACGAAGCTGTGGGAACCCTACGGGCAGAAGAGCGACTGGGAGACCCAGTGCACGACCTGCCACGCCACCGGCTACCGCATTACTTCGTATGACCCGAAGAACACTGCCGCAATGAAGGTGGAGATGAGCGAGCACAACACGGGCTGCGAAGCGTGCCATGGCCCGGGGTCACGTCACATCTCCAGCCGCAGCAAGGCCGACATCTTCAATCCGCGCAATGCACCGAAGGCGGAGGCGAACAAGGTGTGCGGCTACTGCCACATCCGCGTCGAGAACGACCAGTGGCTGACGGCCCAGGGCGCTCACTCGGAACAGTTGCCGCACCCGGTGCTGGGCCGCACCTTCGAGGCCGGCAGCGACGACTGGACGACGTGGTATCCGGACAAGGTTCTGATTCCCGGCGTTGACCCGAATGACCCGATCAGCAGGAACTACCCGGGCACCGATCTCAACAACGCGTTCTTCATCGACGAGGCGGCGCAGAAGAGTGGCTATTTCGAGGCGCGCAAGCACCACCAGGAGTATCAGGAATTCCTTCAGAGCAGGCACGCCAAGGCCGGCCTGCTCGGCTGCTCCGATTGCCACTCGGCGCACTCGGTGAAAGGCAAGACAATCAACACGGCAGCAACCTGCACTGGCTGCCATGGCGACAAGTACCCGATTTCGAAGTACATGCCCGGAACCGGGCAGACGGCAGGTTCGCTTTTCATCAAGTCGCACACGTTCAACCCGAATCCGCGTCCGGGCGGTGCCACGTCGTCGGACCTCAAGCCGCCGGTTTACGCGTATCCGCAAAAATAAGATCCGACGCGGGGGCCTTGCCCCCGCCAACGGACGACCTTTCCGACCCGTCGGCAACCATTGCGCACGGGCAACAAAAAAGCCGGCAGGGCCGGCTTTTTCACATGGAGGTCGGTCGCGGTCAGAGCGATTTGATCCACTTCACGATGGCCGTCAGATCGGCCTCGGAGGCGGTTGCCTTCGGATGTCCCGTGCCGGTAGCCAGCTTCTTGACCAGATCGGCATCCGGAGTGTTCTTGGTCTTGGCGGCGATGTCCTTGTAGGACGGGCCCATTTTCTTCGTGTCCATGGCGTGGCACTTGTTGCAGCCCGACTTGTCGGCAAGGTCGGCGCTGGCCTGGGCGACCCCGGTGGTCAGCAAGGCGGCGGCGGCAACGGCGATGGCGATCTTCGACTTCATTGTTTCCTCAGCGATGGTTGCGGACAGGTAAGTCAGACACGCGCCGGCTGCCGCACGGCAGCCGGCCGGAACGCGGAACGGGCGATTACTGCGCCAGGACCCACTTGATGATGGCGTTCAGGTCCTCCGGGGACGCCTTGACGGCCGGGTGACCCTTGCCGCCGCCGACCTTGGCGACGAGGTCTGCTTCAGCAGACGCATTGCCCTTGAACTTCTTGGCGATGTCCTTGAACGCCGGGCCCATTTTCTTCGTGTCCAGCGCATGGCAGCTGCCGCAGTTCTTCTGCGCGAGGTCGGCCTGCGCGCTCGCCGCGCCTGCAAACATGACGCCGGCGGTCGCGATGACAGCAATGATCAGTTTCTTCATCTGCATCCTCTCAGGAAAAGAGCCACCGCGTGGCGGCGAATTCGTTAAACGCCTACTCAGCCTCTCGGCGCGGCCGTTTTGAACGACGCAAGAGTTTAACGCATGGGCCTCATTCGGGTTGACCTGGCGCAACGGCGCACGGGTTGCCGGGCTGAGCCACATATACCGTGTCGGCGCGGTGCACGAAGGCGTCCACCATGCGGTCCGCTGCGTGCTCGATCAGGCGGCCCGCCACGGTCTCGGCGTGCAATGCCAGCTCATATTGCAGCCGGAAACACACGTGACAGCCGGCTTCACCCAAGGGCCGCAGCGACCACTCGCCGTAGAAGTGCCGGAATGACCCGCCCTCCATCTGGATCGCCATGAACTCGGGCGACCGCTTGACGTTGCGCGTCGTCACGCGGACGCGTAACTCGCGTACGCCGACTTCCACGGTGGCACTGACGCTGACCTCGGACCGCTCGATGAGCTGCGTTCCAAGACACCAGGGCAGGAACTGCGGATAGTCCTCAACCCGTTCGATCAGTTCGAACATCTGGGTCGTGGAGTAGGGCACCAGTGCCTCGCGGCGGATGTCGCGCATGTCGCGGTGAATCTACCGGGGAATCCGCCGGCCCGCACCCGGGACAGCGACAGACGCGGAGGGAGGCTGGCCTCTGAGCGGAAGCCGCCGCAGCGCGCGCCGCGGGGCGTCAGGCGCCGGCCGAAGTCGCTGCCCGTCGCGGCCGCATCGCGATCGCGTCCTCGCGCTCGAGGTCTTCCAGCCGCGTGTCGATGTCGGCGATGTCGGCGTCGATCTCGGGCAGCAGCACATCCTGCAGTGCCCGTACACGGCGTACAGTGCGGCGGTATTCCGCATACAGACGCGCCAGCGTCGTCGACACGGCCGCCATGCGGGCGAGATGGTCGGCGACGCGTGTCCATGCCGCGCGGCACGCCTCGGCCTCCGGCGACGGATTCACCGCCGCCGGCGCCTGGCCGGCCTCGCCGATCACCCGGGCGGAGACCGTCGTCACGCCGAGCAACGGCGACGGCTCGACGCGCAGCCTGCGTCGCGAAATTGTGGCCGGATAGACCTGCAGGCCGTGCAGTCCGTGGCGTCCGAGCGCGGCCGACAGCGCTTCGTGCGCGGCGTTGGTCAGCGCCGCGAGTTCGCGCGACAGCGTTTGCTGCACGCGGACCTGGCGCAGCATCTCGCCGGCCAGCAGCAGACACTTCTCGTCCAAGAAGGCATAGCCCTCGCGCATCGTGCGGCGCTCGTCGGCCAGCGCGATCAGCAGGCTGCGCGTCGGTGTGAGTTCGCTCATCGCGTGGTCGTGGCTGCCGCGGGCCCTCTGGCCTGCAGGTGCTCCGCGATCTGCGCGTCGGACAGGCGCGAGAGTTCCGCCGCCGGCAGCGCGCGCAGCAGGTCCCAGCCGGCCGCCATGCTGTCCTCGAGCGTGCGCGCGCGCGCATGGCTGATCAGCGTGTTTTCGAACGCGGCGCCGAACGCAAGATAGCGTCGGTCGGTGTCCGACAGGCCGTCCTCGCCGACGACGCTGGCCAGCAGGCGCGCCTGTGTTGCGCGCGCGTAGGCGGCATAGAGCTGGCTCGCGAGCGCGGGGTGGTCGGCGTGCGTGTAGCCCTTGCCGGTGCCGTCCTTCATCAATCGCGACAGGCTCGGCAGCACGTTGACCGGCGGATAGACGCCGGCGCGGTCGAGCTCGCGCGACAGCACGATCTGGCCTTCCGTGATGTAGCCCGACAGGTCCGGAATCGGATGGCCGATGTCGTCCGAAGGCATCGTCAGGATCGGCAGCTGCGTCAGCGTGCCCTTCGCGCCGTGCAGGCAACCGGCGCGCTCGTACAGCGTTGCCAGGTCCGAGTACATGTAGCCGGGGTAGCCCTTGCGTCCCGGCACCTCGCCCTTGGCGCCGGCCACTTCGCGCAGTGCTTCACAGTAGTTCGTGAGGTCGGTGACGATGACCAGCACGTGCTTGCCGAGTTCGAACGCGAGATATTCGGCGGCGGTCAGCGCAAAGCGTGGCGTCAGCAGGCGCTGCGTCGACGAATCGCTCGCCAGATTCAGGAACAGTGCTGAGCGTTCCAGCGCGCCGGACTGCTCGAGCGAGCGGCGGAAGTACTCGGCCGTCGTGTGCGGCACTCCGATGCCAGCGAACACGATCGCGAACTCGCTCGACTCTGCGCCGCGCAGCCGCGCATTGCCGGCGATCTCGACCGCGATGCGGTCGTGCGGCAGGCCGCCGCCGGAAAAGATCGGCAGCTTCTGGCCGCGGACGAGGCTGTTCATCAGGTCGACCGCCGTGACGCCGGTCTCGATGAAGGCACGCGGCGTGTCCCGGGACACCGGATTTATCGGCGTGCCATCGATGCGCAGCTGCCGGTCGACCGACAGCGGCGGCCCGCCGTCGATGACCTGGCCGATGCCGTTGAAGACGCGCCCGAGCAGTCCCGCTCCCACGCCGAATTCGATCGGCTCGCCGAGGAAGCGCACGACGGTATCGGCCAGGCCGAGCCCCGCTGTCGGCTCCAGCATCTCGATCGTGACGAGGTCTTCGTCGATGGCCGCGATGCGGCCGAGGCGTGGCGAGCCGTCGCGCCCGGTGACGATGACGGCTTCGTTGAGGCCCACGTCCAGCGTGCGCCTCATGAATAGCAGCGGCCCGTCCAGGCGCATGGCGGCGTCGTGCACCGTGACCCTAGGCCGCATCGCGCCCTCCGGTTGCGGCCTCGGGCACGCTCGGCACGACCAGCGTCGCGAATGCGGCCTCGACGCGACGCTCGAGGTCCGCCAGCCGGTCGAGCCCGCCTTCGGGGATGTCCTCGGCCATGCGCGTGAGCGGCCGCATCACGTCGAGCGCCGCAATCTGCTCGGGCGTCACGCCATATGCCGCCGCCGATTCGGCGAGTTCGATGAAGTGCACCAGCAGCCTCAGCATCGCCGCCTGCCGTTCGGGTCCGCAGTAATGGTCGACCGGCGAGAAGGCGGACTGCCGCAGGAATGCATCATTAACGAGTTCGGCGGCGAGCAGCGTCAGGCGCTGCCGCGCCGGCAGCGCATCCTTGCCGATGATGCGCGCCATCCGTTCGAGGCGCGCCTGCTCGTCGAGCAGCGTCAGCACGCGCCGCCGCAGCTCGAGCCATTCGTTCTCACCGGACGCGGCACGCGCCCGCGCGGTCGGCACCGCCCCGTAGCGGCCCAGCCACCATGCCGCCATGTCGAGCGAGTCTTCCGAATAGGACTGCAGCGGGTTGACGGCCGGATAGAAGCGCGCCTGTGCACGCTTTGCGTCGAGCGCCCAGAAGCTGCGCACGTAGCGTTTGCTGTGGCTGGTGACGGGCTCGGAGAAGTCGCCCGAGGGCGGGCTGATCGAGCCGAGCACGGTGACGGATGCGCTGTCGCCGGCGAGCGTCGTCACCTTGGCGGCACGCTCGTAGAAATCGGCGAGGCGGCTCGACAGATAGGTGGGGTACCCGCCTTCGCCCGGCAGTTCGCCGAAGCGGCCCGACACTTCGCGCAGTGCCTCGGCCCAGCGCGACGTCGAGTCGGCCATCAGCGCGACATGCAGGCCCTGGTCGCGGAAGTACTCGGCC
>DAOMFL010000085.1:0-14546 GCA_035429805.1 Burkholderiaceae bacterium
AAATGTGTAAACCATGTGCTCGGAATATTCCGTAAGCTATCTGTCGATAAGCTCATCGCGATGATTTTCATGGGCTTGCGTCGGGCCCGGGCGCACCATCCCGGCCGATGCAACCGACCCGCGGACTATCGGTTATCGGGTCGATCGCTCGACTCCGGACAACGTCCGAGGCCCCGCGGCCCGGCCGGCCCGCGAGCGCAGCGAAGACGGGCGAGGGGTAACTCGCCCGTGCACCGTTCGTGAAGCGTCGAAGGTCTCGTCAATTGCGCCTGTAGACGCTCTTGCCTTCCTTGATTGTCTCCAGGACGACGATCTGGTTGATCGTGGTCGGGTCCACCTTGAGCGGATTCTTGTCCAGGATCACCAGGTCGGCGAGCTTGCCGGGCTCGATCGAACCCTTGGTCTTCTCCTCGAAGATTTCGTAGGCCGGCCAGATCGTGATCGCCTTTAGGCCTTCCTCCGGCGTAAGCCGCTCATCCGCTCCCATCACCTTGCCGCTGCGCGACGTCCGGTTGACGGTCGCCCACATCACCTGCATCAGGTTCGGCAGCGCCACCGGAGCGTCGGTGTGACTGTTGACGTGGAGTCCCTTGTTGAGCGCCGTCTTGATCGGAGAGATCTGCTGCGCGAGCTCGGGTCCGATGATTTTGTCGTACCAGTCGCCCCAATAGAACGTGTGCATGGGGAACAGCGAGGCGATGACGTCCAGTTCCTTGAGCTGATCGAGCTGATCGCCACGCCGCAGGAACTGGCCATGGATCAGCGTGAAGCGACGGTCGCCCGGGCCGTACTTCGCGTGCACCGGCTTCAGCGCGGCAATGAACTGGTCCACCGCTGCGTCGCCGTTCGCGTGCACGTGCGTCGGCCAGCCCTTCTGATAGGCCTCGTCGAGTAGCCCCTCGACCATCTTTGTATCTGGAATGGCCGGATAGCCCTTGTAACCCGGCTTTTGTCCGTCGGGCGGAATGAGATAGGGAATCGTGCGCCACGCGGTGCGGCCCTGCGGCGAGCCGTCGAGCGTGATCTTCAGGCCGCCGACGCGGTATCGCCCGTCGTATTTCGTGGTGACCGGCGACGGGATTGCGTCCTTGGCCGTGTAGTCCACGTACGAGATGATGTCGATGTCGAGCAGGCCGCGCTTGGCGAAGTCGAGCAGGTCCTTGTGCTGGAAGGCCATCGCACGACCCTCGATCGCGGTCGTGTAGCCGAAGCTCTTTGCGAGCTCGAGCCCCTTCGTGACGAAGTAGTCCTTGTCCTCCGGCTTGGTCGCGTTGATCGCCGGAATCATGTACGGAATGCTCGCCAGTTCCTCGAGCACGCCGTTCGGCTCGTTGCTGCCGGGACGGCGGCGAATGACACCACCGTCAGGGTTCCTCGTCGCGGCCGTGATGCCGACCTTGGCGAGCCCCGCGCTGTTCATCGCGCTGAAGTGCCCCGAAATGTGGACGGCGATGACGGGGATGTCCTTCGAAACCTTGTCGAGATCGTCACGGGTCGGATGGCGGCCGAGCAGCGCATCGTCGTAACCGAGTCCGAAGATCCAGCCGGTGCGGCCGACGTCCGGGCCCTTGGCGAACTCCTGCAGCTTGGCTACGAGGTCGTCGATCGTATTGACCGTGCCGTCGGGCGGGGCGAGCAGGTTCGCTCCCACGGCCTGCGAGCCGAACCCGAGGAAGTGCGAATGGCCGTCGATGAAGCCCGGCACGAGCGTGTGACCCGCGAGGTCCACGACCTGAGTCGCCGTACCTTTGTGCATCTTCTCGATGTCGGCCCGCGATCCGACCATCAGGATCTTGCTGTTCTTTACGGCAACTGCTTCAGCGGTTGGCTGGGCATCGTTCACCGTGAGGATGTCGCCACCGATGTAGATCGTGTCAGCCGACTGCTCGGCCGATACAGCACCGGCCGGCGATGCGCCTGCAACCGACGACGCTGGCTTGCGGCTGCATCCCGCGATCGCAGCTACGGCGACCGCGCACACGACTAGAGCGCGTACTGATGTTCTCGAGGTCATCTGGTCCCCCTGGCAAGGTCGCCAAAACACGCGTTGCTCGGCCGCGATTCTGCCGATAGTCTCGGGTGCCAGTTGTCCAAATTCAGGCAAGTGACGACATTGGCTGGATGACGTCGTGAAAGCTGATCGTGACATCGTAATTTTCCTGAAGGCGGGTCGCTGGTTCGGCGGCCTGCCCGCTGCGCTGCAAGATCTGATCCTCGAGCGGTCGGTGCGAAAGTCATACCGCAAGGGCGACTACATCGTGCGGGAGGGGCAGCCGCCCAAGGCTATGCACGCGGTTCTGTCGGGCAGGGTCCGCGTGACGCGCAAGGTCGGCGACGAACAGGAGGAACTGCTGATCCAGTTGGGCGGGCCCGGCTTTTGGACCGGCGACTATGCGGTCTACTCCGGCGCAAACAGCATCGCCAGCATCGTCGCAGATACAGCCGTGACGGCACTGGCCTTGACGGTGAAGGAATTCGAACGAATCGTTCGCGAGGAGCCCGCCTACTTCAGGGCCTTCGCCGATCTTCTGTTCGAACGATACGCCGATTTGCTTCGGTACCTCGGCGAGTCGCACGGACTCGCGCCGGAGGAATGGCTGCGCACCCGTCTCGTAGACCTTGCGGCGGTCATGCGGCGCGACAATCCGGCGGTCGATGCCGGCGTCATTGCGCTGTCGCAGGCGGAGCTTGCCGCGATGATGGGCATGTCGAGGCAGACCTTGAGTATTTTGCTCGTCCGCCTTGAGGCACGTGGAGTCATCGCGGTCGGATTCCGCAGCATCCGCGTTCTAGCTTGAGAGGTGCACCTGAAGTCTCAAGCCGGCCCGCGGGGCATTTGGCCAAGGATCAGCAGCGCCGCGAATGACCGCTTTCGGCGACGGCGTCGTACGGCAGGTTGTCGCCGATAACGGACCTGTCGCCGGAGACTCCAGGCGACGTCACATGCCGGGCCCAGTTCGGTCCCCGCTCGGTCGCGATGGGCCGGCGCCCTTGCGCCTCTTCGACTTGCGGGACGGCTCGGTCGCTGACCAACCCCGGGGGGTTCGGCATGGGCTCGGTCGGGCGGGGCGGTTCGGTCGGCGCCGCTGGAACCCGTCCCCTTTCTTCGGCTTACCGGCGCCGAGCGGGCCCCTCCGCCGTACTGTTGGATACTGGGTCGGTGGTTCGACCCCAGCGGTCATGAGCCGGTGGGTCGGCGGTGGCCCTGTGTGTCCTCGCCTGTGCCCCTGAGTGTGTGTCGGTGTAACGCACGGCGATCGGGCATGACCGCCCGCCCCCACAGGTCGTCCCCGCGCTGCGGGTCTCTCTCAAGCGATCATTCAGCCAACATCAAATGATCGACAGATGTCTCATGAGAAGCCCATCGCGACCGCTCCTTGCGGGTGACGTCAAATTCGCGCCGGAGTGAGTGGCGTCGGCCCACGTCCGCGAGTTAGATCCATAATAGGCCGGATGACGATCGAGTCGGTCCCCAACAGGTGGGCGCGCGAGAGAGTCCATGATTATCGGTTCGGCGGCGCATCGGAACGCACGTATTGCAGCCGGCCTGGCGCTCCTGCTGGCAGCGGGCTGCGCTGGTTTGAAAGGCGCGCCGCCTAGGGAGCCGCCCCCGCCTGCGACTGCGCCGGTTTCGACACCAGTTGTCGAATTGCCACCGGCCCCTGTTCCAGAGCCCGCGACCGCGCCGGCGCCGGAAGCGCCCGCCGCACCGATTGCAGGAACGCAGGTGAAGCCGGTACCTCCGCCTGCGCCCGCGGCTGTGCCGCGGCCGGCGGCGTCGAAGGCCACCCACAGCACGGCAGCAACGCCTCAGGCCGCCACGGTCAAGGCGCAGACTCCCGCCGCCGAGCAACCGGCGCCCGCGCGGACATCGGTCCCGACGCCACCCCCGGCACCGGTTGCGGCGAAGCAGGCGGCTCCGCCGCTCGATCTCAAGTCACTCGAAACGCGACTCCGTGAGACCAGGGCCATCGGCGTGTTCACAAAGATCTCGCTCAAGAATCAGGTCGACGACCTGCTGAATCAGTTCCGCGCCTATCACCTGCGCCAGAGCACGACAACGCTCGCCGCGCTGCGACAGTCCTACAATCTGCTGATGCTCAAGGTGCTCGCCCTGCTGCAGGATAGTGATCCATCGCTCGCCCGCGACATCGTCACGTCGCGCGAGGCGATTTGGAGCATCCTCGCGGATCCAAAAAAGTTCACCGAATCGAATCTGATGGCTGGAGCAATGCCGTGAGAATACCTAGAAAGAGCCTGGTCGTGATCGCCATGACGACGACGTTGTGCCCCGGCCTGTCGCTTGCCGAAGATCCCGCAAACAACGAAGTTCCAGTGGCGAAGGACCTGACGGCCGTAATCGCTCTGCAGGGCTTGCCCTGCGGCAAGGTCGTAAGCGTCAAGCAGCAGGGCGAGAACGATTACATCGCGACTTGCGAGGACGGTAATCGCTACCGGGTCTTCGTGAACGCCGACGGACGTGTCGTCGCAGACAAACAATAGAGGGTGATGCCAAATTGACTGGCATTGCGCGACAGTCGCCTGATGAGATGCCAGGTGACCCGGTACAAGCGGCACCGATTTCCTGCTGAGATCATTCATCACGCCGTCTGGCTCTACTATCGGTTCAACCTAAGCCACCGGGACATCGAAGACCTGTTGGCTCAGCGAGGCATCGTCGTCACCCACGAGTCGATTCGCCTGTGGTGCAACAAGTTCGGTCCCCGGTACGCGCTTCGACTGCGGCGCGCGCACCGCGGCGACGGCGACACATTCCTCATTGATGAGGTCTTCGTTCGAATCCGAGGCGAGCAACGGTGCACGTGGCGGGCGGTCGACCAGGATGGCGAGGTCATCGATGTGCTGCTCCAGGAGCGCCGGGACGCGAACAATCGCGCTGCGCTGTCGCATCAACCGACCCGGGTGCGGGAACGGGGGATGAGGCGATTCAAGTCCGTGCTGCAGGCGCAACGATTCGCCGGGATCCACGCCGCCGTCTCGAACCTCTTCAACTTGGGCCGTCACCTGTTGGCCGCGAATCATTACCGGACGCTGCACCGGGCGGCTTTCGCCTCTTGGGATGGGGCGGTGGCCATTTGAGAGCAATCCGGTGGGCGCTTTGCGGCCATTTGCAGTTAACTTGGCAATACCGGCTTCCGGGGCGGGAACCGCTTGCGCATTTGTCCTCTACGCGGAGCGTGAAGTGTGCCGCATGTTGCGCGCTCGATCGTTTCGCTCACAGCGCTCGGCAGCCATTGCTCTGGATTCCGGTTCAGAACCGCCAGTCGCACGTAGCCGCCCCGAGTTCCACGAATGTCCGCACCTTGGCGGAGAGCAGGCGCGAGGACGGATAGACAAAGTGAATCGGCAGCGCAGGAGGCTCGAATGCCTCCAGCACCATGCGCAGCCGTCCGGATTGCACGGCGTCCACGACCTGGTACGACAGTGCGAACGTGAGCCCCCCATCGTGCTCCGCGTGCCAGAGCGCTGCATCCGCGCTGTTGGTCGAGTAGCGTGATGCGACCGCCACCCGCAACTCACGCCCACCCTCGCTGAACGACCAGTCGGTGACCGGCGCAAGCGGCCTGAACTGGATCGTCTGGTGCCGCGCGAGTTCCAGTGGCGTCGCCGGCACGCCGCGCCGGTCGAGGTATGACGGCGACGCGACGAGTACGCGGCGGGTGGAACCCGTTGGGCGCGCGATCAGCGAGGAGTCGGCGAGGTGTCCGATCCGCACGGCGAGGTCGATGCCATCGTCGATGAGGTTCGCCACGCGGTCGGACAGCGTCAGCTCGCCAGTGACATCCGGGTTCTGGTTCAGGTAGCGGCACATCAGCGGGCCCACGTGCAGGCGACCGAACATGGCGGGCGCCGAGACGACCAGCCGGCCGGTCGGTCGCGCTCGTTCCGCGGCTGCGGATTCTTCCGCCTCCTCGAGATCCGAAAGAATGCGGCGAGCCCGCTCGAGGTAACGCGTGCCGGCGTCGGTGAGCGTGACCGACCGTGTCGTGCGCTGGAGCAGCCGGATACCCAGCTGGTTCTCGAGTCGCGCGACGAGCCGCGTGACGACCGAGGGCGAAACGCCGAGCCGCTGTGCCGCCGGCGCGAACCCGCGTGCGTCGGCCACCGCCACGAAGGCGTTCATTGAAGAGAATCGGTCCATCCAATTATTGCAAAAAGGGCAACGATCAATTCTCAGTGGCGCTGATTATCGCAGAAGACGTCTTAATGCACACTTCCCTCCGAGGTGAGCAATACCGCCGCCTGCAGAAGACTCGCAACCGACCCAGGAGAGCCCCCGTGTCACGCATCAACATTCCCGCTACCGTCGAGACAGCCCCCGCCGCCGCCCAGCCGGCGCTCAACGGTGTCAAGGCCAAGCTTGGCAGCGTCCCGAACCTGTTCCGCCTGCTGGCCGTGAGCCCGGCGGCGCTCGACGGCTACCTTGGCCTCAGCGGCGCACTCGGCAGCGGTTCGCTCGATGCGCGGACCCGCGAGCGCATCGCGCTGGCCGTCGCCGAGTTCAACGGCTGCGGCTACTGCACGTCGGCGCACGCGTTCATCGGCAAGAACCTGGCGGGCCTGAGCGATGCCGAGGTTGCGGCCAATCGCAACGGCACCTCGACCGACGATCGGGCCGCTCCGGCCGTCCGGTTCGCGACCAGGGTCGTCGAGACGCGCGGCCAGGTCTCCGACGCCGACGTCGCTGCGATCCGGATCGCCGGCTACTCGGACGCCGAGGTCATCGAGATCGTGCTGCACGTTGCGCTCAATACGCTGACCAACTACGTCAACGAGGTCGCCGAGACCACGATCGACTTCCCGGCCGTGAAGGCGCGCGACGCGGCATGAACCCGGAGCGCAGGTACCCGAGCGACATCGCCTTCACGCCCACGGTGAAGGCGATCCAGCAGCGCAAGGGCTCGCGCACGTCGTACGCGCGCATGGAGTCGGGGCAGGGGTGGTCGACGACGATCACTCCCGACCTCGCCGACTTCATCGCGGCACAGACCAGCGTGTTCTTCGGTACCGCGAGCGCAGATGGGCAGCCGTACATCCAGCATCGCGGCGGACCGCCCGGGTTCCTGCGCGTGCTCGACGAGCGCACCGTGGCCTTCGCGGACTACCGTGGCAACCGGCAGTACATCTCGCAGGGCAATCTCGCCGACAACCCGAAGGCCTTCCTGTTCCTGATCGATTACGCGCACCGCCAGCGCATCAAGATCTGGGGCGAAGCCCGGGTAGTGGAGGATGACCCTCAGCTGGTGCAGTCCCTGATGCCCGAGGGCTACAAGGCGCGCCCCGAACAAGCATTCATGTTCACCGTTTCCGCATGGGATTCGAACTGTCCGCAGCACATCCCGCAGCGCTTCGAGGCTGCCGATGTGGTGGCAGCGCTCGAGGAACGCGATCGGCGGATCGAAGAGCTGACGAAGAGACTGAGGGATCTGGAGGGCACCGGAAAATAAGGCTAGCGATCGACGCAGTGCCGGCGTCGACTCGAACATCTGCGTGTCGATGGTGCGACTGCGTCCCCGGCCACGGCATCGACAAGTTAACCGCATCGGGAGCGTCGAAGCCCGCCTACCGCACTCACGCCGCAACCGCCTCGCTCCAACGTTCGAACGCGCGCGCCCGACGGGCGACGCCGTAGCTGCCCAGCCTGCCGGTCACGATCGTCCGGGGGCTCGTGCCGTGAGACCGGAGCAGCCGCCGGAAGAGTCGCTTGGCCGCCTCGGCGTCCCTGCGCGCCTGCAGTTACACCTGTCCCAGAACCCCGGGTGTCTGCGCTTGCGTCGCATCGAAAACAGCGGGCCGAACTTGTTGCACCACAGCCGCACCGACTCGTAGCTTGCTTCGATCCCCCGCACGGCGAGCAGATCTTCAAAGAGGGGCCTTGCGGCCCCTCGAAGTCGTTCGGAGAAGTCCGGCAACCTCCTGGGTTACTCGAACTCTGCCGCGGCGATGAAGTCAGGGGCCGGTCTTCACCGCCCTGGCAATCACATAGGATCTTCGCGTCGTAAGCGGCGACTTGGACGCCACCAAGCCAAGGTTGCCAAGGGAATAGCTGGCGATGCCGCCAAGGTACGTAGGGTCGGTGAAATCCGCGAGGTTGACGGAGATGCCGGGATTGTTGACGTTCGGCGCTGTGCCGATGTCCAGGACTCCGGGGTTTCTGTTCGGGGCGTTGTCTGCCCTCAGCACGGTGTTGTCCGCGTACGTGCCAGCCAGGTTGCGAATCATGCTGTTGGTGGGGTTGTAGTTCTGGATCTCCTGGGTCCGCCCCACGATGTGCCAGGCAAGGAAATTGGCGGGTGCCAGAGGACCGACCGTTCCATCCGTCGTGATGGTACCGAACAGCGTCTGTACCGGTGCCACAGCCTGAGTCGTAACTCGGGCCAGCCTGAACGTATTGGGTTGCCCGTTGACCGCCGTAGCGGCCGGGTAGTCCGAACAGCTTCCGTTCGCACGGCACGGCGCCAGTGTCAAAGGTGCTCCCAGGGAAAGACCAAATGCGGTCACCCATCCGCCGACGCCACCGATCACTGAGTCCGGGTACCACCACGAGGTGTAGCTGGTAAAGTCCGCCACCGCCGCCCAGGTGGGTTCCCCGTTCCCGGCAGCGCGAAAGATAAGGCTGCCGCCGTCAGCAAGGTTCGCGGTGTCGGGGGACCTCTGCACCAGTATCCGTCTACCATTCGATGTCACCCCGCTGACTTCGGGGGGCGGCGTTACCACCACCGTGGTGGCCTCAGTCGGCGCCGGCGAATAGGCGGTGTCGGTGTAGACGACGTCCGTGGTTTGGGTGACGGTGATGTCCCAGCTCACAATATTGAAAGGCGTGAGGTAGCCCACCGTTCCATCGGTTTCGATGGTGCCTCTGACCGTGGTTCCGTTATCGAGTGTCAAAGGGACTAGTTGGTATGTGGTCGCGTGCGCTGCAAACGCAGCCATTGCGAATGCCAGTCCGATGAGTCGTCTCATGATGTTTCCCTCGCTCCCTCAAGCCTCAAGAAGGCTTTCTCAAGTAAGTCCGACGACGCCGCAGTCACGGCAGCGCACCGCAAGCGGCTGTCGGTACGGTGGCGTTCCCCAAAGGTGATTTCTTCGCCGCGTTAGACGGCGGATGCGCGAAATACCAATCGCACGTGGTCCGGGAGGGTCGAGACCCATAGGCATCGTCGAGGCAGGCGAGCGCTGCTTGACGCAGCCAGAGGGTGCCGTCGATGTGCCGTACGGACGCGGCCCTCGCTACGGATCGGTCCTTCGCGCGGGCGACGAGAAATTCAGTCTCGTCGTATTGGCGCCGCGCTCACCCAGGTCTTGGCCTTCTTGCCGTTGACGTGTTCATACGCTTCGACGGCGTAAGCGAAGGTGATATTGGCAGTCTCAAGACGAGGGTGTTTTCCGCTCACACGGTGGATACCTAGTGGCTGAGGCTGCCGTTCTGGGGAGTCAGGCTGACCGCATTGGCACCGGGTTTCAGATCGACCGGCATGTGCCAGACCAGCGAGTGCCCTTTGTACGGCGTGAAGCCGACGACGTAGTAGCGGCCGGGCTGCAGCGCGCCGGTCGCTGCGTGACCGTTCATGTCGGTCGCGGTCTCGCCGACGGCGCCGGCGGTCAGGGCCTGCATGCCCTCGTTGCATCGCTGCTGCGTACCGCCGTGACCGATATTGCAGGCCTGGAAGAGCTTGTCGATCGGCTCGCCGCCCGGGTTGGCCGCGAAGCCAGCGCGCACGAGGTTGGCGTCGGGATTCTGGGAGGTCACCCACAGGCGCGTGCCGGCGGGCGGCGAGGACAACGCACCATTGACGACCTCGCCTACCGTCAAATTGAGGACCGCCTGCCCACCCGCGCCGCCACCCGCGCCGCCGCCCGCACTGCCACCCGTGCCGCTGGCTGCCGCCATTTGACCCACCCGCGCCGCGGTCTGGGTCCGGCTCATCGTGCAACCGAAGAAGGCGACCACGGCGTGGTTGTGATCTGGCATGCCGAAGATCAAGGACAGGTCCGAATCAGTCGGGATGACGACGATGTTGCCGCCTTTGCTGCGGTACTCGACGTGATTGAGGATTTCGTCGTGTCCGTCCGGCGCCACCCAGTTGAGCTGTGTCGGAGTGAAGCGAATCACGGTGTCGGGCTTGCCAAGCATGGATTCGCAACCACCGCCGAGCGCGCCGTTGACGACCTCGGAGGTGCCCGGAAACGCGCCGAGCCCTCCCAGATTCAGTGGCTTGGCGGCGCCCATCCGCCACATGCCGAGCAATGGATTCTTCGACGCCGGCAGCAGGGGCCAGGACTTCAGCGGGGGGACCGATGGAGCACTGCCGCCTCCACTGCGGCCGGGCGCATATCCAGCGTAGTTCTGATCCATACGCTGCAGCATCTGCTGGTTTTGTTGCTCGACCTGCTGCGCGGATTCCTGTTCGCGCTGTTGCAGTTCCACGCTGCCCTTGTAACTGCTCGGGTCGGGGATCTGACCGGGAATGTCCTGGGCCAGGGCGCCTGATGCGAGCGCCGAACCGATCAGGATTGCCATCACGCTTGATTGAGACATAGAAGCCTCCGATGGCTGATTCGTTTCGCCGCAAACGCTACGCCTTGGCTGCGTGGGCGTCCAGCAACGGACCGCTGCGAATTCCAGATGGAGCGGGACGGTCAACGACGAGAATCGTCGAGAAATTCGCTATTTGATCTGCCCGGGAGCCGTCTTCCAATCGACGTGAACGACCTGGGTCTGCATGTTCGTCCGAAATTGGACCTCGGCTTCCGCGTGAAGGGACAAAGCGTTGAGATCTTCGAGATCCGACCTGCGTGGCGCGGACCGGCCGACGACAAGCTCGAATTGCCCGTGGCGAAGGCAACCTGCGTCAGAGCGCGCGGCGTCTGGCGAGTGTTCTGGCAGCGCAGCGATCTGAAGTGGCACGGCTATGAACCGAGGCCGGAGGTGAAGTCCATCGATGAGTTTGCGTCATTGGTGTCCGAAGACGCGTATGCCTGCTTCTTCGGATGATTGGATGGATCACGTGCCGGCAAGCCGCTGTTACCGCCTCTTCGGATTCCAGTAGGAGCGCCACCGGGGCCTGGCGAACAACCGGCATCGTCTCGAGGTCACCGCCGCGCTCGCCAACCGGTTCATGGTCCGGCGACAGTTGTTGCGACTGCAGGGGTAGCGCCAACATGCGACGGCGAGAGTGTTCACAAATAGTTGACGTTTCAGCTGAAACGTCCCGCCGCGACGCAATCCGCCGGCCGCATGCCCCCGACCCTGAGTCCGTTGGAAGTACCCTTGTGCGCGTACGCACGAGGGGGTGGATCATGTTGATCAGGTCGACAACATTGACGTACTACCTCAGCGACGTCTTCGCGAACGACAGCCCAAAGACAAAGATGAGCCAGCGCGAACTTGGGGACGCATTCTGGAAGATGCTGGTCGCAAAGTACGGCGTCCCCGCTGCAAACGGGGGCGCTCTCTGCCTGCCGGCGACGTCCACGAGCGACGCGAATGCCTCCAAGGCGGACCGGCTCCGCGAATTGGCGGCGAACAAGACCACCAAGGTCATGGAAACAGGCTGGCGCAGCGGTTGATTCGCGAACCTGCTCGGTAACGCGGAGCGTCCTTCCGTCTGCGGACTGCCGCGGCAGATGCGGCCGCGCGCTTCCGCGTCACAGCGACATCACGTGCCCCGTTTGCGGATCCGAGCGTCCGGCCAGCACCTGCTGGTACACCGACTCCACCGCGCTGGCGCCCTGCGCGTACTCCACCCGCAACCATTGCGCTGCCGCCGCGGCGAAGCTCTGCCAATGCTCTGCCAGGCGCTGCTGGAACGTCGCACCGCCCCATTCCTTCACGCGCTTTGCGGCCTGCGCAGGTGCGAAGAACAATTGCGGCCTGGGGCCCGGCAAGTCCTTCGGTAGCCCGCCGCGCTGATCCCAGTGCGAGACGCCCACCAGGCAGCTGTAGCGCAGCGCCGATCCCAGGTGCTGGTGCAGCCGCGTGAGTGTGGCGCCACTGCCCGCAAAGTCCACGCACACGGTCGGTTGGTTTGCATCCAGATCAGGAACCTGGTCGTAGCGCAGCACCCGGTCGTACAGGCCGCGGGCGCGTACGAAATCCAGGTTGCCGGAAGACGTGAGGCCGACGATTTCGTAGTGCCGGGTACGCCGTGCACGCTCACCATGCAGCAGGTGCGCCAGCCCCAAGGCAGTCTTGCTCGATGCGCTGGTCAGTACCAGGCATCGAGCGCCGAAGAAATCGTTGTCGGCGAAGAAGTCGTCCAGCAGGAACGAGGTGGTGAACAACGGGCGCAGCAGCATCTGCAGGTCTTCGCTCGCAAGCGGGTACAGGGGATCCCGCGCGCAAAGCACGTACTGGTTGTAGACGGCGGCCAGCTCGCTGCGATGCTCGGCGGCGTCAACGAAGCCATGGCTCGTGACGCGGTCGGGCCGCACGACCACGTGGGTGGACATCGGGTAGTACCCGTAGAAACGCTCGCCTGGCGCGACCCCATCGCAGCGCGACGCCTGCACCTCGGCAAAGCCCCACACGGGGATGCACCCGAGGCCGTCGGGCGCCGGGAAGAAGCGCCAGTAGTGCATGGCGTCGCCCAGGGCGGCGTAGGTGACGTTGTTGGCGGTGAAGGCAAAGCGCTCCACGCGCAGCAGCACCTGTCCGGGCAGCAATGAACTTTCGTCGATCGGCCATTGCCGCAACTCGCAGCGGCCCAGTTGGCCCTTGTCCACCAGGAAGCTCTGTGCCGAAAGGCCCGTCATGCGCGGTCTCCTGAAATTCCGTCACCTTGTTCAGGTCCAGGTCACCGCGAGGGCGGGACCAGGCCAACAAATTACACGCTTGGTTCGGTTCGGGGCCACTTCCGGCTCCCAAGGGCGTCACATTGGGAGTCGTAAAGTTGAGTTCCATGACGTAAGGAACGGGCCGGCGTTGGACCGTCAGTGGATGTACGCCAGCGTGCCCATCCAAACGCGGCGCGCGGGATTCGCATGACGAGATCCGGCAAAGTGCGCCGGTTCCGGGCCGCGAGCGCTGATATCACGCGCCCACCGGCGCGCTGACCGGAATGTGTGCTGGTTGGGGATTCCCGGGCGTCGACGGTTCGAGGTACGTATTGTGCCTCGACCCGTGGCGAGTCAAGCTTGCTACGCCGCCCAGGCGAATGGGCGCAGCGCGACGACGTTCACCCGCCCATGCTGGTGCCACGAGTGCGAGGGGTGTCCGGTGCGCAGTATCGATCCCGCCAGGTTGCGTATCGCATTGGAGCAACTGGAGCGTGCCGAGCACGACCATACCCAATGGCAGGACGATTTCCTGGAATCCATCGTCTGCGAACAGCCGTGTGATGCAAATGATCTCGCGGAGAACGCGCACCAGCTGTGTCGGTTCGGCCGGTGGTATTACGAGCGGGCATCCGACGAGTTTCGCTCGACGCCGATATTTGCGGCGATGGAACACGAGCATCGACGCCTGCACGAGACCGGCGCACGGATGCTGAGGGCCGCTTCGGCAGGAGCGCCCATCCTTCGCGCGGATTACGAGGAACTGGTGGCAGGTGGCGCACGCCTGCGGCTGGAACTCGCCACGCTGCGGCAGGAGATCCAGGAAGCACTGCGCAACTGCGATACCCTGACCGGAGCCTTCGGGCGTGCGGAGATGCTGCCCGATCTTCAGCAATGGCATGCGCTGGCGGAAAGAGGGGTCCAGCAGTGCTGCATCGCCTTCATGGACGTGGATCACCTCAAGGTGATCAACGACAGGTATGGCCATCACGTGGGCGACGCAGTCCTCGCTGGCGCGGTTCGATACCTCGGCAACAGCCTGCGACAGTACGACAAGCTGTTTCGGTACGGGGGTGACGAGTTCCTGGTCTCGCTGCCCGGGACGGACCTCGGGACCGCCCGGGGGGTGATCACACGCGTGCGCGAAGGGCTCGGTCGCAGCCTGCTGGCGAAGGGTCCCGACGGAGCCGCAATCCGCGTGACCGCTTCGTTCGGGCTTGCGTTGCTGGACCCGCAGGTTCCAGTCGAGGAATCCATCCACCGGGCCGACCAAGCCTTGATGCTCGCAAAGTCCGCCGGGCGCAACCGCGCCATCAGCTGGGATTCGTCAGTCACGACCGGCACGCAGCTGCCTCGGCTGCAGATCGACCACGCCAAACGGTAGATTGCTCACGCTGAGCATCTGCGTGTCGATGGCTGGAGTCCGTCCCCGGCCACGCACCCGCCTCGGTGCATTCCGGGCACATGGTTAACACTGTGTCCGGGGCGAGCGGGTTGGGACCGGGTCCCACCCGGTCCTGATCTCGATCGAAGCATCCCGGATCGCACTCCAGGAAGCCGACCTGCCAGTAGGAGCCCTCCGCGCGCCGCTCGCACGGACCAGCTGCCTGCTCCACGAGCGCGTAGGGGAAATCCACGAGACGGGAAATATATCACGGCATGATATAAAGTGGCCGTCGTTCGAGACCCTGTGTTCGTCGCATGACAGCCAAGAAGCAATTCGTCGCACTGTCGGAGTTTCGCTACCA
>DAOMFL010000086.1:0-14310 GCA_035429805.1 Burkholderiaceae bacterium
GCCGTCGCGGGAGCGCGCGGCCGACGGCGCCCACCGATGCGACAGGCGGACCGGGCGATCGACTGGCAGCGCGATCCCACCGAGCGCGTGCTGCGCAGGCTGCGCGCCGCAGACGGCACTCCGGGCGTCGCCGACGACATCCTCGGGCTGCGCGTGCACTGTTATGACGCCCACCCGGAGGGCACGCTGCGCGGTGCGCCGGGCGCCGTCATCGCGCAGCGCGATGGCGCCATCTGCCGCGCCACCGTGGACGGCGCGGTCTGGATCACGCACCTCAAGGACTCCGGCAATGCCGCGCGCCCGTTTAAGCTGCCGGCGACGATGGTGCTCGGCGAGCGCGCCGCCGGCATACCGGTCGCGCCCGCTCCACCGCAAACGCCTTCTTCATCCACAACCTGGCGCGAAATCGCCTACGAGGAACTGGGCGACATCGGCTTGCTGCGTTTTCCCTTCTACAACGGCGCGATGTCGGCTGCGCAGTGCGAGCGCCTGACCGCCGCCTACCTCGACGCCACGCGCCGGCCGACGCGCGCGATCGTGCTCGCCGGCGGCCCCGACTTCTGGTCGAACGGCATACACCTGAACGTCATCGAGGCGACAGAGCAGCCCGCCGAGGAATCATGGCGCAACATCAACGCGCTCGACGACTTCGTGCTGGCGGTGCTGACGACGGCCAGCCATTTGACAGTGGCGGCGATGCAGGGCAACGCCGGCGCTGGCGGCGTCTTCATCGCGCTGGCCGCGGACCGCGTGCTGGCGCGCAGCGGCATCGTGCTGAATCCGCACTACAAGGGCATGGGCAACCTCTACGGCTCCGAGTACTGGACCTACCTGCTGCCGAAGCGTGTCGGTGCCGCGAACGCGCAGGCGATCACGCAGGGCCGCCTGCCGATCGGCACGCACGCCGCGCTGCGGCTGGGCCTGATCGATGCGCACTTCGGCGCGAGCCCGGGCGCATTTCTCGATCAGGCGATCGGCGAAGCCCGCGCTCTCGTCGCCGAGGGGTTCGAAGCACGGCTCGCGGCCAAGCAGGCCGCACGCGCTGCGGATGAGGCCGTCATACCGCTCGCCGCCTACCGCGCCGCGGAACTCGAAAAGATGCGGCTCAACTTCTTCGGCTTCGACTCCAGCTATCACGTCGCGCGCCACAACTTCGTCTGCAAGGTGCCAAAGGCGCGTACGCCGTCCTACCTCGCGCGCCACAGATCAGTGGCCGGTGCGGGCGGTCGCGCGGCCTGAGGCCCGCCGGGTCGGCACGCCGCTGCTGCGTGCAATCGCCGCGGCTACGGCGTCCCAGGTCGCGGCGAATCCCTCAGGCGTAAAGCCGGCGCCGGATGGCAGCCAGTCGGCGCTGCGGCCGCCGGCGAGCGTGTAGTGGCCCACGACGTCCAGGTGGTCGGCACGCGCCACGTGCACGATGCGCCCGTGCAGCTGACTGAGCGTCGGCACGATGCCGTCGCTGGTCGCTGCGGACACTCTGAATCCGAACCCACGCTCCAGTTCGCGGCGCGCCGACGGGGCCAGGCGCGGATACGGATAGCGCGGATGCGGCCGCGCAGCCAGTCCATGCAGCACGCGGAACAGCGACCGCAACGCGATGTATTCGGGATCCAGCATGTCCTTCAGCCGCGCACTGCCCTCGGGCGGCGGCACTCCGGCGACGACGCAGCCATAGTCAACACTGTCGCGATCTGCGACCGCGGCAGCAAACAGATCGATGCCCTCCGGTGTCAGTTGCAGCACCGCCCCCTGATCGCGCTCAATTTCCCGCAGGTACTGCCAGAGTGGATCGCGCCGGTTGAACTTCATTCTTCGCAGCAGCTCCGCGGCGACGCGATCGAGCGGGCCCTCGTTGCGCCCGAGCCAGTCATCGAGGCGCGCGACCATGGCCAGGGCGCGCGCCGCCGCGAGTATCGTGCCGCGCCCCGGCCCCGAGGTGGCGAGGCCGCTCAGCAGCAGCAGCAGCGTCTGGCCCTGAATCGTCAGGAAGTGATTGGCGAGCGGCGTGCCGTGATGCGGCGTGGCCACCGAGATCGCGCTGCGCGTCAGGGCACCGATCCGCTCCTCCGAGCCATCTGTGGCAATGCTGACGCCCGGCGTGAGCAGCATGCGGACGTCGAGCCCACCGGTCGAATGCCCCACGAAGTGCAGTTCCGCTGCGCGCAGTCCGCCGGCGCGGACGACCTCGCGTCGCAGGACCTCCGCCCGGCGCGGAATCGACGCCGTCGGCTGCGTGCCGCAGCGCCTGATGCGGGCGTCGATGCCGTGACGATGCAGTCCTGCACGCAGCGCCTGCTCCACCTGCTCGAAATAACTGACGGCACCCACCGACGTGAAACCGAAGAAGCCGGGAACGAGAAAGACGATGCGGGAAGTCGCGGGCATAGGATCAAAGCGTACGCCCGTCCGTCGATGTGCTCCTGTCGGCGGCACGGTTTCGCGCCATTGGCGGTTCAGCAGTCGGCAGGCCGCTCATTGGCTCGCGCTGAGCCATGTGTTACGCGATGGCCTCGGTGCCTCTGTGTCCTGGCACAGGACGCAGGAGTCGCGGTCCGGCGATGCCGGGCCAACTGGCGATCCGTGTGTGAGCCGGCTGGCCCACGCACCAGGATCAGGCCGAAAGGTAGGATCGGATCGCGACCGATGCCAGCAGCGCAACCGTGCCGGCAATCGCAACGAAGGCGGTGCGCAACGACAAGGTCTCGTGAATCTGGACAAGTCGCTTCTCGCGCCGGCGGCGGCGCTTGGTTCCACTCGTGGCACTCATGACAGTCTCGACCGGTTTGTTCCTCCCGCATTCATGCTGACGCTGCTGCCGAACGAGGCCAAGTCCGTTCGTCGTCCGGCACTGCGGGACCGATAGGCGGCACGGCATCTGTTTCCTCAGCACGACAGCGACCCGCGCGGTGTCGGAAGGCTTTACAGGTGCGCGAAAGCTTCAGGAATCAGGCTCACCCTTGCGGTCAGGTGCAAGCGCCTTCGCCTCCACTTCGGCAATGCCGATACCGGACACCGAGGGCGCTACCGCATTGGCACTGCAGGCTGGTTGATCGGTCGTGGCACCATAAGCGGTGCCACGCAACTCATGGCAAACGCGGGAGCAAGTGCCATGGGCGAAACGAAGACCTGGATCTGTCCGACCTGCAGGCTGCCCAGGACAACGCCGTACTGCCCTACCTGCGGCGAAGAACCACTGGCACCTCGTGATCTCACTCTCCGCGGCCTCGCCGAGAAGCTGCTCCACGCCGCTACAAGCGTCGATGCGCGAACGGTACGTACAGCCTGGAAGCTGCTGCGCCATCCTGGCCAGCTCACACTGGCATGGACTGGCGGTGTACGCAGGGCTTACGTCGCTCCGTTCCAGTTGTTTCTCCTCGCCAACGTTCTCTTCTTCGCCATCCAGTGGATGACTGGCGAGAACGTCTTCAGTTCCTCGCTCGAGTCACATCTGCACCATCAGGACTGGAGTGACCTCGCGCAGTCCCTGCTGGCGCAGCGGCTGGGGGCGACGCACACCAGCCTGGCCGAGTACGAGCCCGTGTTTGATCGAGCCGTCGTGCTGAATGCCAAGTCCCTCATCCTGTTGATGACCGCGCCCTTCGCGTTGCTGCTGCCGGTCGTGTTTCTGCGACAGCGTCGCCCGTTCATGGTGCACGTGGTGTTCTCGCTTCACCTGTATACGTTCCTGCTGCTCCTGTTTTGCGTTGCGCTGCTGACCGCGAAGGCCAGTGCTCTCCTTGGGTTCGGCGGCCTCGACATTCCCATGGTCGACAACGTTCTCAGCGCCGCCAACCTGTCTGTCTGCACCGCGTATATCTACCTCGCGATCGGAACTGTATATGGCGCCCAGGGTGTTCCACGCGTGACCAAGGCGATCCTGCTGGCAATCGCTGTGGCCGCCATCGTCCTGGCGTACAGGTTTGTCCTGTTTGTCATCACGCTCTATCTCACGTGAGATGAGCTGCGCCACGACGGAATGGCGAACGTCCGCGATGGGTCATCCTGAATTTGCCCACGAATAGTGGACGCGCCGACGTGGCGGGTCGAGCTGCCTCGAAGACCTGCGGGTCCATGCGGTTGAGCGTCGAGCGCCGCCGCCGGCAGCGATGGAGCGACTCCACGCCGTCGGTTCAAGGACCCGAGCCCACGGTTCGTCCGGCAGCCGGCACGAGGCGAACACGCACTGGCGGTTACATCAGTTGCGTCCGGCGGCCGCTTCCTTGAGCCCGGGCACGTAGTCGGTGCCCTCGGGCACGCGCAGGCTCGAGCCCGTGAAATCGCTGCCGATCGGCTCCTGTCTGCCGCCCAGGCATTTTGCGAGGAAGCCTTCGGTGATCGCGAAGAACGACGTGCGGTTCTCGGGACGCGCGAAGCCGTGGCCTTCATCCGGATAGAGCGCGTACGTGACCGGAATCGATTTCGCTTTCATCGCCGCGACGATCTGGTCGGACTCCTTCTGCGTGACGCGGGGATCGTTCGCGCCCTGCCCGATCAGCAGCGGCCGGCGGATCTGGTCGACCCGCGTGATCGGCGAGCGCGCCAGCAGGTCCTTGCGGTCGGCCTCCTTGCGCGGGTCGCCCACGCGCGGGTACCACGAGAGCTCCATGATCGGTGCCCAGTACGGCGGGAAGCTCTCGATCAGTGTGACGAGGTTCGACGGCCCGACGATGTCGACGCCGCACGCAAAGGTCTCGGGTGTGAACGTCATCCCGACCAGCGTCGCGTAGCCGCCGTAGGAACCGCCCATGATGGCCAGTTTGTCACGCTGTGTGATGCCTTCTTTCAAGGCCCAGTTGACGACGTCGATCAGGTCGTCGTGCATCTTGCCGGCGAACTCGCGATTGGCCGCGTTGAGGAACGACTTGCCGAAGCCGGTCGAGCCGCGGTAGTTGACCGAGAGCACCGCGTATCCGCGGTTGGCGAGCCACTGGTGGACGCTGTTGTAGCCGTAGTCGTCACGGGCCCACGGGCCGCCGTGGACGTACAGCACCGTCGGCAGCGGCGCATCGGGCTTGCCGTCGCCGTTGCGGTCGCTGCCTGGCGGCAGCGACAGGTAGGTCGGCAGCACCAGCCCGTCACGGCTGCGGACCTCGAAGGTGCCCATGGGTGCCAACGCACGGCCCTCGAGATCGGGCCGCGCGGTGAACAGCCGTGTCAGCTTCCTGGTGTCGCGGTCGTAGAGGTAGAAGGTGACCGGCTCGCTGACGCGATCGACCTGCAGTGTCCACTTGCGCCCGTCGCGCGTCTGCGAAAGCACCGACCATTCGCCCTTGAGCTCGCGATCGAGCAGCGCGAGATCGTCCTTCACGGCGGGCGACACCGGCACCCACTCGCGCTTCAGGTAGTTGATGCCGTAGGCCTGGATTTCGCCGGTCGACGGGTCGGCGATAAGACCCGAGACATCGGCCTTCTCGCTGCCGCCGATCGGCGTCTGCCTGCCACTTTCGACGTCGACGGCGAAGAACGCGCTGGTATTGCGATTACGGCTGTCGCGCAGGTAGACGGTCCTGCCGTCTGCCGTCATGCCCGCCGGTTCGGTGGTGAACACGTCGTCGGCCCCGATTTCCATCCAGGGCTCGGCCTTGCCGTCGGCCGAGACCTTGTCGACCACCGCTCCACCCGCCGGCGTCTGGCGGAAGCCGTAGCGGAGGTTGAGGTCCCAGTCGGCTGCGAAGCCCGCCCAGCGATCGTTCTTCAGCACCAGGTCGCGCTTGCCGCTGGCGAGGTCGACGCGATAGACGTCGTGATACTGCGGAACGCGATTGTTGAGGCCGATCAGGATCGAGCCAGGCACCTTCGGGCTCGCGCCGATCAGGCGCACCGTGACCTTCTCGGGATCGGTGTAGGTCGTCTGCTTGCCGGTCGCAACTTCGACGCCGTAGAGCACCCAGTTCTCGTTGCCACCGCGGTCCTGCGTGTAGAGGATGCGCGTGCTGTCGGGCGACCACCAGAATTCCGTGATCGGCCGCGGCCGCTCGTTGGTGACGGGCTTGGCCGAAGGCAGTGCGTCCGCCGGCGCGACCCAGACGTTGAGCACACCGTCACGCGGCGCGATCCACGCCAGCGACTTGCCATCGGGCGACAGCTTGGGCATCAACCGACTTGGATTGCCAAAGATGAGCTTGCGCGGAATCAGCGAGTCGGATTGCGCCAGCGCAGGAGCCGATGCAAGGGCCCCTGCTGCGACGCTCGCCGCCATCAGGACGGTCAGGAATTTCAGGTTCTTCATCAGCGAATTCTCCGGTTCTCGATGGTCGCCAGGACTATCGCAACAGTGCGCGCCTGCGCCAGAAGGGCCCGGAATCTACCTGAAGCCGGTGGCGCGGCGCACGCGATGCGACGGAATCGGCAGGACGCCGGCCGAAGTCCCGGCGCACCGGTGCGTGCCGGACATTGCGGCCGTGCTGCCGTCAGCGGCTCGGTCAGGGGCTCAAACTGAGGCCGGGTCGATCCGGCGCCATCGCTGAGGGCTCCACGCCCAGGTCCGTTATGTCCGCTGCAATCGGCCGGCCGAGGATCAGTGCCGACGCGATCCGTGCCACCGCCGGTGCCGTCTGTATTCCGTAACCGCCCTGCCCCGCTAGCCAGAAGAAGCCCGCCGCCTGCGCATCGAAGCCGACAACGATCGTCTTGTCCGCCACGAACGAGCGCAGTCCGGCCCAGCGCGAACGGATGCGCGGTACCGTGAGCATCGTGGCCTGGGCGAGTCGGTCGACCAGCACGGCGATGTCGTAGTCGTCAGGCTGCGCGTCGCACGGCGGCGACGGAGTCTCGTCTGCTGGCGACGCCAGCAGGCGCCCGGCCTCGGGCTTGAAGTACCAGGTCTCGCAGACTTCGATGACGGCCGGCCAGCGCGCAATGTCGACGTCCGGCGGCGCATCGAAGGTGATCGCCGTGCGCCGTTTCGGCACGAGCCCGATCGCGCCCGCGCCCGCCATCCGCCCGATCTCGTCGGCCCACGCGCCGGCGGCATCGACAACGAGCGGGGCACGAAACTCGCCCGCTGTGGTGGATACGCGCCAGCCATCAGCGTCCCGTTCGAGCGCGCGGACATCGGCATTCATGACACGCGCGCCGCCCGATGCGGCCAGCGTGCGCAGGTAGCCGTGGTGCAGCGCGTGCACATCGATATCCATCGCGTCCGGTTCGAGCAGTCCTGCGGCCACCTGCCCTGGCGTGAAGCAGGGCACGCGCTCGCGCACCGCAGTGCCGTCCAGCAGCGCGAGGTTGGGCACGAGGCCGGCGCACTCCGCGGCAATCCGGTGCAGTTCGTCGACCTGCGCCGGAGCGGCAACCAGCAGCGTTCCCCGCGGGGAAAGCAGCGGCGTCGCTGCAAACCCCGCGGGCGGGTCCTGCAGGAACGCCTTGCTGGCCCGCGTCAGGGCCCGCATCACGGCGTTGCCATACGTCTCAGTAAAAAGCGCCGCCGAGCGCCCTGTCGTGTGATAGCCCGGCTGCGTCTCGCGCTCGAGCAGCATGACGCGGCAATGGGCGGCCAGTTCGCACGCGACCGATGCCCCGGCGATACCGGCGCCGATCACGATGACGTCGGCCTCTTCGATCCGCGTCATGCCGTGCCCACACTGTCTGGCACAGTCGGCAGCGGCGAGGCCCGCTTCAGACTGCTCTCCTCACCGTTGCGCACGAATGGAATCGCCGCGATGGGAACGGTCCTAGAGGCCGAACTGCTCACCAAGGACCACGCGCTGCTGAGCGTCGCGCATCAGGGGTGTCCACGGAAGGTCCGTCACTCCGGGATCGATCCCGGCCTGCTTCAGCAGCGTCGTGACCTGTCCGCGATGATGCGTCTGGTGATTGAACATCTGCGTGACGCATAGCCAGCGCGGCCGGGACAGTTCGCGCTGCATCACTCCGGAGAACCACGTCAGCGTGCCCGTCAGCATCGAATTGTCGAGCTGCGCCGCCCACGCGCCGATCTCGTCATCCATCAAGCGTCGCGCCTCCAGCAGCTCTGCAAAGTCGTCGTGCAGGTCGGCCCCGATTGCACCGACCGGGTACGCCTTTCCGTTGAATCGCGGCAGCCACACCCGATCGCCCCACAGGATGTGGTTCAGCGTGGAGTGGATCGACCGGAAGAAGGCTCCGCGGTCGGCCTTGCGCTCCGTGTCGGACAGGCCGGAAGCGGCCTCATAGATCTTGCGGTTCATCCAGCCGTTGTAGGCCGCCATCGTCTGGCAATACTCGGCATCGATCATCGTGAGCTCCGCTTCGGCGTCCTGCGTCCGTGAGCGCTGCAATCTAGCCAACTCGTCTGCCGTGAGCAATCGGCTGACGGTCAGCCCTGCCGTGACGAAGCGGGCGCGGGCCGTGCCTTCAGCCTGAACGCTCCCGGTGGCGTGGGACCGGCCCGTGAATATTCGTACGGCACCGGCCGCAATGCTCTGTCGCCGCTGCAGTTGCATATCGCTGTAATGCTCACAACCGCCGTGGGGCGGATTTCCCCGAACCAGAGAGCGAGGACACCATGGAAAAGAACCTGATCAAGCATGCGGCCGCCGTCATCGGCGCGATCGCAACGACCTTCGTGCTCTTCAGTGCCGTGGCCGGCCTGGCCGACGGCGACCGGGCACTGCTGCTGGCGGCGAAAGCGAAGCCGACGCTCGTCGCCGAAGGCAACGCAGGCTCCGTGCAGCGCTGACCGCGCAGCGGCTCCGCAATGAAAAAGCCCGGCATCTGCCGGGCTTTTTCTTTCCGCGTCGTGGGACGCCTGCGCGCTGCGCCACGGGACCGGGCGCGGCACAGCGATCAGGCTTCAGCGCACGGTGGTCGTGTTCGTTGCCGCGCGCTGCAGCGCGATCAGGCTCGCGCCCGGGTCCTCGCGCGGCTGCATGCCGGCGACGGTACTTCCGAGCACGACGGCGCTGGTGAGCACGGCGGCCAGGAAAGCGGCGATACGGGTGATGGCGGGTGTCGTGTAGGAGGCGTTCATCGTTCGGTCCTTTCGTTCGGGGTGAGTCGGTGTCGATGGGCGCACTGTAGGCAGGCCGACGGCGCGCCGCGAGTGCATTGCGACGGACTGCGTAAATGAAGACATGAAGCGCAGGCGCGCTTTTGTCGCGCGCGAAGGCGCTCCTGCAGTTCATCCGCGCCATCGGCGCCTCATCGCGGCGGGCAGCGATTCATCGCCGTTTCAGCGCTGTCGGCGACCCACACCGCTTCCGGCAGCCCGGCGGAGCGCCGGATACCCCGGCGGTTGCGCTGTCGCAAGCGGACGGAGGCCTCCGGCGCCTATAAAGACAGCAGTCGGAGGCGCCCGGACGACCTGCCCGGGCCCGGTGCAGGCACGATGGCAGCCCAACCACACGCCGCAAGCGGACTCGTCGTGGACGAGGCCATCATGCGCGTGCTCGACGCGGAGCAGTCGGCCCGCGCGCAAGTCAGGCAGTGCGCGGAAGAAGCCGAGCGGATCCGCCAGGAGGCCCGGGTTCAGGCCCGCCGTATCGCCGAGCGGGCCGCGGAACGGGTTGCCGCCGTCCACCGCCTCGTCGAAGCCTCGATCCACGCGCGGATCGAGGCACTGGAACAGCAGCGGCTCGCGCTGCTCGCGCCGTCCGTCGCGAGTGCCGACGAGCCGGACCGCATTTCAAGGGCGCTTGACCGGCTGGCCGCCGAACTGGGCGACGGATCCGCATGATCGACGGCCTCTCGCTCGAATACGCCTACGCGCGCGTCTGCGCCAGCCTCGGTGACCGGCCGGACGATCGCCTCTGGCAGCAGCTGCATTCGTCACGCACCGTGCCGGCACTGCTGGAACTCATGCGCGGCTCGCCGGCGGCCGAATGCGTGTCGGGCATCCCGGTTGGTGCCAGCGGCGACGTCATCGAGCTTGCATTCCGCCAGAAGCTGCGCTCGCGCATCGACGAGGTCGCGGCGTGGTCGCCGCCCGAGTGGCGTGCAGCGCTGCAGTACACGCGGCATCTGGCCGATCTGCCGGCGCTCATGCACCTGCTGACGGATGAGCCGCCGCCGGCGTGGGTCGCCGCCGATCTCGAGCTTGGCCCTTACGCGCTCGACGCGCTGTCAGAGCGTCGCGCAGCGCTCACCTCGGGGCCCTTCGCACGTCTTGCGGAAGCGGCGCTGGAAGAGCCTGCCCTCGCGCCCGTGCTTGCCCGCCTGGCGCGCGGCGGTGCCGCTGCCACGCTGCATCGCGTGCTTGCCGCGTGGAGCAACCAATGGCGCGCACGCTGGCCGACGGTGTCCGACGACATCGCCGCGGGCCTGCAGCGGGTTGCACAACTGCTGGAAAGCCACCTGCGGCGATTCGGCGCGGTCGCGGTCGCCGATGCGCACGCCGCCCGGCAGGCCCTGTCGGCGTCGATGGCCGCACTGGTCCGCCGTCATCCAGCACAGCCAGCGGCACTGTTTGCCTACCTCGCGGTCTTTGCGCTCGATCTCGAACGGCTGCGCGGCGAGTTCGTGCGGCGTGTCTATCCGGTCGGAGCCGTGTCGTGATTCGACCCGACCCCTGCACCTGGTTCGAGATCCTCGTGGCACAGGACGACGCCTTCGTTGCGCTGGAGTCCCTGGCGGCCGCGGGCTGTGTCGAGGTCGAATGGCACCCGTCCGATACACCGGCGACGGCGCCCCAGGACATGCTGCGCGATTACAGCGCGCTGGCGCGCAAGTACCGCCCGTACTGGCCGTCCTCGCACGTGCCGCACGGCCCGGAGAGGCGTTCGCCGCAACAGTCCCTGGGCGAGGGCCTCGCAACGATCCGGGCCTGGGCACAGGAGAGCGATGCCCCGATTGCGCAACTGCAGGCAGCGAGCGCGCGAGTGGCCGAACTCGACCTCGCCGCGGACGCACTGCGGCAGATGGCCGACAGCCGCGTCGACTTCGCCGCGCTGGCGCAGGCCGAGATGGGCATCGGCGCGGCGCTCTACGCGCTGCCGCCCGGCGCCGAGGTCGACCTGCCGCCGGATGCCATCACGCGCTTTGCGGAAGTCGGCAACGAGCGCCTGCTGCTCGCCATCGCCGCTCCCGAGACGCTCGAAGCGCTGTCGCGCTCGGTGGCGGAAGCCAACGGCCGCCAGGCGCGCTTTCCGGACTGGCTGCAGCCGAGCGCCGAAGCCAACCTCGCGTTGATTGCCACGAAGCGCGCCGAGGCGCAGGCCGTGGTCGATCGCCTGCGCGGCGAACTCGATCAGCTGTCCGAGCAGCACGGCCTGGCCGCCGCACTCGCCGACATCGCGCGTGCCACCTGGTGCTTCGAGCATGGCGGGGCCATCGAACAGGGCGATGTCTTCGCACGCATCACCGGCTGGACCGCCGACCGCGAAGCTGTGGTGCGCGCGCTGGAGTCGTCGGGGGCCCGCGCGCTGGCCACGTTCCCGCGGCCGCCACGCGGCGTGCATGCACCGCTCGTGCTGCGCAACCCGTGGTGGGCACAGCCGTTCGAGGTCTTCACGCGGCTGGTCGGGATGCCGAGTGCGACCGGCACGGATCCCAGCATGCTGCTGGCGCTCACCGTGCCGCTGATGTTCGGGTACATGTTCGGCGATGTCGGCCAGGGCCTCGTGCTGGCGCTCGCCGGCTGGCTGCTGCGGCACCGGCTGCCGGTGCTGCGCCTGCTGGTGCCGGGCGGCATTGCGGCGGCATTCTTCGGCTGGGTGTTCGGCAGCGTGTTCTGCCGCGAAGACCTGATCGCGCCGCTGTGGCTTCATCCGATCGAGCACCCGCTGCCGGTGCTGCTGGTGCCGATCATCGGCGGCGCGATCCTGCTGATGCTGGGTCTGGCCCTGGGCGCGCTGGGCGCATGGTGGGAGCGCCGCTTCGGCGACTGGCTGCGCGACGATGCGCCGCTGCTCGCGACCTTCAGCGGCGCGCTGCTCGCATTCGTCACGCCGGCCGGACCGTGGATCGCGCTCGCCGGTGCCGCCTGGGCCGTTCTCGCGGCCATCGTCCATCGCCCGAACATGCGCGCAGCCCTGGCCGCGCTCGGCGAATTGCTCGAGCACACGATCCAGGTGCTGATCAATACGCTGTCGTTCGCACGTGTCGGCGCGTTCGCGCTGGCGCACGCGGGGCTGTCGTCCGCCGTCGTGGGTCTTGCGGATGCCACTGGCGGGCTGCTGTTCTACGCCGTCGTCCTCGTACTCGGCAACGCGCTCATCCTGGTCATCGAGGGGCTGGTCGTGTCGATCCAGACCACGCGCCTCGTGCTGTTCGAGTTCTTCACCCGATTCTTCCGCGCGGAGGGACGCGAGTTCCGTCCGCTGGCGGCCCCGCCTGCCGTGCTCGATCACTAAGGAGTCTCCATGCGTCGCTTCGCTCTGCCCCTGATGCTCATCGCCGGCGCCGCCGCGCTCGCGGCCTTCGGCACCGTGCTGGTCCTGTTCCCGGATGCGGCTTCAGCGCAGACCGCGCGGGCCGGGCTGCCGCCCGACGCCTTCACATGGGGCCTGGCGGCGGCGGCGTTCGCGACCGCGGCCTCGTCGCTCGCCGGCGGCTACGCAGTCGCCAAGCTCGGGGCCGCCGCCGTTGGCGCACTTGCGGAGAAGCCCGATCTCTTCGGCCGCCTGCTGATCTTCGTCGGGCTCGCGGAAGGGATCGCGATCTATGGCGTGATCATTTCGATCCTGATCCTGAACCGGCTGGCGTAGCACTCGTCCATGCCCGCGTTCGCCTACGTCGGTAACGCGCTCGACGGCGCCGGGCTGCGGCTCGCCGGCGTGCAGTGCTGGGTTCCGGCGGCGGGCGGCGAACTGGTTGCGTTCCGGCAGGCCCGCGCCGCGGCGGAGGCCGTGTTCCTTGCGATCGACGTCGCCGAGAAGCTTCCGCGCGGCGAACTCGACATGGCTCTGGCCGCCGGTCGTCCGCTGCTCATCCTCGTGCCGCGGCCGGGGGACGAGCCGAGCCCGCTCGATCCGGCGGAGCGGGCGCGCGCGCAGCTCGGACTGGAGCGTTGACGGCACACGATGAACCTTGAGCAGCGGACCACCGCCCTCCTCGAACTCGTCGAGCGCTACACAGCGCGACGTTGCGCGGACCTGGTCGACCCCGCGACTGCCGAGGCACGCGAACTCCGGCGCGCGGCGATCAGCGAAGCGCGCCGGCGCGTGTCGACGGCGATCGCCGAG
Organism: Burkholderiaceae bacterium; assembly: GCA_035429805.1. GTDB lineage: Bacteria > Pseudomonadota > Gammaproteobacteria > Burkholderiales > Burkholderiaceae_F > JALORV01. Next base: position 13,101 of record DAOMFL010000086.1, read on the forward strand.
GAGCGCAAGCGTCACGCCCTCGAGGTCGGTGCCGTTGAAGCGGCGCTTGCAACGGAGCGTCGTCTGTCGGCACAACGCCACGCGGTGCAGTTGCTCGCCGCTGCGTGGGGCGAACTGCGTCGACGCCTGCATTCGAGGTGGCTCGCACCGGAGGCGCGCCGGCAGTGGATCGAGGCCTACCTGACGCGTGCGCAGCAGGCGGTGCCGCAGGCGGCGTCCGGCTGGCGCATCGAGCACCATGCCGCGTGGTCCGAGGCTGAGCGCAGTGAGGCGGCGCAGTGGCTCGAGAAGAAGGGTCTCGGACGCATCGAGTTCGTCGAGGCGCCGGACATTGCTGCCGGCTTTCGTGTCGTATGCGGTCACAACGTGCTCGACGCCACGCTCGACGGCCTGCTCGCCGACCGCGCTCAGCTCGAGGGACGACTGCTGCACCACCTGAACGAAGGAGACGCGGTATGACGGCGGCTGGATCGCGCGCACGCATCCGCTGGATCAGCGGGCCGGTGCTGCGGGCGCGTGCCGAGGGCACGTTCCTGCTGCGCGAAGCGATCCGCGTGGGCCCTGCCGGCCTGCTTGGTGAAGTGATCCGCGTCAACGAAGACGAGATCGTGGCGCAGGTCTACGAGGACACGACGGGGCTGAAGCCCGGCGTGGAGGTGAGCGGCACCGGAGCGCTGCTGGGCATCCGTGTCGGACCGGCGCTGCTGGGCAACATCTTCGACGGACTGCTGCGCCCGCTGGCGCCCGCGGCGGCGCCACCGCAGTTTGACCTGGAGCCGCAGGTGACCGTCGGCGACGAGGTCGCGGCCGGAACGGTCTTCGGCCGCATCCGCGGCGGGCACGGACGCGAACAGCGCGCATTGATTCCGCCCGACGTCGCCGGCCGCGTCGAGTGGATAGCTGCGGCCGGACCGTATAAAGACGACGCGGCGGTGCTGCGCGTCCGCACCGACGGCGGTGCGCGGGAGGTTGCGCTCAGCCACTTCTGGCCCGTGCGCACGCCGCGCCCGGTGCGCGCGCGGCTCGCGTCCGACGAACCCCTGATCACCGGGCAGCGCATCCTCGATTCGTTGTTCCCGGTGGCGCTCGGCGGCAAGGGCGCCATTCCCGGCGGCTTCGGCACCGGCAAGACGATCCTGCTCGAGAGCCTGGCCAAGGGCTGCAGCGCCGACGTCATCGTCTACCTCGGCTGCGGTGAGCGCGGCAACGA
>DAOMFL010000087.1:0-13831 GCA_035429805.1 Burkholderiaceae bacterium
TTGGCAGCCCCGCCCAACCAGGTGGACTGATGAAATGGCGCGGGCCAGCGCGCGGGCGCAGCGCCCGAGCGGGCGTCCGAGCCCAGGCAGGCGCCGCCGCGGCGACTCGGCCGCCGCGAGGCACGACGACCGCGTTCCCTAGCGCAGTGTCCAGCCGAGCAGCAGAAGGCCAGCCGCGGCGACCCAGCTTCCCGCAACGCGCCACGCGACGCGCATCCAGCCCGCTTGCCACGCGACGGCACACGCGGCCAGCAGCGTCGTCGCGATGAACACCGCGCCGCTGCTCCCCAGAACCGCGCGGACGTCCGCGCCCGCCGCGGCCATCGCTGCGCCGTTGCCGTAGCCGAGCCAGCCTCCCAGCGCGATGGCAAGGATCGCCTGCACCGCGGGAGACCCGCGTCGGTCGACGGCGACCAATCCGCCCAGCAGCAGCAACGGCAGCCATGCGATCGAGTCGGGCAGCGGCCACCCCACTCTCACGCCGACCACTCCGGCCGCCAGCCATGCCAGCGGCAGGAACAGGACCGCAATCCGCGCATGTCGCTTGCCGCCGAGGCCAGCGAGCGCGGCCAGCGCAAGCACCGGCAGCAGATCCTGCGGTGTCATCACGAAGTGCAGCAGTCCGTCGTAGACCGGGCCGAGGCCCGACTCGACCATGTGGGCCTGAGCTTGCGCCGCGACGCCCGCCAGCATCGCTCCGCCGACCCTTCTTGCAGCGCGCAGCGACGGCATCAGGTAACCGCCCGCCATAGAAAGAACAGCCCGGCCAGGCCGACGCCGCCGCCGGCTACGCGCAACGCGATTTGGCCTGCAGGCCAGCGATGGATTGCGCCGATCGCGATCCCGATCGCGTGCAGGCATCCGGTCGCAACGACGAAGCCGAGGCTGTACAGCAGCCCGCTCTGGCCCGGCGGCAGTTCGGTGCCATGAGCATGGCCGTGAAAGATCGCAAAGGCGCCAACCAGTGCAGCGGCCGCAACGAGGGGCAGCTTCGTCTCGGTCATCACCGCCGCTCCGAGCAGGATCGCGGAGGCCGCGATGCCGACTTCGACACCGGGCAACGGAATGCCCAGCAGCCCCAGTAGCCCACCGAAGGCCATCACGAGCGGAAACGTCACCGGCAGCAACCAGATCGCGGGCGCTCCGAGCTGAGCACCCCACAGCCCGACCGCGATCATCGCCAGCACATGGTCGAGCCCCGAGATCGGATGCATCATTCCGGTGAGAAAGCCCGCCGCCTGACCGGACTCGCTGTGGGCTCCTGCCGCCGAAGCGAGCAGCGCGAATGAGACGACGCCTACAAGGCGCAACAAGATCACTCAGGCTCCCGCCGCCATCATGGAGATACGCTGGATCGTCCAGAACGCGCCGAGCGTACCGATCAGGTAGGCCGGGAACATCCGGGCCGGACTCGGCCAGCGCAGTTCGAGCAGTCTGAAGGCCTTCAGCAGCAGCAGGATCAGCGCGACGAACGCCAGTTGGCCGACCTCGACGCCGACATTGAACATCAGCAGCGCGAGCGGGATGTCATCCTTCGGCAGCCCGATCGCAGTCAGACCGCTCGCAAAGCCGAAGCCGTGCAGCAGCCCGAAGGCAAACGCCACGACCCACGGATGGCGGATCGTGAAGCTGGTGCCGCCGCGCCACGCACGCACGATCTCTGGACCGAGAAACAGGATCGACAGTGCGATCGCTGCGTTGAGCGGCGGGCCTGGAATGCTCGCGATGCCGAGCGTTGCCAGCGCCAGCGTGATGCTGTGCGCGACGGTGAACGCGGTGATCGTTTTGACCAGTATCCAGGGCGTGCGCACCAGCAGCAGCAGGCCGAGCACGAACAGCAGGTGGTCGACGCCGAGCAGGATGTGCTCGATCCCCTGCACCAGGAACACACCCGCGGTTGCGGCAGCGCTGCGCGGCGCGGAATACTCGATCCACGGCCGCGCAGGGCGCACGATCTCGGTCGAGTGCGAGCCGTCGAGCCGCTCGGTGCGCACCAGCACGTCGGTGATCGTCAGCTGCAGCCCCGGAAACTCGATGCGCTTGCCGGCTAGCCCGGTCGGCCCAGCGTCGATCTCGCGACGCTCGACGATCGAATCCGCCAGCCGCTGTACGACCGGTTCCTTCAGGTTCTTTACGTCGGGCGGCAGTTGCAGCGCTATCGGCAGGCGCATCCCTGCCAGCACCGGTGTCCGCCACAGCATGCTGTACTGGCCTGGCGCGACTTCCTTGACATCGAGGTAAGCAGGTCGCGTCTCGTGCGCCCGGGCACCGGCAACCAGGGCGAGCAGCAGGCCGAGCGCCGCTGCCAGCTTCAGTGCTACTCGCACGAGCTTCACTTTGGTACGCCGGCGGCGGCTGGAGTCTGCGCACGCGATGCCGCCTGCGGCGCGGTCTCCGGCGGGGCGGGCAGCAGCACCGTGTACTTCGCCCGCATCTCCTGATAAGCCTTCTGCCACGCCAGCAACTTCTGCTCGCCAAGCCAGGTGACCTTGACGTCGGGCTCGACTTCCTCGAACGCCGGCACGCTGCCCGGGATCAATGTGTCGACGTAGACGAGGTGCCAGCCGAAGCCGGATTCGATCGGGCCCGACCACCGGCCCGGCACGAGCTTCGCCACCGCGAGTGCAAACTGCGGTCCGAACTCCTTGCCGAGGTAATCCGGCGCGCGGTCGCGGTAGTAGTCCTGGAACATGAACGGATCGGCGAGTTTCGCCGCGATCTTCGAATCCTGCGGCTGACCGGCGAGCTGCGTCAGTGCCTTCTCCGCGTCCTCGCGTGCTCGGCGACCGCGTGAGTCGGGCGAGAAGTACAGGTGGCGGAAGCTGACGCGGTTGGGCTGCGCGAACCTCGCGCGGTTCTTGTCGAACCACGCCTTGAGTTCGGCCGAGGTCGGCTCGCGCGCGGCGGCCACATCCTCTGCGAGGAACTGCATCTTCTGGGCCATGCGGCGCTTGACGATCTCGTCGTCCTTGTCGAGCCCCATCGCGAGCGCCTCGCGGTAAAGGATCTCGGACTGCACGCTGTTCTCGACCAGGCGATCGAGCTCCGCGGCCGTCGGCGGGCGCCGCCACTGGGCCTGGAACTGCAGCGCGAGCTGGGCCAGCTGATCGTACGTCAGCCGGATTTCTTTCGACGCCGGCGCCGCGCCGGCGACGGGCTCCCAGTGACGGTAAGCCACAAAGAGCAGCGCGCCGAGCACCAGAAAGTGGATCAGCGGTTCTTGCAGCAGGCGCTTCATGGTCCGGAAACAGGACGGCCCATCGCGGCGGCGACGGGCCCGTGCAAGCAGGGCTGCGAGACTAGCGCAATCCGTTGAACACCACCCGACGGACGCGGCCGGCGGCGGCCGCCCGGGCCACAGCGTTCCGAGCGGCGTGCCGAGGCAGGGGCGGCGCTTCTGCCCAGCCTACCTGACACCCAGCGCCGCGCGGTCGCGTTCGCCACCGGTCGCGTCGATGCAGAGGTACGAAGGCCGCTGATCTTCGATCGCGTAGGCCGGCAGGTTCGACTGCGACGAACAGACGCGCCCGTCCTTCGTGAAGGAAAAGTCGCGCAACACGGTAACGCGCGTCGGGCTCGGATAGCTCGTGAACGACTTCGTCTTCGGCGAGAAGCGCAGCACGCGATCCGAGTTGTTGGCCGCGAGCCAGACTTCACCCGTCGGCCGCCAGACGTTCAGCGCATACGGCGTCTCGTATTCGCCGGCCGCGACGCCGGGGATGCGGTAGGACTCGAAGCTCGCCGTGGCTGGATCGAAGCGCATCAGCGCGCCTTCGTCGAATGCCGGGATCCACAGGATGCCGTCGGCGTCGAAGCGCGGCCGGCGCGGCCCGCGCAGCGGCGTGTCGAATTCCTGCACCTGCATAGTCTTCGGATCGACGCGGCCGATCTTGTTCGCGTACAGCTTCGCGTACCAGACGCTGCCATCCTTCGGATGGATGTCGATCCCGTAGGGGAACGCCATGATCTCGTAGCCGAACAGGCGTGCGTGCGAAAAGTGCAGCATGTAGGCGCTGTCCGGGAACCATGACGAGATGCGCAGCAGCGTCGGCATCAGCATGTCGGTCACCCAGCGCCAGAAGCCATTGTGCGGCAGGCGCGTCACCGTCATCTGCCCGGTCTTCGGGTCGAAGCGGCCGAGCTGGTTGGAGGCGACGATCGTGAACCAGACGACGTCATTGCGGTCGACCCGCACCGTGTGCGGATACAGCGCGTCATTCGGGACCGGATAGACCGTGAACTGCTTTGTCTTCGGGTCGAACGACTGCAGCGTCGACGACAGCGAGTTGGTGATCCAGATGCGCCCGTCGGACGTCTGGCCCATGCTGTGCGGGCCGTGCTTGCCGCTGAACACGCCGATCGGCAGCTGCATGCCGGAAAATTTGCCGCCGCGCGGCAGGTCGATGTCGGGCAGTGCGTATTCGACGACCTTGCCGGTCGCCGGGTCGAGCACGTGCAGCTTGTCGTGTCCCTCGTCGGTGCCGTAGAACAGTCCGTCTTCGGCGACGTCCATGTCGTGAATGAACGACATCGCATCGCCGACCAGCCATTCCTCGACCTTGGCGCGCGCGAGTTCGCCGGTCGCACCGTAGTCCTGCGTCGCCTCGACCGGCCGGCCGTCAAAGCCACGTGCCAGCACGCGCGCGAAGGTTTCCTTCTGCCAGCGCGTCACCATCGCGAGAATGCCCTCCATTTTGCGGATCGTGCCGAGCCACCACTCGTGGCTCTGCGGCACCCGAGTCGTGGAGTTGCCGATCTGGTGGCAGTAGTTGCACTGGCTGACGAATGCGGCCTTGTCCGACGCCGACGACCACTCCAGTCTGGCGTTGTGGGCCGACGCGGAGAGCGCATCGGAGGCCGCCTCCTTCGAGGCGAAGGCCTTCAAAGCGATATCGAGTGTGTTGACCGCGTCGGCCGTGCTTTCGACAGTCGTGGTCTGGTCGTCGAAGTTGGCGAGGCGTGCGCGCACGTCGAGCTTGCCGGCATATGGCGTGCGGATTGCGTAGCTGCCGTCAGCCGCCGTGTAAACGGTCTGGCGCGTGGTCTTCTCGGAATTGAAGACCGTGACCATCGCGCCGTAGGCGGGCTTGCCGTCGGGCTGCCTGACCGTGCCGCGAAACGCAGCGGCATCGGCGGCGAGCGGGCTCGCGGCGAGGACGATGCTGAGAAGCAGCGCGCGGAGCGCAGCGTTGAAGTCGTTGCGGAACATCGTCGTCCTCAGGCGGCTTGCGGTTGGAACCAGGCGAAGAGCCGCTTGCCCCGATGCAGCGCGGGCAGCAGCGCCACCGCAAGGAGCGACATCAGCGGTCCGCCGCACATCAGGTTGACGATCAGCGCCACGCCTGCAATGTCGAGCTTGGTGTCGCCGAGGCCGCTGCCGAGCCAGAGCACGAGGATCAGCACGAGACCGCTCAGCTGGTTGACGACCAGGATCCCCTTGAACAGGCCGAGTCCGCGGCCGCGCCACAGCAGTGCCGCCTGAACCAGCAGCGCGAGGGCCGGCGCGAAATAGGCACTGGCAGCCCAGCCGACGAAGGCCATGAGGGCTGCGGATGCAAGCAGCAGGGCGACGTGGACACGCACTGAAACGGGTGGTTGCCGGGACTGCACCGGGCGCCTCTCGGGGTAGCCGCCCGCGGGTGCGGGCGCAGGGTCGGCACTGTCGCACCGCCCTGCCACCGATGTCCCCACCCCAAGTGGGTGGCTGAGACTCCCTGCCCGCCCCGGTCAGTGCCGGGCGCTCACAGCGGCGCCCGGACGGCTAACCGTCCTCGGCGCGCTCGGGGGGCAGCAGCTGCACGGCCTGCTCGGCCGGCAGCGCCTCCACGGATCGCAGCGCACGGCTCATCTGGCGTGTACGCGTCTCGGCCTTGTCGATCGTGTTGGACGCCGTCTGCAGCTGCGCCTTCAGCGACGCCAGCACATCGCCGAAGCGACCGAACTCCGTCTTGACCGCACCGAGCACCTGCCACACCTCGGCCGAACGCTTCTCCAGCGCCAGCGTGCGGAATCCCATCTGCAGGCTGTTCAGCATCGCGGCCAGTGTCGTCGGACCCGTGATCACGACGCGGTGCTCGCGCTGCAGCGTTTCGACCAGGCCCGGCCGGCGCAGCACTTCCGCGTACAGCCCCTCGGTCGCCAGGAACAGCAGCGCGAACTCGGTCGTGTGCGGCGGCTCGACGTACTTATCGCGGATGCGCTTCGCCTCGGTCCGCACGCGTGTTTCGAGCGCCCGGCCGGCCTCTTCGACCGCGGCGGTGTCGGCGCGGTCCTGCGCCAGCTGCAGCCGCTCGTAGTCCTCGACCGGGAACTTGGCGTCGATCGGCAGCCAGCACGGCAGGTCGCTCTGGCCCGGCAGCTTCACCGCGAACTCGACCCGCTCGTTCGATCCCGGCCGCGTGGCGACATTGACCGCGAACTGCTCGGGCGTCAGCAGTTGCTCGAGCAGCGTCGCCAGCTGTACTTCGCCGAAGCCGCCGCGCGTCTTCACGTTCGACAGCACGCGCTTGAGGTCGCCAACTCCCGCAGCCAGCGTCTGCATTTCGCCGAGCCCGCGGTGCACCTGCTCGAGCCGGTCGGACACCAGCCTGAACGACTCGCCGAGGCGCGCTTCGAGCGTGCTCTGCAGCTTCTCCTCGACCGTCGCGCGCATCTGGTCCAGCTTGGTCTCGTTGCCCTGCTGCAGGGTCGTGAGTTGGGACTGCAGCGTGCCGCGGACCTCGGCCAGGTTGGTCTGGATGGCACCGGTCAGTTCGGCCAGTCGCCGCTGCATGCCCATCGCAAAGTCGGTGAGCTGCTTCGCCACTTCCTCGCGGTTGGCGCGGGCGGTCGTCTCGGCGGTCTCGGACACCTTGGCCACCTGCTGGCCGAAGCCAAGCAGCTGCTGCCCCTGCAATCCGGAAGCGCCGGTCAGCTGCTGCGTGACGGCGGCCTGGACTTCGCTGAGCCGGGCTCCGGTCTCGACCCGGATCTGGGTAGCCGCAGATTCAAGTGCCGAACGCAGTTCGCGCTCCAGCCGCTCGTTGTCCTGTGCCAGGGCCTCCAGCCGCGCGGTCAGTCCCTCGTCCCGGCGCTGGCGCAGTGCCACCACCAGTCCCAGCAGCGCCAGCACCAGAGCGGCCGCCAATACGACAGGTAGGAGTTCCGGCATGGCCGCGATGATACGGGCCACCCCCAAGCGTCCCGGCCGGGACCGCTTTGTCCCCCGCACCGCCGGCGCCTGCGACTACCGCAGATTTGCAACAGGGACTCCCGTCAATCCGTAAACCCCTTGTGTCATCAGTGCAAATCCGCAAAGAATGAAGCCGTTGTAGCCGAAAGTTCACGCAGCTTCCATGGATGACAGCACGCTGGCACAGAAACCGGTGCCAGCCCTGGTGCCACCCGCGACTGGGCTCGGATCGACCGATGTCGACGAGCCGGCGCTGCCATTTCCCGAGAACTTTTCCGGAACCATCGACGACGACGGCCGCGTTCCGCTGACGGTCGAGCGCCTGGCCTTCGAAGTCAGCGAGATCGACACGCAGGACCAGCTGTTCAAGGCGGTTTCGATCCGCTACGAAGCGTATTCGCGCCACCTGCCCGAGCTGGCGCGGCAGCTGGTCGCTCCCGAACCGCACGACACCGAGCCCGGCTACACGGTGCTGCTCGCCGAGAACCGGCTCGACCGCAGCGCGCTCGCGACCATGCGGCTGCAGACCAACGAATTCGGGCCGCTCGGGCTCGAGCATTCGATCGATCTGCCGCCCTGGCTGCGCAACTGCTCCCTGGTCGAAGCGACCCGGCTTGCGGTGGCGTCCAACGTCCGCGGGCGCTTCGTGACACTCGTGATGTTCAAGGCGTTCTTCCAGTTCTGCCTCGCGCGCGACATCGAGTGGATGGTGATCTGCGCGCGAGCGCCGCTCGACCGCATGTACGAATCGCTGCTGTTCCGCGACGTGCTGCCCGACGGCGACTACGTGCCGCTGCGGCACTCGGCCAACATCCCGCACCGGCCCCTGGCGTTCAACGTGCGCACAGCGGAAGCCCGCTGGCGCACTCAACGCCACCCGCTGTACGGTTTCATGGCGCTGACCCGGCATCCCGACATCAGGGTCGGCGTGCCGGGCTCAACTGTCATCCCAATCCCCTCCTATTGCCGCGATCGTCCCGCGGTGTCCTGAGGCATTCTCGGCCATGGGCCGAGGGGTCCGGCAGTCGTTCGTCCGCCGGCCGCCCCTCGCAGACGACGGGGGAAGGCGGTGCAGCAGCCGTCCGGGGGGGATCGATCGCTGACGCGCTGGCGCGAGCCGTTCGCGCGTGCGCTCGGCCGCCTTCGCAGCGAAGCCGACGAGGGTTTCGCAGCCCGCGCGTTGCACGTTCTGGCGCTCGGCCTGATGCCGGCGGCCATGGCGGCCCTGACGCTCGTGTCGCTGATCTTCTGGCAGGACCGCTTCCCTGCCGACGGTGCAAACGCCGTTCCGCTGAAAGTGGTCCAGGCCGACCCCGGAGAGCGCCCCGAGACTGTGCTGCCTCGCATCGAGCCGCGGCCGGTCGTGCCTTACGCCGACACGCACCTGTCGACAAGGCCGTTCTGGCTCCTGATCGACGTGCACGCGGCCGGCCCCGACGGCAGCACGGTGGCGCTGCCGTCACGGCATGCGCGCGCCGTCAGCTGCTGGGATACGCGCCGGCTCGGCGCGCCGCTGGCATCGGCTGACCGCAGCCGGACGCAGGGGCCCATTCATCTCGCCAAGGCCGGGTTCGCGCTCGATCTGCCCGCGGGCGTCGCTCCATCGCAACTGCTGTGCGAGGTCGAGTCCGAAGGCCCGGCACGCCTGAAGGCCGAACTCTGGGACACCGAAGCCTTCGAGGCATCGCTGGCTTCGTTCCATCGCTCCGCCGGCCTGCTGGAAGGCGGCATCCTCGTGCTCGCGGCCTTTGTGTTCGTGGTGGCGGTCGTCAACCGCGAGTGGCTGTACGTGCTGTTTGCCGGCTGGCTGGTGGCCAACTTCCAGCTGGCGGCGATCTCGGCCGGATTCGACTGGACCTGGCTCGGCAAGGCCGTGCCGGAGGCGATGATCCTGCCGATGCGCAAGGTCGGCATCGCGCTGTACTGCCTGCTCACGATCGGGCTGTTCAGCCGACTCTTCAGCGTCGACCTGAAGCAGGTGCCCGAGCGCTGGATGCTGGTGCCGGTTCAGTGGTCCGGCCTCGTGGTCGTCGTCGCGGCCTTCCTCGCTCCGTTCGCCGTCTTCCTTCCGATCATGTGGGCGTGCGTCGCCTTCGGCGTCGGCGTGATCTCGTTCCTGCTGTACCGCATCCTGCGCACGACGCGCAGCGCCGTCGCGCTGTGGTACGGGGCCTCGCTGGTGGTCACGCTGTTCTCCGGCCTGTACGAAGTCCTGGCCGCGGCCTTCGGCGCGAAGATGCTGATCGACGCCGTCAACAGCGTCACCGCCGCGCTCGCTTCGAGCCTGCTCGCGGCGCTGGCCATCGCCGCCCAGTTCCGGGTCGAACGCGTGAAGCGGCTCGCCGCGGAGGCAGATTCGCTGCGCGCATCGAGCAAGCTGCAGTCGACCTACCGGGCCATACCGATCGGGCTCTTCACCGCCGACGAGTCCGGCCTGCTGGTGCAGACGAACCCCGCATTCCGGTCGCTGGTCGGCATTGCCGGCGCAATGCAGCCGGCGCGTACCTGGGACGAGCTCTTCCCCGGACACGGATGGAAGACCGTGCTGGCCGCGGCGATGCCCGACGCGACGAGGGAGATCGAAGTCAGCCGCCCGGGTTCCGCGACCGAGCTGCGCTGGTACATCGTGCACGCCACGCACGCCGGCGGCCTTGTCGAAGGTTCGCTGCAGGACATCACCGAGCGCAAGACCGCCAGCGAACGCCTGCGCTTCCTCGCCGATCACGACCCGCTGACCGGCATCCTGAACCGCCGCGGCGTCGAGCTCGCGTTCGCCCGACTGCAGCGGCGGCGGCGCGCGGAGCGGCCGGCTGCGCTGGCTTACCTGGATCTCGACCGCTTCAAGCTGATCAACGATCTCTACGGCCATCCGGCCGGCGACGAAGTGCTGCGGCAGCTCTGCAAGCGGGTCAGGGAACACCTGGCGGAGTCCGAGTCCTTTGCGCGCGTCGGTGGTGACGAGTTCGTGATCCTGTTCCACGACACCCCGGTCGTTCGCGCCAAGGCGATCTGCGCGGCGCTGGTCCAGGCCATCGAGGAAGCGCCGTTCAGTCTCGGCGACAAGGCGTTCCAGGTGAAGGGCTCGATCGGCCTGATCGAACTCGATCGCGAGATTTCGTTCCGCGACGCGGTCGCCACGGCCGACCGGGCCTGCCGCGAAGCGAAGGCCGGGACTCGGGGGCGCGTCGTCGCCTACGAGCAGGACACGGCGCTGTTCCGTGACCGTCTCGACGAACTGCGGCTGATCGAGCGCATCGGCAACGGGCTCGAGGACGACGGCCTGTTTCTCGAGATGCAGCCGATCATGTCGCTCGATCGCCCGCTCGAGTCGCTCAACTTCGAAGTCCTGCTTCGCATGCGCGACCGCAGCAACAAGGTGATCCCCGCCGGCAAGATCATCGCCGCTGCCGAGAACAACGGCAGGATGGCGCTGATCGACCGCTGGGTGCTCGAGCGCACACTCGCCTGGATCGACCAGCACCGCGACAGTTTCAGCTCGACGCATTTCATCTGCGTCAACCTGAGCGGCAGCTCGCTCAACGACGAGCGCTTCGTGGACGACGCGTTCTCGATGCTGAGCGCGCATCCGCGCGCCGCCTCGCTCGTCTGCCTCGAGGTCACCGAAAGCGTGGCGCTGCACGACCTGCACAACACCGGGCGCTTCATCGACCGCGCCAAGTCGCTGGGCGCAAAGATCGCGCTCGACGACTTCGGCGCCGGGTACTCGTCGTTCAGCTACCTACGCGACCTGCCGGCGGACGCGCTGAAGATCGACGGCGGCTTCGTGAAGGGCGTGAGCTCGCATCCGGCCAACGTGGCGATCCTGCAGGCGATCATCGAGCTGACGCACAACCTCGGCATGAAGAGCATCGCGGAGTGGGTCGAAGATCTGCAGACGCTCGAACTGCTGGCCGAACTCGGTGCCGACTACGCGCAGGGCTACGCGATCGCAGGGTCGCAGGCCGCGGAACGGCTGCTTGTGGCGCGTTCGTCGGCGGAGTTCATCGAGGATGCGGCGGTCCGCGGCTTCGTGCAGGACCGCCGCTCGCTGCGCAAGCCGCCGGCCGCCATCCGCTTCTTCATGGGCGGCCGCGTCACCAAGCAGCGGCTTTGACCGTTACGCGTCTCCTATAGCCGGCTTCAGTCCAGCCGGTTGCGCATCCAGTCGGCGGTCTGGAAGAACGCCTGCAGCAGCCGCACGCGCAGGTCCTCGTCGACGCTCTTCTCCACCATCGCCTGGTTCATGCACGCGAGCCATTGGTCGCGCTCGACCACACCGATCGAAAACGGCAGGTGCCGCGCGCGCAGCCGCGGATGGCCGAATCGCTCGACATAGAGGTCCGGGCCGCCCATCCAGCCGCTGAGGAACCACGTCAGCTTGTCGCGCGCGGAGGTGAGATCGCTGCCGTGCACGCGGCGCAGGTCGGCGTACGCGGGCTCGAGGTCCATCAGGTCATAGAAACGGTCCACCAGGGCGCGCACGGCCTCGGCGCCGCCTAGCCGCGCATAGGGCGTCACTTCCGTCCTGCCCGCCGGCTTCTCAGCGGCGTCCGTCGGCACGCTCAGCCTCCCCTTGCGCCAGCGTGCGCAGTCCGTCGAAGAACGACGTCATCCGGGTCGCCTGCACCGCGAAGTCGAGTTCGGCCTTCGCCTCTTTGGCAGCCAGCCAGCGCGCCATTGCGCTCCGCTCGGCGCGCGGCAAGGAGCCGATGTCCAGCAGCGCAGCATAGGGCGCAAGGCGTTCAAAGCCCGGCTGCCTGTCGCGCATCGACCGCGCGCCCGCGCGCAGGCCCAGGTCGCGCCGCACCTGCGCAATCAGCGCGCGCTCGGCGTCGCGGTGCGACGGCTCCGCGCGGCCTGCTATCCGGCGTGCGAGCACGGCGCCGATGCGCGTCAGCAGCGATTCGTCGATGAAATCGCGATCGTCGAAGTCGGCAAGATCGAAATGCAGGTCGCCGCGGGCCAGCCGGCGCAGCACGGCAGCCGGCGTCCGTGTCGCGGGGTCGCGACGCAGGCGTTCCATCTCCTGCGCCGCGAGTTCGACGTTCTCCGCGAGGCTCGGACGAAAGCCGAGCCTCAGATAGAACCAGTAGGCGCCGCTCGCGATCGCCTCGTCGTTGCCGGCGCCGAACTGGTAGCCGTTGATGACGAAGCGACGCACGCCGAACAGTGTGCGGAACACGCGCAGGCACTGCGCCCAGATGAACGCAGCCTCACTGCCGCGGAACGGATCGAAGATGTTGATGCCGGTGTTGGCCTGCCGGTAGAGCGGCGACACCCCGCCATAGCCGACCGGCACGCCGTTGCCGACGATCAGGTAGCCGTAGTTGGCCTCGAGCGTCAGGCGCTGCGCGGGCGGCACGCCGATCAGCATCAGTTCGACACCTTCGCCGAGGTCCGCGCGGTACACATCGTCGAGGTTCGGATAGTTCATCGCGTGGACTTCGCGCGCCCGGGCTGCGAGCGCCGAGCGCGCGAGGTCGACGACAGCGGCCGCGTCGCGGCGGCCGAGCCGGCGTATGCCGGGCAGAGGCCGTGCGACGTGCGTGGCCGTCGGCTCTGCCAGTCGACGGAATCCGGTGCGCAGTTGCGGCCGCGGCAGCGACAGTCGTGCGTGCGTGACCGAGCGCTTGGAGTCCTGCAGCGACCAGCGCAGCGGCACCTGCGCGCCATCCCAGGCAGACGCGATGTCGTCGCGCGGCGGCGCAGCCGCGGCCTCACGGACCAGCCAGCGGAAGTCGCTTTCGTCCTCGCGCTTCGCCAGCGCGATCCAGGCGCGCGCCGAGTAGTCGCCGCCCTCGAGCGCTTCGCGCTCGGCCGGGCTGACGAGTCGCCCAAGCAGCGCGTCGAATGCGTCCGGGTCCTCGAGGTTCCTCCAGTCAAGATCGATGGCTTCGCCGGCGAATGCCTGCGCCACCGGCCACGCCAGCGCCGGCCGGGTCAGGGTGCCGGCGATGCCGCTGTTGTCGAGCCGCGCACGGACGGCGGCCGACAAACGGCGACAGCGCTGCGCCATGCGAGCGAGTTCGGCGAGCGCGAGCGCCCGCGTCTCGTGCTCGCCGGGAAACGCCACGAGGAAGAGTAGGTCCTCGTGATACGCGATCAGCTGACGCGCGTTGGCGAGCCTCACGCCCGCAAGCTGTTGCAGCAACTCGCGCTTGCGCGCTTCAGCCGTGGCACCAAAGTCGGAGCGCGCCTGGCGCAACCGTCGCAGCAGGTCGCGTGCGCCGGTCACAGGACGGCCGGGATCTGAAGGCGCCGCACTGCGGCTTCCGGCACTGCGCCCCCGGCCGTGTGCCGCCCTGTGCCTGCGCTCCATCACGCGTCGCGCAGCGTCGCCAACGGCGGCGTGCGCAGCACGTCACGCAGGCCGAGGTAGCCGCCGGCGAGTGCGCACAGCGCCCCGCCGAAGACGCCGGCGATGAACACCCACGGCGACACCGTGTACTCGAACTCGAACGCGAACTTCGCCAGCGCCCAGCCGATCGCGCTGGCACCGATCGCCGCCAACAGCCCGGCCAGCGCGCCGATGCACGCCAGCTCCGCGAGCTGCGCCCGCGACAGCTGCTTGCGCGACGCGCCGAGCGCGCCCCGCAGGCCGGCCTCCCGACCGCGCTCGTCGCGGCTCGACGCCAGCGCCGAATACAGCACCAGACCGCC
>DAOMFL010000088.1:0-13808 GCA_035429805.1 Burkholderiaceae bacterium
GACGACGGCACGCTCACCTACACGTTCATCGAGAGCGTGAAGTCGACCTACCCGTTCTACGTGATCCGCCTCGTCGGCGGCCTGCTGTACCTGTCCGGCATGGTGCTGATGGCGTGGAACACGTTCAAGACGATCTCCGTCGGCAAGGCCGTCGAGGCGCCGATCCCGGCCGCCGTCGCGCACGCCTAGCGCGCCGGAAGCAAAGGAACCACGATGAAACTCACGCATGACCGAATCGAGCAGAGCGTTCCGCTGCTGATCGTCCTCGTCATCCTGACCATCGCCGTTGGCGGCCTGGTCGAGATCGTGCCGCTGTTCTTCCAGCGCAACGTCGTCAACCCGGTGAAGGGCATCCAGCCCTACGAGCCGCTGCGCCTGGCGGGCCGCGACATCTACATCCGCGAAGGCTGCTACAACTGCCACTCGCAGATGATCCGGCCGTTCCGTGCCGAGACGCTGCGCTACGGCCACTACTCGGTGGCCGGCGAATTCGTCTTCGACCATCCGTTCCAGTGGGGCAGCAAGCGCACCGGCCCCGACCTGGCCCGCATCGGCGGCCGCTACTCGGACGACTGGCACCGTATCCACTTCAACAACCCGCGCGACGTCGTGCCGGAGTCGAACATGCCGGCCTATCCGTGGTTCGCCAAGACCAAGCTCGACGGCTCGGACATCCAGGCGCGCATGAAGGCGCTGCGCACGGTCGGCGTGCCCTATACCGACGAACAGATCGCCAAGGCGCCCGAGGCACTCAAGGACAAATCGGAACTCGACGCGGTGCTCGCCTATCTGCAGGGACTGGGCGTCGAACTGAAGGGCCTGCGCTGAACGGCAGACGAACCGGCCATGGACCTCAATGACGCGCGCGCCGTGCTGACCCTGCTGGGGTTCATCGGCTTCATCGGGATCGTGGCCTGGGCCTACAGCAAGGGCGCACGCAAGGGATTCAAGGAAGCTTCTGAGCTGCCATTCGCCGACGAGAAGGAAGCGATCCGCAGCGGAGAACAGGGGAAGAGCACATGAGCGACATCGGGGCGAGCCAGTTCTACAGCGCCTTCTGGGACTACTACATCGCGATCATCTCGGTCGTGTCGGTGGTCGGCTGCGCGGTGTTCCTGTGGCTGCAGAGCCAGCGCACGATCAAGGCGCAGATCAACGCCAGGGGCGAGATCCAGACGACAGGTCACGTCTGGGACGGCGACCTGCAGGAATTCCACAATCCGATGCCGCGATGGTGGATCTGGCTGTTCTATCTCACCGTGCTGTTCGCGATCGTCTACCTGATCCTGTACCCCGGCCTCGGCACACAGTGGCAGGGCGTTCTGAAGTGGACCCAGGTCGGTCAGTACGAGGGTGAGGTGAAGGCGGCCGACGCCCGCTTCGGTCCCATATTCGCGGCCTACGCCGCCAAGCCGATCGAGGAAGTCGCGGCCGACCCACGCGCGAAGCAGATGGGCGAGCGCATCTTCCTGAACAACTGCGCGCAGTGTCACGGCTCCGATGCCCGCGGCTCGCGCGGTTTCCCCAACCTCTCTGATAACGACTGGCTGTACGGCGGAGCGCCGCAGACGATCGAGCTGACGGTCACCGACGGTCGCAATGGCGTGATGCCGCCGATGGGCGCGGCCGTCGGCGGCAAGTCCGACGTCGAGGACGTCGCTAACTACGTGCTTTCGCTCTCGGACTCGACGCACGACCCGGTCAAGGCGGCGCGCGGCAAGGCGAAGTTCGAAACGATCTGCGCCGCCTGCCACGGCGCGGACGGCAAGGGAAACCAGGCGCTGGGCGCTGCGAACCTGACCGACAAGATCTGGCTGTACGGCGGCAGCGTTGCGACGATCTCGGAGACGATCAACGGCGGTCGCAACAACACGATGCCGAGCTTCAAGAAGATCCTGACCGGTCCGGAGATCCACCTGGTGGCGGCCTACGTCTGGTCGCTGTCGAACAGCGGCAAGGGCGCGGCCGCCGCGCCGCCGGCGCCGGCGAAGTAGTCGGTTCATTGGCGGCGCGGCACCGCGGGCACGGGTGCCGCGTTCGCATCTGGAAGGCATAACCCCATGGAAAACGCGGTCGAAGTCAAGCGCGATGCCCCGCCCCCGGTGGTGCGCGAGGCGAGGACCGCAGCCGGCGCGGAGCCGCGCGAGGTCGAGATCCAGCTGTACGCGAAGCGCAAGGAGATCTATCCGCGCCAGAGCATCGGCGACTCTCTCGGGCTGTTCCAGAAATGGCGCTGGGCTGCCGTCTGGGCGACGCAGATCGTTTTCTATGGCCTGCCCTGGCTCACATGGAACGGACGCCAGGCGCTGCTCTTCGACCTGGCGGCGCGCAAGTTCTACATCTTCGGCATGGTGCTGTGGCCGCAGGACATTATCTACCTGACGGCCATCCTGATCATCGCGGCGCTGTCGCTCTTTCTCTTCACGGCGGTCGGTGGGCGACTCTGGTGCGGATACGCCTGTCCGCAAACGGTCTACACCGAGATCTTCATGTGGATCGAGCGCCACATCGAAGGCGACCGCGCTGCCCGCATGCGGCTCGATCAGCAGCCGCTGTCGGGCCGCAAGTTCATGCTCAAGGCGGCCAAGCACGGCGCGTGGATCGCCGTGGCGCTATGGACCGGCTTCACCTTCGTCGGCTACTTCACGCCGATCCGCGAGCTCGGCGTCGAGGTCGCCACGCTCGCGGCCGGCGGCTGGTCCCTGTTCTGGATCTTGTTCTATTCGTTCGCGACCTACGGCAACGCCGGCTGGATGCGCGAGCAGGTCTGCAAGTACATGTGCCCTTACGCGCGCTTCCAGAGCGCGATGTTCGATCCGGATACGCTGATCGTCACCTACGACCGCGAGCGCGGCGAGCCGCGCGGCGTGCGCAGCAAGAAGGCGGAGCGCAGCACGTCGGGTCTGGGCGACTGCGTCGCGTGCAACCTGTGCGTGCAGGTCTGCCCGACCGGCATCGACATCCGCAACGGGCTGCAGTACGAATGCATCGGCTGCGCGGCCTGCATCGACGCCTGCGACTACGTGATGGAAAAGGCGGACATGCCCAAGGGACTGATCCGCTATTCGACCGAGCGTGCGCTGAAGGAGCACTACGCTTCGAAGGGCATCTGGGGGCACGTGCTGCGCCCGCGCGTGCTGGTGTACCTCGGCATCCTCTCCGCGGTGACCATTGCGCTCGTCGTCGCGGTCGCCGTGCGCATCCCGCTCAAGGTCGACGTGATCCGTGACCGCGGTGCGCTGGCCCGCGAGGTCGAGGACGGCCGCGTCGAGAACACCTATCGGCTGCAGGTGATGAATACGACCGAGCACGGCCAGGCCTACGCGCTCAGCGCTGCGGGACTGCCGGGCCTGGAACTCGCGTCGGATCCGACGTTCGATGTACCTGGCGCGACCACGCGCTCGGTGCTGGTGCGGCTTCGCGCGCGGCCCGAGGACATTCCGCCCGGCTCGAACAAGATCGTCATCGGTGTGAAATCCCTCGACACGCCGGGCGTTGCGGTCGAGGAAAAGACGGTCTTCCTCGGGCTTGTGCGGTGAGCGAACAAAGCAAATCGGAGGACCCGTTGACGACCCAAGCCATCACGCCCTGGTACCGGCAGCCCTGGCCCTGGTTCCTGATCGCGCTGCCGGCAACGGCCGTGGTCGGCGGAATCATCACGGCGATCCTTGCGGTGCGGACTGCCGACGGGCCGGTGACGGCGGATTACTACAAGGAAGGTCTGGCGATCAACGCGGAAGTGGCGCGCGCCGAACTGGCGCGCAGCCTGGCGCTGCAGGCACGCATCGAACTGGCCGGGCTGGCGGATGGCAGCCGCGTGCGGGTCGAGCTGGAAGCCGCGCGCGCATTGCCGGCCGAAGCCGCGTTGCGGCTGCGGCTGGTGCATCCCGGTCGTCCGAATCTGGATCGCACGGCGGTGCTGGCGCGCGTCGACGTCGACGCCGACAACCTTCGCGCGGTCTATGTCGGCACGGTGCAGGCGACGGAAAGCGTAGTGTCCGGGCCCGTATCCTGGCAGGTGATCCTCGAGTCGACAAAGTGGCGCATCGACGACTCGTTCACGACCGGGCAGGCTGGGACGTTCAGTGTGCGGGCGCGCTAGAGTTCGCGGCCGCGCCAACGCAACGGCAAGGGAGGAGACATGACCGACAGTCTTGCGCAGCGCCTGGGCTGGGTGCTGTGGCCGTCGTTCCTGGTGGCCTGCGCCGCCGAGCTGTTGTTCTTCTCGCTTTTCGATCCGCGCGACCTGCACCTGTTCGGCCAGCCGGTCGAGGTGGACCGCATGCTCGTCTATACGCTCGGGTTCTTTGCCCTCTGGGCGCTAGGTGCGGTATCCAGCGCGCTCACGGTGTTCCTGGCGCGTTCGCCGTTCGAGGTGAACCGCTGCACGCTGGACGCGGACGAGCGGCCCGAGGGGTGCCCGAAGCGCGAACGCGCGGACGACGTGCTGCCGCTCGAGCGGGTCTAGAAGCGCCTCGGGCGTACGCGATCGGCGTTGCCGATCGCACGTGCACTTTCGGCGGAACGGCAAGTTTGTCGGCTTTGCTCCGGACCGGCCGCGCGCGCCGCCGAAGGCCAACTGCACGACACTCCCCGGCCCCTCGCCGAGCGAGGGGTGAAGATCATGAACAGCGAGTGGATGGGGCCAGTCGCCGACGGGACGCCGAATTACGCGCCCTGGCCGGAAACGATCTGGCGCAGGCCGTCCGGGTTGACGATACGGACGTGCTTCTGGTTGACGTCGATGAGGCCGTCCTGCGCAAAGCGCGACAGCACCCGGCTCACCGTTTCCAGCTTGAGACCGAGGAAGCTGCCAATCTCGGCGCGCGTCATGCGCAGCACGAATTCGGTACGCGAGTAGCCGCGCGCCTCGAAACGCTGCGACAGGTTGAGCAGGAACGCGGCCAGGCGCTCCTCGGCATGCATGCTGCCCAGCAGCAGCATCACGCCATGCTCGCGCACGATCTCCCGGCTCATCACCTTGTGAAAGTGGTTGCGCAGCACCGGCATCGACGACGCGACCTCTTCCAGCCGGTCATAGGGGATCACACAGACCTCGGTGTCCTCGAGGGCCACGGTGTCGCACGAGTGGGATTCGTTGCTGATGCCGTCGAGTCCGACGAGTTCGCCGGCCATGTGAAACCCGGTGACCTGCTCACGGCCGTCCTGCGACATCACCGTACTCTTGAGGAAACCGAGCCGCACGGCGTACAGCGACTCGAAGCGGTCGCCGGCGCGGAACAGCGCGTCGCCGCGCTTCACCCGCTTGCGGGTCGCGACGAGTTCCTCGAGACGCTCGATTTCCTTGAGCGACAACCCGACGGGCAGGCACAGCTCACGCAGGTTGCAGTTGGAACAGGCAACCCGCAGATTGGCAATGTTGATGGCTGGCGCGTTCATACAGCGGAACTCCTTGGCTTGGCACAGCTGGCCTCGGGTCGGCCTCAAGACCTATTGCCGCGGCGCTCTCATGGTCTTCGTCTTGCGGCGCTTCGCGCGGGCCGACTCGAGTCTGGCCCGTTGACCCCAGTCAAGCCTGACCGGAATCGGCCCGAAATAATACCCCGACTGGCCGGCACAAGCCGGGCGAAGGATTTCCGCAATGCTGATGACAGCGCGCGACGAAGTGAAGTTGCCGGATCCGGCCACGCTTCGGCGCTTTGATATCCCGGGTCCCCGCTACACGTCGTACCCGACGGCCGACCGCTTCGTGGAGGCGTTCGAAGCCAAGGACTTTGCCCAGGCGCTTGCGGCACGCGAGTCGGCCGTCGCGGCGGCCTCATTGTCGCTGTACGTGCACCTGCCGTTCTGTGCCACGGTCTGCTACTACTGCGCCTGCAACAAGGTCATCACCAAGGACCACGACAAGGCGGGCGAGTACATCGGCTATCTGACGCGCGAGGCGAACCTCGTCAGCGCGCTGCTGACCGGTTCGCGCGAGATCGAGCAGCTGCACTTCGGCGGCGGCACGCCGACTTTCCTCTCGAACGAGGAACTGGCGCAACTGATGGCGATCCTGGCGGAGCGCTTCCCGCTTGCCGAAAACGGCGAATTTTCGATCGAGGTCGATCCGCGATCCACGCCGCCCGACAAGGTCGCCGCGCTCGCGAAGCTCGGATTCAACCGCATGTCGGTCGGTGTTCAGGACTTCGAGCCCGACGTGCAGCGCGCTGTCAATCGCGTGCAGAGCTTCGAGATGACCCAGGCGACCGTCGACGCGGCGCGCAAGGCGGGCTTCGTGTCGGTGAACCTCGACCTGATCTATGGGCTGCCGAAGCAGACGCGCGAGACCTTTGCGCGCACGCTCGACAAGGTGCTGGTGCTGTCACCGGAGCGCATTGCGCTCTACCACTATGCGCACCTGCCGGACCGCTTCAAGCCGCAGCGCCGGATCGAGGCCGCCGACCTGCCGTCGCCGGAAGAGAAGCTCAACATCATGTTCGACGCGATCCGGCGCCTGAGCGATGCCGGCTACTACTACATCGGCATGGATCACTTCGCCAAGTCGGGCGACGACCTCGCGCGCGCGCAGCGTCAGGGCCGGCTGCATCGCAACTTCCAGGGCTATTCCACGCGTCCGGACTGCGACCTCGTCGGGCTCGGCGTCTCAGCGATCAGCAAGATCGGGCCGACGTACTCGCAGAACGTGCGCACGATCGAGGAGTACTACGACCGCCTGAACCTGGGCATGTTGCCGACTGCGCGCGGCATCGCGCTGGACCGTGACGACATCCTGCGGCGAGCCGTCATCATGGCGCTGATGTGCCACTTCGAGGTTTCGAAGGAGTCGATCGAGACGACGCACCTGATCAAGTTCGACGAGTACTTCAAGACCGAACTCGCCGAGCTGAAGATGTTCGAGGACGAGGGGCTGGTCGAGAACACGCCAGAGTGGGTCACCGTAACGCCGAAGGGCAAGCTCCTCGTGCGTGCGGTCGCGATGACCTTCGACCGGTATCTGCGCGCTGACCAGCGGGCGAGGCGGTATTCAAAGATCGTCTAGGCGCCTCGGGTGTACGCGATCGGCTTTGCCGATCGCACGTGCACCCTCGGCGGAACGGCAGATCAGTCGGCTGCGCTTCGGAGCGGCCGTGCGCTCCGCCGATGATCAACTGCACGGCACTCCCCCGGCCCCTCGCCGGGCGAAGGGAGAAGGGGGCGTCGCTGCGGCTTTGAGCGCACAATTTCCTCCATGCTCGATCTGCTGACCACTCAGGCTCTTGCGGCGTTCATGCTGGCACTGCTGGGCGGGCTGCATTGCGCGGGGATGTGCGGCGGATTCGTCGGGGCGCTGCAGGTCAACCGGCCGCGCGATGTTCCCGCGGCGCGGCTGGCGGCCGGGTACCACGCGGGGCGCATCACCAGTTACACGCTGGCGGGGGCGCTCGTTGGAACCCTCGGCGGTGCGCTGTATGCGGCCGAGGTGCTGCCGGTGCAGGTTGTGCTGCTGGTCGTGGGCTCTCTGATGCTGCTGGCGATCGGCGCATCGCTCTTCGGCCGTGCCGCGTGGCTGAAGCGGCTCGAGCCGATCGGCCTCGGACTGTGGCGAGTGATCGGGCCTCTGGCGCGCAGGGTCTATCCGCCGCGCTCGGGGACGCAGGCGCTGCTGGCAGGGCTGGCCTGGGGCTGGATTCCCTGCGGCATGGTGTACGCGGCGCTGCCGCTTGCTTTGGTTGCCGGAGGGCCCTGGCAGGGCGCCGCGGTCATGCTGGCGTTTGGCCTGGGCACGCTGCCCAATCTGCTGGCGGTCGACATCGCGGTGACACGGCTCGGCGGCGCGCGGCCGGGCGGCATGCTTGCCGGCGTGCAGGCGTGGTTCAAGCCCGTGGCCGGCGCCGTCATCATCGTCTTCGGCCTGTCAGGGCTGGCCCATGCGGCGCGCATTGCCGGCGCCGGACACCCGGCGATCGAGGCGCTCGCCTCGATCTGCCATCACTGACAGGCGGCGGCTCGCTCGCGCCGCGCCAGTATCATTCGCAGGATTCACTTCAGGGCGCGGTCGGTCCGCGCGTTCCGGCTGTCATGAAAAGCGCAGAAATCCGCGACAAGTTCCTCAGGTATTTCGAGTCCAAGGGCCACGCCGCCGTGCGCGCCTCCAGCCTGGTGCCGGCCAACGATCCGACGCTGCTGTTCGTCAACAGCGGCATGGTGCAGTTCAAGGATGTATTCACGGGGCGGGAGAAGCGGCCGTACTCGCGCGCCGTCACGTCGCAGAAGTCGCTGCGCGCTGGCGGCAAGCACAACGACCTTGAAAACGTCGGCTACACCGCGCGGCACCACACGTTCTTCGAGATGCTGGGCAATTTCAGCTTCGGCGACTACTTCAAGCGCGATGCGATCCGCTACTCGTGGGAACTGCTGACCGAGGTCTACAAGCTGCCGAAGGACAAGCTCTGGACCACGGTCTATGTCGACGACGACGAGGCCTACGACCTCTGGACCAGGGACATCGGCGTGCCGCCGGAACGCTGCATCCGCATTGGCGACAAGCCGGGCCAGCCGAAGTACGTCTCCGATAACTTCTGGCAGATGGCCGACACCGGCCCATGCGGCCCGTGCTCGGAAATCTTCTACGACCACGGCCCCGAGGTCGCCGGCGGTCCGCCGGGCTCGCCGGACGCCGACGGCGACCGCTACATCGAGATCTGGAATCTCGTGTTCATGCAGTTCGACCGCGACGCCGCCGGAACGCTGACGCCGCTGCCGAAGCCGTGCGTCGACACCGGCATGGGGCTGGAACGCCTGGCGGCGGTGCTGCAGCACGTGCATTCCAACTACGAGATCGATCTCTTCCAGAGCCTGATCAAGGCGGCGGCGCGCGAGACGGGAACGAAGGACCTCGCGAACAACTCGCTGAAGGTCATCGCCGATCACATCCGCGCGTGTTCGTTCCTGATCGCCGACGGTGTCATTCCCGGCAACGAGGGCCGCGGCTACGTACTGCGCCGGATCATCCGGCGCGCACTGCGCCACGGTTACAAGCTCGGGCAGACGAAGCCCTTTTTCCACAAGGTCGTACCGGATCTCGTCAAGGAGATGGGCAAGGCGTATCCGGAACTGGTTGAACAGCAGGCGCGCATCGAGGCCGTGCTGAGGCAGGAAGAGGAGCGCTTTGGCGAGACGCTCGACAACGGCATGCGGATCCTCGACGCGGCGCTCGGCAAGCTGTCGTCGGGCGACCCGAAGATGCTCGACGGCGAGACGGTGTTCCTGCTGTACGACACCTACGGCTTCCCGGTCGACCTCACCGGCGACATCTGCCGCGAGCGCGGCGTGTCGATCGACCATGCCGGCTTCAACGAGGCGATGGAACGGCAGCGCGAGCAGGCGCGCGCTGCCGGCAGGTTCCGCATGGCCGCCGGTGTCGAATACGTCGGCGACAAGACGCGCTTCACAGGCTACTCGTCGCTGGTGGATGACGCCAAGGTCGTCGCGCTCTATCACGAGGGCACGTCCGTGAAGCGCCTCAGCGCCGGCGAGAGCGGCATCGTGGTGCTGAACACGACTCCGTTCTATGCCGAATCCGGCGGGCAGGTCGGCGACAAGGGCGTGCTGGAATCGATCAGCGACCACAACGTCACGCGTTTTTCCGTCGTCGACACGCAGAAGATCCAGGCCGATGTGTTCGGTCACCACGGCACGCTCGAGTCGGGCACGCTGGCCGTGGGCGATGTCGTGCAGGCAAAGGTCGATGCAGCGCTGCGCGAGCGCACGCGCAACAACCACTCGGCCACCCACCTGATGCACGCGGCGCTGCGCAAGGTGCTCGGCCGGCACGTGCAGCAAAAGGGCTCTCTGGTGGATGCCGAGCGCACGCGCTTCGACTTCTCGCACGACAAGGCGATGACGACCGAGGAGATCCGCGAGGTCGAGGACCTCGTCAACGATGCGATCCGCAGCAATGCACCGGTCAGCGCGAACGTGATGAAGTACGACGACGCGATCAAGGCCGGCGCGCTGGCCTTCTTCGGCGACAAGTACGGCGACGAAGTGCGCGTACTGGCAATGGGCCAGCACTCGACGGAACTCTGCGGCGGGACGCACGTCGCGCGCACCGGCGACATCGGCTTCTTCAAGATCGTCGCCGAAAGCGGTATCGCCGCGGGCGTGCGCCGGGTCGAGGCGGTGACCGGGCGCGGCGCGGTGGAATTCGTGCAGGCGCTCGATCGCGAACTGCACGGCGCCGCGGCGCTGCTGAAGGCGCCGCCCTCGGAGATCGGACAGAAGATCGCGCAGGTGCAGGAAACGGTGAAGTCGCTGGAAAAGGAACTCGCCCGCCTGAAGAGCAGGCTCGCGTCGAGTCAGGGCGATGATCTCGTCTCGCAGGCGATCGACATCCGCGGCATCAAGGTGCTTGCGGCCGCGATGGAGGGGGCCGATGCGAAGTCGCTGCGCGAGACGATGGACAAGCTGAAGGACAAGCTCAAGAGCGCCGTCATCGTGCTCGGGGCGGTCGAGGGCGGCAGGGTGCAGCTCGCCGCAGGCGTGACGGCCGACGCGACCGGCAAGGTGAAGGCCGGAGACCTCGTCAACTACGTCGCGCAGCAGGTCGGCGGCAAGGGGGGCGGCAGGCCGGACATGGCGATGGCCGGCGGCACGGACCCGTCGGGGCTGCCGGCGGCGCTGGCGAGCGTGAAGTCGTGGGCGGAACAGCGCCTGTAGGCGATCTCGTCATCCGCCGCGCGGAGCCTTCCGACGCTGAAGGCATCGCGCTCACGTTCCGCTCGCGCGAGGCATCGCTGGGGACGCTGCAGAACCCCTATCCGTCCGTCACGCAATGGACGGAGCGGCTCGGCCGCAATGCGACGCTCAACTACGTTCTGGTCGCGCTGGCCGGCGACGTGATCGTCGGTCACGCCGGGCTGCACGGCAACGAGAATCCGCGGCGCGCGCACGCCTGGGGGCTCGGAATTTCGGTTCGCGACGACTGGCAGAACCGCCGCGTCGGCACGCGGCTGATGGAAGCGCTGATCGACCTCGCCGACAACTGGCTGGGAGCGCTGCGCATCGAGCTGACCGTGTACGTCGAGAATGAACACGCGCTGCGGATGTACCGGAAGTTCGGCTTCGAGGTCGAAGGCACTCACCGCGCGTATTCGCTGCGCGACGGCCGATACACCGACACCTACGCGATGGCACGGCTGCATCCGCATCCGCCGCAGCTCACGCCGCTGGGCGCGAACGCCTGACGCGGGCCGGCGATCGTGACGGAGGCCTTCAGCTACTGCCCCTGCTGTGGCACGCCTCTGGTCCGGCAGCTGGTCGCGGAGCGGAATCGTATGTCCTGCCCGGCCTGCGGCTGGGTGCACTGGGACAATCCGGTGCCGGTGGTGGCGGCTCTGATCGAATACCGCGACAAGGTGCTGCTCGCACGCAACCGCGCATGGCCCGAGAAGATGTTCGCCCTTGTGACCGGGTTTCTCGAGCGCGACGAGTCGCCGCTGCACGCGGTTCAGCGCGAAGTGGCCGAGGAAACTGCGCTTGAGACGCGGTCTGCCGACCTGATCGGTGTCTACGAATTCACGCGCAAGAACGAGGTCATCATCGCTTACCACGTGCGGGCCGACGGCGACATCCGGCTGGGCGAGGAACTGGTCGACTACCGGCTGATCGAGCCCGCGCGGCTGCGTCCCTGGCCGCTGGGCACCGGACTGGCGATGGCGGACTGGATGCGCGCCCGCGGGCTGCCGGTAGAATTTCTATCCCTTCCTTCCGCGACCTCCTGATCCTGCGATGCAACTGCCGCCGACGGCCGACAAGGAAATCGACACGCGCGGACTCAACTGCCCGCTGCCGATCCTGCGTGCGAAAAAAGCGCTGGCGGACATGTCCAGCGGTCAGGTGCTGAAGATCGTCGCCACCGATCCCGGTTCGATGCGTGACTTCCAGGCCTTCGCCAAGCAGTCCGGCAACGAACTGGTCGGGCAGCAGGCCGACGGCAAGGAATTCCTTCACTACCTCAGGCGTCGATGAACTCGCCCATTTCTGTACCTGCGCGCCGCGGCCCGTCGCGCCTCAAGCTCTTCTTCTGGCTGCTGCTCGTCCCGCTGCTGCTGGCGGCCGGGTATTTCTTCGTCGTCCTGAAGTGGAACTACTCCAACGGCGAGCGCGCCGGCTGGGTGCAGAAGTTCAGCAAGAAGGGCTGGCTGTGCAAGACCTGGGAAGGCGAAATGGCGATGGTCACCATGCCGGGGTCGACGACCGAGAAGTTCCTGTTCACCGTTTGGGACGACAAGGTCGCGAGCCAGATCAACAGCGTGATGGGCAAGCGTGTGACGCTGCACTACGAGGAAAAGGTCGGGCTGCCGACGACCTGCTTCGGCGAAACGCGCCACTGGGTGACCGGCGTCGCGGCCGTGGATGAAATTCCGCTGGCGCCCGGCATTGTCGTGCCGACCCCCGGGCGTGGTCAGGTTCAGGCGATTCCTGCACCCGCGCCGGCGTCTCCGCCGTCGCTGCCGCCTTCGCCGCCTTCCGAGTATTCGTCGCCGACTCCGGCCGCACCGCCTTCGAAGTAACGGCTGCGAATCCGGTCAGCAGTGCGGCCGACACGCCGCGCGAGCGGGGTCAGGCGGCAGGCAGCCGGTCGTACTGCTCGCGCACCGTCGCGAGCGTGGCGCCGAATCCCGCGAGCCGCTCCCTTTCCTGAGCGACGACCGCTGCGGGCGCGCGCTCGACGAAGCTCGCATTGCCGAGCTTGCCTTCGGCCTTGCGGATCTCGTTTTCGAGTCGCGCGATTTCCTTGCCGAGCCGGTCGCGTTCGGCCGCGATATCCACCTCGATCTTCAGCATCAGTCGATAGTCGTCGACGACCTTGATCGGCGCTGCCGCGCCGCCGGCCGCGGCATTGACGTCAGCGACGACCTGGACCTCGGACAGCCGCGCCAGCGCCTGCATGTACGGCGCGAACGCCGCGAGCGTCGCGGCCTCGCCCGAAGCGAGCAGCGGCACCTTCTGTGCCGGCGAGAGGTTCATCTCGCTGCGCAGGTTGCGCAGCGCCTCGACCATCGCCTTGAGTTGCGCGACCGCGCGGTCGGCGCCGGGATCGATCTTCTCGGGCTGCGCGCGCGGGAACGGCTGGACCATCACCGAGGCGTCCTGGTCGGCCCAGCGCTTGCCGGCCAGCACCGCGACCGACTGCCACAGTTCCTCCGTGATAAACGGGATCACCGGGTGCGCCAGTCGCAAGGCAACCTCGAGCACGCGCACCAGCGTGCGTCGCGTGCCGCGCTGCTGGGCCGCGTTGCCAGCGGCGAGCTGCACCTTCGCCAGTTCCAGATACCAGTCGCAGTACTCGTTCCAGACGAAGCTGTAGATCGCATTGGCGACATTGTCGAGCCGGTACTCGGCGAAGCCTTCGGCGACCGCGGCCTCGATGCGTTGCAGCTCGCCGACGATCCACCGGTCGATCACCGAGAGCTCCACCGGCAGCGACTCATCGACCCCGCAGTCGCGGCCCTCTGTGTTCATCAGGACGAAGCGGGTCGCGTTCCACAGCTTGTTGCAGAAGTTGCGGTAGCCCTCGCAGCGCTTGAGGTCGAAGTTGATGTTGCGGCCGAGCGTCGCGTAGGCCGCCATCGTGAAGCGCAGCGCGTCGGCGCCGTAGGCGGCAATGCCGTCCGGGAAGTGCTTGCGCACCTTGGCGGCCACCTTCGGCGCATCCTCGGTCTTGCGCAGGCCGGTCGTGTTCTTCTTGACCAGCGCATCGAGGTCGATGCCGTCGATGATGTCGATCGGATCGAGCGTGTTGCCCTCGCTCTTCGACATCTTCTTGCCCTCGGCGTCGCGCACGATGCCGTGGATGTAGA
>DAOMFL010000089.1:0-13769 GCA_035429805.1 Burkholderiaceae bacterium
GACACCGGCAAGATCCTGTTCGGCATGGGCACCTACGGCTCGCGCTCGATCGCCGTCGGTGGCACAGCGATCATGAAGGCGATCGACAAGGTCGTTGCCAAAGGCAAGAAGATCGCGGCGCACCTGCTCGAGGCGAGCGAGGCCGACATCGAGTTTTCCAACGGCGAGTTTCGCGTCGCCGGCACGGACCGCAAGAAGGCCTTTGCCGAGGTCTCGCTGGCGGCCTACGTGCCCCATAACTATCCGCTCGACAAGCTCGAGCCTGGGCTCAACGAAAACGCGTTCTACGACCCGACCAACTTCACCTATCCGGCCGGCTCGTACGTCTGCGAGGTCGAGATCGATCCGGCGACCGGTGTCGTGCGCATCGACCGCTTCGCGGCCTGCGACGACTTCGGCAATGTCATCAACCCGATGATCGTTGAGGGCCAGGTGCATGGCGGGCTCGCCCAGGGCATCGGCCAGGCGCTGCTCGAGCACGGCATCTACAACGAGGACGGTCAGTTGGTCACGGGCAGCTTCATGGACTACGCGATGCCGCGCGCCGACGACCTGCCGAAGTTTGCAGTCGAGACCGCGAAGGGCACTCCGTGCACGCACAACCCGCTCGGAGTGAAGGGCTGCGGTGAGGCCGGTGCGATCGGTTCGCCCCCCGCCGTCATCAATGCGATCACCGACGCGCTATCGCACCTCGGCGTCAAGGACGTGCCGATGCCGGCGACGCCGCACACCGTGTGGAAGACGATCCGCGCGGCCAGCCGCCACTGAATCGAGGAGAGCACGATGGAAACGATGCACTATCACCGCCCCGCTTCGGTGGCCGACGCGGTCAAGCTGGCCGGCCAGCACGGCGACGACAAGATCCTCGCCGGTGGCCAGTCGACGCTGCCGTCGATGCGACTGGGACTCGTGTCGCCGACCGGCTGGATCGATCTCGCCGGTATTGCGGACCTGCAGGGCATACACACCGAGGGCAGCAAGATCGTCATCGGAGCCATGACCACGCATGCGGCGGTCGCCGCTTCGAAGGACGTCCAGTCGAAGATCCCGGCGCTGGCGCAGCTCGCCGGCGGCATCGGCGATCGCCAGGTGCGCAACCGCGGCACGATCGGCGGCTCGCTCGCCAACAACGACCCGGCCGCGTGCTATCCGGCGGCGGTGCTCGGACTCGGCGCGACCGTGCAGACCGATCGCCGCACCATCGCGGCAGACGACTTCTTCAAGGGGCTGTACGAGACGGCGCTGGCAGCCGGCGAAATCATCACTGCCGTGCACTTTCCGGTCCCGGAGAAGGCGGCCTACCTGAAGTTCAAGCAGCCCGCGTCACGCTTCGCTCTGGTGGGCGTATTCGTCGCGAAGACCGCGGGCGGCGTGCGTGTCGCGGTGACGGGCGCCGGGCCCGGCGTGTTCCGCGTCAAAGCGCTGGAAGACAAGCTCGCCGCGAAGTTCGCGCCGGAGTCCTGCGACGGCGTCAGCATCCCGCCGACCGGGCTCAACAACGATCTGCACGCGTCACCCGAGTACCGCGCGCATCTGATCACGGTGCTGGCGAAGCGGGCCGTGATGGCGGCGTGAGTTCCGGTGCCGCGGGGCAAACCAGGAGATTGCGATGGCCAGGGTCACGACTCCGCCGGCGGGCTACCACTCGGTGACGCCCTACCTTGCAATCCGCGACGCGGTGGCTGCAGTCGAGTTCTACCGGCGCGCGTTCGGCGCCGAGCTCGTGATGAAACTCACGACGCCCGACGGCAGGTACGCACATGCGGAGATCAGGATCGGCGATTCGCACGTCATGATGTCCGAGGAGAACTCCGAGTGGGGCAACCAGAGTCCGCAGACGCTGGGGGGCTCGCCGGTCTCCTTCATGGTCTACGTGGCGGATGTCGACGCCGCCTTCGCGCGCGCCATCGCGGCCGGCTGCACGCAGGTGCGGCCGGTGGAGAACCAGTTCTATGGTGACCGCACCGGCACGCTGAAGGACCCGTACGGCTTCACGTGGTCGCTTGGCACGCACGTAGAGGACGTCAGCGAGGCCGAAGGGCAGAAGCGGATGGAAGCGCTGTTCGCGAAGTAGCCGGTGCGCGGGGAGTCGCCGGCTCGTCCGGAGCTGGACCGGCCGATGCAACCGGCGGACTGGGCGCGGCCGCAATCGCCATATGACATCGACACACGAAGTCTTCAACCAGTCCACGCCCTTCGTCGACCGCAATCTCTACGCGATCGATGCAGCGCTGCAGGAAGGCGTCGCCCGGCACGGCGGCCGCTGGGCCGATGCCGAATTGCATGCGCTCGGAGCGCGGCTAGGAGGCGCGGAGTGCGCCGAATGGGCGCGGCTTGCCAACTCGTTTCCGCCGCAGCTGCGCAGCTTCGACCGCAGCGGCCGGCGTATCGACGAAGTCGAGTTCCACCCGGCGTGGCATGAGGTCATGCGGCTGATGATCGGCGCCGGAGTCCATGCCGACCCATGGGCCGATCCGAAGCCGGGCGCGCAGGTCGCGCGCGCGGCGAAATACCTGCTGTTCTCGCAGGTTGAAAACGGCGCGCAGTGTCCTGTGACGATGACCTACGCGGTCGTTCCGGTGATGCAACGGTTCGCGGCCGCAATGCCGGCCATCGCCCGCGACTGGCTGCCGCGCATCCTGTCGCACGACTACGACCCGGGCTCGAAACCCGTCGCCGCCAAGCGCGGGGCGCTGCTCGGCATGGGCATGACCGAGAAGCAGGGCGGCTCGGATGTGCGCACCAACACGACCTTTGCCGAGCCGGACGGCCATGGCGAGTGGGGCGAGCGCTACCGCATCACCGGGCACAAATGGTTCTTCTCGGCGCCGCAGTGCGATGCGCACCTGGTGCTGGCCCAGACCCAGCGCGAATCCGCCGCGGGACTTTCCTGTTTCCTGTTACCGCGCTGGCGCGCCGACGGCACGCGCAATTCGATCGCAGTACAGCGCCTCAAGGACAAGGTCGGCAACCGGTCGAATGCGTCGAGCGAAGTCGAGTTTGCCGACGCCGAGGGCTGGCTCGTCGGCGAAGTCGGCCGCGGCGTGCCGACGATACTCGAGATGGGCACGCATACGCGGCTCGACTGCGCGATCGCGTCGGCTGGGATCCTGCGCGCGCTGCTGACCCATGCGCTGCATCACGCGCGCGAGCGCTCGGCCTTTGGCCACCATCTTGCCGAGCAACCGCTGATGCGCAACGTGCTGGCTGATCTTGCGCTCGAATCCGAGGCGGCGACACTGCTCGCGCTGCGGTTGGCGCGTGCCTTCGACGGCCGGCACCTGCACGACGAGCACGAAGCGCTGATGGCGCGTGTGCTGACTCCTGTGGCGAAATACTGGATCTGCAAGCGGCTGCCGGCGGCGGCCGCCGAGGCGATGGAGGTCATGGGCGGCAACGGCTACGTGGAGGAGGGGCCGTTCGCCCGTTTCTATCGCGAGGCGCCGCTGAACTCGATCTGGGAAGGGTCCGGCAACGTCATGTGCCTCGACGTGCTGCGCGCGCTGTCCCGCGTGCCGGCGGTGCGCGACGCGCTGGCCAGCGAACTGCGGGCCGCGCGTGGTGCCCACCGCAGCTACGACGCCTACGTCGATGAACTGACGGCGGATCTTGACCGCACAGACTTGGGTGAGGCACAGGCCCGCGCGCTCACCGAGCGCATTGCGCTTGCAGTGCAGGCGGCGCTGCTCATCTCCGGAGGGCCGTCGGCTGTCGCCGACGCGTTCTGTGCCTCGCGGCTCGTCACCGGCTGGGGCCGCACGTTCGGCGTGCTTCCGGCCACGATCGACCCGGCGCCACTGCTATTGCGGGCCCTGCCGAATTAGGCGGAACGCGACGTCACTTCAGGAACGCTGTCGGCGAGGCCGCCCGTCCTGGGGATGTTTCGCTGCGACTCGACGCGTCGGTCAGCTGCGCAGATGACAGGCCACCCAGTGCCCCTCGCCGACCTGCTTCGCCTCCGGCCGCACGCTGCTGCAAAGTGGCTTCTGCGCAATCGGACAGCGCGTGTGGAAGTGGCAGCCCGTGGGAGGATTGATCGGACTGGGCACGTCGCCTTGCAGCGGGATGCGATGGCGCTTCTTGCGGGGGTCCGGAATCGGCACGGCGGACAGCAGCGCCTCGGTGTACGGGTGGCGCGGACTCGTGTACAGCGCCCGGGCCGGCGCGATCTCGACGATGCGCCCAAGGTACATGACCGCGACGCGGTGACTGATGTGCTCCACGACCGACAGGTCGTGCGCGATGAAGATGTAAGTCAGGTTGAACTGGCTGCGCAGGTCTTCGAGCAGGTTGATGACCTGCGCCTGGATCGAGACGTCGAGCGCGGACACCGCCTCGTCGCACACGACCAGCTTGGGCGAGACCGCCAGTGCGCGCGCGATGCCGATGCGCTGGCGCTGGCCACCGGAGAATTCGTGTGGATAGCGGCGCATGTGGTCGGCCGAAAGGCCCACAGTCTCGAGCAATTGAACGATGCGGTCCTCGAACTCGCGCTGCGTCCGCGCCAGCCTGTGGATGATCAGCGCTTCGCCGATGATCGCGCCGACCGTCATGCGCGGATTGAGCGACGCGTACGGGTCCTGGAAGATGATCTGCATGTCGCGCGCGAGGCGGCGGTGCGCCGCACGATCGAGCCGCGTGACCTCGGTACCCTGGAACCAGACCTCGCCCGCAGTCGGCTCGATCAGCCTCAGAATGCAGCGTCCGGTAGTCGACTTGCCGCAGCCCGATTCGCCGACGAGGCCGAGCGTCTCGCCGGCGGTGAGATCGAAGCTCACGCCGTTGACGGCGTGAACGCGGCCGATTTCACGACGCAGCAGCCCGCCGCGCACGGGGAACTCCTTGACGAGATCGACGACGCGCAGCAGCGGCGCGGTCATGTCGCGCCCGCCAGGTCGAAGATGCAGGCGACCTTGTGCCCCGGCGCGGCCTGGCGCAGCGCCGGTGTCGCGCTGCGGCACGCGTCCTGTGCGTACCGGCATCGTGGCGCGAAGCGACACCCCGGGGGAGGGTCGATCAGCTTCGGTACCACGCCGGGAATCGCTTCCAGCCGCACCTTGTGAATCGCTGCCGTGTCGATGCGCGGAATCGAGCGGATCAGCCCCTGCGTGTAGGGGTGGCGCGGGCTCGCGAAGAGGGCCTGCACCGGTGCCTCTTCGACCACCATGCCGGCGTACATGACGACGACGCGCTGGGCCGTTTCGGCCACCACTCCCATCGCATGCGTGATCAGCATGATCGCCATGCCGAACTTCGCCTTCAGCTCGCCCAGCAGGTCGAGGATCTGCGCCTGGATCGTGACGTCGAGCGCCGTCGTGGGCTCGTCGGCGATCAGCAGCTTCGGATTGCAGGCAAGCGCCATGGCGATCATGACCCGCTGGCGCATCCCACCCGAGAACTGGTGCGGATAGTCGTGCACGCGTCGTTCCGGCGTCGGGATGTGCACGAGCTTCAGCATCTCTGCAGCGCGATCGAGCGCAGCGCGGCGCGAGAGTCCTTCATGCAGCCGCAGCACCTCGGCGATCTGCTCGCCCACCGTGTACACGGGGTTGAGCGACGTCATCGGTTCCTGGAACACGATGGCAATCTCGCGGGCGCGGATCGCGCGCATCGCGTCGGCGTCCAGCGGCACCAGGTCGCGCCCCTGCCAGAGGATCTGTCCTTCGGCGATGCGCCCCGGCGGCATCGGCAGCAGCTTGAGCACGCTCATTGCCGTGACCGACTTGCCGCAGCCGGACTCGCCGACGACGCTCACCGTCTCGCCCGGGTCGACGATCAGGTCCACGCCGTCGACCGCGTGCAGCCAGCCGTCGTCGGTGTGGAAGTGCGTCTTCAGTCCGCGGATCTCGAGCAGGTGACCGTACAGTTGCGACGCCACTACATCACCTTGCGCGGGTCGAGTGCGTCGCGCAGTCCATCGCCGACGAAGTTGATCGACAGCACGGTGAGGAAGATCGCGGCACCGGGAAAGAGCGCCCAGTGCGCCGCGATGTCGAGATGATCCTTGCTGTCGAACAGGATACGGCCCCAGGTCGGGATGTCGGGCGGGAAACCGAGACCGAGGAAAGACAGCGTCGACTCGGCGATGATGGCCGCCGCCACGTCGATCGTGCCCGCAACGATGACGGGCCCGAGCGCATTGGGCAGGATATGGCGCACGACGGTGCGCGCGTTCGAGGCGCCCAGTGCGCGCGCCGCCTCGACGAACTCCTTCTCGCGCAGCGAGAAGAACTGTGCACGCACCAGCCGTGCCACCGGCATCCAGCGGAAGCCGCCGATGACCACGACGATCAGCACGAAGACGCCGCCCTCGGGGCCGAGCACGCTTTTCAGGCTGTCGCGAAAGAGATAGATGATCAGCAGCAGCAGCGGCAGCTGCGGCAGCGACAGAAAGAGATCCGTGAGCCACATCAGCGCCGTGTCGATGCTGCCGCGCGCGCTGCCCGCGATCGCGCCGACCAGCACGCCGACGACGATCGCCATCGTCATCGCGGCGAGGCCGACGGCGAGCGAGATCCGGCCCCCGTACAGCATGCGCGCCAGCAGATCCTGTCCGAGGTCGTCGGTACCGAACGGGTGCGCGAGCGAAGGGCCCTGCAGCTGCGCCGAGAAATCGATCTCGTTGATCGGCAGGCGCCACACCAGCGGGCCGAAGGCAACTGCCAGCACCAGCGCGAGCAGCACGAACAGGCTCGCATACGCCATGCGATGGCGGCGGAAGCGTCGCCATGCCTCGCGCCACGGCGAGGTTCCGCGCGCCGCCGGCACCCTAACGGTAGGCGATACGAGGGTCGAGCCAGCCATAGAGCAGGTCGGCGATCAGGTTGAAGACGATGACGAGGCAGGAAAACACGAAAGTCACCGCCATGATGACCGGCGTGTCGTTGCGCAGGATCGCGTCGATCAGCAGCGAGCCGATGCCGGGAATGCGGAAGATCTGCTCGGTGACGATCGCCCCGCCGAACACGGCCGGCATCTGCAGGGCGACCAGCGTGACGACCGGGATGAGTGCGTTGCGCACGACATGCTTGCGCATGACGACGCGTTCGGCCAGGCCCTTGGCGCGCGCCGTCGTCACGTAGTCGAGCCGGATCACATCGAGCACCGCCGAGCGCACGTAGCGCGTCCAGCTCGCGCACTGGAACAGCCCCAGCACGACGATCGGCATGATCGACTGCCGGATCATCTCGCCCCACCAGGCCCAGCCGGTGGTCGACAGGTCGGCACGGAACACGAACGGCAGCCAGTCGAGCTTGATCGAGAAGATGAGGATCAGCAGGATGCCGGTGAAGAAGGTCGGCAGGGAGAAGCCGACGAACGCGAGCGAGCTCGCGATGCGGTCGAACCACGAATAGGGCCGCATCGCCGAGTAGATGCCGACCGGCAACGCAATGGCTAGAGCCAGCAGCTGCGAGGCGCCGATGATGGCGAGCGTTACGGGGACTCGCTGCAGAATCAGCGTGTCGACGTCGACGCGGCTGATGAACGAGAACCCCCAGTCGCCTCTCAGCATCGCGGTGAGCCAGTGGAAGTAACGCTGCCAGACCGGATCGTCGAGGCCGAACTTCGCGCGCAGGGCCATCCGGACTTCGGCGGGCACGTTCGGGTTGAGCGCCAGCTCCGAAAACGGATCACCCGGCGCCAGCGCCAGCACGGTGAACAGCACGACACTGATGCCCAGCAAACTGGGCACGGCAATCAGCAGGCGGCGCAGCAGATAGTTGCCCATCAGGCATCCCGCCGGGCCGCCCCAAGGGAGGCCTGGTCTTGCAGACCGTGTTGCCGCCGAAGGCAGCAACTCTTCGCGCCGTCCAGCCGTGCGCAGGCACGACTGGAGCCGCGGCGCTCAGCCCCCTCGGCGGGCAGCGAATGCAACGAGCGTGGGGGCATTGAAAGAATCAGCTCTCGCGATACCAGTCGTGCAGTCCGGCGAGCGGGTTGTCCCAGGCCGACAACGGGGCCGCCAGGCTGCGCGCCAGGCCGTCGACCTGCGGCCGGTACACCACGGAAATCATCGCCCGGTCATTGCAGACGAGGTCGTTCATGCGGATCAGCAGCGCCGCGCGTTTCACCGGATTGAGCTCGACCTGCTGCGCCCTGAACAGGGCATCGTATTCCGCGTTGACCCAGCGGCCGGTATTGAGCCCGAGCCACTTGTTGGCCTTTCTCGACGCTTCCCACGACACCCACAGCTGCATGAAGCGGTCGGGGTCCGGTGTGCGCGTGAACGCGTGCATCTGCAGATCCGCCCAGAACTTGCCCGCGGTGTCGGGGTTGCCGATGTCCGATGAGAAGTAGACGGCCGATACGACAGACTTCAGTTCGACCTCGATGCCGGCCTTGCCGCAGGCCTGCTTGAAGATGGTCTGCACCTTCTGGCGTACCGAGTTGGTCGAGCTCTGGAATACCAGGCTGAGCTTGCGTCCGCCCTTTTCGCGGATGCCGCTGGCACCGCGCTTCCAGCCTGCGCCGTCGAGCAGCGCATTGGCCCGGTCCAGACTCGTCTCTATCCTGGTATTCGGACTGTTGAACTGCTTCGGATTGTTGAGCACGTTCGCAGTCGCGACGCCGGTGCGCCCGTAAACGAAGTCCTGCACCGACTTGCGGTCCAGCAGCAGCGAGAGCGCCTCACGCACCGCGGGGTCCGACAGCATCGGATGCTTCGATTTCAGGCTGGCGCGCTCACCGTCGATTTCGGTCCAGGGATCGGTCATGTTCACCCAGATCATCTCGGTGTCCCCGCCCGGGCTGATCGCGACGCGGCCTTTGCCGCCGCTCTCCATGCGCTTGAGCACCTCGTCTTCGATCTGCAGGTTCCACGCGTAGTCGAATTCGCCGGTCTGCAGGACCGCCCGCGCCGCCGAAGCCGCATCGCCGCCGCCCTTGATCTCGATGGCGTCGAAGTGCGGGCGGGCGGAGTCGTGGTACGTCGGGTTCAGTTCTCCCTTGACGATGTCGCCCGGCTTGAAGTCGACGAACCGGTACGGTCCGGTGCCGACCGGCTTCAGGTTCTGCGGCGCCTCCCGGGACTTCGCACCGAGGTAGGGTGCGAACAGGTGCTGCGGGATCAGCTGCTGGTTGGAACTGCGCGTCCATACCGGCGAGGGCTTGTCGAAGACGATGCGCACCGTGTGCGCGTCGACCTTCTCGATGGTCTTGACGTTTTCGTAGACGCCGCCGGTAAACGCTGCGGTGGCCGGGTCCGTCGCATAGCGCCAGTTGAAGATGACGTCGTCCGCCGTGAACGGCTTGCCGTCGTGCCAGGTCACGCCGCGCTTCAGCTTCCACGTGGTCGAACGGCCGTCTGCGGCGATGCCGCCGTTGTCGCTGCTCGGGATCTCGGCTGCAAGTATCGGCACCAGCTGCCCGTCGATATCGAACCGCGCCAGCGATTCGTAAAACGGGCGTGATCCAGCGGCATCCTTGATGCTGTTGGCGAAGTGCGGGTTCAGCAACGTCGGACCCTGCCAGAACAGCAGCCGCAGCGTTCCGGCACCGCCGCGCCGCGTCGGCTTGTACACCGGTCCAGGCTGGGCGATGCCAGCCTCGGCCAGCAGCAGACTCGCCAGTGGAGCCGTGACGCCCAGTGCCGCGAGGCGTCCCAGGAACTCGCGCCGCGGCAGCGTGCCATTGCGCACGCGGGCGATCCAGCGCCGAATCTCGTGTTCGTCGGTCATCGTGGCCAGTCCGTCAATTTGGCGCCGTGTCGCTTGCGGCACGGCGCGGGGATCAGCCAGCGGCGCTCTCCCGGTACCAGTTCTGCAGCTGCGAGAAGTCGAGGTCCCAGCCCGTGAGCGGCGCCACCAGCTTGAGGTTCGACCCGCGCACACGCGGCCGGCTGATCAGCGGAATGATGACGTTGTCCTTCACCGGCAGATCGTTGAGCCGCATGAACAGCGCTGCACGCTTGACCGGATCGAGTTCGCTCTCGGCCGCCGCGTAGGTCCTGTCGTACTCCTCGCTGACCCAGCGCGTGATGTTGCGACCCTGCCACTTGTTCGACTTCTGCGAGACCTCGCGCGACAGATACTGATCCATGAAACGCTCGGGATCGGGCTGCGTCATCGTCGTGGTGTACATCTGCATGTCGCACCAGAATTTGCCGTAGGTGTCCGGATTGGCCACGTCGGACGAGAAGAACACGCTGGCGGTGACCGACTTCAGCTCGAGATCGATGCCCGCCTTCTGGCAGCCCTGCTTGACGACCGCCTGCTCCTTCTGCCGCAGCGAGTTGACCGAGGTCTGAAACACGAACTTCAGCTTCTTGCCGTCCTTCTCGCGGATGCCGTCGGCCCCGCGCTTCCAGCCGGCCGCGTCGAGGACCTGGTTGGCCTTGTCGACGTTGAATTCGAACTTCGTGTTCGGCGAGCGGAATTTCGGCGGATTGTTCAGAAAGTTCGACGTGGCCACGCCGGTGCGCCCGTAGATGAAGTCCTGGATGCCCTTGCGATCGGCGAGCAGCGACATCGCCTCGCGCACCGCCGGATCGGAAAAGGCCCAGTGCTTCGACTTCGGGCTGGCGCGCTCTCCATCGACCTCGTTCCATGGATCCTTGATATTGAGCTGGATGAACTCGATGTCGCCGCTGTCGACGATGATCGCCCGGCCCTTGCCGCCCGCCTCCAGACGCTTCAGCACTTCGTCCTCGACCTGCAGGTTCCACGCGTAGTCGAATTCGCCGGTCTGCAGCACGGCGCGCGCCGCCGACGTTGCATCGCCGCCGCCCTTCATCTCGATCGCGTCGAAAAATGGCCGGTTCGGCATGTGGTAGTTCGTATTGATCTCGCCGCGGACCATGTCGCCGGGCTTGAAGTCGACGAACTTGTACGGGCCGGTGCCGACCGGTTTCAGGTTGGCCGGCGCCTCGCGCGACTTGGCGCCGATGTACGGACCGAAGACATGCTTCGGGATGATCATTCCTTCGGCCGCAACGAAGGCCGTGGCCCAGTAGGGAGTCGGCTTAGGAAAGACGACGCGGACCGTATGCGAATCGAGCTTCGTCACGGTGACGTCCTTGTAGACGCCGGTGGTCACCGCGGCAGTGGCCGGGTCGCGCGCATATTCCCAGGTGAACACGCAGTCATCGGCGGTGAACGGCTGACCGTCGTGCCAGGTCACGCCCTGCTTCAGTTTCCACGTCACGCTCCTGCCGTCGGGGGACAGGCCGCCGTTCTCGCGTGTCGGAAGCTCGGCGGCGAGGATCGGCACCAGGTTGCCGTCGCCATCCCAGACCGCCAGCGATTCGTAGAAGATCCTGGAACCCTCCTGGTCCTTGGTTCCGTTGGCAAAGTGCGGCTGCAGCAGCGTCGCACCC
The DNA here is from genome assembly GCA_035429805.1 of Burkholderiaceae bacterium. Classification (GTDB taxonomy): domain Bacteria; phylum Pseudomonadota; class Gammaproteobacteria; order Burkholderiales; family Burkholderiaceae_F; genus JALORV01. The sequence goes on from DAOMFL010000089.1 coordinate 11,315, forward strand.
TGCCACCAGAGCACCTTGAGTACCCCGCCACCGCCGCGCTTCGTCGGCTTGTAGACCGGTGCCGACTGGGCCTGGGCCACGCCGGCGTGCATCAGCAGCATCGAGGCCATCGGCGCCGTGAGTCCGAGCCCGACCATCTGCTGGATGAAGCGGCGCCGGGGCAACTTCCCGCGGCGGACATCCTCGATCAGGTCGCGCAGTTCATGGTGCTGCATGGTGTCCTCCTTGCCCCTGGTTGCGCCTCCGGGTGCCCGCAACCTCACGGGTCGCCCGAAGGCGGATGGCGGATGCTATCCGTTCAACGCGCGGTGGTGGTAGAAGTTTGGCGGCTGGCGCATGCGGCCGCTGAGAGGGAGCGTGCAGTGAGATCGGGGATAAGCTGGCGCTGGACAAGGACAGGCGGTCAGCGCGGGGCGCCCGCTCGCCGGCATCAGCGGCCGATGCGGCGCCGCACACATCAAGGAAGGGGCTGCGACAGGTGAAGGATGGAGCACGGGTCCGGCCCGGCATCGGTCCGCCGTCACCCGGACGGCGGGATGCCGCGAGTCGCGGCTGCGCGGGGAACTGTTGTGGGAGAGCCGCCGCCAGCGCCGGGCTCACCACCGGACCGGAGTTTCCGGGATGACCGGGACGCAGTCCGCGTCGGCCGCACACTCGGCATGGTCGCCGCTGGCGAACCCGGTCTTCCGCCTGCTGTGGATCACCTGGCTCACATCGAACGTCTGCATGTGGATGAACGATGTCGCGGCGGCCTGGATGATGACGTCACTGACGACATCACCGGTCATGGTCGCGCTGGTGCAGTCCGCCTCGACGCTGCCTGTCTTCCTGCTGGGGCTGCCGAGCGGCGCGCTGGCCGACATCCTGAACCGGCGGCACTGGTTCATGTTCACGCAGTTCTGGGTGGCGACCAACGCCGTGCTGTTGAGCGTCGTGGTATTCGGGGGCTGGATGACGGCGCCGCTGCTGCTCGTACTGACTTTCGGCAACGGCATCGGGCTGGCAATGCGCTGGCCGGTGTATGCGGCGATCATTCCGGAGCTCGTCACGCGCCGCGAGCTGCCGAACGCCATCGCGCTGAACGGCATTGCGATGAACACGTCGCGCGTGATCGGTCCGGTGCTGGCCGGTGCGTTGATCGCGAGCCTCGGCACGGGCTTCGTTTTCCTGCTCAACGCGGTGCTCTCGCTCGCGGCCGGCTTCGTCATCATGCGCTGGCGCTCCGAGCCGAAGCCGAGCGTGCTGCCGGGCGAGCGATTCATCGGCGCCATGCGTGTCGGGTTCCAGTACGTGGCGCAATCGCGCGCGATGCGCTCGGTGCTGCTGCGCGTCGCCTGCTTCTTCCTGCAGACGACGACGGTGTTCGCGCTGCTGCCGTTGGTGGCCAGACGTCTGCCCGGCGGCGGCGCCTGGACCTACACGATCCTGCTTGCATCGCTCGGGATCGGAGCGGTCGCAGCGGCCTTCTTCCTGCCACGGCTGCGCGTGCTGATCTCGCGCCATCGACTGCTGCGCGACGGCACGGTGCTGCAGGCCGCGGCGATGGTGGCCCTCGGCTTCGCGCCCAACGTCTGGGCGGCGGTTCCCGCCATGATGATTGCCGGCGCGGCGTGGCTGTCGGTCGTCAACACGCTGACTGTCGTCACGCAGCTCTCACTTCCGGACTGGGTGCGCGCACGCGGCATGTCGATCTACATGATGACGATGATGGGGGCGGCGTCGGCCAGTGCGGCTCTGTGGGGCCAGGTCGCGAGCTGGATCGACGTGCCGTTCACTTACGTGGCCGCCGCGCTCGCCGGCCTTGCGGCGTCGTTCCTGGCCAGCCGCCTCTACGCCGACCCCGAAGACGAAGTCGACCTGACGCCGGCGCGCATCCTCGAGGAGCCGGTGCCGGCCTTCCCCGTCGAGCACCGGATGGGCCCGGTCATGGTGACGGTCGACTACCAGATCGACCCGGCGCGCGCCGAGGAGTTTGCCGCCGTCATGCGCGAGAGTCGTGCCAACAGGCTGCAGAAGGGCGCGCTGTCGTGGGGGCTGTTCCACGACACCAACAAGCCCGGGCATTACATCGAATACTTCCTCGACGAGTCGTGGGCAGAACATCTGCGGCGCTTCGACCGCTTCACCGCGGCCGACGCCGAGCTGCGCGAGCGCCGATATTCGTTTCACCTCGGCGCGAGCGCGCCGGTGGTCTCGCGCTACATTGCCGAACCGCTCGGAAAGTAGGGTCCCATGCGCGTCGTCGTGCTCGGCAGTGGAGTGATCGGCACCTCGATCGCCTGGTACGCAGCAAAGGCCGGGCACGAAGTTACGGTCATCGACCGCCAGAGCGGGCCCGCGCTGGAGACGAGCTACGCCAATGCCGGCGAAGTCTCGCCCGGCTACTCCGCGCCGTGGGCTGGGCCGGGCGTGCCGGTCAAGGCGATCAAGTGGATGCTGATGACGCACAGCCCGC
>DAOMFL010000090.1:0-5997 GCA_035429805.1 Burkholderiaceae bacterium
GGGCCGACGACGACTTCGGTCATCATTCCGCCGAAGTTCTCGGCGTCGTTCGACAGGTGATCCATCTGCGGCGTGTACAGGTAGAACCTGCAGGGGGTGGACGACGTGCAGTTCGCGAATTCCGGCCTGCTCGCGTCGAGGATCACGTCGAGCGATTCGCCGCCGGCGAGCGTGATCGAGTTCGTGTCGTAGTACAGGTTGTTGCCGTCCTGGTCGCGCAGCAGCTTGGCGTTCAGCGCGATCACTTTCATCGGAATGCCGAGCGAGGCGAGCGTGTGGTACTCGCTGACGTTGAGGTCAGAGATGCGCAGCAGCGCCTTGCCGCCGGCGGGAATCCTGATCAACGCCGACAGTGGCTGCGAGGTGCGCTCGACCGTGTCGGTGGCCTGGGTCTTCAGCGGCTTAGGATTGATCGTGTCCGGGTAGCTGCGTCCGTTCAGCAGGAAGTACTTGTCCTTCATGTCGGTGAACGCCTCCGGATTGAAGGTCATGCCGACGAAGTGGAAATTAGGGTCGAAGCCGTGCATCTGCAGCGGATACTCGACGTCGTACTGCGTGCTGCCGTCACCGTCGTTGTAGGCGTACTTCTTCGTGCCGTCGTTGGTCGCGCCGGTGTTCACCGCGGGCAGCGGGTTCGAGCACAGGATGTCGCCGTTACAGCGCGCACGCAGGCGGTCGTACTCGACTTTTGTCGGCGCCGCCGCGTTGAGGGGTGGTACGTTGAGCATCTGCAAGGCTGCGTAGAGACTTGCCGGCGACGCGAGTGTGCCGACCCGGTTCTGCCGAGGCCGCACGTAGATCTGGCCGACCATGCCCATCTGCAGGTGCTCGGGCGGCGTGATGTGGCAGTGCCAGAAGTAGGTGCCGGCGTCGGGCGCGAGGTAGTAGTAGGTGAAGCTGCCGCCGATGTTGATGGCCACCGAGGCATCCGGCACGCCGTCGTAGAACGCCGACGCGTTCGGATAACCGTGGAAGTGAACGGTGTGCTGCTCGAACAGGTCAGGGCGCATGACCTGTCCGACATTCGTGAGCGTGAGGAAGAACTGGTCGTCTTCGTCGATCGCGAACAGCGGCGCCGGCTCACTGCCATTGAGCACGCCCACATCCATGATCGCGCGCGGATCGACGTGACCGGTCAGGCAGGTGCCCGGGACACCGCCATCGCCGTTCGGGCAGATCGGGTTGTTGCTGCCGTCGAGCGCGGGCTCCGGATCGTTCACCAGGCCCACCGCGCCATTGAACGTCGTGACGCCCTGCTGGGGCGCGCCGATCGTGGCCTGGTCGCTGCCCGCCAGGCTGTTGAACACCGCCGCGGTCTGCGTACCGGGCAGGCCTTTCACGATGTCGGCCATGCCCGACAAAGGACCGAAGGCGAAAAGATAGGTCTGCGTGCCGTCGGCCATCGTGGCGAAGCCGTCGCCGCCCGAGATCTGCTGGCACTTGGTCTGGCCGCCGGGGATCGTCACTGTGCTGCCGGGGGCGCTGATCGTGCCGACCGGGTTGGGAGTCGTCATCGGGCACTGCACCTTGAAACTCTGTGCCCACGTGCCTGTCGCGAACAGGCCCAGGAGCAGAGCAGGCAATGGGCGAACGAACCGCAGGATCTTCAGCATGGTGTGTCCTCCGTCCCAAAGGCGCGCGCCAGTTGCGCGGGTGCGTGGCGTGCAACGCATGGATTCAGGTTCATCTGTCGCTCGATCACCGGTTGTTGCATCGGTTCAGCGAGTAGCGACAACCTGTCGCAACTCGCCCGCGAGCTGATCAGCCGTCGCAAAACCGTCGATGCGGACCCAGCGGCTGCCGGGCGCCGTGCGCACCAGGGTCACCGGTGCATGGTTCATCTTTCCGCCGCGGTCGACGTTGAAGGCCCGCTGCACCGTCAGGCTGGCGGCGAGCGTTCCGGTGTAGTGCTGCCATTCCGGCCCGGCCCCGAAGTGCTGCGCGTACTCACGCAGGCGCGGCGGCGTGTCTTCCTCGGGGTCGATCGAGATCGACACCAGGTGCACCCTGTTGCGACCGTCACCTAGGCGGGCCTGCAGGTCGGCGAGTGTCTGGCTGCTCAGCGGGCACACCGAGGTGCAGGTGGTGTAGATGAAGTTCAGGACCACCGGCCGGCCGTCATCCAGCTCCTGCTTCAGCGCGACGGTCTTGCCGTCGTCGCGCACCAGCATCACGTGGGGAATCGTGTAGTCGACTGTCGAACGGACCGTCCCTGCAGTCGCCGCGTGGTGATGCGCGTGGGGATCGGAGGGATCGTGCGCGGCTGCGAGCGGAACTGCTGCGCACACAGCAACAGCGAGGAAACGTCGAACGAGCCTTGAAGACAATTCCATGCCGGCCCCCGCGCAAACCTTCCTGAAAGTGCGTGAACGCTAATTGCGCGGTCAGGCGTTCGGCTACGGGGAAGGTCCATGAATCCGGAGTCGGACTCGTTACGCCGTCGTCGGAAATTTCCGAGCCGGCCATATCGCGGCCGCGACGTGCCGGGCGTTGCAGCCGGCCTGCTTCGTATCGCCGCTTCGCAGGTGCAACGCCGTGCATAGAGCTGGCGTAGTAGGGGATCTACCCAGCGCCAAGTAGGGATGGCCGCCTGCCCGACCGTCGGCTTACGCCCCCTCCCGCGGGGACTCCGCCGGCTGGATAGTCTGCGCACCGCTCGGGTGTCGAACTGGAACCCGGCGGGTCCGTGCTGCTGATTGCCGCGCGGGAAAACAATGCGCTGGGGGAGTGCCACCGTGATTCGACTGCTGCTCGCTGATGGCCAGACGATGGTCCGGCAGGGTTTGGCGCGACTGCTGGTCGATGAGGCGGGCCTGTCCGTATGCGCCGAAGCCGAGGACGACGCCGGGGTGATCGCGGCGCTGAGGTCGCACCGGATCGACGTGGCGCTGCTCGATCGGGCACTGCCGGGCAAGGGCGGCATTGCGCTGATCCGGGACGTGAAGGCGTTGCAACCGGCCGCGCGAACGCTGCTGGTCAGTCCCTCGATCCGGGATCCCCATCTGATGCCCGCGCTGCACGCCGGAACCGATGGCTACATTACGAAAGAGAGCGCGGCGGAGGAACTGGTCGCAGCCGTCCGTCGGCTGGCGGCGGGAGGGAGGTACATCTGCCCCGTGGTGGCGGAGCGGCAGACCTTCGACTTCGTCGGCAGCACGTCCGGCCAGCCCGACCACATGCGCCTGTCGCACCGCGAATACGAAGTGTTCCGCCTCCTGGTCGCCGGCCGCCGTGGCGCCGACATCGCGAGCGAGCTGTCGCTGAGCGAAAAGACGGTCAGCAGCCACAAGGCCAGCCTGCTCAGGAAACTCCACCTGACCGGGGTCGCGGAACTGGTCCAGTACGCGATCCGGCACGACCTCGCGCCGCGCTGAGCCGCCGCAGGGGCAAAGGCCGTACACGTCGCAGTGCGAGCCCGGCTGTAGCTCGGGACGACCGCAGATCGGGCACACCGCCAGCCCGGCACGTCATCCGTCCAGACTCCCTTCCATTTGGTAAGGCTTAGTACTAATCTGCGCCACCGCTTCCTGCGGACATCCCCTACTGGCCTGGGGCTCTGGTCAAGGGCGTTGTGCTGGAAGCACGCAGTCGTCAATCGGACCCTGGGGGGAGCGTGACGACCGACCTCTGTCAAGCAACAGGCGCGACCTGGTGGCGTTTGTCCGCCGGCCCTGAGGTGGCGTCGGCCGTGGACTCTCGGCCCGCCAGTCGCATAACTTGATGAGAGCCGCCGGGCACTTTCAGTCTCTGCCGGCATGGGGTGTCGCCGGACGCGGCTGGTCGCTGCGTCGGCGCCTGATGACGCTGGCGACCCTGACGACGGTGGTGGCGTGGTTCGTGGGGGCCATCGTCGTCCTGCTCGCCGCACGCAGCGAAAACCACAGACTGCATGTCAACCGGCTCGAGGACATCGCGAGCATGATGCTGCGCTTCGCGGAGCACGAGATCGACGAGATCCGAGCGGAGCGTCCGGGCGACATCATTCACGTCGAGAGCGCGAGCACGCTGGATCCGCGCTTTCACTACCAGATCTGGACCGCGGGCGGCGAGCTGATGCTGGTCAGCGCCGGAACGGCGCGCGAGCCTTACGCGCCGCTGCAGAAGAGCGGTCACAGCGAGATCGAGATCGACGGGGTCGAACACTATGTCTACGCGCTGTGGAACGACGACCGCTCGATGCAGATTCAGGTCGTCGAGCGGGTCGACAAGGAGGACCATCTGACCGCCACGGTGGGAGGAGAGATGTTGCTCCTGTTCCTCCTCAGCGTGACGGGACTGGTGGCGGTGAACCGGTGGCTGTTCGGACGGGCAACGACGGCGCTGGAACAGACGGCCGGACAACTGCTGAATCGCTCGCCTGGGGACCTGGCGCCGGTCATCGCCGACGATCCGCCGCGCGAGCTGGTGCCGCTGCTGATGGCCATCAACGGGCTGTTCGTCAGTGTCGGCCGGGCGTTCGAGGCAGAACACCACTTCACGTCCCACGCGGCGCACGAACTGCGCACTCCGCTGGCGGCCGTGCGCATCCAGGCACAGGTCGCGGAACGCGCGCATTCCGCGGGCGGCACACAGGAGGCGCTGCAGCAGCTCGGCCTGTGCATCGACCGGGCGTCGCGCATGATCGATCAGCTGCTGACGCTGGCGCGCGTCGAGAGCATGCCGATCCAGCCGCGGTCCCTGGTCGTCGTCCGCATGGACCGGCTGGCTGCGCAGGTGCTCGAGGATCTGCGGCCGTTCTTTGAGCAGCGGGCGATCCGCCTCGAGGTCGAGCTCGAGCCGGCCGCCGTCCGCGGTCTCGAGTTTGCCCTCTCGGCGCTGGTGCGCAATCTCGTCGAAAACGCCTTGCGTTACACGCCGGCCGGGGGCGTCGTCCGGATCGAGTCGTGGGAGCAGAGCGGTGCGAGCTGCATTGCGGTCGACGACTCGGGCTCGGGCATTCCGCCTGACCAGCGCGAGCGGGTGTTCGAGCCGTTTTACCGGATCGCCGGAGACGAAGTCGAAGGCTGCGGCATCGGCCTCTCGATCGTCCGCAGCGTGGTCCGCGTGCACGGCGGAAGGATCACGCTGTCCGATTCGGCGCTGGGCGGGCTGCGCGTCGCCGTGCGCTTCGACCTCCCCAACGCCGCCACCGCGCTGCGGAAGTAGGGTAGGGAACCCCCTATCCCTGAATGCGGGTTCTGACGCCCGCGGCTTAATCGGCGCTTAAGCGGGCGTGGCAATAAAGGCGGTGCTGCGCGCGGCCCCTTCGGGCCGGCGCGAAAAGTCTGCTGCGATGGCGCCATGACGGCTCTCGGCGCAGCGGATCTGCCCACCGCGTCGAGCCAGGAGGAGTCGTGCCGGTCCTTTCATTGCGGCTATCACGACCTTCGTGGGTGAAATCCGGGGGGGCAGGACCCCGGACACGGGGATTCACCCTGCTCGAACTGCTGGTCGTCATGGTCATCATCGGACTGCTGGCGGGCCTGGTTGCGCCACGCTATTTCAATCAGCTCGGCAAGTCCAATACGAAGATCGCGCAGGCGCAGATTGCGTCGCTCGAGCAGGCGCTCGACCAGTACCGACTCGATGTCGGCACGTATCCCGCGAGCGAACTCGGTCTCACGGCTCTTTATGAAAAGCCCGCCACGGTCGATCGATGGCAGGGTCCGTACCTGAAGAAGCCGGCACCGCCGGACCCATGGGGTCGTGCCTACCTCTACAAATCGCCCGGTGACCACGGTGAGTACGACCTGTATTCGCTGGGGTCCGATGGCCAGCCGGGCGGCACCGGGGAAGCGGCCGACGTCATTTCCTGGACCGAACAGACCGCGGCGGCCAAGCCATGAGGGCCGGCGCCGTGCCGTTCGATGTCGTCGCGTTCGAGCCGGGCGGACGCGTCCGGGCCTCGCGCGTCGTCGCCGGCAGCGCCGAGGAAGCGATGCAGGCCGTGCAGCGCGGCGGACTGCGCGTGGTGGATGTTGTCCCGGCCCGGCCCGCCGGACACGCCGGCGCATGGGC
>DAOMFL010000090.1:6097-9974 GCA_035429805.1 Burkholderiaceae bacterium
TGCGCGTGGTGGATGTTGTCCCGGCCCGGCCCGCCGGACACGCCGGCGCATGGGCATCCGCACGGGCCCTCGCGGTGCCGCGCGCGGCCCGCATCGGTCGGGCGAGGCCCGATGTCGGCGCGTTTGCGCACGAACTCGCCGCGCTGCTGGATGCGGGACTGGGCATCGTCGAGTCGCTGGCGACGCTGCAGGCGAAGGAAGCCAGCGCGTCGCTGCGCGCGCTGCTGGGCCGCATCGGACGGACCGTCACGGAGGGCCTGCCGCTGTCGCACGCGCTCGAACGCGAGGGCGACGCTTTTCCACAGCTCCTCATCGCCGCGGTGGCGGCCGCCGAGCACACGGGCGACCTGCCGACGGCGCTGCGGCGGTTCGCAACCAACCAGGCGGCGCTGCGCACTTTGCGCGGACGATTCATCGGCGCCGCGATCTACCCGGCGATCCTGCTGGCGGTAGGTGCCGTGGTGGTCCTGTTCCTGCTCGGCGTTGTCGTGCCCCGGTTCGCGCAGCTGATCGAGCATGCGCCGCACGAGGTGCCGCTCGCGTCGCGCCTGTTGCTGACCTGGGGCACGGCGGTCGCGGGGCATCCGTGGCTCTTCATCGGGGCTGCCGTGGCGGTGGCGGTGTCGGCCGTCATCGGCGTCGTGCACGGGCGCCGTACAGGGTGGCGCCTGTCCGGCCTGCAGCGGCTGTGGGTCGTCGGGCCGCTGATCCGCCTGTTCCGTCAGGCGCAGTTCTTCCGCACGGCGGCGATGCTGGTCGGCGGCGGCATACCCGCGCTGCGCGCCCTGACGATGTGCGGCGCGTTGCTGACCCCTGAGGACCAGCGCGCGCTGTCCGCGGCGATGCAGTCCGTCTCCGAAGGCCAGTCGATCGGCGCGGCGATGGCGGCTGCGGGCGTGGCCGACGTGGTTGCCGAGCGCATGCTGGAAGTCGCGGGCCGCACCGGAAAGCTGGCGGAGTCGCTCGGCCGCATCGCGGCCTTCCAGGAAGGGAACCTGGAGCAGGCGCTCGACGTCACGGCGCGGCTGATCGAACCCGCACTGATGATCTTCATCGGTCTCGTCATCGGCGGCATCGTCGTGCTGATGTACATGCCGATCTTCGAGCTGGCCGCCGGCCTGCAGTAGCGGCGAACCCGGACCCGTCGTGATGACCGCACTCGGTCACGAAGCCGCGCCGCTGACCGAGGCGCTCGTGCGCGAAGCGCTGGCGCACGCGACGCCCCAGCAGCGGGCGATCGACTGGCTGGCGCAGTCGCTCGAAGTGCCGGCCGAACAGTTTGGCCCGCTGGCAGCGGATCACTTCGGCCTGGCGTGGCTTTCGATGGACGAGCTTCACGCCTGCGCACCGGACTTCGACCTGGTGAGTTTTGTCGAGGCTTCGCAGCGCGGCTGCATCGCACTGCGCCGCGAGGAGCAGACGCTGCTCGCCCTTTCTGACCCGCTCGACACCCGCACGCGGGCCTGGGCCACGCATCGGCTGCGCGAGCGCGCCCGCGACGGCGTGACGTGGGCGTTCGTTCTCGGTGCCGACCTGCGCGCCTACCTCGCCGTGGCGGAACGCTCGCTGCGCGCTCTCGACGCGGTATCGCTGAAGCCCGATGTGGCCGGCGAGCGCGCCTCGACCGCGCTGTCGGTTTCGATCGCGACCATCAACGCCACCGAGAGCCAGATCGTGCGCCTGGTGGATTCCACCATCCACGATGCGCTCAAGTCGGATGCGAGCGATATCCACTTCGAGACCAGCGCCCAGGGGCTCTCGATCAAGTACCGGCTCGACGGCGTGCTGGTGCTGATCCGCTCGGTGGAAGGGCTGGACGCCGCCCACCAGGCGCTGTCGCGCATCAAGGTCGTCGCGGAACTCGATATCGCCGAGCGCCGTGTGCCGCAGGACGGTCGCATCAAAGTCGCGATCGACGGCGTCGAGATCGACCTGAGGGTGTCGATCATGCCGAACCTCTTTGGCGAGGACGCCGTGCTGCGCATCCTGGATCGGCGCCACCTGACGGGTGCCGGCCATACGCTGCGGCTCGACAACCTCGGCTTCGACGCCGACACGCTGGCCTTCATCCGCGATCTCGCGGCCGCTCCGCACGGGCTGCTGCTGGCCACCGGTCCGACCGGCAGCGGCAAGACGACGACGCTGTATGCGGCGCTCACCGAGGTCAACACCGGCCTCGACAAGATCATCACGATCGAGGACCCGGTCGAGTACCAGGTGCCGGGCGTGCTGCAGATCCCGGTCAACGAGCGCAAGGGGCTGACGTTCGCGCGCGGGCTGCGCTCGATCCTGCGCCACGACCCGGACAAGATCATGGTCGGCGAGATCCGCGACCCGGAGACCGCGCAGATCGCGGTGCAGGCCGCGCTCACCGGGCACCAGGTCTTCACCAGCGTGCACGCCAACAACGTGTTCGACGTCATCGGCCGCTTCAACACGATGGGCGTCGACACCTACAGTTTCGTGTCGGCGCTGTCGGGCATTGTCGCGCAGCGCCTGGTGCGGCTGAACTGCCCGCGCTGCGTACGAACCTACCAACCGCCGGAAGCGCAGGTCGCCCGCGCCGGCATTCATGCGCTGAAGGACCCGGCGCCGGACTTCCGTCACGGGCTCGGCTGCGCGCACTGCCGCGGGACTGGTTTCAAGGGACGCAGGGCCATTTCGGAGCGGCTGCCGCTGACCGACTCGCTGCGTGACCTGCTGTCGGAACGTGCGCCGCTCGCGCGCATCAAGCAGGCGGCCCGCGACAACGGCTACCGGTCACTGCGCCAGGCCGCGTTGGCGGCAGCGCTCGCCGGCGATACGACGCTCGAGGAGATCAACCGTGTCACCACGAGCGATTGAACAGCGCCTGCGCCGTCTTTCGCAGCGCCTGAGCGTGTACGTCGGCAGCGCGCACGTCGCGATGGATCTGCAGCCACGCTGGGGCGGGCGGCACCTCCACCGCTGGCGCGGCGCGCTCGGGGCTGCGCCGACGTTCGAGGCGGCCATGGCAGTGCTCGCCGCCGGATTGAACGAACTGACCGCCGCCGTTGCCGACCTGCGCGGACTGATGTGCGACGTCGTGCTCGCCGACCGGTGGCTGCTGTACGACGTCGTCGCGCTCGATGTGGCGCAGGTGTCGCGGCCGGCCGTGAACGCGGCCGTCGCGGCGACGCTGGCCGACATCGGCGGGACGCGCGCGCAGACACTCGATGTGCGCTGGCAATGGCAGCGCGGTGGCAGCAGCGTCCTTGCGATCGGCATTGAACGGGCCTGGCTCGCGCAGCTGAGCTCGGTGCTGCAGAACGGGAAGCTGGCGCTGCGCTCGATCACCGGCGAGTTCGTCGCGATTTTCAACGCGCAGCGCGCCCGCCTCGGAGGGCAGCGCCAGGTCTTTGCGGTACAGCGTGAGAGCGACGTTCAGTGGGCGCTGATGTCTGACGGCGCAATCCGCATGATCGCCTTTGCATCGCCGTGCCGCGGGCCCGCGGACCTGGCGCGGATCGCCACGCATGCGCTGCGGGCGTACGGCGAGGACACGGCGGCGGACATCGAGTTCGTCGTCGACCCCGGCGCCCCCGATGAGGTGTACGGCACGCCCCCGCCGGGCGGCGGCCACTGGGCGCTGATCCGCGCGCCCGAGTGGGCGGCGGCGCTCTGAGCCGGCCCGGGCGCGGACGACCGGCCATGGCGCCACAATTCCTCACGCTCGATTTCAACGAGTCGCCGGCGACGCGCTGGACGCGTCGTGCAATGCTCGGCATCGGGATCATTGCGCTGCTGAGCAGTGGATTTCTGCTCGCCGAGGCCTGGCAGGTGCGTGCGCAGGCGCAGGCGGAGCTGGCGTCGCTGCAGCAACGGCGGCCGGCCCGTACCCGGGCGCCGCGACCTGGCA
>DAOMFL010000090.1:10074-13677 GCA_035429805.1 Burkholderiaceae bacterium
CTGGCGTCGCTGCAGCAACGGCGGCCGGCCCGTACCCGGGCGCCGCGACCTGGCATCACCGACGCCGCAGCACAGCGCATCGCCGCCGCCGTGGCGCGTGACCTGCAGGCGCCGTGGCCCGAACTGATGCGCTCGATGGAAGCGAGCCGCAGCAGCGACATCTCGCTGCTGCAGCTCGAGCCGGTGGTTGCGCGCGATACGGTTCGCATCACGGCCGACGCGCGGCATGCTGAGGCGATGTTCGAGTACCTCGAGCAGCTCCGGGTGCAGGGCCTGTCGGAGGTGACGCTGATGACGCACCAGTTGCAGACGCAGGAGCCCGGCACGCCGATCCGCTTTCAGGCGCAGGCACGGTGGACCAGTCTCGAGACCCGGACGGGCGGCATCGGTGCCGCGGTTCCTGTCACCGGCCCGTCGATTTCACCGGGTTCGGATCTGCGCGCGCTGCAGACCTTCATCGAGCAGGAACGGGGCGCGCCATGACGATCCTCGCCCGTCTGCAGCGGTGGGCGGTGCTGGCTGGAATGGCCGGCCAGGTCTGGCTCGGCCGAATGGGCGGATTGGGTCTGCTGCTGCTGGTGGTTGCCGTTGCGGCCTTTGCGTGGGCGCCGAGGCTTGCCGGGGATGCCGAGTCACTGCGCGAACAGTACGCGGCGGAAGGCGTCCGCATTCAGGAGCGCGCGTCGCGGCATGACGCCGATCCCGGGCGGTTGCAGGAGTTCCACGACGGCTTCCCGGAGTCGGGCCAGTCCCTGGCCGATCTGCGCGCGATCTTTCGCATCGCGCGGGAGCAGCAGCTGCAGCTGACGCGCGGTGACTATGCGGCGGCGCGTCGGCCGGAGGCCGGACTGTCCACCGTCGACGTCGTGCTGCCGGTCAAGACCAGTTACGTGGCGCTGCGCGCATTTGTCGCTGCCGTACTCAACGCGTTGCCCAACTCGAGCCTCGTCGAGTTGCGGCTGGAACGCACCGGCGGCACCCAGGTGAACGCGCGCCTGCACCTGACCCTCTACTACCGGGAGACCTGAGATGCAGACGGTACTTGCGGGTCCCGCCGCGCCAGTCGCGGGCGCTCCGACGCTCGCCGAAGGCGGCCGCGGCGACGCGCCCGCTCGCCACGGAAGCCCGGCGGCTGCGGGCAACGAAGGAAGCGTCGCAGCGCGTCCCGGTCTGCCTCGCGTGGTCGTGCTGGCGGCTGCAGGCGCCGCCGCGATCGCGCTGGCGTATGCGCTGGCGCCGGGTGGTGACGATGTCGTCCTTGCGAAGAGCGCTCCGGAACGGGCACTGGCGCCCGCCGCTCCGGTCCGCGAGACGTCCGCAGTGACGGTCGCGGCCGCGCAGACCCCGCCGGAAACGCCGGCACGGGCGCGCGCCGAGATCCCGCTGGCCGCGACGACCGATCCCTTCGCGGCGGCCTCGTTCGTGCCGCCGCCACCGCCTGCGCCGGTGGTCATCCCGCCGCCTCCGCCGCCGCCCAAGGCGCCGCCGCTGCCCTTCGCTTTTGTCGGACTGCTCGAAAGCGGGGCGGGCAAGCCGGCCGCGTTCCTGTCGCATGGCGAGGCTCTGCTGGTGGTCTCCGAAGGCGACGTCATCGAGTCCGACTACCGGGTCGAATCGCTGTCGCCGGTTGAAGTGGTGCTGACCTACCTGCCGCTGAAGGAACGCCAGAAGCTCGCCGCGACCGGAGTGAAGCCATGAACATTAGATTCGGCGGCCGCGTCGCCGGGTGGCTCGCTGCTGCGCTGGCCGCCACGATGCTCGCCGGGTGCGCCGCCGAGCAGGCGCATCGGCGGGGCATGCAGCTGGTCGCGGATGGTCAACGGCAGGAAGGCATTGCGGAGCTGCAGAAGGCAGTCAAGCTGGAGCCGAACAACGCGCTCTACCGCCTCGACTACCGCAACCAGCTGACGATCGATGTCTCGGCGGCCGTCACCCGGGCCGAGCTGGCACAGGGCGCAGGCGACATCCCGGCAGCACGTGCGGCCTATGCCGATGCACTGAAGATCGACCCGACCAACGAAAGCGTGCGCCGCGCGATTGCGCTGCTCGACATGGAACAACGCATGCGCGCGATCGTGGCCGAGGCCGAGAAGATGGCTGAAGCCGGTCACCTCGAGGCGGCTCGCGACATGCTGCGCAGCGCACTGGCCGACAACCCCGCCAGCGCGACCATCAGCCGCGCGCTGGTGCAGATGCAGGCACGCATCGACAAGGCCGAAGAACTCAGGCAGGCGAAGTCCGCCGCGGCCTCGGTGATGAAGCGCCCGGTCACGCTGCAGTTCCGCGACGCCAATCTGCGCATGGTGTTCGAGGCGCTGTCGCGGACGACGGGCCTGAACGTGATTCTCGACCGCGACGTCCGCGCCGACCTGAAGACCACGATCTTCGTGCGCGATGCGTCGGTCGACGACACGGTCAGCCTGATCCTGCTGCAGAACCAGCTCGAAAAGAAGGTGCTGAACGCGAACACGCTCTTCATCTATCCGGCGACCGCGGCGAAGCAGAAGGAATACCAGGACCTCAAGGTCCGCACGTTCCAGCTTTCGAACGCCGACGGCAAACACGTGCAGAACGTCCTGAAGTCCGTGCTCAAGGTCAAGGACATCGCGCTCGACGAGCGCACCAACACGCTGGTGATACGCGACACGCCGGCGGCCATCGCCGTCGCCGAGAAGGTCGTGCTCGCCTCCGACCTCGCCGACGCCGAAGTGATGATGGAAGTGCAGCTGCTGGAGGTCACGCGCGAACGTCTGACGAACCTCGGGGTGCAGTGGCCCAACAAAGTCGTCATCTCGACGCCGCCGGACAAGCTGACGCTGAGCGACCTCAGGAACCTCTCGACCGGCGATCTGCGGATCACTCCGCTCGCGGTCGGCATCAACCTGCAGCTGGAGGACTCGGACGCCAACCTGCTTGCAAGCCCGCGCATCCGCGCACGCGACCGCGAGAAGGCGCGCATCCTGATCGGCGACAAGGTGCCGGTGATCACCAACACCGTGACGCCGGTGGCCTCCGGCTCGTCGGTCGTGACCGGACAGGTGCAGTACCTGGACGTCGGCATCAAGCTCGAAGTCGAGCCGCGCGTGTACCTGGAAGGCGACATCGGCATCAAGCTGAACCTCGAGGTCAGCAACATCGTCAAGCAGATCGGCGACGGCAGCGCCAACAGCACGCTCGCCTACCAGATCGGCACCCGCAGCGCATCGACGACGCTGCGGCTGCGGGACGGGGAAACGCAGATCCTCGGCGGACTGATCAGCGACTTCGATCGCTCGACGGCGTCGAAGGTGCCGGGACTCTGGCACCTGCCGGTCCTGGGGCGCATCTTCCGCAACGACAACGGCACCAATACCAAGTCGGAAATCGTGTTGTCGATCACGCCGCGCATCGTGCGCGGACCCGGAGTCGCCGAGGGACGCTACCGCGACGTTTACTCAGGCACCGACGCCTCGGTGCGCGAAGCGCCGCTGCGGCTCGATCCGGTGGGCGCTGCGGGCGGTGTGATCCCGGGCACGCCGATGCCGGTCGCAGTACCGGCACCGGCCCCGCGCACGACCGCGCCGGCGGCGGCGACACGTGCCGCCGAGCCACGTCCCGCGGCCG
>DAOMFL010000091.1:0-10474 GCA_035429805.1 Burkholderiaceae bacterium
GGGCGCGTAGCATCGCCGGCGCCATGGCCGTCAGCGTCTTCGACCTTTTCAAGATCGGCATCGGGCCGTCGAGCTCGCACACGGTCGGGCCGATGCGGGCGGCGCGGCTGTTCGCGCTGCGGCTCGAGGCTGATGGACTGCTGGAGCGCGTGGCGCGTATCGACGTGCAGCTGCACGGTTCGCTCGGCGCCACCGGCAAGGGCCACGGCAGCGACAAGGCCGTGATCCTCGGGCTGGAAGGCGAGGAACCGGCGACGGTGGATGTCGACTCGATCCCACATCGCCTCGAGCGACTGCGTGCGGAGCGCACGCTCGCGGTGCTCGGGCGGCATCGCGTTGCGTTCGAGCCCGACGCGCACCTGCACTTCCTGACGAAGGCGCTGCCGTTTCACGCCAACGGCCTGCGCTTCAGCGCCGCCGACGCCGCGGGCAACGAGCTGCTGGCGCGGACCTATTACTCGGTCGGCGGTGGCTTCGTCGTCAGCGAAGAGGTCGCTGCGGACGGAACGGCGCAGAAGCGGATCGCGCCGGACACGGCGATCCTGCCGATGCCATTTCACAGCGGTGCGGACCTGCTTGCGCGTTGCCGCGAGCGAAACATGTCGGTCGCCGGTGTGATGCGCGCGAACGAACGGCACTGGCGCGGTGACGCGGAGATCGACGCCGGGCTGCTGGACATCTGGCGCGTGATGCAGGGTTGCGTGGTGCGCGGTCTCGCCAGCGACGGCGTGCTGCCGGGGGGGCTCAAGGTAAAGCGCCGCGCCGCCGAGTGGCACCGCAAGCTGGCTGGCCAGGAAGGGCACGACCCGCTCGCGACGCTCGACTGGGTCAACCTGTGGGCGCTCGCGGTGAACGAGGAGAACGCCGCCGGCGGCCGTGTCGTCACCGCACCGACCAACGGCGCGGCCGGCATCATCCCGGCGGTGCTGCACTACTACCGTCGGTTCGTGCCGACCGCCAGCGATGCCGGCGTCGTCGACTACCTGCTGACGGCCGGCGCCATCGGCATCCTCTACAAGGAGAACGCGTCGATCTCCGGCGCGGAAGTCGGATGCCAGGGCGAGGTCGGCGTCGCCTGCTCGATGGCAGCCGGGGCGCTCACCGCGGTGCTCGGCGGCTCGCCGGAGCAGGTCGAGAACGCGGCCGAGATCGGCATGGAGCACCACCTCGGCCTGACCTGCGATCCGGTCGGAGGCCTGGTGCAGATCCCGTGCATCGAGCGCAACGCAATCGCTTCGGTCAAGGCCATCAATGCGGCACGGATGGCGCTGGCCGGCGACGGCACGCACTTCGTGTCACTGGACCAGGTCATCAAGACGATGCGCGAGACCGGCGCCGACATGAAGACGAAGTACAAGGAAACGGCGCGCGGCGGGCTTGCGCTGAACGTGATCGAATGCTGACGGGCGCGGCGGGCGTCCTCTGTGCCGGACTTGTGTCGATGTCTGTCTCCGGTTTCGTCGAGCGGCAGTTCTTCTATCCCGATGCCGTGCAGTACGCGGCGCCGGGGCAGTTCGGCCTCAGGTCGGAGGATGTGTGGTTGCACGCGCCGGACGGCTCGAAGCTGCACGGGTGGTTCCTGCCGGCGCAAGGCGCGGCCAAGGGTACGGTCCTGCACCTGCACGGCAACGCGGCCAACATCAGCAATCACCTGCCGCTGGTGGCATGGCTGCCGGGTGAGGGCTACAACGTGCTGCTCGTCGACTACCGCGGCTTCGGCCGGTCGCAGGGCCAGCCATCGCTCGACGGCGTCGTCGACGATGCGGCGGCCGCGCTGGCCTATCTGAGAACCCGCAGCGATGTCGATGCCGGGCGGCTGATCGTGCTCGGCCAGAGCCTGGGTGGCGCGACGGCGCTGCGCCTGCTGGCGCGCGATGCGGCCGGCGTGAGGCTGGCGATCATCGACTCGGCCTTCGCCAGCTACCGGCAGATCGCACGCGAGGCGATGATGGGCTCGGTCGTGCTGGTGCCGGCGATCCCGCTGGTGCTGCCCGCTCTGCCCGGAGATGACAAGGACCCGATCGTGGCGCTGAAGTCCGTCGGAGTGCCGCTGGTGTTCGTCCACGGCACGCGCGATGCCGTCATCGGGCACGACCACAGCGTGCAGCTGCATGCGGCCGCACGGGCGCCGAAGGAACTGTGGACCGTCGAAGGGGCGGACCACATGATGGTGTTCGGCGTTTCCGGACCCTGGCGCCAGCGGCTGGTGCAGGCAATGGATGCCGCGGTACGCTGAGACCGTGAGGACCGACGTGCTGATCAGCGAAGTCGGGCCGCGCGACGGCCTGCAGCGCGTCGCGCGCACGATGCCGAATGCCGCGAAGTTCGCGTGGATCGACACGCTGCATGCGGCGGAAGTGCGCGAGATCGAGGTCGCGTCCTTTGTTCCCGCGAAGCTGCTGCCGAAGATGTCGGACGCCGCCGAGGCCGGGCGGACTAAGGGATTCGCGCAAGCCTCACGAGGTGTCCATGGCTGAGTCGCCGCTGCCGCTCGCCGGCGTCCGCGTCGTCGAGTTCACGCACATGGTGATGGGGCCGACCTGCGGGATGATCCTCGCCGACCTCGGTGCCGAGGTCATCAAAGTCGAACCGGTCGGTGGCGACAGCACGCGCAGGCTGATCGGTTCGGGCGCCGGCTTCTTCCCGATGTTCAACCGCAACAAGAAGAGCCTGGCGGTGGACACGAAGGATGCGCGCGGCCGCGAGATCGTGATGAAGCTGATCGCCACCGCCGACATCTTCAGCGAGAACTTCAAGAGCGGCACGATGGCGAAGCTCGGCTTCGACTACGCGGCGCTGTCGAAGCTGAATCCGCGGCTGGTCTATGTCTCGCACAAGGGCTTCCTGCCGGGTCCGTACGAGAACCGCACCGCGCTGGACGAAGTCGTGCAGATGATGGGCGGGCTTGCCTACATGACAGGCCCCGAAGGGCGGCCGCTGCGCGCCGGAAGCAGCGTCAACGACATCATGGGCGGCATGTTCGGTGCGATTGGTGCGCTGGCCGCGCTGCATCAACGGGCGCAGACCGGGCTCGGGCAGGACGTGCAGGTGGGGCTGTTCGAGAACAACGTGCTGCTGGTCGCGCAGCACATGATGCAGGCGTCGATTACCGGAACAGCGGCCAGGCCGATGCCGAGCCGCATCGCGGCGTGGGCGATCTACGACGTGTTCACCGTGAAAGACGGCGAGCAGATCTTTCTCGCAGTCGTGTCCGACACGCAATGGGCCATTTTCTGCGACGCGTTCGGTTTCGCGGACCTGAAGGCGGATGATCGTCTCGCCACGAACAACGACCGCGTGCGGGCCCGCGACTGGATGATGCCGACCCTGCGCGAGCGGCTGGCGTCGCGCCAGGCGGAGGAACTGGGCGCGATCTTCGAGCGGCACGGACTGCCGTACGCGCCGATCACGCGTCCACAGGACCTGTTCGACGACCCCCATCTCAACGCGACCGGAGGCCTCGCCACCGTGACCGTTCCGGCGAGCGCCAGCGGCGCGGGGCGCGAAGTGCAGGTGCGCACGCCGCTGCTGCCGCTGACACTGGGCGGCGAGCGGATGCCGGCGCGGCGCGGACCGCCAGCGCTTGGCGAGGACGGCGCTGCCGTGCTGCGCGCGCTCGGCTACCGGGACGACGAAATCGCGACTCTGCGGCAGGCGGGCGTCGTGGCGAACGCGGCCGTTGGTGCCGCGGGCACGGCGGACGCGGCGAGCCGCTGAGGGCCGGACATGTCCGACGACATCATCGTCCAGGATCGCGAAGAGCTGATCTACCTGCTGTGCGAGGCCGCGGAGTTCGAGCACACGGTGATGTGCACCTACCTCTATGCACAGTGGACGCTGAAGAGCGATGTGAGCGAGGGCGTGACGCCTGCGGAGCTGGCGGCGATCGAACGCTGGCGCCGCTCGCTCGCGCAGGTCGCGCTCGAGGAAATGCTGCATTTGTCGCTGGTGAACAACCTGCTGGCGGCGATCGGCGCGGCGCCGCACCTGTGGCGGCCTGCATTTCCGGTGCGGCCCGGGCACTTCCCGGCCGACGTTGTGATGAATCTCAGCCCGTTTTCCGAGGCGGCGCTCGATCACTTCATGTTCATCGAGCGCCCGGAGGATATTCCGATTGCGGATGGCGCCGGCTTCGCGCACGGCTCGCACTACCGGCGGATGGTGCGCCCGGACCTGCTGGCGCCGTCGCCGCAGGACTATGCGAGCCAGGGACACCTGTACCACGGCGTGCTGCAGGGTCTGGAGCGACTGAGCGAGCAACTCGGCGAGGAGCGTGTCTTCGTCGGCCACGGCCAGGCGCAGATCGGCCTCGAGGAATTCGGGCTGCCGGGACTCTTCCGGATCACCGACCTCGCATCGGCGCGCCGCGCGGTCGAGGAAATCGTGCTGCAGGGCGAAGGTGCTCCGGCGCACCGTGCCGATTCGCATTTCGCGCGCTTCAGCGCGATCCGGGCCGAACTCGGCGAACTGCGCGCGGCCCGCCCCGCGTTCGAGCCGGCGCGTCCGGTCGTCCGCAATCCGATCCTCGGAACGGGTGGGATCGCGCACGAGGGTGTGCGGATCGCAGAGTCCGTCGCCTCCAGGGTTGTCGATCTCGGTAACTCGGTCTACACGTTGATGATCCGGGCGCTGTCGCAGGTATTCGCGCCGGCGCCACTGCCGCGCGAATTGCGCGCCTCGCTTGCGACGTCGGCCTCCACGATGATGTCGCTGATGAGCCGGGTGGCGGACCTGGCGACGCGTCTGCCGGCCACCGCCGAAGGATTGACCGCGGGGCTCAATTTCGAACTGCCGGGGTCATCGGGTCCGCTGGTGCAGCTATGCGCAGCGCGCATCCTCGGCGAACGTGCTGCGGAGCTGGCGGGTGCGGCGCGCATGCTGTCCCGCGAGTTGCCGCTGGCGGATGTGGCACGCGATCTCGACGCGCTCGCGCTGCAATTCGAGGAACTGCACGTGCGCTTCGAGTCGCCGCTGGGCGCAGCTGTCGATCGCGTGGCGGGAGTGACCGCGCCGCAGGGTTCCACCGCGGCGAGCGCGCCTGCCGTCGAGGTGCCCCGGGCGACGTCGGCGGCGTACGAGCCCGAAGTCGTCCGCACGCCGAAGATCACGATTCATTTCGATGGACACCGCTGCGTCCACTCGCGCCATTGCGTGCTCGAAGCGCCGCAGGCCTTCGTCGGCAACAGCACGCGTGGCCACTGGATCTACCCGGAGGCCGTCACGGTCGAGCAGTGCGTGCACGCCGCGCACAACTGCCCATCAGGCGCGATCACGTACGAACGCCACGACGGCGGACCGCAGGAAGCGGCGCCTGGCATCAACGTCGTGCGTGTGCGCGAAAACGGCCCGTACGCGATCCACGCGGCGATCGAGCTCGCCGGCGAGACTGCATTCCGCGCGACGCTGTGCCGCTGTGGCCAGTCGAAGCGCAAGCCGTGGTGCGATGGCCGCAGTCACGGGACCTCGGGGTTTGCGGCGACGGGCGAACCGGCGACGATTCCCTCGGAACCGCTCGCCGAGCGCGCCGGTCATCTGCAGATCGAGCCGGTCACCAACGGACCGCTGCGCCTGAGCGGCAACGTCGAAATCCTTTCCGGTACCGGGCGCGTGGTGCTGAGAACGCAGTCAACGCGCCTGTGCCGCTGCGGCGCGTCCGCCAACAAACCGTTCTGCGATGGCTCGCACGCGCGCATCGGCTTCCGTTCGGAGGATTGAAGCCGGCGCGGGCGTCGGGGCTCAGCGCCGCACGTAGTCGACGTAGTCAACGGCGTAGGGACGCTCCGGGGTGGGCGCATGGTGGTCACGCGCCGCTTCCTTCCATTGCGCGGCATCCGGGGCAGGGAAGAACGTGTCGCCGTCGAACTCGTGATCGATCTCGGTGATCAGCAGGCGGTCGGCGCGCGGCAGCGCTATCCGATACAACTCGGCGCCACCGATGACGAAGGCCTCATCGGTACCGGTGCATAGCGCGAGCGCCGCATCGAGGCTGGCCACCACCGCCGCACCGGGCGCCTTGAACGCGGCGTTGCGCGAGACGACGATGCTGCGCCGGCCCGGCAGCGGACGGCCGATCGACTGCCACGTTCGGCGGCCCATGATGATCGGGTGGCCCATCGTCACGCGCTTGAAATAGGCCTGCTCGCCGGGAATCTTCCACGGCATCGCGTTGTCCTTGCCGATCACGCCGTTGCGGGCACGGGCGACGATGAGGCTGAGGCGGGGCGTCTTCATTGTGGGGCGTTCACCTGACGTTGCGGCAGCAGGGTCGCCGCGATGGCACCGATGACGAACACGACGGCGATCCAGTCCTGCCAGACCGGCACCTCGCCGACGATGAACGTGGCCGAGAGGATACCGACCAGCGGCACCGCCATGATCGAGAACGCGCTGGCGGTCGCCGGCAGTTCGCGCGCCAGGCCGAACCAGATGATCTGCGCGATGCCGTAGTTGATCGCGACGCCCCACAGCAACGCGGCCCACATCGGCGCGGAGAAGCTCCACGACGGTAGGGGCTCACTCGCCGCTGCGACGAGCCAGAAGATCACGCTCGACAGCAGCATCATCCAGACGGTGATGACCGGAGTCGGCAGCGCCAGCCGGCTTGCGCGCATCAGGATCGTGCCGAGCGCCCAGGACAGCGCGGCAAGCTGCATCCACACCACGCCGCGCGGGTTCCCCGCCAGCGCGAAGAGTTCATCGCCGAGCAGCAGCAGCACGGCTGCAGCGGCGCAGGTCGCCGCGACGGCGATACGCGGCGTCAACCGTGCGCCGAAGAAGACGACCGCCAGCAGGACGGTCCAGATTGGCATCGTGAAGCCGAGGATCGCCGCGCGGCCGGAGGCCAGCGCCTGAACGCCGAGGATCGAAAAGAGATGCCAGCCGAAGATGTTGGTCGCCGCGAGCTGGAGCGTTGCCGGCCAGGCGGCGCGCGGCAGATTCATGGCCTGCCCGCGGCTCAGGTAGAACGTGTAGAGCAGCAGCGCCCCACCCGTCATCGTCACCGCGCGGAAGTAAAGGGGCGTCAGTTCGCGCAGCGAGAACTTCATCAGGGGCCAGTTGAAGCCCCACATCAGTGTCAGGGCAGCAAGACCGAGCAGCGCATGGCCGCTGAGCGACGCGCCGGAGGCCTTCGGCATGCTCGGCGGCCGCTACACCGCCACCGGCGCCTTGATGTGCGGGTGTGGGTCGTAGTCGACGATCTCGAAGTCGTCGAAGGCGTAATCGAGGATCGACGGTGGCCGGCGCCTGATCACGAGTCTCGGATACGGCCGTGGCGCGCGCGCCAGCTGTTCGCGCACCTGGTCGAAGTGGTTGCTGTAGATATGACAGTCGCCGCCGGTCCAGACGAAGTCGCCAACGCCGAGGTCACATTGCTGCGCCACCATGTGCGTCAGCAGCGCGTAGCTCGCGATGTTAAATGGCACGCCGAGGAAGATGTCGCAGCTCCTCTGGTAGAGCTGGCACGAGAGCCTTCCCTCGGCGACGTAGAACTGGAACAGCAGGTGGCAGGGCGGCAGCGCCATCTTCGGAATGTCGCTGACGTTCCAGGCCGAAACGATCAGCCGGCGCGAATCCGGGTTGGTCCGGATCTGCTGGATCACCTGCGCGATCTGATCGATCGAGCCGCCGTCCGGCGTCGGCCACGAGCGCCACTGCACGCCGTAGACGGGGCCGAGTTCGCCATCTTCGCGTGCCCACTCGTCCCAGATCGTCACCTTGTTGTCGCGCAGGTAGGCGACGTTGCTCGAGCCCTGCAGGAACCACAGCAGTTCGTGGATGATCGAGCGCAGGTGGAGCTTCTTGGTCGTGACGAGGGGAAAGCCCTCGGAAAGGTCGAACCGCATCTGGTAGCCGAACCACGAGCGGGTGCCGGTGCCGGTGCGGTCGGCCTTGACGACGCCATGCTCGAACACATGGCGCATGAAATCTTCGTACTGGCGCATGGCGCGGATTCTATCGGGGCCGACCCGGTGGCCGAGGGGGCCGGTCCGAGGTACGCTCCGCCACCCGCGGCGCCAGACCGTGACGGAGGAGACATGACCCAGAACCGCCTGATGCTGGACTACGTGCTCGACCACGAGGAAAAAATGCGCGACCGCGTCTGCATGACGCAGCCGGTCGGCAACAACCAGGTGGTGGACTACACATGGGGACAGGTGGTGGACCAGTCGCGCCGCATCGCGGCGCATCTGCAAAGCCACGGATTTCCGCGCGGCGCGCGCGTGGCGATCCTGTCGAAGAATTGCGCCCATTTCATCATGGCCGAGATCGCCATCTGGATGGCGGGTTACACGACTGTCGCCATTTTCCCGACCGAGACGGCTGAGACGATCAATTACGTGCTGACGCACAGCGAGGCTAGCCTGCTCTTTGTCGGCAAGCTCGACACGTGGCCGCACCAGAAGCCGGGCGTGCCCCAGGGCCTGCCGTGCGTTGCCTTCCCGCTGGCGCCGCAGACCGGGTTCGAGACCTGGGACGCGATCGTCGCGCGCACGCCGCCGCTCGCCGGACGCCCGTCGCGCAACGCCGACGAGCTGGCGATGCTGATCTACACCTCGGGTTCGACCGGCACGCCGAAGGGCGTGATGATCACGTTCGAGGCGTTCACCCGCGCCGGGGAAGGCATCGCCTCCGAGGTGATCCGCCGAGTCGGCACGACGGAAAACCGCATGCTGTCGTACCTGCCGCTCGCGCACAGCTTCGAGCGCTCCTGGGCCGAGGGCGCGTCGCTCGTCGATGGGCGCATCCATCTCTACTTCGCCGAGTCGCTCGACACGTTCCTGCAGGACCTGCAGCGCACGCAGCCGACGCTGTTCCTCTCGGTGCCGCGGCTGTGGCTCAAGTTCCAGCAGGGAGTGTTCGCAAAGATGCCTCCCGCCAAGCTCGATCGCCT
Organism: Burkholderiaceae bacterium; assembly: GCA_035429805.1. GTDB lineage: Bacteria > Pseudomonadota > Gammaproteobacteria > Burkholderiales > Burkholderiaceae_F > JALORV01. Next base: position 8,894 of record DAOMFL010000091.1, read on the forward strand.
GCTCGGCATTCCGATCCTCGGCAAGATCGTCGCAAAGAAGGTGCGCAAGGGCCTCGGGCTCGACCACGTGAAGCTCGCAGGCAGCGGTTCGGCGCCGATCCCGCCCGACCTCATCAGCTGGTATCGCAAGATCGGTCTGCCGCTGTACGAGGGCTACGGAATGACCGAGGACAGCTCGTACTCGCACGTGTCGGACGAGCAGAACAACGCACCCGGCTACGTTGGCGTGCCGATGCCCGGCGTGCAGGTCAAGCTGAGCCCGGAGGGTGAGGTGCTGATCAAGTCGCCGGGTCAGTGCACCGGCTACTACAAGCAGCCGGAGCTGACGGCGGCGTCATTCACCGAGGACGGCTACTTCCGCACCGGGGACCTCGGCGAGCGGACCGCAGCCGGCCTGCTGAAGCTGACGGGCCGCGCCAAGGAGCTCTTCAAGACCGCCAAGGGAAAGTATGTCGCGCCGGCGCCGATCGAGAACCGCCTCAACGCGCACCCAATGGTCGAGCTGTCGCTGGTCTCGGGCGTCGGCCAGCCGGCTGCTTACGCGATGGTGATCCTCGCCGAGCACCTGCGGCCGCGCATGGGCGAGCCCGCGCTGCGTGCCGAGGTCGAAAGAGAGCTGACGCAGCTGCTGCAACAGGTCAACAGCGCGGTGTCCGACCACGAGCAACTGCACATGATCGTCGTCGCGCAGGAGCCTTGGTCGATCGAAAACGGATTCCTCACGCCGACGATGAAGATCCGCCGCGCGCGCATCGAAAATGCGATGGAGCCGCACGTCGGGCGCTGGTACGGCACCGGCCGCCGCGTGCACTGGCACTGAGTCCGGCGCGTGGAACCTGAGTCCCCGGCCGTGCGTCACGGCGGCGACCGCGTCGCCGAGGTGCTGCACGCGCACCACGTGCCGGTCGTCTTCACGCTGGCCGGCGGACACATCTCGCCGATCCTGGTCGCAGCCAAGGAACGCGGCATCCGCATCGTCGATGTGCGCAACGAAGCGACGGCCGTGTTCGCGGCCGACGCGGTCGCCCGCATGACGGGCCGCCCCGGCGTCGCCGCAGTGACGGCCGGGCCGGGACTCACCAACACCATCACGCCGCTGAAAAACGCGCAGCTCGCGCAGAGCCCGGTCGTGCTGATCGGCGGCGGCGCACCGACCGCGCTGCAGGGCCGCGGTGCGCTGCAGGACATCGATCAGCGCGCGCTGATCGAGCCTCACGTCAAGCACATCGAGCAGGTGAAGCGCGTGCGCGACCTGGGCGCCGCGACCAACGAGGCGCTGCGGATCGCCGCCAGTGGCGTGCCCGGGCCGGTGTTCGTCGAGTGCGCAGTCGACCTGCTGTACGAGGAGGCAATGATCCGCCAGTGGTATGCCGACGCCGCGGGCAAGGGCACATCGATCGGCGACCGTGCGCTGCGCTGGTACCTCAACCGCTACGCCGCGCGCATGTTCGAGGGGGCGTCGGACACCGGCATGCCAGAGGTGATCGCCGCCGACGTGCCGCGCGTGCCGGATGCCGAGGTCGGCAGCGCGGCTGCGGCGCTGGCGCGGGCGGAGCGGCCGCTACTCGTCATCGGCAGCCA
>DAOMFL010000091.1:10574-13595 GCA_035429805.1 Burkholderiaceae bacterium
GACGCGGGCCTCGCGCTCGAGAGCCTGGCGCAGCAGCTTGCCGACAGCGGCCATCGCCCCGAGTGGATCCGGCAACTGCGATCGCGTGACGATGCCCGCGAGCGCGAGATCGACCTGCAGGCGGCGACGGTCGGCGAGCACGTCAATCCGATCGCGTTCTTCCGCACGCTCGATCGCGTGGCCGGCGACAATGCGGTGATGGTGGCCGACGGCGGCGACTTCGTCGCGACGGCGTCGTACATCGTGCGCCCGCGCGGTCCGCTGGCATGGCTCGACCCGGGTGCGTTCGGCACGCTCGGCGTGGGCGCCGGGTTTGCGCTCGGGGCGCAGCTCGTGCGTCCGCAGGAAGAAGTGTGGCTGATCTGGGGCGACGGTGCCTGCGGCTACGGCCTCGTCGAGTTCGACACCTTCGTGCGGCACGGCATGCCGGTGATCGCCATCGTCGGCAACGACGCGAGCTGGGCGCAGATCGCACGCGAGCAGGTGAAGATGCTGAAGGACGACGTCGCCACGGTGCTCGCGCGCAGCGACTATCACGTGGCGGTGCAGGGCTTTGACGCGGCAGGACTCGTCATCAAGCATGCGGCCGAGATCGAGCCGGTGCTGCAGCGTGCCCGCGAGATCGCCCATAGCGGCCGGCCGGTGCTCGTCAACGTCTGGCTCGACCGCACCGACTTCCGCGAGGGATCGATCTCGATGTGAGCCGGTCCGATGGGCCGACGACGCTCAGGGGCGACCGGCGTTCAGACCAAAGGCGTAGACAGCTTCTCGGTGGCAAAGGCGCGCTGCACTGCGGGTCGCGCAAGCATCCTTTGCAGGTAGGGACCCAGTCGCGGCAGGCTGCGAGCCGGGCGCGAGAAGCCTCGTGTCCAGCGGCAGAGCATCAGGGCATACGGGTCGACGGCGCTGAACGTGCGGCCGAGCAGCCATGGTTCACCGTGCGACGCAAGCTGCTGATCCAGGATGTCGAGCATCCCGCCGACCCTCTCTTCGGCGTGCGTCCTCACCTGCGCCGCGGCGGCGGCGTCGCCGTCGTCAACGAGGCGCTCGCTATAGAAGTAGTGCATCAACATCGCCTGCAGCGTGTTGGTGCACCAGACAAGCCACTGGTAGAAGTGAGCCCGCTCGGCCGAATGCAGCGGGGGCGCCAGCTCCGCCTCGGGGTGAAGGTCGGCCAGGTACAGGCAGATGGCGGCCGTTTCATAAAGGACGAAGCCGTCGTTCACGAGCACCGGAATCTGGCCGTTCGGATTCAGCTTCAGGTACTCCGCCGACTTATGGGCCGCGTTCGCCCGATCGACAAGCACGAGCTCGAAAGGTGCGCCGATCTCTTCGAGCAGCATGTGCGGCGTCAGACTGGCGTTCCCGGGGTAGTAGAAGAGTCGAATCATCCGGCGTGTTGAAGCGCAGTGAGGAACGGGTCGTTGAATCGCGGTCACACGATCATAGGCCGGGCCAACGTGATGGCGGCAGGCTCGGTGCATCCGGAGATGAATCGAGCGACTGAAGATCGAACAAGTTTCCCGATTGCGGAGGTCTGGGCGAAGGGGCAAACTCATCGGCCAACGCTGAGATTCAGCGACGAATAAGCCAACTGCTCGTGGTTCAGTCTGGATCGCGGAGTCGGCAGCATCGGGATTCGACCCATGGAGGTGGCCCATGAAGATCCATGCCTGGCTGGCTGTCGCAGCGGTTCTTGCGGCACTGCTGCCCGCTGCATCGGCCGCTGATCCATGCGCACTGCTTTCGCCTGCGGAGGCGGGTCAGCTGCTGGGCCAGGCTGCCGTCAAGGCGACGCCGAGCGGCCCCGAGAAAGACGAAGACTCCGGCGGACAGCTCACCTACTGCACCTACCGCGCGGCCGCGGCTTCCGGACTTGCGGCCGTGGTCTCCGTCGTCGAGTTCCGTTCGGAGGCCGAAGCCCGCAAGCAACTCACGCGCAACCTCGTTCAGGGGCGCATGGACGACGAGACCGCGAAGGTCAGCGAGGAAGGCAACATCGGAGAGAAGTCCATGGTCGGGGCGACGGACAAGGCGGCGATGGTGGTCTTCCTGAAGAAGAACAAGGTGATCGGCGTTTCCCTCGGAGGCTCCGGGGCGGCGGCGACTCCCGCTTCGAAGGCGGCGCTGCTCAAGGCCGCTCAAGCCGTCGCTTCGAAGATCTAGTGCCGTCCTGTTGTAACTGACGTGTGCGAGAGTCCGGGCGATTCGTAGCCTCGGCGCGCATGAAGTGCAAGGAACTCGTAGTTCATACACTCTGAGCGAACCGTGGCAGACGCATCCTGGCTGTTGTTCACCGCAGCGTCACTGATCCTGATTGCGACCCCGGGCCAGGACATGATTCTGGTGATGTCGCGTTCGATCGCGCAGGGTCCGGCGGCAGGCATCGTCACGGCGGCCGGCGTGAGCGTGAGCCTGGTTGGACACACGATGCTCGCGACGCTCGGTCTCGGCGCCATCCTCCGCACTTCCGAATGGCTGTTCCTGGTGCTCAAGCTGGTGGGCGCGGCGTACCTGGTCTATCTCGGAGTCGGTATGCTTCGCGCAGGAGACCCGGCACTGCTGTTCCAGTCATCCTCCCGGCGATCGCTTGGGCGTCTGTTCATCGACGGAGCGCTTTCGAACCTGTCGAACCCGAAGATCGCAGTCTTCTACTTCGCGTTCCTGCCTCAATTCGTGCAATCCGATGCGTCGCACCCGACGCTGACGGTGTTCGTTCTTGGACTGGCGTTTGCCGGGCTGACGTTCCTCGTCAAAGGGCCGATTGGACTTTCAGCGGGATTGCTGTCCGCCTGGCTGCGATCCCGACCGTCCGTGGTCCGCTGGCTGCATCGGACGAGCGGTGCGGTCCTGCTGATCCTTGGTGCGAAGCTGGCGTTCGAGCGCCCAGAGTAGGCAGCGGCCGGGCAGTCCGCGGCCGGATCCAGACACATCGACGAACGCGGCAGGGTTCGCCCGTTGGAGGTCATCGCATGGCCCCGCTAAGCTGCCGCGACTTCTTCCAACTCGATGGGCCATGGC